>PMSQ01000071.1 GCA_003168355.1 Acidobacteriaceae bacterium | reverse complement strand
ACCGCGCTCGACGTCACCATCCAGGCGCAAATTCTTGAGTTGCTCGCCGCACTGCGCGCCAAGTTCGGCCTGGCCATGCTCTTCATCTCGCATGATCTTGCCGTCGTCTCGCAGGTTGCCGCCCGCGTGGCTGTGATGTATGCCGGAAGCGTTGTCGAACTTGGACCCCGGCATCAAATCTTTCACTCCCCGGCGCATCCTTACACCCGGGGTCTTCTGCACTCCGTGCCTGATCTCAAGACCGACCGCGCCCACCCGCTTGAAACCATCGAAGGCACAGTCCCGCCTCTGCAAGCCATGCCTCCCGGCTGTGCTTTCGAACCTCGCTGCGGATTCCGCGTGGCTGAGTGTACGAATGCCCTGCCGCCACTAGTAGAGGTTGCCCCAGGACATTGGGCCCGATGCCCCGTGGTCAACGCGAAATAGCAGTTTGATTGTCATCCTGAGCAAGCGAAGCGCCTTCTTTGCGACGCAGTAATCGCGCGTTTGGCTCGCTTCCTTATATAATCGCCATCCGTCTGGTGCCGATTGCAAATACTACTGCTTAGCGACATTCATGCCAACCTGGAAGCGCTGGAGGCCTGCCTGGCGGCAGCTCCGCCGTTCGATTTCGTGGCCAACCTAGGCGACGTCGTCGGCTACGGGGCTTCTCCCAATGAGGTTATCGAGCGCTCTCGCAGCCTGGGAAAGATTTTCGTCCGCGGCAATCACGATAAGGCCGCAACCGGCCTGCTCGAACTGGATGATTTCAATCCCATGGCCGCCGCCGCCGCCATCTGGACCGGCGACCAACTCACCCCTGAGCACCATGATTGGCTGAAGTCCTTGCCGCAAGGCCCACTTTCCCTGGAAGATTTCCCTCAAGTGCAGCTGGTTCACGGCTCGCCCATCGACGAAGACGCCTATATCGTTTCGCTCGGCGACGCTCTCGCCCCTCTCATCACGCTCGCCATGCCCTTGACCTTCTTCGGCCACACTCACCTGCAGGGCGGATTCTTCGCCAACGGCTCCAGCGCCGATGGTTTCCGCCCTGAATACCGCACCGTCGGGCAAGTCGAATCAGTCTCGTTGCACCTGAAGCCGGCCACACGGTACCTGATCAATCCCGGCTCGGTCGGGCAACCGCGCGACGGAGATTGGCGCGCCGCCTTCGCCCTCTTCGATACCGAAGCCCAGGTCGTCCACTTCCACCGCACCCCCTACAACCTGAAAGCTGCGCAAGACCGAATCTTCGCCGCAAACCTGCCCCCGCGCTTAGCGACGCGCCTGGCCGCTGGCCGCTGACCTTACTTGCCAACGCTTGTCATCCTGAGCGAAGCAAGATGATTCGCGAAGCGAATCGTCTTGCGCAGTCGAACGATCCCATACCTATCTGCATTACCGGAGGCCCCGCAAGGCGTTTTCACCACTGCTTCGCGATTTTAATCTCTTGCTTTCCGAGACGACGTCAAGCGCCGTTGTAAACTCATTCGCATGCCCTACCCACGCAGCACCGGAACCAAACCTCTCTTTACCCAGCGTGAAAACTCGCCGCGTGAGAATCCTCCGGAGCACTACCTCATCGCTCACAGCGACGGCGGCGCCCGCGGCAACCCAGGACACGCCGGCTATGGCGTAGTAATCCAGGATGAGTCCGGCCAAAAGGTCGCCCACCTCAGCGAGTACCTCGGCCACCAGACCAACAATTTCGCCGAGTATCAGGGCCTGATTGCGGCCCTCGAATACGCCGTCCAGCACGGCCCCAAAGCCCTCAAGCTCATCAGCGATTCCGAGTTGCTAGTGCGCCAGATCAAAGGCATCTACAAAGTGAAGAACTCGACTCTTAAAGATCTCCACGGCCGCGCCAAAGAGTTGATCGCCCAACTGGAATGGTTTTCGATCGGCCACGCCCTCCGCGAACACAACACCGAGGCCGACCGCCTCGCTAACGAAGCCATGGACAAAGGTATGGGACGTGTGGCTAGAAGCTAGCAAGCCAGAAGCTGCCTCATTCCGCCACCGAAGTATGGTCGTGCACGATCTTCCATCCCTCGGGGAACTTGCGGAACACCAGCGTGAACAATCCGTGCGGCGTCTTCCCATCCGGCATCGTCAATAGCCACGAACCGCGCACAAAGGCCGCATCCGAGCCCAGCATTTCAATGCGCAAGCCGGAGAATTCCAGCTTCCCCATCTCGTGCCCAGGACTCGCATACGTCGCACGATAACGGTCCATCGTAGCCTGCCAACCGTCATGCTCTTTCGCGCCAGAAAAGAATGTGAGCTGCGTAGAATTCCAGTAACCCGCCATGAAGCCCTCGAGATCATGCCGGTTCCACGCTTCTTGCTGCGTGCGCAGAACATGCTCGATGGCACCCTTCGAGCCGTCATCGTTGGAGCCGCTCATTGGAGTCTGGCCGCTGATTAGCGGCCCGCAAAAGAAGAAGAGAAGGAATGAACAGAAAAGAAAAAACCGGCTGCGCATGCAAACCTCCGGATCTTGCTAAGCAACAGCGCACCAGTTTCGCACAAGTCTTAGACGAGGGGAATTACTAGGGGATTTCGTGAAGCGACTCTTAAGCCCTACGCCCGGCCTTTCTTGGCTGCGACCGCTTTTCCCGCAACTTCCCAGGGCCGCTTCGGCCGATCGACAGGCGCTTTGTCGTTATCCTTAACCCGGTCATAATGGTAAGACTCGCTCACCGTACCCAGCGACTCGTTGTAAAGGCTGGGCAATCCAAGCGCGACCTTCAACTCTTCCGCAAACGACTGCAGTGCTTTGAGGTGGTCGGCAGTCGCCGGGATTTCCGTCTTGGAATTCTTCAGAAACTGCTGGTAGCCGCGGTTGACCAGCTTCGAGATCTCGCTCCCGATCAGGTACCCCGGGTGCGCAAAAATCTTTATACCATCCTCGGCCGTCTTCTGAATCGCGGCCGATACGTTATATTTTCTGAGGAACACACGCCCGTTCGTGCCCGGGGCTTCCAGTACATCAAACCCGTGCTCGCGCAACCAGGCCAGCGCCTCCTCGTAAGTTCGTGCTTCAATTGCTTTCGACATTTTTCTCCGCTTTCAAGCTCTCTCTTGGATGCAGGCTCCGCGCAAACAGTACAGCATTACTATCGAGCTGCATCGACTTGCAATCTGTGTCATCTAAAGACACCATACTACATAGCGTGTTTCGCTCGCCGTTGCATATTACGATAGTCACGAGGGAATGGTTCGATCATGCATGAGGGTTCAGCACGGCTAACGGCAACCTTCGCGGCGCATCATGCGCCGGAGCCTGCCATACCGCGCCTGGGGCAGAGTCTGCTCGACCGCATCGGGAACACACCGCTGCTTCGCTTTGATCAAGTCACCTCGCATCTGCCCAGCGTGACACTTTTGGGCAAGGCCGAATGGTACAACCCCGGCGGNNAGTTCGCTCCCGGCAAAATCCTGCTCGACGCCACCAGCGGCAACACCGGCATTGCCTATGCCATGCTGGGCGCAGCTGAAGGCTTCCCGGTGACCCTGTGCATGCCGCGCAATGTTTCCAGTGAGCGTAAGAAAATTCTGAGCGCCTACGGCGCGGACATTCTCTATACCGATCCCGGCGACGGCTCCGACGGCGCCATTCGCAGGGCTCGCGAACTTGCCGCCGAGCATCCAGACTTGTACTTCTACGCCGATCAATACTCCAGCGACGCCAACTGGCTGGCCCACTATCACGGCACGGCGAACGAAATCTGGCAACAAACTGAAGGGCGCATCACTCACTTTGTCGCCATGCTCGGCACCAGCGGGACCTTCGTGGGAACCACGCGCCGCCTGAAGGAACTCAATCCCACGATCCGCTGCATCTCGCTGCAGCCCAATTCCGCCTTTCACGGCATCGAAGGCGCGAAGCACATGGCCAGCGCCATCGTTCCCCGGATCTACGATCCGACACTGGCGGATGAAAATCTCGACATCGCGACCGAAGACGCCTACGACATGGCCCGGCGCCTGGCCCGCGACTGCGGATTGCTCGTGGGCATCTCTGCCGCAGCGGGTGTCTTCGCCAGCCTCAGAGTCGCCGAGCAACTCCAATTGAGGGAAGAGCAGCAGGCCGTGATTGTCACCATTCTCTGCGACTCCGGCGACAAGTACCTGAGTGAGAGGTTTTGGATGGAGAAGTGAAGCGATGGGCTTGAGTTATGCCAGTCGCAGGAAGAAGCCATGAAGCAACACCACTACGAAATTCAAGTTGCATGGACCGGAAATCAAGGCCAAGGCACAAAGACCTACAATAGCTACAAGCGGGACCATGCAATAACAGCTCCGGGAAAACCACCTTTATTAGCTTCATCCGATCCGGCGTTTCGCGGCGATCCGGCACGATACAATCCGGAGGACCTTTTGGTGGCGAGTCTCTCCGCTTGTCACATGCTCTGGTACCTCCATCTCTGTGCGGTCAATCACATCGTAGTAACCGAATATCGAGATGACGCCACAGGCGTGATGAGCGAGAATGCCGATGGCTCAGGAGCATTTGTAGAAGTGACTCTTCATCCGCATATAACGATTGAAGCGGACACCGATGAGGCCAAGGCATTATCGCTTCATAAAGAGGCTCACCGTTGCTGCTTCATCGCAAACTCCGTGAATTTCCCAGTGAGACACGTCGTCCATATAACCCGTAAGTCCGCCGTTGCGTGAAATGCAGACTTCGGTCTCCATCAACGATTGTAGAGTTTGAGCTAGTTTTCATCGATGCTAAAGCTGTCACCCAAAGACCACGCCGCTCTCCGCCATCACGGCGAAGAAACTTACCCGCACGAGTGCTGCGGCGTTCTGCTCGGCCGCATGGATGACGACGGCACGCGCATCGTGACCTCGACTGCGCGCTGCGGCAATACCCGCACCGACTCGCCCCAGAACCGCTACAACATCGATCCTCGCGAACTGGTGCGCATCCAGCGCGATGGCCGTGAGCGCGGTGAGGACATTGTCGGGTTCTACCACTCTCACCCCGACCACCCGGCGCGCTGGTCCCCAACCGATCTCGAAGAAGCCCACTGGATCGGCTGCTCCTACGTCATCACCAGCGTAGAGAAGGGGAAGGCCGCGATCACCAACTCGTTTGAACTGGCTGGCTCCGATGAGGCTGATAAGCAACTCGCCGATGAGAAGATCGAAGTGATCTAGACTGATTTGGCCACAGTCCGCTGCGCGGTGTGGGGACAGCCGCCCTCGGCTGTCCTTCGGGCCGGAGGCCCGACTTCTGTCCCTCCGATTGGCTGCGTACTGCGTCTCGGACATCCTACGAAAGCAGTCGAATCCCTTGCCGGACGCTGAATTTCCCCGTTTTTCACAACGAAGGAGAGATCTCTTGCAACTGCACCCACATTCCCCCCAACACCTGAAATCACTAAAACTATTGTCCGGCGTGCCTTCCGCGTGAACCGCCTCCGCGCCCTGCACCAATTCCGGTCACGTGCCTGTGGACGGCGTGCACTCGCCTGAAAATACGACAGTTACAAACGCAAACTTTTCATTGACTCTAAAAACAAAAAGAGTAGAAACATAGTCGTTCTTTGACAGCTTCTAAAGTTTTTCCGGTTGGTGCGGCGTCCGGGACTCAAGTGCAGTCACCCTCTTCATGAAAATGAGCAGGGAGGGCAAGCAAGGGTCTATAGCAAAGCGCTGGTCGAGGAGAACAAGAAGAAACGTCGAAGGCAAGACAGAGTTCCGAGGCGTTGGGTAGGTTTTTCCGGTTGGCGGTAAGCCCGGAGCCCGAGTGAAGATCGCATGCAGCACCCCGCAAGGGAAGCTGCCATAGCAGGTCAAGCAAGGGTCATAAGCGAGCTACTGGCCGAGACGAATGGACCCAACACCACCTCGGAACTCTTATTTTTTTCACCCTACCTCATATCTACGCCTTCACAGCGGCGTCATCCTGAGCGCAGCCGCTTTTCAGGCGGAGCGAAGGATCTCGCGCGCATTGTTACTTAAATGCGAAACGCATTCATAGCCTCTCGGGCATAAGCAATGCAACTTGCACGCTCGGGAATCGGCGACACGATGCGTTTGGGATACTCGTCGTACGTCCGGCCCTCTAGCAGCCGCCCGTATTTTGCTTTCCTCACGCCGCCCCATTGTTTGAAGAAGAACGGTACACGCGACTCATAACATCGATCGCGCACCGATATCACCCACTTTTCGAGCATGGGACGAGCGCCAGGCCCACTCTCCCCTCCCACGATTGCCCAATTGATACCGGAGAGATCGAAAGCGCCCAGGTCCTCAAGCAACGGCTCGATTGAAAGAAAGCGGACGCTCGCTGGCGTCTCCTGAAGATCGCCGATTCGGGGCAGACCATATTTCTGATCTTCGACGCTGACGCCCCACCAGATGTGTTCCTGTTTGGCGGCGAAGCGCATGCGCCCACTCAAAAGTTCTCTGAGTCTTTCTGATCTTTTCGTGAGGACCTGAAACGTGTGCCAGTTCGCTTTGACCATGACTTTGCAAACCGCCTCGATGTAGTCGTCGGGCACGCCAGGTTGGAAAAGATCGCTCATGGAATTCACGAACACGAGCTTCGGCGAACGCCAAAGAAATGGCTCGGTCAGCTTCTCAGGTACCAATCGCAAATCGAACCCCTGCTCGTAAGGATGTCCCTTCACCCCGCGGAACCGCTCCGCGAACGTCTCGGCATAGCAGTGCTTGCAGCCGGGACTGATCTTGGTGCAGCCGCGAACCGGATTCCAGGTCGCGTCGGTCCATTCGATATTCGAGTTGAGGGACAATGTCCATCCTTCGGAATATATTCATCCGGCAGGCTTATTCGTGATCATACAATTACTTCAGATTTGGCCACTGGAGTGCCATGAAAATCGACATCTGCAAGTTCTGCTTAAGGAAGAGGCAGCTTGTAGACAGCCATCTGATGTCTCGCGGACTCTATGATCTGTGTAAAACACCGGATGACGATCCGATCTTCGTATCTAACAAAGTGATTATGCAGTCCGGCAGACAGCTCAAGCATCCGCTTCTATGCGAGGAGTGCGACGGTACGCTGAGTCGCGAGGGCGAGAGTTGGGTTCTGCCACTACTTGCGAAAATCGACGGCACATTCCCACTTTTTGATCTTCTTCAGACGATTACGCCTGATGTGACGGACGGTGACCTGAGGGGCTACGCCGCTTCGCGGGTCCCTGAGATCGATGTCCCAAAGCTCACCCATTTTGCGGCGGGAATCTTTTGGAAAGCGTCAGTCCATTCTTGGAGGGGAGGCGAGACAACGCCTCTTATTGAACTCGGCAAGTACGGTGAATTACTACGTGTGTTCTTGCGCGGCGAAGCCGCGTTTCCCGCAAAGATGGCATTGATTGTCGGTGTCACTCCGCCGCCCGTTAAGATCATCAACTTTTGTTATCCGTACCGAGGATCTGCATCTGGCCACCACAACTACCTATTTCACATTCCGGGTATTGAGTTCGCTCTGCTCGTTGGTAACACGATTCCCGAAGAACAAAAGGCTAACTGCTTCGCGTCGCATCCCTTGCACCCGGTATTCGTCTCCGCAGGAATCTCAGAAGCTATCAAGGGCGTCGTTCGAGACGTAACCAAGAAAGCGCACCGAGCCATGAACGTCATGCGATACCTAGACCGGGGAAGGAACTAACTATCCTGGTAAATTCTCGGCTGGACTGATCGGCGCAGTTGCAAGCTAAATACCTGACCATGATCTTCTGTGACATCTAACCTTGCCATCCACAGCCCGAACCGCTGATCATGATCACAAGCGCAGTCGAATAACGATCCGAGATGTGGCGAGCGCGAGCTAACTCCTTTATTTCACGGATTTTGATATCTAACTCATTTAGACCTTGGAATTTAGCGCGAAATTCGTGCTAACGCCATGATTCCCGAAGATCGAGGGGGGAGGGGGAGGGGGTATACCCGGCAGAAACGCATTCGTGGATATCAGCATCCTGGACGGAGCGCGTGGTGCCGTGGTGTGCACACCATTCACAGCGGTATATTCCCATGCTTCTTCGGCGGGTTTTTGTCGCGCTTGTTCTCCAGCATCGCCAATGCCTGGATCAGCTTCTTCCGCGTTTCATGCGGCTGGATGATGGCGTCGATGAAACCGCGATCGGCAGCGACGTAGGGACTGGCAAAGCGGTCGCGGAATTCTTCGATCTTGCTCTGGCGCAATTCATGGCGCTCCTGCGGATTCGCCGCGCCATCGAGTTCGCGCTTATAGACGATATCCACCGCGCCTTCCGGACCCATGACTGCGATCTCCGCAGTCGGCCACGCATAGTTAACATCCGTGCGAATGTGTTTCGAGGCCATCACGCAATAGGCGCCGCCGTAGGCTTTGCGCGTGATCACTGTCACCTTCGGCACCGTAGCTTCGGCGAAGGCGTAGAGCAGCTTCGCGCCGTGCTTGATGATGCCGCCATACTCCTGCGCGGTGCCGGGCAGAAATCCCGGAACGTCTTCGAACGTGATCAGCGGAATGTTGAAGCAGTCGCAAAAGCGCACAAAGCGCGCGCCTTTAACCGACGCATTAATATCGAGCGTTCCTGCCAGCATCGCCGGCTGGTTGGCGACGATTCCTACGGAGCGACCGTCCAGGCGCGCGAATCCGACGACCATATTTTTCGCGAAGTGCTCCTGCACTTCGAAGAAGTAGCCGTCGTCGACCACGGCGTGGATCACGTCCTTCATGTCGTAGGGAAGATTCGATTGCGCGGGCACGATTTTGTCGAGCGCGGCATCGGCGCGGTCGATTGGGTCGGTGCAAGGTTTGCGTGGCGGGTCATCAAGATTATTCGATGGCACAAAGCTCAGCAGCTCGCGCACCATCGACAAACACTCGGCATCGTCGTGCGCCAGAAAGTGTGCCACGCCTGAGGTTTCGTTGTGGGTCATGGCGCCGCCGAGCTGCTCTTTCGTGACTTCTTCATGGGTAACAGTCTTGATTACGTCCGGTCCAGTGATAAACATGTAAGAAGTTTTATCGACCATGAGTACGAAATCGGTGATCGCCGGCGAATACACCGCACCGCCCGCGCACGGACCCATGATCGCCGAAATCTGTGGCACCACACCGCTGTACAGCGTGTTGCGCAGAAAAATGTCGGCATATCCAGCCAGCGACGCCACTCCTTCCTGAATGCGCGCGCCTCCTGAATCGTTCAAGCCAATCAGCGGCGCGCCCATCTTCGCGGCGAGGTCCATGATTTTGACGATCTTCCCCGCATTCGTCTCCGAGAGCGACCCGCCGAAGACGGTGAAGTCCTGCGCGAAGACGTAGACCAACCGGCCTTCGATGCGGCCGTAGCCGGTGACAAAGCCGTCGCCGTAGGGCTTTTGCTCGGCCATGCCGAAGTCGCTGCAGCGGTGCGTGACCAGCTTGTCGGTCTCTTCGAAGGTGCCGTCATCGAGCAGGAACTCGATGCGCTCCCGCGCCGACATTTTGCCTTCCTTGTGCTGGCGCTCGCGGCGCTTTTCGCCTCCGCCTTCTTCGGCAAGTTGGTTGCGCTTCTTCAGTTCTGCAATTTTTTCTTCGAGATTCATGGCGGGAGGATTATAGCGGGTGTATGGCGAGGCGCGTTGTGAGCAGAATCACAGCGTCACTGAATTCGGACTCGTTGCTGCCTCCGTCCGAGACTAGCCCGAACGAAAGCTAGGAACTGGATTTGCGGGCAACGGCCACCAACCGTGTGGCTTCCAGATTGTAGGGGGATCCCTGCAAGCCGCCAAACAACTGCACTTGGCCAAACCCGCAGCTCAATAGGCAATCTTTGAGTTCACGGCCTGAATAGATTGTGTGTTCGAAACTGAAGTTGCGAGTACATCCATCTTTCACCAGGATCCAATCCGAGTAAACCCGGCTCCAGTCGTCGCGCAGTTGAGGACGCTGCACCATCAGCGAGCCGTCCGCAAGTTCGCTGCTAATTGTGTTTTGCCACGTTCGCGCCAGCCGCTCTTTACCCACAACCTCAATGACGAGCACCCCGTTCTCTTTGAGGCTCTGATGAACATTTCGCAGAACTCTAAGATTGTCCTGCTCCTCTTTGAAGTATCCGAACGACGTAAAGAGATTGCAGGCCAAGTCAAACGCCGCTGGACGGACGAAATTCCGCATGTCTTCCATGATCCACTCAATCGAGACGCCCGTTTCGGATGCGTGCTCGCGTGCCCGTTCCAGCAGGAAAGGAGACCGGTCAACCCCTGTGACCTGAAAGCCGCTTCGCGCAAACTCCACCGCATGCCGCCCCGGCCCGCAACAGAGATCAAGCAGGCTCCCGCCGCTGCATTGGGCCAAAGCCACGATCCGGCTGACCTCCTCCTTGGCGGCAGCAAACCGCTCCGGAGGAAACATGAAGGAGTAGAAATCGCCCCAGAAATCTTCGTTTTCAAACCATTCCATAGCAGCAAAGTTTACAGTGCAAGCACCGCTAGAAACTAGCGGCAATTGCTAACACTTCAAAAGATGCGCCCTCGAAGTTATGATGAGCCCATGACCAAAGCAATTGTTGCGATCGGCGGAGGAAACATAAAAACACGCGGCACCGCCGCGATTGATCGCGAGATTATCTGGCTCTCCCGCAAGAAGAATCCGAAACTTCTTTTTATCCCAACCGCGAGTTCGGATTCCGAAGTATATTGGAGCCACATCCGTGAATACTTCGGCAAGTTTCTAAAATGCAAAACCGATGTTCTCTTTCTCATCAAAGAACAGCCGTCAAGAGAGCAGATCCGCAGCAAGATCTCGGCGGCAGACATCATCTATGTCGGCGGCGGAAACACCCTGATGATGATGCGCATTTGGCGGCGACTGGGTGTCGACAAACTTCTCATATCAGCTTACGAGAAAGGAACGGTGCTTTCGGGCATTAGCGCCGGCTCGATCTGCTGGTTCGATTCCGGGCATTCCGATTCGATGTCCTTTTACAACCCGCGGAAGTGGAAATACGTAAAAGTGAAGGGTCTCGGGCTGATAAATGGAACACATTGCCCCCACTACAACAGCATGACCTTAGGGATCCCACGAAGAAAACACTTCCGGCAGATGATTCGGAAGACTGGGGGTGTCGGAATCGCAATCGAGAACAACTGCGCAATCGAGTTCATCGACGGGCGATTTTACAAAGTCATCAGCTCGAAAAGCTATTCGCGAGCTTACAGAGTGTACAAAAGCGGTGGCGAAGTGGTCGCCGAACAGATACGTCAGCAGAAAAAACTTGCGCCCATTGAATCCCTCAATCGCCACCCCCGCCCCACTTGATGGAGAACTCCAGGGCTTGGGGCGGCAACCGAACTCCTACCCAGAGGCGAGCCCAGAATCGGCTCGTGGCTATCCTTTCCCACGTTGTCCCGTCTAAACGCGAGTTCTCGGTAATACTCCCAGCGGTAGACATCTAAATGTGCGGAGATCTCGGATGCAAAAAGCTTGGCTGTGTCTGTTGGCGGCTGTTGTTTCAGCAATGATTTCAGGCGCTCAGGCAAAAGAGAATTCCGTGGGCGCCCCCGGTTGCGCCCATGAGAATCCCCAGCAGTGCGTGAACCTCGCCCTCGAAGCGATGGGTGGCCGGGAACGTTTGCTCCAGGTGAAGAGCCTGCGCCTCCAGACCATCGGCCACACGCTGCTGATGGAGCAATCGTACCGGCAGGCGCCGTTCATTACCGCCTACGGACGCGGCCATATCACTTTGGATCTGGCCCACCAACGGCTGCTAAAGGAGACAAAACTGACGTGGCCGGAGGCCGATCAGAACCGGTCGGATTCCGACATAACTTTAATCGTTGGTCCTGAGGGCGGTATGCGCCACACAACGGGCGGGGACTCGCCTTGCTCCCTCGCCGATCTGGATGCCGCGCGGGAAATGTTAGCCCTTGGGCCAGTGCGCATTCTGCTCACCGCATCCGATGCACCGGACTTGCACTTCGAGCTGCCGGAGAGCTTGCGCTCTACATCCCATGCCGTCGTGGCCTTTACCTGGCAGAAGACTCCGGTGCGTGTATTTCTAAATTCTTTCAATCATCTGCCGGATGCCGTTGAAACCACTCAGGAGTTTCACGACTTCTGGTATTTCTGGGGCGACGTGCAACAGCGAATTTATTTCGATAACTTTGAGTTCTATCAGGGAATTACCTATCCCACGAACCTGGTAAAGGAGCGAAACGGCGTGGTATGGAGTTCAACTCAGGCGCTAAATGTTGAGTTTAATGTTCCGATCGATGAGAAGGCATTTGCGATGGATAGCGCGACCGTTAAACAAAGCGCGGCATCGCCTGGCTGGAATATTTCATTCCACACCGATAACGATACCTCGCTGGCGCCCGGGGTCGATCTATTTCTGGGTCCATGGAACTCAACCGTGGTGAAGCAATCCGATGGAATCGTGATTCTGGAAGCGCCAATTTCGGGGTCGTACACGCAAGGAGTAATTGAGAAAGCCCAAAAGCTCTATCCAGGAATACCCATTAAGGCCGTGCTTTCGACCTCAGATTCTTGGCCGCATACCGGGGGTATACGATTGGCTGTTGCCCAGGGCCTACCGATTTACATTCTCGATCTGAACCGACTCCTGCTCGACCAGATGATGAGCGCCCCGCATACATTGGATCCCGATGCCCTCGCGAACTCGAAGAAGTCGAAAGCTCCCCACTGGAGGATCGTTTCTGAAAAGGAAGAGATTGGCAGCGGCGTAAATCGCGTGGAACTCTATCCCTTGCGCGGCGCCTCGACCGAGCGCCAATACATGGTCTATTTCCCAGAACACCACCTGCTTTACGCCAGTGACACTCTGGCCTTGAACGCCGACGGCAGCTTATATGACCCCGAATTGATGCACGAAGTCGCGCAGGCCGTTAAGCAGGCAAATCTCAAGGTGGATACGGTCTTCGCTATGCATCAGGGGCCAATACCGTGGGACCAGGTGGTCGCTTTGATTGATAAGGCTCAGCATTCCTGAGATCGTTCGAGGGGTTCAGGATCAAGAACGTGTCCCGCCCGCTCAAGGCGGTTGTCGGGCTCATGGATTCTTCTCGCGTCTGAGAAGAACGACGGACCGCAACAGCCAGAAACAGTGGTTGAAGAACCTTGGCGGTTCGATCAATCCAATCCGTGGACCTTGAATGGTGCGACTTTGTGAGTTTGTAAGTCGAGGAGATAAAGCGCGCTTCTGTTTGGTGTCCCGCGCCAATCTGAACGCCATTTCAGGAACGCGGCGGTCTTTCCGTCGGCAGAGACTTTGAGATCGGTGGCGTAGCCATTCCCTTTGGTGAGCCTCCCCACGGCGCCGGTTCCGATATCCAGTCGATAAATGTCGTAGTCGAATCCGCTCCATGGCAGTTTTCCGTCACTGGCAGCCATGAAGAGAATGCTTTCCCCACCCGGCATGTAGTTGGGACAGTTGAACACTTGGCCGATACTGGATTCTCCAGGAACATGAGGCCGAAGTGACAGCGTTGGTTCGGTCGGCTCTTTGAGGGAGCGGACTTCAATCACATCGCCATGCTCCTCGGAACTGACAAAGACCATACTTTGGCCGTCAGGCGACACGGAGACATCGGACACCATGTAGAAGTGGTCGTTTGTAAGTTGACGCACATTTGCGCCGTCCAGGCTGGCCGCGTAAAAGTTCCAGTCGTGATGATATGGCTGCGCGATCGGTGAGTAGCTGCCGTAATATCCTGACCGGGCGAAAATGATGGTCTTGTTGTCGGGCGAGAACACTGGTCGGAAATTGTTGTCCTCCGATGGCGACAATGGATGCAGATCCGAGCCGTCAACGTTCCCGATGACGATTCTGGACGGCGCTCCGTTTCCGGGCGAGTAAGAATATGTGATTCTCTTTCCGTCCGGGGAAAAAGACGGGATTGATTCCGCCCCAGTCTTCGCATCCGTTAGTCGGCTTGCGTTGCCCGTCTCCACGGCAATCATGTAGATAAACAAAGTGCTGCCCTCGCCGAAATCAACCGCGATGAACTTGCCGTCGGGAGAGAAGGCGAGCGCACGTATCTGGCCGGATGACTTCCCGCTGCATGTCACGAGTGGAGAGAGAAGCAACAGAAAGAAGCCGGCTCTTAGAATCCTGAACATGGCATCTCCGCTCGTCCCGGCAGGCTCCGTCGTTACTCCAAATCCGATCCCAGTATCTGGTAACGATACTTCCTCCCGTCCCAGAAAATGACTGATGAGGTGCTTTCGCCTTCGCCTTTTTCTTCCATGTAGATGCCGAGTACGGTTTTCTTTTTAAGCGCCAACTTTTTTACGGTGAGCGTTTTGAAAGGCAGATTAATCAGCAGGAACTTGGGCTTGGTTTTGTCGGAATGCCACGCCTCGGGACCCGCGCCGTGAACGATCAGCAGAGAGATCCCTTTGCGCTCCGGCACGTCCGAAGCAAACGTCGAGGTGACTTTGACCTGGCCAAAACCCATAAAACTGTTGTACGGATCGGCCACGAGAAAGCCGTATTCAGCCTGATCAGCCAACGGATTCTTGCAGCGGGCAACTACGATGAGATCATCCACACCGTCGCCGTCAAGATCGCCAACAAACTGCGCAGGCCCGGCCAGCAGCGAACAGTTATCGCCAAACTCCTTGTGCACGTAATCGTCGGTGACTGCGGGCACCGGAGACTTGGCGGGCGCCGGCGGCGGCGGCGGCGGCTTCTTGTCGTGAGCAAATGCCACTGATGCGGCGGAGATCACCAGCAAAACGAGCAAAACGCGGGGGCGGACAGCTTGGGAGAGCGACATAATCCCTACTCTAACCCCGTTTTTCCCCCGTAGGGTATAGACATTGATGGTGACCAGTAACCGAGGTACTCACCCCCGGCGGAAGTGCTCCCACCCCTGCGGCTGAAGTTCGTACCCCACGCCCCCCCGGTTCCTCAGAAATATCTTCCGCTGGCGCGTGATTTGCCCAATATGAGTAATCGGTACTCCGGCAATACGGGATGGAATACGCTTGCCCGGGCGCGAAGTGAACAACAGCTCATAGTCTTCCCCACCGTGCAGCGCAAACTGAAGATCAACTTCTCGCGCGGGCTTGCCCACACAGGCCCGGGGGATGACTTCTGCCTGCAGTTCCGCGCCCACGCCGCTTTCCTCGCAGATGTGGGCAAGATCGGTTGAAAGGCCGTCACTGGTGTCGATCATCGCCGAGACCAGACCTTTCTCTCGCAGAATCCGGCCCAGCTCGATTCGCGGCTCAGGAAAGAAATGCCGAGGATAATGCCGAGGATTCAGCGTCCGCTTGGACTTCTTCCGCATCTCTTTTCGCATCACCCAGACTGCGGCCGCCGAGCCGCCCAGTTCCCCGCTCACATAAATGCGGTCGCCTGGCCGCGCCCGCGAACGCAACATAGCCTTCCCTTTCGGCACAGTGCCCACAACAACAATATCCGCCAGAATTCCATTAGGCGATTCCGCCATGTCACCGCCTGCCAGGGTAACGCTGTACCTCTCCGCCAAACTGATCAAGCCGCGGGCGAAGCGGCCCACCCAGGCCTGCGGCAGGTCCCGCGGCAGAGCCAGCGAGAGGAAAGCCGCGACCGGTTCCCCGCCCATGGCTGCGATATCGCTTAGGCCCCGCGCCAGGCACCTGTGCCCAACCGATTCCGCCGGATGCCAGTCCCGCCGGAAGTGGATACCCTCCAACGTGAAGTCAGTCGTGACCAGCGTCTCCGTTAGCTGGCCTCGACGCGGCAGAAATCGTAGCACGGCGCAGTCGTCTCCAATTCCAGTCTGAACAGCAGGATTCGCCGTCTTCGCCATGCGGCGAATTTGTTCAATCAGGGCTTTTTCAGAAATCAGCACGGCAACCACTATAAGCCGCGCCGCATACTGATGTTGCCGCGCGTTCCCAGCACTCAGACGATTGCGACGGCGGAAGCATCCGGCTAGACCTCGCCGTAGGCCCTTGGTCAACTTCCGATGCTGCCCATCCGCTCCGGTAACCTTGGCACTAAGTACTTCCGATTACCGCGCCTTAAGTAACTTCTAACGCCTCGCCGGGTCGTTGACAGGGGGAACCCAGTTTGTTACCTTTTACCTGTCATTCACAAAACCTTGTTGGTCGAGTAGAGTTCAGTACCTTTAGATGAGCTAAGTTCAGCATCTCGTGGGAATTGCGGACGAGATGCTTTTGGCTTGGTCCTCGGTTCCGGTAGAAAAAGGGCACGTCAAAAGTCTCCTTCCCAATAGGGAAAGCGTAGCCCGAAAAGTCAGGTGGTCCGAACAGGCTTTCTGCAACCTCAGACCTTGCCTGTAGTTCCGGCCCTGATCTTAAACGTGGAAGATCATTCAACGGGGAAGAAGGAAGGCATTTGCAAAAGCGCTTCTACATACTTTTCGTGGCCCGCGGGGACGACGGCCAGTTGCGCAAAATCTCAATTCCCGTCCATTACTTGTATGTATTCGTAGTCGGCGCGGCCATTGGTTTCCTCAGCCTCACAGGTATTGCCAGCTCCTACACGCGCATGCTGCTGAAGGTTTCGCACTACAACGAACTGCGCACCGAAAAAGAACAACTCAAGGATCGTTATTCCCGGCTGGAAGAAGTCGCCAAGGAGCGCGACGTTCAAGTCGCCTCCCTGGGTTCGATCGCCAGCGAAGTTTCGGCTCTTTATGGACTGAAGTCGCAACCCACCCTGGTCACGGCTTCGCAGCAGCAAATCCAGGACGCTGACGTCACCTCTTCGCTCGACCAGCTTGGCGCCCTGCGCACCTCCGCCCTGACCGGCGCCGCCTCGGTTGGCATCAGCCTGGGCATGACGCGCAATGCCACCACCGCCGATTGGTACCGGGCCAACTCCGCTCCCAACCTCTGGCCGGTGGAAGGCCAGGTGACCGGAAGCTTCGGTGAGCGCATCGATCCGTTCAATGGAGAAGGTGCATTTCACAGCGGCGTGGATATTGGCAGCACCTACGGCCACCCGATTATCGCTCCCGCCGATGGCGTGGTTACATTCGCCGATTTCCTCGGCGGGTACGGCAAGGCCATCATGATGGATCATGGCCACGGCATCTCCACCCGCTACGGTCATCTTTCCGGCTTCGCCGTCATCCCCGGACAGCACGTCCATCGTGGTGACACCATCGGCTATGTCGGCCTCAGCGGACGCTCCACCGGCCCCCATCTTCACTACGAAGTCCGCATCAACGACACCCCGGTCAACCCCTACAAATATCTTCGCATCACCGTCGCCCACAGCGGCGGCTTTGAGACCGGCAGCTAGGACACAACTCGGTTCTCCTAAGTTTTTGGATTGCGCGCCAAGAGTGCCTCCCTTTGTATCCTTCACCAACGCCTAGCGATCTCGGCGGTTAAACGGCTTTCCCCGCTCACTCCTCAGCTTTCGCTTCTTGCCCTTGCACTCTTCCCCTCCCTAGGCTACGTTCATGAGGAAGAAGAAAGAACGTTCCCCTCTTGGTGCTCGGCAGCGGTGCGATAGTGCCGCCTCGCTGAGCGGTTTAACTGAGAACTGAGAACTGGGAACTGAGAACTGAGAACTGCCCCATGATGAGCTTCTTCCACTCGGTGCGCGAGGACGTTGCGGCGGTCTTCGAATCGGACCCCGCCGCTCGCTCCTACTTCGAGGTTCTCCTCTTATATCCGGGCCTGCACGCCTTGTGGGCACACCACCTGAGCCACTGGCTTTGGATTCACCACATGCGATTCCTGGCAAGACTCAATTCGCAATTCTCGCGCCTGCTCACCGGAATCGAGATTCACCCCGGCGCAGAGATCGGACGGCGTGTGTTCATCGACCACGGCATGGGCACAGTGATCGGCGAAACAGCGATTGTCGGCAACGACGTCACCCTCTATCAGGGTGTAACCCTTGGCGGAACCGGCAAAGAAAAAGGCAAGCGGCACCCCACGGTGGGCAACAACGTATCGATCGGCTCCGGCGCCAAGTTACTCGGCAACATCACCATCGGCGACAACTGCCGCGTTGGTGCGGGCTCAGTCGTTCTGCGTAATGTGCCGGCCAACTCCACAATCGTGGGCGTGCCGGGACACATCGTTCTGCGCGACGGCAAACGCGTAATCATCACCGACCCCAAAGACATCCGCGACCCGCTCTCCGACATAATCATCAAACTGGCTACCGAACTGCATGAGTTGCGCGAGAAGTTTCAGCAACACACGCACGCTGCACTGGGCACCGAACCCAGCCTGCCGATCCGGGAAGAAACGTCAACCCGCAACATCTCTCCCCAAGAGCTATTTCAGGATGATTATCAGATCTGAAAGAGCAGTTGCCAGTGCCCAGTTGCCAGTTCGGACTTCTGCATTTGACTTTACTGGCAACTGGCAACTGGCTACTGCCTTAACCCCATCCAACTCTCCGAAACCACCAGAGAATTCCCCGGGTTGTGCGGGTCGTACTTCACTGAAGTAGGCAGCCCCAGCCGGCAGGAATGCAGATTAATCCACTGGCGCAGGTAGGTGACGTCTTGTGAGCACTCGTACGACACCCCAGCCACATCATATTTGTAGATCAGCAACACGGCGGCGTGGTGTCCGCTGCTGACCGGCAACTCCTGCACATCGATGACCGTACCATCGGTAATGCGTCCGATGCCGTCGAGCAAGCTGCGGCGTTCGCGTTCCAGCTCTGCCGGACCCTTGGGCTTGCGCCGCAACACCGCGTAGGCGCCCACAGCAACCCCGCCGACCGCGACGATGAGCGAATAGAGACGAAATGAATCCATACTGAGGTGAGCGAGTAGCAGCCGGGAACCGCGACCTGTTTTCGTTATCAGAATATGACCGGGAGCGCCCTGTGGGGAAGTACGTGTGAGGTTACCGAGGTGCCATCTTCTGTGGAAATCCTAAAAACAGTGCCCAGTGATCAGTGGCCAGTGAGCCCTTGACGCTTCAAAGCAGCGATTCGCATTGGATTTCCCTGACCACTGATCACCGCTCTATTTCTGCTTACAAACAAACTCCCGCGCAATCCCGCCGAAGCCGCCTTCCGCCACCTGTCCAAACTGATCATCGTGATGAGTCTTCTTGCTGACCACAAGCTTCCCGCCGCGGTCGCGGGAATAGAACCATTCCGAGTTCGTCACCGCACTCGGCACCGCGCTGGCGCAGTTAAAGCGAACCCGAGCCCGCAGTTCCACGAAAGGACCGCCCTGCGGCAGCCTGATGGGTTCTTTATATTCGACGCGGATCCAGGCGCTGCGCAACCCATTCTTCTGGGGCGTGACCGAACTGACCAAAACTTGATCGCCGCCGACGGTAGAGCCAACCTGCTGCCAGTCTCCCGCAGCCAGCGCGACCAGTCCAACCAGCAGGACCGGGGCCAGCACCACGGCAAAAATGATGAAGAGGCCCTTCTTCATGGGGGATGGAGCTAAGGGCATAAGCACGTCGCAGACACTTTGGGCCAAAAAGCGATTTCTGTCAACTGCAGGCGACCGCCAAGATTGATGCAGTTTGATTTCCGGAGTCCCCCGATTACCAACTGCTAAACGCCTCCCAAAACAAGCCGCGCGACCTCGTCTCTCGCTTTACCCTGTGTTTCCACTGTGCCCCCTGTAGTGAAATGTTTTTAGTCGGATGCAACCACGAACGTCTGCTATCGTTGTCTGCTGCGCGGAGATCAGCTCCCATGGAAAACCTGAACTGCACGACGATGCACTCGACGATTGGCCCGCTGTTTTTGGCCGCTTCCGCCCAAGGACTGCTCGCCCTGGAATTCGACAGGCGCCTACCTGGGCAGCAATCGATTCGCCCGAGCCCTCGCCATCTTCGCGAAGAAAAAAAACGCTTCAAGTTCGAGGATTCAGCTCGCCTGATGCGACCTTACCTCGGCGAGCTCGAAGAATACTTCGCTGGCAATCGCCGCGAGTTCACATTCCCGCTCGATCTTCGCGGCACAGATTTCCAGCTTGCCTGCTGGCGCGCGCTGCTGGCAATTCCCTATGGAGAAACACGCAGCTATGCGGCAATCGCCCGCGCGGTAGGCAAGGCGAATGCGTTTCGCGCCGTCGGCATGGCCAACAATCGCAACCCGATCGCCATCGTCGTCCCCTGCCATCGCGTGATTGCCTCCGATGGCACGCTCTGCGGCTACGGCGGCGGCCTTGACCTCAAGCGAAAGCTGCTCGAATTGGAAGGCGCATTGAGCGGAATGCTGGCGGCGTAGAAATTGTCGATTTCCGATTGCTGATTGAAAAATCTGTTGACTCTGTGATTCTCAATCACCAATCAGAAATCGGCAATTCCCAACTCCTCCTTTGACGACCCAACCCAAATCCTCCGCGCTCAAGAAAGCCGGGCTCTTCTATCTCGTCTTCGTAATGTTTTCCTACACAACAGGCGGACCTTTCGGCCTCGAAGACATGGTCACGACTTCCGGTCCGGGGATGACGCTGATCTACCTGCTGGTGCTGCCGTTTTTCTGGTGCATCCCAGTCTCGCTGGTTTCGGCAGAACTCACTACGGCCATGCCCGTCGAGGGAGGCTTCTACCGCTGGACCCGCGCCGCCTTCGGAGACTTCTGGGGATTCCTTGCAGGTTGGTGGAACTGGTCGGCGTCGTTCTTATTAGGCGGAGCTTACGCGGTTCTTTTCACCGATTATCTGTTTCCGGGGATCACAGGATGGAGACACTACATCGTTTCCGTATCGCTGATCGCCGTGATTACCTGGATCAACGTACGCGGGATTCAGATGGTAGGAAAGGTTGCGACCGCGCTGGAGGTCTTCATTTTTGTGCCAGTGGTGACGATGGTCGTGATGGCCTTCATCAAGTGGCATCACAATCCGTTTGTTCCATGGGTTCCTCCGCACCAGCCAACATTCAAGATCTTCGGAGTCGGACTGGCTCTGGGGCTGTGGCTTTATTCGGGGTATGAGCAACTTTCGACCGTGGCGGAGGAAGTCGACAATCCGCAACGTGCCTATCCGCTGGCGCTGGCACTCGTGGCGCCGCTGTCGATTGCGGCGTACTTTCTTCCCACCCTTGCGGGGCTGGCTTCGGCGGGTAACTGGGAACAGTGGCACACCGGATATTTTTCGGACGCAGCGAAAGTGATCGGCGGGCCTTGGCTGGGCACCTGGATGACGCTGGCGGCAATGGTCGCAAACGTCGCGTTGCTGAACAGTACGGTGCTCACCACGACGCGCATGCCCTTTGCCATGGCGGAAGACGGATACCTTCCTAAGGCGCTCACCCGCAAGCATTTGCGGTATGGCACACCGTGGCTGGCGATTGTGGTGTCGGCGATTATTTATGCGCTGTTGGCCTGGCAGAGCCTAGGCCAACTCATCTCGGTGTATATCTGGCTGCGCTCAGCCACAACGGTGTTGACTGTGCTTTCGGCTTGGAAACTGCGCCGCACGCGGCCGGAGATGCCGCGGGCGTTCCAGATTCCGGGCGGACGGATGGGATTGGCTTATGTGGTGGCTGCGCCGGTGGCGATGGCGTTGGTTGCGCTACTCGGAAGTGATCGGTTTGCTTTAATTGGAGGAGCAATCGCGCTGGTGTTGGGACCGGTTGCGTACGGAATTGTTGCTTTGAGTTCTCGGTAGATATACAATCGTCTATGTTTATCCTTAAGGAGAGCTATGCAGGTTTCGAAGTGGGGAAACAGTCTGGCAATTCGCTTGCCCGCCGCGGTGGTCGAGGCTCTTAAGTTGAAAGAGGGCGACAAGATCGAGATTCGAATCGCTGGCGCCCGGGTCTTCGAAGTAAGCCGCGATCAGAGTCGGCAACGCGCCTTGGAGACTCTGCGCAAGTTGAGCCGTCCCTTGCCCCCCGGCTTCGTCTTCGACCGCGAGGAAGCACATGAGCGAGGAAGTAGGAGCGATGAGCGCTAAGGCGTTCTTCGACTCCAACGTGCTGATCTACGCAATGGTTAGCGGGGATTCCCGCAGGGAGCGGGCACAGCAGTTGGTAGCGCCGGGCGGAGTAATCAGCGTCCAGGTTTTGAATGAATTCGTCGCGGTCGCACGACGTAAGATGCGCATGCCGTGGGAGAACGTGATCGAAGCGCTCGATGCGATTCGAATCTTATTCCCTTCGCCGGTTTCAATCACGCTGGATACGCACGAGGCAGCATTGAAGATCGCGCAGCAGTACGGGTTCGGCATCTACGACGCGCAGATCGCCGCCACTGCGCTCGAAGCGAACTGCTCTACGCTTTACTCGGAAGACTTGCAGGATGGTCAGGTGATCGACGGCGAGCTGACTATTCGGAATCCGTTCCGGTGACCGTGTTCTAGAGCTTGCGCCCAAGCGCAGGCTGGCCAGCGAGAACAAACGTCTTGGGATATTGCCTGCGCCGCAGAAGCTTGAACGAACCGAAATCTTTGCCATGGGCCTTCCGGTACCTATAGACGAATAACCCATCTTTGCTCAGCTTCTGATAATTGCACTTTTAAACTGCTTAAGAAGACTCTCACAAGTAACCCTTCTGGCAGCCCGCGAAGTAGAATTTCCAATAATGCACGTTATGGGTCTTTTGAACTGTATGGTGAATTCACAACCGGCCCTTACTTTTTCGGGGAGTGGACTATGCGGAACCTGATTTTTTGTAAGGTATTTGACAAACGAGCGGTATGTACTTGTCTTGCCGGAATACCCAGTGAGGAGAATTGACTGAAGTGAGTCGTTTTCATTGATGATCCCGAGAATGTCTTGAGATTCTATGATTTCAATGTCGTTGTCTGCTGAACTCACACCGTCGCGCAATATAGTCTTACCAATATTTTGTACCCCTACTTTAAGTTGTGTCATCAGCCTTTTTCGTTCCTCAACAGCTTGTAGCCCTTTATTTAGAGACAATTCGGTATTCGCAATTTTAGCCATGACCTGCCAAAAGCGATTCTGACTGTTGGGGTAATAAAATTTGTAGTCCCATTTTGCGCTATGCGGGGGAAAGGTGCCGAGGACGAGGGCTCGCATCCCCTGAACCGGATAATACCAGTCAGGATGACATTCTTTTGTTTTCCTTCCTTGATCCATTCCATGGGCCATTCTCAAGCGGCGCAAGAGGACTACGCTATCCCATAATTTTCCTGGAGAAAATGTTGATGCATGCGCTCGACCAAGTGCTCACGCACCACAGGGCTTCAGCTCACCCAATCCAAAAACTTGTACCACGCCCCCGCGAATGGCAAAAACCACGGCCTGCCGTTATACAACCCAAGCGGCGCGCCGGGGAACTGTATGCCGACGAAGGGATTGTCCGGCTTGTCTCCGGCAATCAACTCCGCCATCTTCTGACCTTGATAGGTGGCCATGGCGACGCCGTGTCCGGCGTAGCCGACGGCGTAATACATGCCGTCGATTTGGCCGGCATGGGGCATGATATCGAAGGCGAAGTCGAGCGTGCCGCCCCAGACGTATTCAACCTTAACGTCGCGCAGTTGGGGATAGACGTCGATCATGCCGCGGCGCAGGATTTCTGCGCTGCGGCGAATGGTCTGGTCGCTCTCGGGAAAAAATGCGGCGCGGCCGCCGAACAACATGCGACGGTCGGGCGTGAGGCGGTAGTAGTAAAGATAATTCTTCGAGTCGTAGATCATGCGGTCGCGGGGGCTAAGCTCGCGGGCCAAAGCTTCCGGCAGGACTTCGGTCGTGATGATGAACGAGCCGATGGGAATGAGTTTCTTTCGCAGAGCGGGAGTTGCTTTGCCGGTGTAGCCACTGGTGCCGACGAAGACTTGGCGCGCCCACAGCGCGCCCCGCGAGGTCGTGATCTTCCAACCTGATTCCCCCAGGCTTGGTTCGCGTTGCAGGCTTTCGACTCGCGTGTGTTCGAAGATTTCTGTGCCGGCTTTTGTGGCGGCGCGGCCGAGGCCTGCGACATAGCGCGCGGGATTTACGCCCGCGCTGACTTCATCGACCATGCCGCCGTAATAGATGGTCGACCCGATTTCAGCGCTCAACTCATGTTTCTGTACGACGCGCAGTTGGTGATCGAACTCGCGCGCGATCACTTCCGCCTGCCGCGCGTAATCGTCGAAATGCTTCCGCTTGCACGCCACTTCGAGATGTCCACAACGTGAGAAGTCACAGTCAATGGCTTCTTCGCGGATGATCTGCTCGACGCAATCGATGGTCGCAAGCGACGCGGCATACATGCGCCGGGTGAGTTCGCGTCCGTACATAGAGATGAGCTGGTTCACGCCCAGCTTCATGCCGGTGAGCACCATGCCGCCGTTGCGGGAGCTGGCTCCCCAGCCGATGGTTTCGCTTTCGAGCACGGCGACATTTGCGCCGCGTTTCGCCAGCGATCGCGCCGCCGAGAGTCCCGTGTACCCAGCGCCGAGGACGGCTACGTCCACGCGGTCGGGAAGCGGCCGGGATTCTATCTTCGGGAATTCCGTGGTCGTGAGCCAGTAGTTGCGTTCCTTCGGTCCCATGTTTTGCCTTTATACGTGGAATCTTTCTTGCGACCCGAGTCAGGAGTTCGTTGATGAAACTCTCGCGGCTCGCATGGAGCGATGAACTTTCAACCTCAGGGGCTAAAGCCCAAATTTAGAAGAGACGCTGTATGGCACGGCTGAAGCCGCGCCCTTTCAAAACGATTCAGATAGCGGCACCAACAGTCACAGCACTGCGGTCTCGTGAATCAGCCGGCCTTCCACAAAGCGCGATAATCTCAGCAACGATGCGTCGATCAAATCTGTCTTCCCGGCAAGTATCAAATCGCTGAGAATCTTTCCCGTTGCCGGGGCGTGCATCACGCCGTGTCCGCTGAAACCGTTGGCGAGGAAAAACCCGGGCACGCCCGGAGTCTCGCCCAGGATTGGATGATGGTCCGGCGTCATCTCATAAAGGCCGGCCCACGCCCGCTTGGGATTCACTGGAAGATTGGCAAAGCAGGGGACGCGGTCGGCGGCGCGGGTCAGGATCTTCTCGACAAAGGCCGGGTCGAAATCCGTCTTGAAGCCGGGCGTTTCTTCGGGGTCGTTCCAGGCCAAAAGAAAACCTCGGCCCTCCGGACGAAAGTGAAATCCGTTCGACATGTCGACGATCATGGGCGCGGAGTGCGGAAACTCGTCAAACGGCTCCGTGGGGACTAACATGCGGCGCAGCGGCTCGACGGGCAAATCGACACCAGCGAGCTTGGCCACGCTCGCGGCCCAGGCGCCGGCGCAGTTTACTACGTTGCGGCTGGCCACGGAGCCGCGGGGCGTCTCCACAGACGCAATCCCGGTTGCGTCGCTTGTGAATCCGGTGACGACGGTATTCTTCCACAACGTAGCGCCATGGTCGACGGCCCAGGTCATGAATCCGATCATGGCGCTGTAGGGGTCGACAAAGCCGTCTGTGGAGCAGAAGCTTCCGCCGATAATGTCATCGGCGCGCAACTGCGGAAACAGGGTGCGTATCTCATCGCCCGCCAGCAAGCGCACGTTCTGCAAACCCATCTTCACTTGCTGGGCGTAGTTTGCTTGCAGATAGGCCATCTGTTTGTGCGTGGTGGCGCAGAACAGATAGCCTTGCGGACGGTAGTCACAAGGATAGCCCAGCCGCTCCTCAAAGCTGGCGTAAAAAGGAATCGAATGGAGTGACATCTGAATGCTGACGGGAGTAGAAAATTGGGCGCGCACCCCGCCCATGCTCTTACCGGTGGATCCCTTGCCCTGAACCGATTCGCGCTCCATGACGAGGACATTGCGGCATCCGCTTGCTGTGAGGTGGTAGGCGATGCTGGAGCCAACGATTCCCCCACCGACGATCACGACATCCGCAGTCTGCATAAGCCAATAGAGAACGACCCAGCATTCTAGCGCACGCGCCGGGTGAGTTCTCCTAACGACAACATCGAATAGCACCCGCTGAGGCCACGCAGCACTCCGGAGGGACATGTACCGCTGGGTATTCGGTTAATTTATGTGCGGAACAGCATTCCACCTCGGTAACTTGCCGGAGTTACCGCGGCTGCCTAGTCTGGGATAGTATGCCCTTGCGCTGCCTCTTGTTCTCGTCGAATGAGGAGATGGTCCAGCCGATCTGGCAGGTACTCACCGACCTCGGCATCGAGGGAGAGTACTGCCGGAGTGCCGTGGATGCGGTGGAAAGGGTTACCACACAGTTGTTTCAGATCGTGATCACGGACTGGGAGGATCAACCTGAGGCGGCGTTCCTGCTGAAGACAGCGCGGGATTTGAAGGCGGCCCAGCGTCCGCTGACTTTGGCGATCGTGAGCGATGATGCCAGGCTGCCGGAGGCATTGCAGGCGGGAGCCAATTCAGTTCTCGTAAAACCGATTCGTGCTGAACAGGTGCGGGACACGATGAGCACCGCATGTGAATTGCTGCGCTCAAAATTGCTGCCTGCAACGCCCCAACCAGCAGCACCGCTTGCCCAACCAGCGGTCCCGGCCATGGCCGCTTTGGCGGCTGCGGCTTCAACTGGAGCCGGTTCGGCACGCGCTTCCGCGACCCAGACACCAGAGAAAAGCTTTCGTGCAGGAGAATTCCTGCAATCGTCAGGTTCCGCGCCCGGAGCGCATTTCGACACCGAATGTGATATTCAGAAGTCGCTCGACCACGCCGCCGCCGCGGAGGTTGACGCGCTGACGGAGTTGGAACCGATGGCCGCCGCGGTGCAGGATGCGCCGGCAGAACCGGCAGAGCCAGTTGAACCCCAGGAACCGCTAACCGGCTGGGCATCGCTCCAAGCCCGGCTGACGAAAGTGGCGCCACAACTGGCGGAGGATGCCCCGGCTACGAACGAACTGCTGTCGTACGGGGAACCGACTTCCCATGGTGTGCCAGCAGCGGGCCCGGTTGCGGAAGATGGCAAATATCCGACGAAGAATGAGTCGCAGCCGGACGCTGAAGCCGCTCTCTTCTCCTACATGTCGGAAGGTGCGAAAGAAAGCGCGGCGGAAAAACCGCCTTCGAAGCGCAGCAGAGCTTTCCTGGTGGGTGCATTGGTGATCGTGTGTATGGTCCTGATGGCGGTGCCGCGAACGCGCCTGAGTTTGAGGGTGTTCTATCGGAACGCTGTGCGCGCGGGAAGGAGTTGGTTGAACCCACTGCCGCCCCCTTTGCCGCAGCCTGTGGCACTGCATGACAGTTTTGGCCAGTCGGGCGACGAGTACAAACTTCCGACGCCGCTAAATATTCCGGATGCGACGACCGATGCCTCGCAGATTCGGGTGCTTCCGGTGATTGATCCAACGGCGAAACCGGCAAAGGGTACGGAGGCGGACGCCGGGCAGGCACAAACCGCTGCAAACCAGAACAGCTCCAATGATCAGAACCAGACCGGCTCGAGCCCGACTGGACAAAGCCAAAGCGGGCAGGCGCAGGTGGGGGAGAGTCAGGTTAAAGATCCGATCACGACGAGCGTGGGCGATGTACCGGGAAACGTGGCAAGTGCGTCGCCTGATCCGGCGGCGGCTCAGGTTCAGTCGGCACCGGTACAGCCGACTGCGCCATCGCCTCAGGGCGCGGCTCAGCAACCGCCGCCTCCGGTCGTGGCGCCGGCGCAGAGTTCCGCGCCCCACGCAGTTTCGCCGCCAAGCACCGCCGGCATTCCATCGAGCCTGAAGTCCCAGATCGCTTCCATGACTCCGGAAGCCAGCGGGGCCAAGCCGGTCGAGGCAGCGATGTCATCGATCGAGCCGGTGGGTCTGCCGGAGTCCGTGGCGTGGGGACTACTGGCGCAGTCGGTTGATCCGGCGTACCCGGACGCGGCAAAAGCTAGCGGGCAGCGGGGCAGCGTGGTTTTGCAAGTGCTAATTGGGCGCGACGGCACAGTGCAGGACGCGAAGTTCCTGCAAGGATCGCTGGTGTTCGCAAGGGCCGCCATCGACGCCGTGAAGCATTGGCACTTCAAGCCTTATACCCTGAATGGCCGGGCCGTATCGGTGCAGAGCACGATCACGCTGAACTTCAAGCCGCCCGCTTAGGAGGCTGGTGACAAACCTGGGCCTGGATCGTCTTAATTCCTATGGGAAACCCGGATTCCGTAAGTTACCGACGGGCTTCGAAACAAGGGCAGCCAGGAGACAAAAAGCGGCATCTACAAGATATAATGAAGGGAAGTTCCTCAGGAAGCGACTCCTTTCCGGAAACGAAAGAATTTGATGTCCATGAAAATTAAAGCTGCGATCCTGGTTTCGTCCTTTGCCGTATTGTTATTTGTGGTAGTCGGCTCCTTTGGGGGCGTGCACGCGTCCTCGGGCGACGGCTCCTACCGGCAGATGCAGGTATATAGCGAAGTATTGTCGCGCGTGCAAAGTGAGTACGTGGAAGATCCGAACATTCCAAAAGTTACAGACGGAGCGTTGCACGGTCTGGTGGAGTCATTGGATGCGAACTCCAGCTACCTGACGCCTGCGGCCTACAAGGCTTTCAAAGCTCACAAGTCGGAGGCCAAAGGCGAGATCGGAGCGACCGTCTCAAAGCGTTTTGGATATGCGGATGTGGTTTCGGTGCTGCCAGGGTCGCCTGCGGAGAAGGCGGGGATCGAGGCGACGGATATCTTCGAATCGATTGAAGGCCAGAGCACGCGAGACATGTCGCTGCCGGAGATTCGCGAAGCACTGTCCGGGACGCCAGGGTCGACGGTGAATGTTTCGGTGGTGCGGGCGCGCAAGGCGGAGCCGGAAAAAATGGCGATCGCCCGCGATGTCGTGATCATTCCGCCGGTCGCTGACAAGATGCTCGAAGACGGCATCGGCTACGTGAAAGTGGACGCCCTGACCAAGGGCAAGGCGCAGGAGATTGCCGCGAAGATCAAGTCTCTGGAAAAGTCTGGGGCGAAGAAGTTCGTCCTGGATTTGCGGAACACATCGGAAGGAGATGAGAGCGAAGGCGTTGCCACGGCCAATCTTTTCCTGAACCACGGGACGATCACCTATCTGCAAGGACAAAAGTTCCCAAGAGAAGCGTTCAATGCGGATGCGGCGAAGGCAGTGACTTCGCTTCCGGTCGCCGTGTTGGTGAACAAAGGGACGGCCGGTGCGGCTGAGATTGTGGCGGCAGCGATTCTGGAGAATGCCCGAGGCGACGTAGTGGGCGACAAGACCTTCGGCGACGGATCGGTGCAGAAGACGATCGATCTGCCCGACGGCGGAGCGCTGATCCTCTCTGTGGCCAAGTACTATTCGCCCAGCGGGAAGGCAATTCAGGAAACCGCGGTAACACCCAACGTAGTGGTGGCCGATGAAGCGGACAACGTAATCTCCGAGGATGAAGACGAAGCGGAACCCTCTGCTGCGGAACCCGAGGCGAAACCCAAGAGCACCCAGGACGATCAACTGCACAAGGCCATCGAGGTGTTGAAGAGCCGGACGAGCTAATTTTTTTCGTACGTTTTCGCCAAGTTCATCGCGCGCCGTAAGGCGCGCGGTTTTGTTTTGCACCTGCAGACCCGCGATTGCGACTACCGGGGCCGGTGACGCCCTGCTATTCTGAACACATCTCGCCATGAAGTCGCTCTATGAAGATCTTCCGCCGGTGGAAATCGGTGGACAGAAGCTGGTGGGCCGTGTGTTGTTTGGCCTGCTGGTGCTGGTTTCCGCCCTGGTGGGAGCGACCGTCGGCCTTCTGCTGGTTTACACCACGGATTTGCCGCAGGTCGAAGCGCTGGAAGCGTACCGCCCGAGTTCGATTACGGAATTGTACGACGACCACGGGCAGGTGATCGGGTCGTTTGCACTGCAGCGGCGGGTAGTTGCAGGCTACGATGATTTCGCCCCGGTGCTGCGGGATGCGCTGGTTTCGATCGAGGACAAGGACTTCTACCGGCATTCCGGAATCAATTTCTGGCGCATCGTGGGAGCGGCGTACCGCGACATTGAGTCTGGAGGGAAGGTCCAGGGTGCATCGACGCTGACCATGCAGTTGGCGCGCAATCTGTTTCTTTCGCCCGACCGCTCGTTCCACCGCAAAGTACAGGAGGCGATGCTCGCAGTTCAGATTGAACGGCGCTTCACCAAGCCCCAAATTTTCACGCTGTACGCCAACCAAATTTTCCTGGGACACGGAGTATACGGGTTCGAGGCTGCATCGGAGTTTTATTTCGGCAAGCCGGCTCGAAAGCTTACGCTGGCCGAAGCCGCACTACTGGCCGGGTTACCCAAGGGTCCGGGAATCTATTCGCCAATCAACCATCCCGATCGCACGTTGAAGCGGCGGAATCTCGTGATCAATGCCATGCTCGAAGATGGGAAGATTACAGCATCCCAGGCAGCGGACGCGCGGTTGGTGCCCGTAGTTTTGCATCTGCAAAACGATCCCAATTCACTGGCGCCGTATTTCGTGGAAGAGATACGCCGGTATCTGGAAAACAAGTACGGCGCCGACCAGGTTCACGAGGGCGGGTTGAGAGTCTACACATCGCTGGACGTCGATCTGCAAAAAGCCGCAAACCGGGCGGTGTTGGACGGTCTGGCGGCATACGAACGGCGTCATGGATGGAAGGGGAATTTGGAGAATGTGCTGGCGGAGGGAAGCACGATCGACAAGTATGCGCATCCTGATTGGGATGACGAACCGGAAGTCAACGGATATGTTCATGCGCTGGTGACTTCCACCGGAGTTGGGATTGCGACACTCAGGTTTGGACGCTACGCAGCGGCTCTGGGACAGGCAGACGTGGCCTGGACGCAAGGCAAGGTCCAGAATCTGCTGCAGACCGGAGACATCTGCTACGTAAGAATACTGTTGCTGAACGCCAGCGGAGCGGCGCGAGTAAGTCTGGAGCAGGATTCCGGCGCGCAGGGAGCGCTGGTGGCGATTGATAATGCGACCGGCGGAATCAAGGCGATGGTGGGCGGCCGGGATTTCAGCGAATCGAAATTTGATCGTGCAACCCAGGCAATGCGGCAAGTGGGATCGTCATTCAAGCCCTATGTCTATACCGCGATAATTGACCGGGGCGGAAGCCCGGACGACACGATTCTGGATGAGCCGGTCACTTTCGAGACCGGTTCCGGACCTTATTCACCGCATAATTATGACGAAAAGTTTGAAGGAATTATTACGCTGCGGCGCGCTCTGGCACAATCGCGAAACATTCCGGCGCTGAAGCTCGCCAGCAAGGTTGGAATCAAGACCGTGATTGACTACGCGGAGCGCTTCGGAATTACGGCGAAGCTGCCGCCCTATCTGCCGGTGGCGCTGGGCTCGGCGGAAATCACGCTGATGGAGCAGACTTCGGCGTACAGCGTATTCCCCAACGACGGTGTGCGCGTGACCCCTCGCTACATCACCAAGGTGACCGACTACGAGGGGCGGGTACTGGAAGAGGATTATCCGGATGTGAAGGATGTGGTCAGCGCACACACGGCGCGTATCATGACCACGATGCTGCGCGAAGTAGTGCTGCACGGGACCGGAGTCGCGGCCGCGAAAATGCCCTTCCCCGCTGCCGGAAAAACGGGCACAACCAATGATTTCACGGATGCCTGGTTTGTGGGATTTTCGCCGGCGATGACTTGCGGCGTGTGGATGGGATTCGACGAGAAGAAAACTCTGGGAGCCAAAGAAACGGGGGCACATGCGGCGCTGCCGATCTGGATAAACTTCATGACTACAGCCATGGCGGGGAAAGATCCGGGACAATTCCAGACAACGGACGTGCCCGGACCCGTGATCCAGAAAGTAGATACGCCGGATGCGTCGCCAGGTGCGGATGAGACACACTGAGAGTCATTAGCGATGATCAGAGAACTCTCCGTAGCCGCTTGTTGAACGATTCGTACCCATAATATCGACTTATGAAACCCCTGTTCCGCTTTGCGATGCTGGCGTTGGTGCTGGTGGTTGTGGCATTGGTGTCGGCGCTGACGGCAATGCGATTCGCGATTCACGGACAAGAAGTCGAGGTGCCCGCGATAGTTGGACTTAGTCCGGCGGAGGCCGAACGCTCCGTTGGCGGGCTCGGGCTGCAGATTGATGTGGAGCAGCAGTATTACAGCCCGCACATTCCTGAGGGACGGATCATGACTCAGGTGCCGCTGCCGGGTACGAAGGTGCGGCGAGGATGGCAGGTGCGCGTGGCGCAGAGTCTGGGGCCGCAGCGCGTGGCGATTCCGGATGTGACAAAGGAGAGTGAACGCGCCGCGGAATGGAACATCGGGCGGCGCGGGTTGGATGTGGCTTCAACGGCGGAAATGCAGTTGCCCGGAACACCTGCTGACCAGGTGCTGGCACAGAGTCCACCGGCAAATACAGGCCAGGTGTCGGCGCCAAGAACCAGCCTGCTGGTTACGGTGGCGGCCGATCCGCCGGCATACGTGATGCCAAGTTTTGTGGGGCAGCCGCTGGGCAGCGCGAGCCGCACGCTGCAGGATGCAGGCTTCAAACTGGGGAACGTGAGCATGGCCCCGGCGGCCGCGAACGCGCCTTCGCTGGCCGCTGCCTCGTCCATAATTGCCGCACCGCCCCAGCCAACGCCGGCAAGTATCATCGTTGCGCAGACGCCGCCGGCCGGGCAAAAAGTTTTGGCGGGGTCGGTGGTGAATTTCGAAGTGAGGTAAGGGAGAACCTGGGATCGGTTCGCCACAGTTAGACTTTTTCCAGGATCGCAGCGAAGAAGCCGTCGCACGGATGGACCCCGGGCAGCGTCCGCAGGTAGGGGCCCCGAGTGAGCGAAGGAGGGTCCGAACAGATCAATTCCCCCTGCTGTTGAAGCCGCTCAAGTTCAGCCCGGCAATCGATTACGCGGAACGACGAGTCTCCACTGATTGAGCGCTCGACGACGTCTTCGTTTTCTTCTCTTTCCAACGAGCAGGTGGAGTAGATCATGCGGCCTCCGGCGGCGACTTGAGCCATGGCCGAACGCAGGATTGCGATTTGACGCGCCTGGAAGTCGGCGAGGTCCTCGGGCGTGAGCCGCCACTTGATCTCCGGGTTGCGGGAAAGCGTGCCGGTGCCGGAGCAGGGCACGTCGGCGAGAACGCGGGCGAATTTTCGGTCAAAGGGCAGATCTCGCGCATCGGCGGCAACCACACGGATATTGCCGTCTGCAGCGTCGCTGGTTGGATCCGGCGCGCTCATGAGCTTTCGCAGGAGACGTGCGCGATGAGGATGAAGCTCCCCTGCAACGATCTCCGAGTTGGGATTGCGATCGGCGATAGCCAAAGTCTTTCCGCCCGGAGCCGCGCAACAATCGAGAACGCGCGAGCCATGTCCCACCAGAGCCGCGACGAGCTGCGAGCCTTCATCCTGGATCACACAGAAGGCCGCGCGGAAAGCAGCGGTCCTGGCGATGTCTCCGTGCTGAACTCGCCGCGCGGAAGCCAGGAAAGCGCCGGGAGCCAGTTCGATTCCTTCGGCGCCGAGCTGGTCTTCCGCTTCGGGGCGACGTAGGCGGATGGCAGTGACGGGAACCGATTGGTTGTGCTGGCAAATGCGGAGAGCGGCATCGAATCCGTAAGCTTGTATCCAGCGTTCGACGAGCCATCGCGGGTGGGCACTGCCCTCAGCGAGACTCTCGGCCGAAGCGTCACCGATTGCGGGCTGAGGAACTTCGCGGCTGGGCGAAACGCCGTTGGAAAGCTTACGCAGAACCGCATTCACGAACGGAGCGGCGGAACGTTTGCGGGCACGCTTGACGAGTTCAACGCTCTCATTGATTGCGGCACGGGCGGGAATACGGCTGAGCCAGCGGAGTTGGTAGACCGCGAGGCGGAGCGCGGTGAGAATCTCGAGATCGAGTTTGGAGAGTGGTTGTGCAGAATCCTTGGCGATTTGTGAATCGAGCGTCGATCGCCAGCGCAGGACGCCCATGACCAGTTCTGTCGCCAGGGAGTGATCGACAACCGTGAGCCGGTCGTACGTCCTGGAATGCAGGAGTTCAGATGCGTAGGAATCCTCGCGCTCCACCCGGAGCAGGATGTCGAATGCGGCAGCGCGGGCTGGAGAAACCGCCGGTTGTGAATATCGAGATTTTGGTTTCACTGTGGCCAGTATGACGGAAGCCATCTTTCAGGGAAAGCGGCACTGCGCTACAAACCCAGCTTTTCCCCGTCTTGAGGGCGATAACCGCGAAGAAAGTCTGGGGCGGAGGTGCGCTTCTTGCCTTCCAACTGGAGTTCGAGGAGTTCGATTGCCGTGCCGTCACCGCAGCCGACTAGAAGATGACCGCCTTCCACCTTCAGTTCAGCCGACGGCAATGCGCGGTCAGCGCGAGCTGCCTTCCATACTTGCAGGTTCTTGCCACGAAACTTCGTGTGCGCGCCAGGCCAGGGCTGAAAACCGCGCATGCGGTTCAGGATCTCGGTCGCCGAACGGGTGAACTCGATGAAGCCATCCTCCTTCTTTAGAATGGGCGCGAGCGTGGCCTGGGCCCGATCCTGCTGGCGTGGATGAACGCTGCCAGTCTGCAATCCGCGCAGGGTTGTGACCGTAAGGTCGGCTCCCACGGCAGCCAACTTCGGGGCGAGTTTCTCGGCCGTGTCGTCGGGAGCAATTGGAACTTCCTGCTGCAGAAGGATGTCACCGGTGTCGAGGCCCGCATCAATTTTCATCGTGGTGACTCCGGTGACAGTTTCTCCCAGCGCAATCGCCCACTGAATGGGCGCAGCGCCACGATATTTCGGCAAGAGCGAAGCGTGCAGGTTGATGTTGCCGAGAGGCGGCAGGTCGAGCATCCATTGCGGAATGATGCGGCCGTAACCGACCACAAGGACGGCATCGGGCTTAAGGGCGCTGAGATGCGCGCGAAAGGCTTCGTTGTGCTTGATCTGTTCAGGTTGGATGATCGGCAATCCCAACTGCAAGGAGCGTTGTTTGACTGGCGAAGAAACGAGTTCGAGACCGCGCCCCTTGGGCCGATCCGGCTGCGTGACCACGAGATGAATGTGGAAGCCAGCCTCGACCAACCTGTCGAGCGTGGGCACGGCAAAGCGAGGTGTACCGCACAAGACGAGATTAAGAGAGGAAGACATCGGGCGATTTTGCGATCGGGTGATTGAGCAATTGGGATGAGCGAAAACTGCAGCAAACAATCGCTCAATTGCCCAGTTACAAATTCTTACCACTCTCCCGCTTTGACCAGTTTGCGAATTTTGCGCTTGATTAGGTCGCGTTTTAATGCGCTGATGTGGCTGATGTAAAGTTTGCCGTTGAGATGATCGGTTTCGTGCTGAAATGCGCGGGCCAGCAGGTCGTCGCCGGTCCTTTCGAAAACCTGCCCGGTTATATCCTGCGCGCGAACCGTGACTTCCTTGGCGCGACTCACATTTTCGCGGAAGTCGGGGATGCTGAGGCAGCCTTCGCTCTGTGAGTGGCGGCCCTCTTTGTGGAGAATCTCCGGGTTGATAAGGACGAGTTTGGCATTGGGATCCTCTTGGAAAGTAACGTCGACGACGGCAATGCGGCGTGAGATGCCGATCTGCGGCGCTGCCAGGCCCACACCGCGGGCTGCATACATCGATTCGAACATGTCCTCGATCAGCTTCTTCAATTCTTCATCGAAGACCGTGACTTTCTCGGCCGGCTTCTCGAGGACGGGATTTCCGAACTTTACGATGGGATAGATCATCGAAATTTAGATCATCAGTAGTTCTTCAGTTGTAAGCAGTAACCCTGGAAATTGCGCGAGGTTTCTCCCATTGAGTCGCCGCCGAATTTGTCGAGAGCGCAGCGGGCCAGAGTAAGCGCGACCATGGCCTCTGCAGCGACGCCTGCGGCCGGGACTACACAAACGTCGGAGCGCTCATAGGCGGCGCTTACCGGCTGGCGGGTAGAGAAATCGACCGATTGCAGGGGGCGGCGCAACGTGGAGATCGGCTTCAAATAGCCGCGCAGGCGAATCTCTTCTCCATTGGAAACGCCGCCTTCGACTCCGCCAGCGTTGTTGCGAGCGCGCGTGAACCCGCTAAGACTTTCGGGTTTGCCATAGCCGATTTCATCGTGCACCGCAGAGCCTGGAGAAGCAGCGGAAGTAATGCCGGAACCGATCTCAACCGCCTTCACCGCTTGCAACGACATGATGGCGGCGGCAAGCAAACCATCCAGGCGTTCGTCCCACTGGGCATAAGTCCCAAGGCCGGGTGGAACACCGCGGGCAACCACCTCGAAGACGCCTCCCAGCGAATCGCCGGTTTTGTAGACCTTGTCGATTTCGTCTTTCATGCGCTGCTCGGTTCTTGTGTCGGCACAATTCAGCAAGATATTTTCCTGGTTGTAAAGAGCCTGAATCTGTTCCCAAGGGACTTCTTGTTGCATGGCCACGTTGCCGATGGCCACGACGTGGCTGAGCACATCGATACCGAGTTCGCGGAGAAAGGTCTTGGCGAGGGCGCCGATGGCGACGCGCGCCGCCGATTCGCGGGCGGAGGCACGCTCCAGGACATAGCGGGCCTCGGGAAAATTGTATTTCAGAGCTCCGGCCAAGTCGGCGTGTCCGGGTCGCGGAGAAGATACACGCTTGTGGCGAGCAGGATCGCCTTCGCCGACGGGCAGGGATTCCTGCCAGTTTTTCCAGTCCCGGTTTTCCAGTTGCACCGAAATGGGCGAGCCAATTGTCATACCATGGCGGACGCCGGAGAGAATGTGGGCAGTGTCACGCTCGATCTTCATGCGGCCGCCGCGGCCGTACCCCTGCTGGCGGCGCCAGAGTTCCCGGTCGAGAAAAGTCTGGTCCACTTTAAGCCCCGCGGGCAACCCAGAAAGGAAAGCGACCAGAGCTTCGCCGTGCGATTCTCCGGCTGTGAAGTAGCGCAGCATAAGTGCTCGATTCTACCTGATGCGGCCTCGCCCTGGAGTTTCCGGGGAGAGAAAGAAAGTTGCGTTTCCGGACGAGTCGCCAAAAAAAAGCTTACCGGGCGTGCGCAGCGGGGTGAATGATTGCTACAATAACGAGTCATCGTTTGTGTCTCCGTTGTTTCGGCTCCTTTTTGGAGTTCTGCGCTGCTTCATAAATTCTCTGGCCCAATTGGAGGAACTGTGCCCCCCCGCACGGATCCAAAGGAAATAGTTTCCCCCGGCAGAATGATTCGGTGTGTGCTCGCACATGACCATGTTCTTTTGCGACAAGGTCTGCGACGGCTGCTGGAAGACGAGCCCGATATTGAGGTCGTGACCGAAGCCGGAAATGCGGCCGAGTGCCTGCGTAAAGTTTATGAGTTTCGGCCGGACGTTGTAATCGCCGATGCCGGTACGTTTGGGCTGGCTGCGGCCGATGTGGAGCGTTTGCTGTCGCGGGAATCTCCGCTCACAAAACTGGTTTTCTTAAGCATGCAGGAACAGGTCAGTTCTGCGTTCGACGGGCTGCGAACCGCGGCAGGAAGCTGCACGGCCCGGCAAACCTCCGTGGAAGAACTGGTCGAGATGGTGCGGAACTCGTGCCGCGTCAATGCAACGGGCGATAATGCATCGAACCGTGACGCGACGCACTCAAACAGCCGGACTCAGGAAGCGTTCTCGCGACGTGAACCGCACCGCTCAACCGAAACTCTATTCGCAGAAGAACGGGCTCTCACCGCCCGCGAGCGAGAAGTTCTGAAGCTGCTGGCGGAAGGAAGAACGGTGCGGGCCGCGGCAACGGTTCTAGGGTTGAGCAGCAAGACCGTGGACGCGCACAAGTTCAATCTGATGCGGAAACTTGGCATCCACAACAAGGCCGAACTGGTTATGTGGGCGATTCAGAAGCGGGTCGTAAAGATTCCGGCCAACTTCTAGAGAATCACGGTGGGACGCAAGCAGCGGCAAGGTCGGCGAGGCTGGAAACCTGCAAATCCGGATGCGCTTCCACTGCCTTGACGGCGCCAACTCCGGTTCGCGCCGATGGACGGTTGACCCAGACCGTGGCCAGCCCGAGCGACTGCGCGGGAATCACATCATGGTAGAGGCTCTGGCCAACATGCAGTACACGGTGCGCAGGAACGCCGATCCGGCTTAACGCGAGCTCGAAAACCTTCAATGATGGCTTGTAGGCGCCTGCCTGTTGAGCCGTGATGATCCGGTCAAACTCCACTCCAAGCTGAGGCCGCGTGGCGGCAAAGAGATCGTCATCCACGTTGGAAACGATGACCAATCGAAAACGGCGCTGGAGTTCGCGGAGCGCAGTCACGGTATCGGGCCACGGCTTCCATTCTGCCAGTGACTCGGGCAGCGAACGAACTTCCTGGTTCGTCGGCGTGAATCCGGACTGTTCTCCGAACTGCCGCACCACAGACTGAAGGACTTCGCGATAGCAACGATACTCGCCCTGCTCGGCGCAGGCTTCGAAATCGCCGTAGTGTTGCAGGATGGTGATATCGTCTGCGTCTTTGCCGTGGGCTGCGAGGACGCGATGCAAGCAGCGGAGAATTCCTTCCTCCCAGTTGATGAGAGTGCCGTAACAATCGAAGGTAAGAATTTCGAAGCGATTGAAGTCGAGCATGGTGCGGTAGAAAATCTCTCCGGCGCGAAAGCTAGGATTCAAAGCCGGGCAATGTCGGAGCTTCTTCGCGGGATTCCCCCGCAGCCTCCGCCTTCTCAGCCTCTGCCGTAGAGGAAGAGTCCGCCTGAAGCGTGGCCTTGGGCGCAAGGAACTTCGCGCTGTTAAGCAGTGGGCGTCCGAGCGATGCGTTGTAGCTGGTCCAAGGGCTCTCCAGGTCAGCTTCTCGCTCAAAGTGGGCGCGCATAGCCTCCATCTTGGAATCCAAATCGTCCATATAGTGCAACAGGAGCGCTTCGGGAAACATGGGCAACTTGGTTGAGCCGAACTCGTACTCGCCATGGTGGCTGATGATGAGGTGTTCCAGCAGAGTCTTGAGTTCGGGCGGAAAGTCGGGAACCTGCGCGAGCTTAGCCTGCAACATCTCAAGTTCAATGATCATGTGTCCGAGCAACTGGCCGCGCGTGGTGTAGGAAAACGAGCGATTGTAGGCAAGTTCGTGGATCTTGCCAATGTCGTGGAGAAATACGCCGGTAAGCAACAAATCCCGGTTGACATGAGGATAGTTTCTGCAAACCAAGTCGCAAGCACGAAAGAGCGAGACCACGTGGTCAAGCAAGCCGCCGATATATGCGTGATGCAGGGTCTTGGCGGCGGGAGCATTGCGATAGGCGGCAGCGATCTCCGGGTCAGACATGAAGGCCCGCACGAGAGACTTAAGATGATGATTCTGAAAGGAATCGACGAAATCAGTCAAGGTTTGCCAGAGTTCGTCGACATTCCTGGTGGTCTTGGGAAGATAGTCGGAAAAATCGATTTCCGATTCGCCCAGCTTGCGCAGCTTGTGGACGGTGAGTTGGAAACGGTTCTTGTACTTGTTGACGAGGCCCTTGATTTTGAGGAAATCGTCCTGCTCGAAGGCATTAAGCACTTCTTCCACGTTGTCCCACATCTTGGCTTCGAGTTGCCCGCTGCGGTCGCCTAGGGTAAGAGCGAGATAGGGCTCACCGCTTTTCTTGGGCTTGATCTGCTTGCTGACCACGACGAAGTTGGCGGTGATGATCTTGTTCTCGTGGCGGGTGCAATCGCTGATGTAGAACTCTTTCATTCCTTTCCATCAGTGTAAATCAGAAAGCACGGAGGCGGCGGGGAAGGTGCTGCAGGACGGTCGGCGGAAGTGCGGTCTTGCGGGCAGAAGAACTCCGGGCATCGGCATCTCAACGGCCAAAGCCATCAGCCAGCAACGCTGGTAGTAACGGGGAAGAGCGGCGCTTCAGCGCCGCTTAAAGCGTCCGGAACCAATGCGGGCTTCAGCCGGTGGTCGCACTTTATTGTCGGGCGCGAGTTTTTCCGCAGCCTGCTAGAGAATTCCCAGCTTCTTTTTCTTCTTGAGCTTCTTTGTGTCGGAGGCCTTGGCAGTGGCGGTTTCAATCGGCTTCGTCTCATTCGGGCTGGCGCCGGAATCAACGTAACCCTCCTTGAGGTCGATGTACGCTTCTTCGCGCAGCTTGGTCAGATAGGCGCGAAGCGCGGGCTGCAGCTTCTCGTAGTACAACGCGTCTTGGATTTTAGGCTCGATCTCCTTCAGCGGAGGAATGCCCGCCATCTGGTGATCGGTAACCTTCAAGATGATGTAGCCGGGTTTGGTGCGGACTACGTCGGTGATTTCGCCGGACTTCATGGCGAATGTCTTCTCCTCAAGCTGCTTGTCGAGAGTCCCGCGCTTAAACACGCCAAGATCGCCGCCTTGTGCCGCCGAAGAACCCTCGGAATACTTCTTCGCCAGATCATCAAAGCTGGCTCCAGCGCGAATCTGCTTGAGCACATCGTTGGCCTTCGCTTCGGCCACGGAAAGAGCCGCAGCCTCGGCTGCTTGCTTAGCGGCATCGCTGATGGCGTCCTGGCTCTTTGAGTTGTCGGCGACGCCGGAATCACCGGCATTGCTGTCGGACGGCTTAGCCGGGGCGGCGGGCTTATCCATAGCGGGCTTTTGCGGGGCGATGAGGATCTCGCTAAGCCTGATCGACTCGGGCCGCTCCATCTCGTTTTTGTGCGCCTCGTAAAACTTCTGCTCTTCCTCTTTGGGGATGGTGAGGTGGGAGCCGACTTCTTCACCGATCACTTTCTGCGTGATGATCTGGTTTCGCATGTTCTGCTTGAAATCTTCGTAGGAGATGCCCTGGCTGGTGGCGGCCTTTTCAAGCTCCTCCATGGTTTCCAGCTTCATGTCTTTGCGCATCTGGTCGAGGCGCTTAATCAGGTCGGTATCGCCGGTAATGTCGAGGTCTTTGCCCTTTTCCAGCAGGAGCTGCTGGTCGATGAGATCGCGCAGGATGTCCTTTTCGCGCTCCTCAAAAAGCTTATCCGCATTGGCCGCGTCCTGTTGCTTGACGTCATCCTTGAGCTGGTCCTTGCTGCGCAGGAACTCCGAGCGGGTAATGATCTGGCTGTTGACCCGCGCGACAATCTCTTCGACGACCTGCCCCGCAGCGAAGGCGGGCAGAAATGCCATAGCAATGGATATCAGAAAAAATCTCTTCATAGGATTCATGGTGGGCCGCCGCTCTTCCGGAGCTTACGGGCGTGGGCTGGCCTCCGGATATTTTACTACGACCGGCCATGCCGGGCCCGACCTTCATCGTCTGATGCAAGGCTGATTTTCCAGGTTGCTGGAGAGGCTAGGCGGTCCGCATGAAGACCAGGGTTGTCATGTCATCGGGAACCAGGGGTTCGCAGATGAACTCCCCAACGCTCTTCAAAATTACCCCAGCAACCGCCTGTGCGGTAAGCGAACGGTCAGCCTGCAAGCGCTCTTTTACGCGTTCCAGGCCGAATTCCAAATCCTCAGCCTTGTCGTCTTTGCACTTGCCTTCGACGACTCCGCGCGAAACCAGCAGAAGAATCGCACCTTTCTCCAAGCCAACCGTAGGAGCGTCGCAGGTGGCGTGGGAGAAAAGGCCAAGCGGCAGTCCGGTAGACCCGAGTTCGGCGATGCCTGTGCTATCGCGGAGGAGCGCTGGCGTGTGTCCGGCATTGGTGTAACAGAGGGTCCCGAATTTTTCGTGATAACAGCCGAGAAATGCCGGGCAGGAGTGAATGCCCGCTGCCGCTTCCATCACGCCACGGTTGAGTCGAAGACAGAGTTCGCTCATGGCGTCCGACTCGTTGATATCGGGTCGCGAAAACAGTTCAGTTCCGAGCGTGCGAAAGATATTCTGCGCGGCCGAGAGGATGAGCTGATTGCTCTCGCGACGTCCCGCAACATCGAGCAGGCCAAACAAGATTCTTTCCGGGCTGACTCGCAAGGAGTCGTAGAAATCTCCCGCGACTCGCTGTCCATAGGTGGTTGCGGCGATCTCCGCCCCGTTAATCTTCGGAAACTCGCTCGCCACAGGCTCCAAGGCTGGCGGCGGTTCATGTTCACGGGGATGAAATAGGGCGCACATTCGACGCGAGGACTTAGAACCGAAACTAGCACAAGCGCTGGCGGCGGGCAAATCCGGCTACTCGCCGTACTTGTCGCTGAGATACTTGCCGACCTCAGACTCGAGCTGCCCATAGTCGGAGTGAATGGTTGCCCGCAAAGCGGCTTCGGTGGAACTGCCCTCGCTAAGGCGCTGCAGAATTCTCTGGATATCGCCCATGCCGTAAGAGTCGTTGACGTAGGAAACCGCGGCCAGAGATTCCGCATAGGCCAGGTAGGCTTCGACGCCGGAGAAGCGCATGAAGCTGCCTTCCAGCACGTTCAGCGGGATGTTACGCTGCGACTTGAATAACTGAGCCAACTGGTGTCCATCGCTACCCAGGGACTTGGGCTCAAGAAGCTGGGCAATGCCCTCGTGCAGCCAGGGCGGACAACGGCCGCCGGAAAGCTGATTGATGAAAGAGTGAGCCAGTTCATGCTTCAGAACCCGCGCCAACTCGGGCGTCATGGAGTTGAGACCGCTGATGGGGATGCGGAGCTTGCCGTCGTTGAGTGCGCCCGACCAGGAAGGAGCGCGCGTAACGTCAAAGAAAGCCTGCTCGGTGTAGAGCGTCACCAGAATGTTGTCGCGTGGTGGCGTGCCCAGGTCGCGAGCCAGATCGTCGTAGTCGGATTCGAGCGCGGCCATGATCTGTCCACGAAATACTTCGGAAGTCTGCTTGCCCTCGTAGTGCAGAACGAAATGATTGCTTTCGCGCTGGGCGAAATCGGTCTCGACGTTCTGTTCGCGCTGCGCTTTTGCCAGGTACTGCTGAACGGTTGGGTCGGGCCGTAGATCGAGGGAATGCTTCCACGAGGCAACGGCGTCTTTTGTGCGGTCGGAAGCTTGCTGCGCATAGCCCAGCACGGTATAGGCATCGGGAGACTGGGGCGCCGCGCTCACGGCACGTTGAGCGTAGGTGAGCGCCTGCGAAGCGTTCCCCGTGCGCACCAGCAGAGCGGCATAATAGATTAGGACAGTCGAATTCTCCGGCTGGAAGCGCAGGGCGCTGTCGAAATAACTGCGGGCTTGAGCGATGTTGCCGTGTTCGAACTCAAATTTTCCGGCAATGAAATCAGCCGTGGCGCTCAACTCCACATTGCCCTTGCCTTCAAGTTTCGCCAGAGCATCGGGGTCAACCTTGCCATCTTTCACAATGGTCTTGGGAAGATCACCCTCGTTCGCGAGACTGTCAGCCGGGGTGAAAGCTGGAAGATCGCTGGCACCCTTATTGGCGCTGGAAGATGACACGGCAGGCATACCACCGGCTTCGATCCGGTCTACCGAACTTTTGGGAATAGCATAGCTGTCGTCACCGATGTCGTATTCATAGCGGTTGCCATTTTCGCGGACGTAGTCGGCAAGAATGGTACGGCCGTTCTTTAAATGGATGGTGTCAGCCGACGCCGCCGTAAAAGCCAGCATCATACAGATTGCTACGAAGATAGTGACACGGAAACGCATTCAAGCGCATTCTAGCAACGTGGCCGCGCCCATTTACGTGACGAAAGTACTGATCGCACTGCGCAGATTTAGCGTCGTGCTGGCGCTCTGCCTGTCACCTTTGGCATTTCCGGCGGCATGCGGTGCCCAAGCAACGCCGTCGCCAGCAGTTCCAGCACCGGCACGCCGATCGGGACCGGCGGAATCGCTTTATCTGCAACTAAGTAATACCGGGCTGGATTCTACGCGAGTCTTCCGGGTGCGGGATGGTTCACTGGATCGGCCCTCGATCCACATCACGCTGGAGGATGGCACCATTGCCTTTACCCAGGATGTGCTGGGCAAGATTACCGGGGCATTCTTTGAGGGCGATGGAGAAGTGCTGCTGGTTCCTCCCAACGAGGTGGAAAGAAGGTCGATGGGCTTGTTCACCGGGATGGCCATTCTGGAAGAGCGCTTCACGACCGCCTACTTCCGTTTCAACGACAATACCGCCGCTGAGTTGCAACCTGGCCTCAGAGCGCCGGAAGATGCACGGGAGTTTGCTGCCCGGTGGGACGAGTCGGCGCGCAATCTGGCCCAGGTGGACGCCATGAGATTGCTGGCGAGTTTCAGCGAAATGCTTCCCACGCAGGGAATAATCTCCCAGGATTCTGCCGCCCCGAAAGCCACGGATCCTGCGGATCGGCTGTTGCATGCCAGGCTCCAGGGAAACAAGCTCGGCGTTTTCGACATTCTCTTCGACTCAACCGCCGGAGAACAAGTTGAAGCCGGGCAAGCCAAGACTACTGAAAACGGAGGCGTATATTACGACGTCTGGACGTCATTCTCAGTCCCAGATGCGGGGCAGGTCTCACGGCCTGAAGGACATAACCCCCATACGCTGCCAGCAGAATCAGAGCCTCGTGAAGATTCAATCCTTGTGCGCGATTATGTGGTGGATGCACGAGTAAGACCACCCAAGCAGCTCGACGCAGAAGTGAAACTGCACCTCGACGTGGTACACGACAGATCGCGTTTTCTGGTCTTCGAATTGTCGCGCTTTCTGAAGATTCAAACCGTGGAGCAGGACGGGAGAGCCGTGGAATTCGTCCAGAACCCAGCGGTAGAGGGCACGCAGCTGGCACGCAGTGGTAATGACCAGGTAGCCGTGATTCTGCACAAACCTGCAAAGAAAGGACAAACCATCAGCCTGCGCTTCGTCTACGGTGGAGAAGTGCTGGCCGAAGCCGGCAATGGCCTGCTCTACGTAGGTGCGCGCGGCATGTGGTATCCAAATCGTGGGCTGGTTATGTCCGATTTCGATCTTACTTTTCACTATCCGCCGGGCTGGACTCTGGTGGCGACAGGCAAGCCGGTTCCCCCGTCAACATCCTCCACACCCTCCGCACAGAGTGCGCCGCCGAACGCCGGCGAAGAACAAGTGACGCGTTGGGTCTCGGAACGGCCCATCCCCGTAGCTGGGTTCGACCTGGGCAAGTATGTTCGAGGTTCGGCGCAAGCCGGGGATGTCAGCGTGGAAGCCTACGCCACGCTTGGCGTGGAGCGAGACTTCCCGACGCCTGCACTAACGCAGGAGATTCAACCCGAGCCGAAGCCGTCACTGCGTAAAATGCCTGCGCCATTGATGGCTGCGCACGCACCATCACCCGCGCGGAACGCGACGGCCGTGGCGGAGTTTACAGCCCGGGCGATTCATTACTACGCCGAACGATTCGGCCCGTTCCCCTATAGCAAACTCGCTTTGACCCAACTGCCTGGGCGGGAAAGCCAAGGGTGGCCGGGGTTGATCTTCCTGTCGTCCTACGCTTTCCTGAACCGAGGGGAACGCGAAGAACTCCACATGAATGCTTCGGGCACATTGCTTGACCAGCAGGTTCCCGCGCATGAAGCCGCGCATCAATGGTGGGGAGACCTGATCACATGGAGCACCTATCGCGATCAGTGGTTTTCGGAGGGATTGGCTAATTATTGTTCACTGATGATGGTACGCGACAACAACCCAGCGAGTTTCCGCCAGACCATGGAAAAATATCGACAGGACCTGGTCACGAAGGACAAGAACGACAATCATCCGAAAGATGCCGGTCCCGTAACCTTGGGAAGCCGACTGCTTTCCTCGCACTTTCCCGAAGGCTACGAAGCCATCACTTATGGACGTGGGACGTGGTTGTTCCACATGCTGCGTTCGATGTTGCAGGACTCGGCAGAGGTTGAGCGAAAGGACGCGAGCCGTAGCGGAGTCGAGGAGCCCTTCGTGCGTTCCCTGCGCAAACTTCGCGAGCGGTACGAGGGAAAAACCATCAGCACTCGTGAACTGCTGGAGGTTTTTGCGGAAGATCTTCCACCTTCGCTGCGATACGAAGGCAAAGCCTCGCTTGACTGGTTCCTGGAGGGTTGGGTGAACGGCACTTCTCTGCCTAAACTGGAGTTGCAGGGCGTCAAATTCGCAGTGAAGCCGAACACCACGGTTGTGACCGGGGTTATCCGGCAACGGGACGCGCCGGAAGATTTGGTCACGTCCGTCCCGCTCTATGCAGTGGTCGCCGGCAAGCCTCCTGTGCTGCTAGGCCGAGTGTTTGCCGATGGGGCGGAAACTTCGTTTCGCTTATCCGCGCCGGCGGGAACACACAAGCTCCTGCTCGATCCGAAGGGAACCATCCTCAGCAGTCCGAAATAATGAACCCGCCAAGGGTTCGCGGGAAATATTTGCGGCACGTTCCGGTCTCCCACATTGGAACCGCTTGGGCGGCGCAGCTCCCGGAACGGACGATGTGCCCGAGAAAGACCACGCCTGGAGAAGGCAGCCAACGCAGCTAAGTGACGGGTGTTCTTTCGCTTACATCTCATTGCTCTGAAAAAAGGGGATGGCAACGAATCTGCTGTGCACGATTTGCAGTTAAGGAGTGAAAACTTTGAATTCTCCTGCGCAGGTCGAGGATACACGTCACCAGAAAAAAGCAGCGGACATGCCTGGCCTCTCGTCTCTGGTCTCCGTCGAAGCGATGATCGGCGCCGCGTCTGCGGACACTCAGCAGTGGGCCGGGAAAGAGACCATTCTTCTGGCCGAAGATGAGGCGTTTGTACGGAAGGCGACCGGCGAAGTCCTCGAGTCGGCGGGATACAAAGTCGTCATCGCTGGCAGCGCAGCTCAGGCGTTGGAGGTTCACCGCAGATGTTCTGAACAGGTGGACTTGCTTCTCGCTGATCTCGTCATGCCAGGTATCAGCGGCCACGAACTCGCGAATGAACTTGTGGCTTTGTGTCCTCAACTCCGGGTTCTACTGATGAGCGGCTATGCGGAACAGCTCGCATTGTGTCAGCTATCTTCTTATGGCAAGAAATATCTGGCCAAACCTTTTTCTGTTCCCGTGCTCCTGCGGCGAGTGCGTCAAGTCCTGGACACAGATCCCTTCGATTGCCGCGCGTTGGCTTAACCCACGCTCGTTTTCTGGTAGCGCGTGGCTTGCCGGATTTCATCCGGAATTTTCGATAGCGGCACGACCCGGTCGAGGATGCCCATTTCCGCGCAGACGCGAGGCATACCGTAGACTGCGCAACTCGCCTCGTCCTGACCCACCGTCAAACCACCCTCCCGATGAATGGCATCCATCCCTCGCGCTCCATCTGATCCCATGCCGGTCATGATAATTCCCATGGCGAGCGAGCCAAAGGCGGAGGCCACGGATTGCATCATCACGTCAACCGAAGGTATGTGGGGCTGATTATCCGGTTTGTCCGAAAGACAGATCACGGTTCGAGAGTTGGTCGTGCGATCTACGGTGATATGCGACCCCGCGGGAGCAATGTAAACCACCCCCGGCTGAATAACCTCTTGGTTTGAAGCCTCGCATATGGAAACCGCGCTCAGGTTGTTCAGCCTCTTCGCAAACGGAGCGGTGAAGCCGGGCGGCATGTGCTGCACCACCAGAATCGGAACCGAGAGGTCGGCTGGAAGAGTGGGAAGAATGTCCTCTAAGGCCTTGGGGCCTCCGGTCGAGACTCCGAGAGCAACGATAGCCGGGGCGGCGTGCGGAAGTTGCGGCGCAAGCAGATGCGCTGCGCGGGGCGGCTTGCGCTCAAGGCTGAGATGATCCTTCGAATTGCGCCGCCCTTCCGCAGCGGCCTTGATCTTGGCGATTATATCTTCGCGGATGTGAAGAACATCCAGCGAGGCCGAGGAGAGTTGTTTAGGCACATAGTCAAACGCCCCAGCTTCCAGGGTATCGAGAGTAATTTCCGCCTCCTTCACCGTGGCCGAACTCACCATAATGACCGGACGCGGAAACTGAGCCATGATGCGGCGAAGGGTCGCCAGCCCATCCATCCCCGGCATCTCTACGTCGAGGGTAACGACGTCGGGATCGAGGGACACCACCTTCTGCAAGGCTTCGGGACCGCTGGCCGCGGTACCAGCGACCCAGAGATCAGGATCGGAAGCGACCATGCGAGAGAGGGCCGTACGCATAAAGGCGCTGTCATCCACAATGAGCACATGTATCTGCGATTTGTTGCGTTTCGGGTTCACGTGCGGCGTATGCCCGGACAAGGTCTGTGTACCTCGTCCATGGAAAGATCCATGAAGTCCATCGGCACGAGACGGATGTGCTTTAGCTGGAGCAGAGGCGGGGCAACGAAGAGCACCGAATTTGGGATTCAATGCCCAGAGTGACTCGAGCAGCCGAAACCTTGGGCGCTCACCTCAGCGACGGGGATGGCTTTGGCTCGGAGTCCCCCGCAAGGGACGAGGCGACCGCAGCAACTTGCCCGCCCAGGATCACAATGTCTACGCGGCGGTTTTGCGCCCGTCCTTGGGCGGTGAGATTGCTTGCGACGGGGTGATACTCCGCGTAGCCGGCGGCCGAAAGCCTCTCCGGCGCGAAGCGGTGGCCGATGATCAGAACGCGAACCAGTTCCGTGGCCCGAGCGGTGGAAAGTTCCCAATTGGACGCTATCTGGGCGGTGTGAATCGGGATGTTGTCGGTGTGGCCCTCGATCCGCAGCCGGCAGGTGCGGATTGCCAGAATGGACGCGATGCGATCAAGCGCCGGCAAAGCCCCGGGTTTGATGGTTGCCGAACCGCTATCGAAGAAACCAAATTCCCGGAGGCTGATTACCAAGCCATCGTTTTCTCGGTGCAGGGCCACCTCATGCAGAGCGATTTCATTGTGGAGCGCCTGCTGCAATTCATGTTGCAGGGTGGCAAGATCTGTGTCATCGGTAGCGGCAGCCAGAGAATCCTCTGGAGCGGAAGCGATGGATCCAAGTTCAGTGTTGTGTTTCACGTTCTGAATGGCTTGTACCGTGCTGAAAGGCATTGGCTCATTGATATCCAGCGGAATCTGCGTGGTTGACGCGGGAAAGACACCCATCTCCTGGAACGCAACCTGGATGGCCAGGGCAAGTCTGCCGACCTTGCGCTGATCGACCTGCGAGGAGGCGTAGTTGATATAAACGTCCACCACGTTGGTAGTAGTGTCAAAGGTTAGGTTCCAGACGTGTTCGATGATCATGGCGCGCGAGACCTGGCGGCCGGCGTTGCGCATCAGATATTCGAGGAGCGAAAACTCTTTGGTGGTGAGCTCGATGCGCCGCCCGGCGCGTTCGGCGCGGCGTTCCACGCGATCCAGTTTCAGATCTTCCACCACCAGCACGGACTCCGACGGGAGATGGCTGCGCCGCAGCAGGGCGCGGATGCGGGCAGAGAGTTCGCTGAAGGAAAATGGCTTCGGAAGAAAATCGTCGGCGCCGGTATCGAGACACTGCACGCGGTCTTCGACGCGGCCGCGTTGGGTGAGCACCAGCACCGGCAGACTCGGCCGCTTCAGCCGCAAATGGCGCAACACGCTCACGCCATCGAGCTTCGGCAGATTCAGATCCAGAATTACCAGATCGTAGTCGAACTCGCTGCCCATGTTTCGCGCCTGCTCGCCATCTTCCACAACATCCACCGCGTAGTGCTCTCCTTGCAGACCCTGGCGCACAAAGCCGGCCAGAGCCGTATCATCTTCCGCAATCAAAATCCTCATAAGTGGGCCTTAATCACAGAGCGATTCTAGTTAGAGAAGACTCAGTTGAAACGGAAACTGTTTCGCACGAAAGTGAGTGTTTCCGGGAAAGGGGCGCGGGTTCAAAAGGGGAGAAGTTCGGCGCCGTTCGAGCAAGGCTGTCACCTTGAGGTTCGCGCTCTTTGCCGCCGTAAGCTTGCCCTGAGCTTGTCGAAGGGACCTCTGCAATAGGCGGCAGCACCGACACCGCCGGCAAGTTGCACAGGTCCTTCGTTGGGAGTCCCTGGCTCCGCCAGGGACTCCGCTGCCTCAGGATGACAAGGGGATTGGGATAGGTGTAATCTTCGCGCACGGAGAAAATGTGGCATGTGTTTTTCGGCGGTGGCGAACTTTGTTGGCAGTGGAGTGCTCGGCGGCATTGGCGTCGTTACGCTGACGAAAGTGAAACACCGCCGCGAATTGCTGTTCGCGGCGCTGCCCACGCTCTTCGCCATTCATCAGTTCATCGAAGGATTCGTCTGGCTGGGACTCGATGGCATTCTCTCGCGCACCGTGGCGCACAACATGGGCGCGGCGTTCATGCTCTATGCGCAAGGATTGCTCCCTTTTCTGCTGCCGCTCAGCGTGCTGCTGTTTGAGCCCGACGCGAAGAGCCGCAAACGCATGCTGCCGTTCCTCGGGCTCGGCGCAGCAACCACGCTCTACATACTATGGGCGCTGACAGCTTATCCCTTGCAGGTCAACGTCAAGGGAAACAGCATTGTGTACATCAACCAAGCGACCAACAATATGGCCGTTGCGGTGTTGTATGTGATCGCAACCTGCGGATCGCTGTTTGTTTCGAAGATCAGAATGATGGTAATCTTCGGCGCCGCAAACCTGGCGATTCTCCTGGTTGTAATGGAGTTCAAGCGCTACGCCTTCACCTCGCTCTGGTGTGCGTATGCAGCGATCGCGAGTGTGATTATCCTCGTCTACTTTTGGAGAAGCCACGGAAAGCGGCCGTTCCGGTACGCGTAGCCAGAGCGGTTCAATTCACTCTGTCATTCTATGTACTCGCCGGCAGCGCTGACTCTGCCGGCAGCACCAAATCCGGCAGCAACTTGCATAGGTCCTTCGTTGGGAGTTCTCGGCGAAGCCGAGAACTCCGCTGCCTCAGGATGACAGGAGGAAAACAATGTTCATTCGTCACAGACGCGGGCTCCCCGGTCTTGTCATTCTAAAACTCGACATCTATGCCACCGCGACCGCAGAAAAAGTACTTCGTCTACATTATGACGAACCGCTCGAAGACCCTTTACACCGGCGTTACCAACAGTCTCATGCGTAGAGTGCGCGAGCACAAACTCGGAATCGGCTCCAGCTTTGCCGCGAGGTATAAGCTCGACCGCCTGGCGTATTTTGAACGCTTTGACGACATACGCAATGCGATCGAGCGCGAAAAGGAAATCAAAGGCTGGCTGCGAATCAGGAAAATTGCGTTGGTCGTGTCGGTGAATCCTGAGTGGAAGGACTTGAGCGCGGAGTGGTATGAAGGCCATCAATACGAGCCCCAGAAAGCCTCGTGACTTCGGTCTTTTTGTCATCCTGAGGTCCGGGGTTTGCGGGCTGAGCTTTGTACTTCGCCGGCAGCATCGATACCGCCGGCAAGTTGCATAGGTCCTTCGTTGGGAGTTCTCGGCGAAGCCGAGAACTCCGCTGCCTCAGGATGACAAGACGGTGGATTGGTTCTTCCCGCTGCGTAGGAGCTTCCAGGCTTCGCGGTAGGCTTCATATCGATAACAATTCCTTCGCATGGGCTGCACGGGACATAGCATCAGGTCGGAGCTTTTGGTTTTCAGGACGACGGATGCGGGGAGGATGTACCACACATCCTCCGGGACGATGTAGGCGGCGAAGAAATCGACTTTTCGCCTGGCGTATCGTTTCCGCCTCTGGTTGGGTCGGAATCCGCAGAGATAACCGTTGGCGAGTCTGTAGCTGGTCGACTTCACCTGCACGCGAAGAAAACGCCGCCCGTGTTCCACACCCACGTCGTACGCGGACGAATCTCCCCACGGCTTCGACACCCGGAATCGCTTGCGCAGGGCCCGCGCCATAAATTGCAGCTCCACCCACTCGCCGCGCTCTTTGAAGTTCCTGAAACCCTTGCACTTACGCATTCCCGCCGCCTCATTTCGCCAAAAGAAAAGGCGCGGCCCAGGGGCCGCGCCTTGTTTTCTTAAAGTTTTAGCTTATATTACTATTATATCACATCTGGAGGGTAAATGTGACATTTTTCCAGAAATATTTGGCCAATATTGTCAGCAACTTAAGCCCGATGATGTGGGTTCTGCCTCTTGACAAGTTTTCGATGCCGGAGCGAAAAGCGGGGCTTACCCCAGCGGCTAAAGCCGCAGTTAGGAATAGGGCAGTGATCGCAGCGCTGAAGTGCTGCGCCACCCAAAATCAAGAGCAACACTCAAAGGGTAGTGGTGCAGTTTGAAAGGGGCGGCTGTGTGCGCACGGGAGATCCCTCGTCCCGCTGGTGAAAACGCGGGACTTCGGGATGACGCCTGAGCGGTGCAATCGTTGAAAAGTTTCAAACTGCACCACTACCGACGGCTGACTCGCGTTGTCGACCGCGGCGAAGAGAGGGTCGAGCTGCGCTCGACCGGACAGCCGAGGGCGGCTGTCCCCACATTTAGCTCGACCCTCCACTTCGCTCGACTGTTCCCACCTTAGCTCGGCTGTTCCCACCTTAGCTCGGCTGTTCCACACTTCGACTTAATCTCCGGTTCCGCTAACGCTGAAGGTGACCGAGGGGGTGGTGCCACCGCCGCTGCTGCTGACAGGAACGGTCACGGTGCCGCTGTAAGGCTGCGCCAGGGCCGGACTGAAGGTGACGCTGAGCTTGCAACTTGCGCCCACGGCGACGGAGGCCGTGCAGGTGCCAAGCCCGACGTTGAAAACAGGATTGCTGGAAACAGGAGTGCCGAAGAAGGCGGAATAGAGATCTCCGTGATTGGTAAGGGTCACGGTGGCCGCAGCACTGGTGGTGCCGGCGGTCTGTGACGGGAAGGTCAGCGACGACGGCGAGGGCGTGGCGTAGACTCCGTAGACAAATCCGGAGAGCGCAACCGTCTGCGCCGTGCTGGTGGTGTTCAGGGAATCGGTGGTGAAGGTGATGGATCCCGAGAAAATGCCTGCGTGCGGCGCGGTCATGGTGGCGGCAACCTGGCAATATGCACCGGGGGCGATTACCTTGCCTGGGGTGCAGGTGTGCGCAGAGGCGGACTTTACCGCGAAGGCGGAGCCGCTGTGGGCGATGGCGGAAACGGTGAGAGATTTATTGCCTCCGTTGTAGATCCCGACGTCCTCCGCGGCGCTAGCGACGCCGACACTCTGCTCGCCGAATGCGATCGCGCCCTGTGAGCGATCTACTTTGTCGAGGTTGTAATAGTTGCCGACGTAAACCGTGCCGTCGGAGGCTACGGAATCACCCAGGGGGGAAGCAGCGGAATCAAGGGAGGTAATTGGAGTTGAGTAAGCCGATGCCGGCAGCTCCACCACGCCACCAAAGCCGGTGTACCTGGTGGCATAAACAGTATCGGCTGCGTCGACTGGAACACCATCGAGGGCGCCAACGGTATTGATCTGAGTCTGGACGCCGCCGGCGGTTAGCCTATTAATGTCGTATCCGCCGATGAAGAGGTTGTCATTTGCGTCGACGGCAATCTCGGAAGGTTGAATCATCGAAGGATTAATTGCGGTCGTCACGTAGGTTCCATTCGCTTTGAGCTCAAAAATCTCACCGCACTCGATTTCCAGGACAAAGAGATTTCCCGCCTGATCGACGGCCACGGAATATAGATATTCAAAACTTGAGCAAGGAACGTATGGCGGCGCAGGTGGAACTACGGTGATCGTGCCCTGCGCTCCGCCGGCGGTGTAGGTCACAATCTCTGTGCCGAAGGCATTCTGGGCAATATAGAGGGTTCCGGCGCCATCAATGGCGATGGCATGCGGGGAGTTGAGCCCAGTGATTGGCAACGGCGTCAGAACGCCCGCCTTGGTGTAGCTAAAAACTGCATTGCTGTCGTCGGAGACAAAGTACACCGTCCCGTTCTCGTCCACTACAGATTGATATATGTAATCGGAGCTGCCGGCGTCGGTCACGGGGCTGGTCACGATGCCCGGCTGTATGAGCGATAACGGGGCCTGGCCGGTGCCGCCGAGCAGCACGGTGGCGAGGGTAGCGGCACCGTCCATCAGAAGCAGAGCGTCTTTGCGAGCGCCAGGCAGAGTGGGCAGAAACGAAACCGTCACCTTACAAGTCTCTGTGCTACCGCTGACTTTGCAACTAATTGCGCCGAGTGAGTAATCATGGCCGTAATGCAGGGTTGCCGTCGGGGTGAAGCTGCCGCTATAGCCGGAGACCTCGAAGCTGGCGGTAAGCTTCTGCGCGGAAGACGCTGCAATACCGACGGCGGCGGGATTAAATTTGAGGACCAACTCTGCTGGGATTGCCTCGACGACGAGGGGCTGAACCGCGCCGGGCCGCGCAGCTTCCTGCGTGCCGCGAGCATCCTGTGCAACTGCGTGAATGAACTGAAGGCTGAGAACCAGGATCACTGCTGCCAATATCCGGGACTTACGGGTCATTTGAACTCCTCGATTGAATAGTGCTGAGATCGGCTGGCGCGTTTCATACCTCGCGACTGCCAGTCGTGAACGGAGCGAATATTGACGCCAAACCAAGAATCTTCTCACTCAGATGAAGCGATTGCGTTGCAAATCCAGCGTTCGCTGGGGGGTGGCGGGTGCTGGCGAGAATTGCCGTGCAAGCTTACCAGTACGCGGCAAACGGCAGTGATCATACCCCATCTGGCTGTTGCTGACAGCATGAAATAATTTGCATGTTGTGGAGGCCGGTCCAGAGGCTCGCCGAACCCCCGCGGCCAATTCCTCTCAGCCCGCAGTCCAGAGATAATCTGAAGAAGAGAATCTGCAGCCGGAGACCCGCGCAACTGACTGCTGGAGCCCAACATCGATGAAGTCCCTGCTGACGCCCGGGATTTGTCTTCTGGCGGCGGCGGTGTTGCTGCACGCCGGCCTGGTTACCCCCAGCGCGGCGCTCGTCACTTTTGCGCTTTATGGTGCATTGATCGCGGGCCTTCTGATGGCCTGGCGATTTCATTCCAGCCGCATCTTCTTCGCCGTGCTGGTTCTGTTCCTCGGGCAGCAGGCGATCGCATACTTTTCTTCCGGGCATGCCGCAACCAGCGGACCGGGAAGCATCGCCCTTGCGGCGGTGGGTCTGCTCCTGCCTTTCAACTTTGTTCTTCTCTCACTTGAGCACGAAAAGGGATTCACCTTTTCGAGCGGCGCGCCTCCAGCCTTGCTGCTGTTTGTCGAGTCTGTAATCGTAGCCGTGCTTTGCCGGCCGGATGCGCTGAGCGGCGCGCATGGGTTGCACCATGCTGCTGCGCCTGCTCCGTTGCCTTTTGCCACGGTGCTGGCATTCGCAGGCGCAGCCGTGGTGCTGCTCATACGCTTTCTGCTATTTCACAGGCCGGTGGAGAACGGCCTTCTCTGGGCGCTGGCGAGCTGCTTTCTGGCGCTGCGGTTCGGAGGAGCGGGGCGAATCCCGGCGGCTTACTTCGCCACCGCCGCCTTCTTACTGGCGGCTTCTATCGTTGAGACTTCCTACCTGCTGGCCTATCACGACGAACTAACCACGCTGCCTTCGCGCCGCGCGTTCCACGATGCCCTACTTCGCCTCGATCCACCGTATTCCATTGCCATGGTCGACATCGATCACTTCAAACGATGCAACGACACCTACGGTCATGATGCGGGAGATCAGGTATTGCGTCTGGTTGCCTCAAAGCTGGCGAGAGTGTCGGGCGGAGGAAAAGCCTACCGGTGCGGGGGAGAAGAGTTTGCAATCCTGTTTCCCGGCAAGACGACGGTTGACGTGCTGGATCCTCTGGAAAAGCTGCGCGCCGACATTGAAGCCGGCACGCTCAGACTCCGGGGCAAAGAGCGCCGGCAGGAGGCGCGCGGCCCAGACCGCCGAAGGACAGGACCGGGAAACATGGGCACTCGAGCGCGGATCCAAGCTGGGCGGATCCAAACCGGGCATGCCATCCGGCAACTCTCGCGTCCCACCTCGCCGACGGAGATTTCGGTGACGGCCAGCATTGGGGTTGCTAGTTCAAGGCAGGAGAATTCGTCGGCGGAAGAAGTTATCCAGGCAGCCGACAAAGCTCTCTACCGTGCCAAGGCCGCAGGACGCAATCGCGTCGAAACCGCGTCTTCGCGCCGACGCGGAGTCCGCAGCAAGACCGCCGGCATCGCTTGAAGTAGGACTGGTGCGGCGGCGGATGAAAGTCAATTCATCGTAGGGGTGATTTGGTGCGCGTGAGAAACGTCCGGCCCGGACCGTCACTTCAGGGCGGGAAGCATGACGCCCCGGGCTCGTACGTTTTCGCAAGCACCACAGGCCGTGCGGTCAGCCCGCGGTAGGAGGTGGGATCGAGTTTTTCCGACCACTGCCGACGCAGGCCGGACACTTCATCCGGATAAATGCAATGCCCTCGGACTTGCCGCTGATGTCCACCGGCTGGGCAATGTATCCGGTACCGCCGCAGCGCGGGCAGCAGTTGTTCGGATCCACTCATCCCCCTCAGTTGCCACTGAGTTTTTCATCAATTGCTGTGCGTCGCGCTAGAAAGTGAATTGTGTTACGAAATGCGAACACGGGGCTGGAGGTGGAGTTAGGGGGAGGGTTCACCTTTCGCAGCGCTGAAGCGCTGCGCCACCCAAATCAACTTTACGCAGCGCTGAAGTGCTGCTCTTCCATGGTACTGCCAGCATTCCCAAGTTTTCCAAAGTTTGTTAGATCGGCACTTAAGAGTTGGCTAGCAGTTCGACGCCGAGTGTGGCCAGGGTGATGTCTTCGGTCGAGGAGAGGCCGCTGACGGCGACCGCTCCAACGACTTCGCCGTTCTTCCTGACTGGAATCCCGCCGCCCCAGCCGACATAGTTGGGATCGCCGTAGTAGGCAATGTCGTGGCCTTTTTCCGGGTGTTTGATTTTCTCTCCGATTTCCCTGGTTGGTTTGCGCTCGCGGGCGGCGGTCCAGGCTTTATTCATGGCGATACGGATGGAAGAGACGGGAGCACCGTCCATGCGAGCAAAACAAATAAGGTCGCCGTGCGAATCGGCGACGGCGACGGCGGCGGCCTTCTGCATCTGCAAAGCTTTTTCGACGACGAGATCGAGGGCGCGTTTGGCTTCGGAGTAGTCGAGGGTTTGGAGTGTTCTCATACGTGGGAAGGATACAACGGTTCCCTCGCCTCGGTAGTGAGATAGCGCCTGCGAGAGCCACAAAAAAACGGGCTGGGCAAAATGCCCAGCCCGGTAAATGCGCGACCACTTAGAACTCGATTTTCATCGCGAACTGAATCAGACGTGGATTGCCATAGGTATTATTTACCACTCCGAAGCCGTTGTTCCCGGAACCCGTGGGGGTGCCATTGAATCCCTCTCCTGGAATCCCGAACTGGGGATGGTTGAACAGGTTGAAGAATTCTGTCCGGAACTCGACGCCGACTCTCTCGGCAATCGTGGTCCTCTTGAAGATGGCGAAGTCAAAGTTCTTGGCCCCGTCACCGCGAAGGACTGAGTCTACCCGCGATTCGTCGCCGAATCCCCAGTCTGGCGGAGTAAGGAAGCAACTGGTGTTGAACCACTGAGCAACGGTGCCGCCGTTCGATTTCTTGTCACATCCGGGAACGACATCGGGACGTACGTTTGCGATGCCCAGGTTGGCTGCTTCTGCCGGCGTGGAGCCGGAATAGCTGATCTTCAGCGGGAAGCCCCTCTGGAAGGTGGTGATACCGTCCACGCCCCAACCGGAAACTACCTTGTCGGCAATGCCGGTCATTCCTGCAAGGTACGCTTTGCCGTGGCCGAAAGGCAGATCAAGCACGTAGCTGATGACCAGCCGTTGCGAAACATCCTGGGAAGAAAGTGATTTTTCTCCCGCCAGATTGTTCCAGTCCTGGACCCCTCCAACGCCTCCCGTTCCCGACGATCCACCTTCCAACCAACTGGTGAGTGTGTCGGTATTGCTGAGCAGCTTGGAGTTAGTGTAGGCCGCCAGCAGCGTGCCGCCGCCCTGGAATCTTCGGGTTACGGTCGCCTGCAGTGAGTTGTACGTGCTGCTGCAACAGCCGTATCCGGCAAGAGAGATGTTGTTGTACTCCGGATAGGGCCGATCAAGCTGGCCTGCGGGGATTGTCAGTCCGTTCAGGCCAGAGTAGGGACTTCCAACCAGAGGGTTAGTAATCGGTGTGGTGAGGGCCGTGGTCTGGGACAGGAAAGAGTCGGGTATCTGGTTGATATCCGTGTTGTATTGCTCCAGATGCACGCCGTGGGAGCCGGCGTAGGCCACATCGGCAAAGAACCCGGCGGGCAACTGACGCTGAATGTCGAGGTTGTACTGCTCGACGTATCCGTACTTTGGATCGGCCCACGGCGCCAAGGTGGGTGAACCGTTCGCGGCGGCGGTGATAGAAGCGCTCACACTCCGCCCCGGCGGCAGCCCGATGCCTCCCGCACCAAACGGTCCGGCGTTGCTCGCGCAACTAAAGTTGGCCAAGCTGGGAGTGCCGGTGAAGGCGCAGTTGTTTCCGTTCAACGTGCTGAAGGGGGTGATGTAAGAGTCGGTGGTAGCGACAAATGGCGTGGTTGCGAGGTTGATCACATCGTTGTCCGGATTCAGCCCGAACGACACATAGTTCGGAATGAAGAACACCCCGTAGCCGCCGCGGATTACGGTTTTCTCGTTCAAGCTGTAGGCGAAGCCGAGCCGCGGCGAGAACGCCTTCTTATCCAAGGGAAGGTTGTTGTCGCTCGAGTTCGGGCCAGTTCCCACGAGCTCGGCATCGCCGGGACACGTTGTTCCTGTGCCGCCGCAACCCGCGACCGTGGCGTTGGTGGCGGCGGGATCCCAGTAGCTCAGCCGCTTGTAGCGCTCCGACCATGTACCGGGAAGCTCGTAGCGCAGCCCAAGGTTCAAGGTGAGCTTGCTTCTTGCGTGCCAAGTGTCATTGACGTACAAGGCACGATAGGTTTGCTTGCCAGCGGTGAGAGCTGGCACCTGCGCCGCACCCTCGGTCTGGTTGACGAAAGTTCCCTGATTCTCGGAAAGGCCCAGCAGGAAATCCGCGAATGCGCAATTCGTGCAAGTCACAAGATTGCTTCCGCCGGTGCTCGACGTCCAGACGCCGCCGAAGCCGAAAGCTCCACTGGCGATGTTGGTTTGATAGTAGTTATCCAGGCCCAACTCGTACTGGCCACCGACTTGAAACGTATGCTTGCCGCGGATCATAGTAAGTTGCGGTGAGATATTGTACTGGGTGTTGTGATCTCCAATGGCGCTGTTGCCCTGCGACCTGCCGACATCATCAGGGAAGGGGAAAGCCGGCGTCGGAGGGGTACGGATGGCGGGGGCGGGACTGTTGTAGGCTGCCGACCAGCCAAGGCTGGTGAGGTCGAAACCTGACAGGATAGGAGCTCGGGCATAGATAAATCGACTGCCTGCAAAATTAACGTCGAGGATGGTGGTAGGCGTGAAGGTATGGTTGATACCAATCGCCAGGGCCTTCGTGTGGTAATCCTCGGCGCAACGATCGTTGCAAAGGCCCGTACCAAATGGATTGGTGGGTAAATCAAGCAAGCCAAAATAACTGAAGCGCGCGAACAGGCGCGTGTTGCTGGAAATAACCTGGTCTCCGCGGGCTACAAATTGGTTGGTGTTGCCACCGGAACTGCTGGCGCTGGTGAAATTGTTGACGTTCCCGGATAGGTTGGGTGGAATAAAATACGTGTCCCACATTTTTGTCGTTGCCTGGCTCCACTCTGCCTGTGGGATCTGGTTATTCAAGTAGGGTTGGCGAATGCCGGTGGTCAAGTTTACCGTGTATGGGTCGTAAATCTGCTGAGTCGGGTCGGCGCAGATACCGGCGGTGAAGCCTGCCGTACACAAGGAGGAGAAGTCGCCTTGCCGCATTCCGCCGGTGGCGAAAGCGCTGGACGCCGTAACGGGAACCGTGGTGGTAAGCACCGAGCCGGTTCGCAAACGGAATTGCTCCCAGCTCACAAAAAAGAAGGTCTTATCTTTGATCACCGGTCCGCCGAAAGTGAACCCGTACTGGTTCTGCACATAGGGCGGCGGGGTATTGGGCTGGGCATTCGCTATTTCTAATCCCTTGTTGAAGTACTCGTTGGAGTTCAGCGCCTTGTTGCGCAGGTACTCATAACCGGAACCATGGAATTTGTTGCTGCCGGACTTGGTGCTCAGATTGACCACGCCACCGGAGAACTTTCCCCAGTCCGCGCCCAGGTCATTGTATTGAACCTTGAATTCGCCGACCGAGTCCTGGGTCGGAATAATGATCGGCAGGTTGATGTAGCCGATGTTGAGGGGTTGACCATCCAGGTACTCGGCGCTCTGATTACCGAAAGAACCGCCGACCTGGTAGTTGCCCCAGCTGAATGGGTTCTGGCTCACGGGCGTTCCGCCGGAGCCGCCCTGAGCGACGGCTGCGGGGGAAGACGTAATCAGGTTGAAGATATTGCGCCCGTTCAAGGGGAGTTCGTTGGCCTGGCGCTGTTCCACGACCTGGCCAAGCGAGGAAGTCTCAGCTTGGAGCAACGGGGTTTCGCCGGTCACTTCGACAACCTGGCTGACCTCACCGGGTTGCAGGGCGGCATCAATGTGCGTGTCCTGCTGCACTTGGACCATAAGGTCCGCGCGCACGAAGTGCTTGAACCCTTGTTTTTCCACGTCAATCCTGTATTGGGCGGGGAAAAGGTTCACAAAGGTGAAGAGTCCGTCGCTGCCACTGGATTGGGTGCGCTTCTCGGCGGTGCCCAGGTTGGTCAGGGTCACCTTGGCGTCCGTAACGACAGCTCCCGAAGTATCGGTGACGGAGCCGGTTATGGAGCCGTATGTACTTTGAGCGTAGAGAGAAGAGGAGGCAGAAACAAGGAGGCCTACCGAGAGAAGCAGCGCCCACAGTATGCGACTTGGCATAGTGACTCTTTCCAATGCAGAAATTTCCTAATTGTTGATGCGCCCGGATTCTTGAATACCTGAGTGACCGTTGTCAAGAAAAAAATAGTACTTTTGGCTTATGAGTAAACGTTAACCCAAGAACGGTGTTATGCTTTGCCGTCATGTCGGCGACCATGATGGACATCGCGAGGGATCTGAAGGTGTCCGTGGTGACGGTGTCGAAGGTCCTGCGCAACCAAGGGCGGATCAGCGAGGCCACGCGCAAGCGAGTGCTGCGGCGCGCCAAGCAACTGAATTATCAGACGAACTGGGTGGCGCGCAGCCTGGTGACGCAGCGCACGTACACCATTGGTTTGCTATTGCCGGCGATGACGCATCCCTTCTTCGCGGAGATTGCCCGGGCGGTGGCGCAAACCGTCCGGCCCCATGGTTATCATGTGATCATTTCATGTTTCGAGGAAGATCCTGAATTGGAAGCGAGTGAGGCCGAGTCACTGCTGTCGCGGCGGGTGGATGGGTTGATCATCGCTTCCTCGCAACTGCCGTGCCGTCTGGATTTATTCAAGCAGGTTCGAGAGCGGAGCGTACCCTATGTTTTGATCGACCGCCAGGTTGCGGGTTTGCGGGCTTCGTTTGTGGGAGTTGATAACCACGCCATCGGCCGGTTGGCGACGGAGCATCTTATCGCAAGAGGCTGCTGCCGCATTGGACACTTGCGCGGTCCAGAAGTAAGAATCGCTGCGGAACGCCTGGAAGGCTATCGTCAGGCGCTGGCGAAACGCGGGTTGCCTGCGCGTTCCTGTTATGTGGTGCCGAGTGGATATCGAGACGAGGGTGGGTACGCGGGTATGCGGCAGTTACTGGGATTGCGTCCGATTCCGGACGGAGTTTTCTGCTACAACGACCTGGTTGCGATCGGCGCGATGAAGGCGATCCTGGAGGCAGGTCTGAGGCTGCCCCATGATATTGCGGTGGTCGGAGCCGGCAACGTTCACTTCTCCGACATGTTGGCGGTTCCGCTCACCACGGTGGATCAGGGAACCCGCGAAATGGGACTGCGCGCCGCCGAACTTCTTATTGAGAGAATCGCGTCGAAGCGTTCGATGCGACCAACAAGAATTCTAATACCGCCCAAGCTCGTGGAACGGGAATCGACCCGGCGGCAGCCATAGGAGCTGCCGGGGAGATCCTAAGGGTTCGCCTTGTTGAGTTTGACGTTCAACACGAGCACAAAGTGAATAAGCATTTTGAAAGCGAGGGTGCGATGGACGGCGCTCGCGTTAAGCTGGCTGGCTGAAGGAACCTACGTTGCTGAACATTCCGCTGCGCATATCCTGTGGCTTGACCGTGATGCTGTGGGCAGCGACCCTGGCAGCGCCGGTTTTCGACGTCAATCTGCCGCATGGCTTGGATTTCACGCTGCGCAATTCTCCCACTGCTCAGAAGTATCTGATTGAAACCATGCCCGGCGGAGTGGCCCTCCTCGATTACAACAACGATGGGTTGTTGGACATTTTTTTCGTAAACGGGGGGCGGGTCACGAGCCCGATGCAAATGCCGGAGAATTTCGACCGGCACAATCCGCTTTACTGGAATCGGCTCTACCGGCAAAACAAAGATGGGAGCTTCACGGACGTGACGCAACAAGCCGGACTGGCTAATGCGGGCGACGGAAACTATGGGATGGGCGTGGCGGTTGGAGACTATGACAACGACGGCTATCCGGATCTCTATGTGACTAATTACGGAAAAAATATTCTTTACCACAATAACGGTGACGGAACGTTTACCGATGTGACGGCGAAAGCGGGGGTGGCGGCGGGAGGGTGGTCGGTGTCAGCCGGATTCTTTGATTACGATAACGACGGGAAGCTGGATCTTTTTGTGACCCGCTATATGGACTGGGATACCAAACATAACAAAGATTGCGGCGGGAACTACCATACTTACTGTCCGCCGGAAGAGTTTCCCGCTACCACCAGCATTCTTTATCACAACAACGGCGATGGGACTTTTACGGACGTGAGCGAGCGCTCCGGCATCGCGGCGAAGAAGGGACGCGCGTTGGGAGTAGCATTCGCGGACTACGATGGCGACGGATTCACTGACATTTTTGTGGCCAACGATGGGATGCAGCAGTATCTCTTTCACAACAACGGCAACGGCACCTTCACGGAAGTCGGTCTCGAGGCCGGCACCGCTCTTTCCGAGGACGGACGGCGGCTGTCAGGCATGGGAGTAGTTTTTCAAGACTATGACAACGACGGGAGGCCGGATGTTATTGTGACCGAGCTGCCGCGGGAGATTTACGGCGTCTACCACAACGATGGCAACGGTTCGTTCACGTATCGCAGTCTCGAAACCGGCCTGGGCGCGCTTTCGAGTGGGAGTTCCGGCTGGGGCGTTGGGTTGGAAGATTTCGACAACGATGGGTGGAAAGATTTGTTTGTCGCTCAAGGACATGTACTAGACAACGTGGAGAAGATCGACCCTTCGCTTCATTATCTCGAACAGCCGTTGTTGGCGATGAATCACAATGGGCGGTTCGAGCGGGTTGATTCCGGAAGTACCGCGCCCGTGGCCGGGCGTGGAGCCGCGTTCGGCGATTTGAATAATGATGGCTGGCAGGACGTGGTGATGACCACACTCGGTGGACATCCTCAAGTGTTCCTCAATCGCGGCGGTAAGGCACATTGGCTGGTGATTACCCTCCGTGGCACTCGCAGCAACCGGGACGGATTCGGCGCGCGGGTGCGAGTCAATGGGCAGACACGATTCGCAACCTCTGCCGGCAGTTATCTTTCTTCGAGCGACAAGCGGCTTCATTTCGGGCTCGGCATAGCGGAAAAGGCGAAGGTGGAAATCGATTGGCCTTCGGGGATTCACCAGATGTTGAATGATGTTCACGCCGACCAGTTTCTAGAAGTGCGGGAACCGGAGAAGCCGTGATGCGCGCCCTCCTATTCTTGTGGTTTGCCTGGCAGGTTGCATCGCCACAGGCCGCCGAGCACATGCAAGCGGGAATCGCGGCGGACAAACAACGCCAGTTCGCCGTTGCCATCAAGGAATTTAGGCAAGTGACCGAGATCGACCCTTCGTTGCCGGATGGCTTCATCAGCCTCGGTCAAGCCTATATGGAGAATGGAGATTACGGGTCTGCATTCGCGCCGCTCAAACATGCGCTGGAACTGAACGCGGATTCGCTTCCGGCTCACCAGTTGCTGGGGTACGCGCTGCTTGCCCAGGGGTATGCGGGGGAGGCGATTCCGCACTTGCAACTTGCGCCGGACAAGACCGCGTTGGGAATTGCGGAAATTCAGACCGGACAACTGGCGGAGGCGGTTGCAAATCTACAGGCGGCGCAGTCCGCGCACCCTAACGATCCGGATGTTCTTTATTACCTTGGGCGGGCGAGCGGTCTGCTCGCGAAGCAATCCATCGACACCTTGCTGGCGGCTTATCCGGACTCGGCCCGGGCGCATCAGGCGATGGCGGAAAACTACTTCGTGCTGCGGCGGATGCCGGATGCTGAAAAAGAGTACAGCGAAGCCTTGCGACTGCGACCGGGTCTGCCTGAGGCTCACCTTGCGCTGGGTGAGGTTTATGCCGGCGCGTTCCAATGGCCAAAAGCGGAGGAAGAATTTCGGATGCAGGCAAAGCTGCAGCCGGGGAATGCCGAGGCCGCATACCGTCTGGGCGAGGCGCTGCTCGAACAGGGTAAAGTGCATGAGGCGCGAGCGGAACTTTTGCGCGCCGACCGACTGATGCCCGATATGCCGGAGACGCTCTATTCCCTGGGGAAAGCGGCTTCTCTTGAGAGCGACCCTGCCGCCGCCGAAAAAGCGTGGACCAAACTCCTTTCCATTGAGAAGCAGAGCGCGTTGGCGGCGCAGGCGCATTTTGGACTGGCGGGAATCTATCGTAAACAAGGTAAGACGGCAGAGGCGCAGCGGGAGATGCAAGAGTTCCAGAGCTTGCAAGGCGCGAACCAGCCGCAACCGGCTGGGAAGCAGGAACCACAGCATTAGCGGGCTTGCGCCGGGGGCTGAACGACTGCGGAGAAAATCGTAAAGTGCAAAAAAGATTACCTCAGGCGCTGAAGCGCGGATACATTTTTGACGAGTTAACGGCACGAGTAAACTCGTGCCCTTCCCGTTCGTCGCGCCCTACGAGTGAAGAAGTTGCGGAAAAAGTGGTTCTTGCGCCGGATTGTCGTCTCAGCGGCTATAAAGCCGCCATTTGTTTTGTGGGCTTGTCGGCGGGCGTAGGCAGTGCATGCGAACAGCAGGTTCCTCGCGCGCCTTCGGCGCGCTTCGGAATGACATCCGCAAAGGAGGGGCTTGATCCGCAGCGCTGAAGCGCTGCGCCACCCAAGATCAAATTGGAGCACTTGATAAGGAGCACTGACATGGAAGTGATTCAGCGTGGAGTCCCTCGCAGCTTGGTTGCTACAACATTGTGTTTTCTCGGGTGTCTGCTGTTTTGTTCACTCGTCGTGTTGCCGCTTGAAGCGGCGGAGCCTTCTTCACGGAACCTGGACGCGGGCTGGCAATTTCGAGCTGTAGCCAACACAGATGTGTCTGGTGTTAAGGAATGGCATCCGGCACAGGTTCCCGGCGTGGTTCAAACCGACTTGCTGCACAGCAATCTCATCCCTGATCCTTTTGATCGGGATAATGAGTTCCGCCTGCAGTGGATCGGCTTGGCCGACTGGGAGTATCAAACGACGTTTCAAGTCGATGGGGCGGCGCTGGCGCACGACCATGTCGACTTGGTTTTTGAAGGGTTGGATACGTTTGCGGACGTATACCTTAACGACCAAGCGATTCTTCAGGCGGACAACATGTTTCGACGCTGGAGGATCCCGGCGAAAACTGCGCTGAAACCCGGCCCGAATACACTTCGAATCGTTTTCCATTCGGCGGTCGAGAAGATGATTCCGTACGCCAAGTCGCTGCCTTACATTTTGCCTTCGATCTCCACCCACAATTATGGAAACGAAGAGAATATTGCGACGGCTCCCTACACGCGCAAGGCTCCGTATAACTACGGCTGGGATTGGGGACCGCGCTACATGACAGAAGGCATTTGGCAGCCGGTGCGTCTAGAAACCTGGGACGCCTTGCGCATTGAGAATTTTCACATCCACCAGCAGAGCATCACGGCTGACCTGGCCAACATTACAGCGGAGCTTGACATTGACGCCAGCCGGCCCACGACGGCTACTCTCGCACTGGCTCACGCTGAAATGTCTGGACCGCAGACTGCGGACGGAACGCAGGCTCTGCAGCTCAATGCGGGCATGAATCATGTTTCGTTTCCCCTCCGGATTGCCGCGCCGAAGCTTTGGTATCCGGCGGGATATGGGGCGCAGAACCGCTACCGGTTTTCTGCTGCGATCCGCGTTGGGCGTGATGCCGCGGCGCACGCTGAAACCAAGACTGGACTGCGTTCAATCGAGCTGCGCCGCGTTGACGATCAATGGGGGAAGAGTTTTGAGTTCGTGGTGAATGGGATTTCCGTGTTTGCCAAAGGCGCAGATGTGATTCCGTTTGACAGCTTTCCCAACCGTGTGACTCCGGAGATTCATCGCAACATTCTGCAGGCGGCTCGCGACGCGCACATGAATATGGTTCGTGAATGGGGCGGAGGGTATTACGAGTCCGATGATTTTTACGATATCTGCGATGAGCTCGGGATTATGGTATGGCAGGAATTCATGTTCGGCGGGGATATGATTCCCGGCGACGTGGCCTTTCAAGAAAATGTTCGGCAAGAGGCCATCGACCAGATCAAGCGACTGCGGGATCATCCCAGCATCGTCGTCTGGTGCGGGAACAATGAGGTGGAAACGGGCTGGTGGCATTGGGGTGATCGGCAGGAATTCAAAGCGTCTATCTCGCCCGATACACGCGATCGCGTCTGGCAGGATTACGTGATCATGTTCGCCGATATTCTGCGGAGTGCGGTCGCGCAGTATGGGGATCCGACGCCTTACACGCCCAGCTCTCCTAGCGCGAACTTTGAGGAGATTCCTGACAATCAGCACAACGGCGATATGCACTACTGGGCAGTGTGGCACCAGCAGGCGCCGAAGGAGGACTATACCAAGCAGTTTCCGCGCTTCATGTCGGAGTATGGGTTTCAATCTTTCCCGGAGATGCGGACGATCCACACCTTTGCCAACCAGCCCGGGGATTTTGATATTCGTTCGACCGTTATGCAGGCCCACCAAAAGAATAAGGGAGGGAATGAACGCATCCTGACTTATATGCTGCGCGAGTACCGGGAGCCGAAGGATTTCGCTTCTTTTGTTTATCTTAGCCAGGTGCAACAGGCGGAGATCATCAAGATCGGCGCCGAGCATTTGCGCAGGCAGCGGCCGCGGACCATGGGCTCAATCTATTGGCAGTTGAATGATTGCTGGCCGGTGGCTTCGTGGGCCAGCATCGACTACTACGGGCGGTGGAAGGCGCTCCATTATTATGCTCGTCGATTCTATGACGATGTGCTGATCTCGCCGTTTTTGCACGATGACAAGGTGGACGTGTACGTCGTGTCGGACAAGCTGCAACCGCTTACTGGGACGATGCATATGCGACTGCTCGACTTCTCGGGGAACTCTTTGCTGGAGGAGACGAAGGACGTGCAGGTTCCGGCGCAGTCGAGTGCGATTTATTTCAGCGTCGATAAGGCGGCACTGGCGGCGAAGGGCGATCTTCGCAAGAGTTTTCTGGTGTTTGATCTGGATGTGGCCGGAAAGAGAGTGTCGCGTAACCTTATATTCTTTGGCGCGACGCACGACCTGGAATTGCCGGTTGCGCCCAAAATTGAAACGACGCTTAGCAAAACCGGCGACGACTACACGGTTACCTTGCAGTCATCGAAGCTCGCCCGAGGCGTGTATCTATCTTTTGGAGATCTCGACGTTCAAAGCTCGGATAATTACCTTGATTTGCTGCCCGGAGAGCAGGTCACGATTCGTCTTAAGTCTGCTGCAGAGCAGGAGCAGCTCAGAGCTGCTCTGAAAGTCACGTCCCTCACGGAGGCTTTCAATTAAAATTGGCCTTTCCGCCGGGTGATTGTGCGGTGAACGCGGCCATGGTAGCCTAGTTTGCCCTGGCGCAGTCATTCCTGTTTGCATAGGCGAGGATGGGGAGTTGCCAACCTGAGTTTCCAGCATGAGGGCCATATCCATGCCCTGCGGTACGCGCGCCAGCAATAGTCCTCCGGCGGCTTTCAGCATGTCCTTTCGAGACCTTTCGCCGTTGGCGGGCAAAGGGCAGACTGGTTTTTCGACCGTAGGAGCGGAAAGAACAGAGCTTATTCAATACACATTATTCAAGAAACATGGGCCACTTCCCCACTCGTTGGAATGCGATTGCTGTCGTGCTCGCCCTAGCCACCATGCTGGGCTGCCAAGGAATTAGCACGAGCAAACCTGCCTCACAAACCACGGAGAACTCGCTGAATGGCCTGAGCGCCGACCCCGCCAGCATCAGCTTCGAGAACGTGCAGATGGGGACGAGTCAAAACCAGTCCGATTCGCTGACCAATACGAGCGGATCCAGTCTCACCATCACACAGGCCACCGTTACGGGGAGCGGCTTCAGCACTACCGGCTTAAATCTACCCATGACGCTGGCGGCTGGACAAAGCACAACCTTTAGCATCGTGTTCACCCCCGGGTCCGCCGGCAACGTAAGCGGGAATTTGGCCATCACCAACGACGGCCCAACCACTCCGCTGAATGTCGCGCTCTCCGGAACGGCCGTCACCGCAGGGGACTTGGGCGGAAATCCGACCAGCTTCAGCTTCGGCAGTGTACTGGTAGGCGCCAATCAGAGCCAGACCGAAACCTTGAAGAACTCGGGGGGCGACAATCTTACAATTTCTCAGGCGAGCATTAGCGGTGCGGGTTTCAGCTATACGGGGCTGAGCCTGCCGCTGACGCTGGCTCCGAACCAAAGCACGACATTTGGCGTGGTCTTCGCGCCTACGGCGGCGGGGGCCAGCAATGGCGTTCTATCGATCACCCTCAGCGGATCGAGCGCTGCGCTGGACCTTGCTGTTTCTGGAACTGGAACGATACCAGTTACGCCGGCAATTCTGACGGCAATACCCGCCAGCCTGACGTTTAGCGACGTCGAGGTCGGGCAGAGTCAGATGCAAACCGAGACCGTGACCAATACGGGGGGATCGAATGCGACGATCTCTCAAGGTTCGGTTAGCGGCACCGGTTTCAGCGTTTCCGGCTTAGGCACGAACATCACTCTGACGCCGGGGCAAAGTGCGTCTTTCAGCGTAACCTTTGCGCCGCAGTCTTCGGGCAGTTTCAGCGGAAGTGTCGCCATCGCTTCGAATGCTTCAGATCCAACCCTGAGTGCAACGCTGAGCGGATCTGCGATCGCGCAAAGTCAAGGCACATTGAGCGCCAGCTCGGTCAACGTCGGGAGCGTCACGGTTGGTACCAGCGGAACTCAAGTCGGGACGCTGACCGCCGCCGGTGCTAGCGTATCGGTATCCTCGGTGAGTTTGAGCGGTACCAACCCTTCCGAATTTTCTATCAGCGGCCTCTCGTTGCCGGTCACAGTTAGTGTGAGCCAGCCAGTTTCTTTTACGGTCACGTTTGCGCCTGGCGCCACCGGAGGGGCTTCGGCCTCGGCTTCATTTCACAGCAATGCTACGAACTCGCCAAGCGCCGCAACCGTGACGGGCACGGGCGCGGCAGCGCCCGTCCATAGCGTCAGCTTGACGTGGAAGGCCAGCAGTTCCTCGGGCGTCACAAGCTACAATATCTATCGCTCCATTTACGTAGCGAATTCATGCGGTTCATATTCGAACATCGCTTCAACGCCCAGTCCGAGCACCGCATATACCGACAGCGTAGTGGCTGACGGGACGACGTACTGCTACGCGACGACGTCGGTAGATGCGAGTGGCGAAAGCGGATATTCGAACATTACTCAAGCGGTGATTCCTCCTCCGTAATCGTTCCGGAGGGTGTGATCGGATTGGCAACGGCACGTCCGCGCGCATCTTCGGTTTCCAGGTTTCTCGCGACAGGCTTGCCGGACTGGATCTTTGTGTTTGGTGAAATGCCCGAGCTTGGCTCGACGGTTGCAATTGTCTGCAACCGGGTCGCAGAAATTATCAGTCTTGACAGTTCTGACCTTCGCGCTAGAGTTAGGAAGGCGGTTTTGTAGCCGCCGCCAGCCCTTCCCCCATCCTGTTTCATCCGAACTTAGGAGAGTAAATGATGAAATCGATTACCAGGCTTTCAGTGTGGGTGGCTTTTGCCGCGCTCTTGTGTTTTGCGCCCAGCGCTTTTGGTCAAGGCACGGTGAACACGAAGGGGACCGGCGCGGGATATAACCTTCTGAACAACGCGCCATCCGGCTTTCTGGCCTACACGTTCGGCTTCGGCGGCGACCCCAGGGGCGGGGACCACCACGGCGGCAACGGAGGGGGCGGCAACGGATGCAGCAACCAAGGGTCGTACGACAACGGTTGGGGCGGAGGCGGCAACAACGGAAGCGGCGGTTGCACGTCGGTGCCCGAGGGCGGTACGACTCTGATGTACGGGTTGCTGGCTGGCCTATGTTGCCTCGGAGCTATCGCTTTCCGGTTCCGGCGACAAGCGGCTCTGAGCAAGACCAACTAACCAGACTGATTCGAACCGGAACGGCGTGCCGAAATCAGGCACGCCGTTTTCGTTGAACGTTCGCCGTTTCGGGCCCTTAGCGGCGACTCGCAGCCTACCTGCCTACCTGCTTTCTTCCCACCCGACCATGAGTAGTATCCGCTTGCAGCCAATGTCGCAAGTCATGGACATAAAGTGCAAATTCTTGCACACTTGTCCGCGAACCAGCCCCGAGTCGAGTATGCCATTGCGGTTGGCACGCGGGCCCCGTCCACGACCCCGCTGATTGGGGCTAACAGGCAGTGAAACCAATAATTTACGTGGCGATCTTCGGTACTTTTGGGCTGAGTCCACACTGGCGGTGGATTGGGAGGCAGAGAACTGGGAAACATCGGCTCACAAGTGCATGTTCTTGCTAGCTAGGAGGTAACATCCCTTTGGGTACTTTGTGACGCTTGCAAGGATCTGCAATCCGATGTAAGCTCATTGTCATCAGGGCAGGCTGGCTTCAAGCCGGTCACGGTTTCTCCCCCCGGCCCGCTAGTTTCAGGGCAACAATCTTTGAGGTGTTAGGCCAGAGAAGGACCGACAGCGAAGCGCCTTCTGACAGGGTACAAAAAGCTCTACAAACCCTATCGAAGAAGTATAGATAAAATAGGCGCATCGATTTTGGCATCTGACCTGCTTCATGTACCCAGGAAATTGAGCACGGTGACCCGGAAACGGAAGTCTTTTTTGATGAATTTAAGACGGTGTATTTGAGGAAAATCTGAAATTGAAGTAAGCAGGAAAACCGCGTTCCCCCCCAGTTTCCTGCCCAATGTGGTATCCCCCTTGGATCTCATCGCTGAGATCTCGACAGCGACAGGGTTGTTCATCGATTTTGGGGTCACTGTGAACCGTGACTTAGAGGGCGAAGCTATGGCCGTAAGCACGTTGTCCTGGGCAATTCCGCAGCCGGCTCCACTGGCCGAAGCGCACGCTGAAAACTGGTACGCGCTGCAGACCCGCTCCCGGCACGAAAAAATTGTGGTGCAGCGGCTGGAAGAGCGAGGCGTGACGACCTTTCTGCCCGTGATCACGGAGGTGCACCGCTGGAGTGACCGCAAGAAGTCGGTACAGATGCCGCTTTTCCATTGCTACGTGTTTGCGAAGTTCGCGCCCAACCGGGCGGAACGGCTGCGCGTTCTCCGCGTGGATGGAGTATTCGGTTTGGTCGGCGCCCGGGGCGAGGGCGCGCCGATTCCGGACGAGCAAATCGATGCGGTTCGCAGTCTGGTGGGAGGACAGCTGCCCTGGGCTTCTCATCCCTTCCTCAAAATCGGGCAGCGGGTGCGAATCCGGAGCGGAGCGCTGGATGGCCTGGAGGGCATACTGGTCTCACGCAATGGCGACCGCACCCTGGTCATTTCCGTGGATGCGATCCAGCGGTCGCTGGCGGTTCGGGTGGAAGGATACGAAGTCGAACCGGTCTGAAGTTGTTCTGCAATCGATCTCTTCCCCTGGAAGGATCCCTTACCCTTGACGGAAAACACGCACGAAACAATTCGCTTGCTGATGGTGAGCCGGGACCCGGCTGTTCTTCGTCAGCTTTGGTCGATGGAAGAATCGAACTCCTGGCGTCTGGAAACGGCAGCCAGTTGTTGGGATGCCATGGAGCGGGTGCAATCCGGAATCGCGCCCCACCTGCTGGTGCTGGATCTTCCTCGCGGTGAAGCCGACGGCCTTCACCTCTTGCGCTGGCTGCGCCGGCTGCGCCCTAATCTTGCGGTCGTCGTGTTGTGCCACCGGGATGATGCCGCGCGAGAGAAGGAAGCAACCCGCCTGGGAGCGGAAGAGATTCTGGTCAGGCCGTTCGACGAGCACCAACTCGAATCTGTAATCCGGTGGCATCTTCATCTCGAACCGGGCGCAAATGGAAATGGAGCTTCTGGAAACGGACCTGCGGGGAACGGGCACACAGGAAACGGCAAGGCGGAAATCGTCAGCGAAAATGTCGAGCCGCTGGGCGAGGACGTATTTTTCGTCAGCGCCAGCCTGATCATGCAGAAGTTGCGCGCGCAGGCGGCGCTGCTGGCGCAGACCGATGTTCCGGTGCTCATTCTGGGAGAGGGAGGGAGCGGGAAATACACGGTTGCCAGTCTGATTCACAAGCTCTCGGTCCGCTCCGGTTTCAAGCTGCTGAAGGTGAATTGTGCGGAGATGCCGGAGTCCCTGCTGGAAGCCGAACTGTTTGGGGATGGCGACGCCGCGGGCGGCCGCCGAACCGTTTTCGGCAGGTTCGCAGCGGGCGAAAAAGGCACGATTTACCTGAACGAAATCGCCGCTATGCCGGCGGCACTGCAATCCCGGCTGCTGCAGGCGCTGCAGAATCAGGGTTCGCAAAATCAGGTTTTGCAGAATCACGGTTTGCAGAATCAGGGTTTGCAAAACCAGGGTTTGCAGAACAGTGAGTTCCAAAGATCAGCCGGGGAGTCAATTCCCGCCGAGGTAAGGATCCTGGCAGCGAGCAGCGCCAACCTGGAGCGTGCCCTGGCCGAGAAGAAGCTGCGGGAAGACCTGTATTACCGCTTAAGCGCCTTCACCGTGCAGGTGCCATCGCTGCGCCAGCGGAAAGACGAGATTGCAATTCTGCTGCGGTATCTGATGCACAAGCTGGCCAAGCACTACAACCTTCCCCCCCGCGGATTCTCCTCCGCGATGCTGGATGCCTGCCAGAATTATTCCTGGCCGGGAAACCTGAAAGAAATGGAAGCGTTCGTGAAACGCTACCTGGTTGCGGGCGGCCAAGAGCTGACTCTCGGTGAAATGGGATTAGACACGGCGGACCTTGCCGATCACGGTCCTTTGTCGCGGGTGACCAGAATGGCGCCGGCTTCATGGGAAGAGAACGAATCGGGGCAGAAACCGGGCAAACCGGAATCGCTGAAGTCCCTGATTCAGGGCATCAAGTCGGAAGCGGAGCAGAACGCCATCGGGGCGGCGCTGCGGAGGACCGGCTGGAATCGCAAGGCGGCCGCGCGCTTGCTCCGGGTCAGCTATCGCACGTTATTGTACAAGATCGATCAGTACCACATGCGTGCGCCCGAGCCCTACCTTTCGCCGCTCGCGGTCGACGAGTTTTCGGTGTATGGCAACGACGTCAAGGGCAACGGGAAGGCAAGTTAAGCGCACCACTCAGGATATCTCTGGAGTTGACCGGCGAGTTAACTGGCGAGGAGCAGCTATGACCATAGGGGCATGCAGCGGGTGGAGGGGACGACTGGTTGTGCGGCTGCTGGTCTGCGTCCTTTGCACCGGTTCCCTGTTTACCGGTTCCCTGGGCGGGCAAACCACCGCAGCGGGCCACGATACGGACCCTTCGGCGGGGAAGCCGCACGACGACAGTTTCGTGATCGGCAACGACGACGTGCTGACCATAAATGTCTGGAAAGAGCCGGATATCTCGCGTTCGATTCCCGTCCGATCGGACGGAAAAATCTCGCTTCCGCTGGTGGGGGAGGTGCAGGCCGCCGGGCTCACCCCCATGAAGCTCGAAAAAGATATCGCGGTCAAGCTGAAGAACTACATCTCCGAGCCGGAAGTTACGGTGATCGTGCAGACGGTCAACAGCCAGAAGTTCAACATCCTGGGCCAAGTCGTAAAGCCGGGCTCCTACGGGATCGCCAATTCCCCGACGGTGCTGGATGCGATTGCGCTGGCCGGGGGCTTCCGCGATTTCGCCAAGAAGAAATCCGTCTATGTTCTGAGGCAGGGCGCCGGCGGAGAGTCGCGCCTGCCGTTTAATTACAAGGAAGTCAGTCAAGGCAAGAATATGGCGCAGAACATTAAACTGCAGCCGGGCGATACGATCATTGTTCCGTAAACACTATTCCGTAAGCGCGATCATGAGAACCCTCGCTTCAGTCGGGTGGGGATTGGTTCTGCTGGCCAGCCTTCCGCTTTGGTCGCAGGAGCGGCAGCCCGCCGCTCCAGTTCCGGCGGTGAGCGGGCCAATGCTATCGATCTCGCCGAACAGCGACCCCGGCGAAGACCGCATGCTGACGCCGCCTCCGGTGAGCGGACAAGCCTATCCCTTGTCGCTTGCCTCCGAGGAGCGGGCCAATTATCTGCGCGGGGGCGTTACCTTCACCACCGCCTACTCCGACAACGTTCTGGGCGCGACCAGCCTCACTCCGGTGAGTGACGTGAGTTATTCGGTATGGCCCACCATCGCGCTCGACGAAACCACGTCGCGGCTGCACACGGTCTTGAGCTACGCTCCGGGCTTCACGTTTTATCAGCGCACCAGCGCCTACAATGAGGCGGACCAGAATCTGTCGCTGAGTTTGCAGTACCGGCTGAGTCCGCATGTGACGGTCAGCCTGCGCGATTCCTTCCAAAAAACGTCCGATGTCTTCAATCAGCCGGATCAAGGTTTCGCGGGAGCGGTTTCGGGTTCGGCGCAGGGTGTGAACGATTCCGTGATTGCGCCGCTGGCGGACCGGTTGAGCAATACCGGCAACGCGGGCATCACCTATCAATTCAGCGCCAACGCGATGGTGGGAGCGAGCGGGACCTTCACCAACCTGCACTACCCAAACCCCACCGAAGTGCCGGGGCTTTACGATGCAGCTTCGCGAGGGGGATCGGCTTTTTACAGCTACCGCCTCTCCCGGCAGCACTATCTCGGCGTGACCTATCAATATCAGCAACTGCTCTCTTATCCAACCGGAGGGACGAACCAGACGCAGACGGACGGGGTTTACCTTTTTTACTCATTCTATCCGGGGCCCAGGTTCTCGTTTTCACTGTTTGGCGGTCCGCAGTACTACAGCGCGGGCCTGCAATTCACCGGCGCGATCCCGACGACCGTGCCGGCTTCGCAGTCCTGGTCGCCGGCCGGCGGCGCCAGCTTGAACTGGCAGGCGCAGCACACCAGCCTGGCAGTCAGCTATTTGCACAGTGTCAGCGGCGGGGGCGGGCTGGTCGGAGCGGTCGAACTCGACAGCGCGAATGCCTCGGTGCGGCAACAGCTCACACGCAACCTCAGGGCCGCGCTGGCGGGAACGTATGCGAACAACGGCGTGCTCGCGCTTGCCGACCTGGGCGGACATTCCATTTCCGGAAGCGCTTCCCTGCAGCGCGAGGTGGGCGAGCATCTGAACCTGCAAGCCGGGTACACGCGGCTGCACCAGACCTACAGCTTTATTTCGGCGAATCCGGATACGAATCGGGAGTGGGTTGCCGTCTCTTATCAATTTGCCAGACCGCTCGGAAGATAGTCGCGAAGAATCGCGAGAAGATAAATTATGCCTGAAGATTTCGACGAACAAAAAACGGGCGGCTTCGATCTGCCGCATTACCTGGGGATCGCGCGCCGCCGTCACATGCAGTTTCTGGTGCCTCTGCTGCTGGGCTGGTTCGCAGTCTGGGGCGCGAGCTGGGTTCTGCCGTCACGCTATCGATCCGGAACATTGATTCTGGTGGAACAGCCCACCATGCCGAAGGATTACGTCACGCCCAACGTGAACGACGATCTACAGGACCGCCTGCGCAGCATCACCCAGCAGATTCTCAGCCGCACCCGTCTGCTGCACATTATCGATCAGCTGAACCTGTACGGGGATTCTCACGGCCACCTTACGCCCGACGACAAAGTGGAGCGGATGCGCAAAGAGATCGAGATCGAACTGGTGCGCGACCCGGAGAACCGGGTCAGCGCCTTTAACGTCTACTACTCATCGCACGATCCTCGCGTGGCCCAGCAGGTGACCAGCGAACTCACCAACCTGTTCATCAGCGAGAACCTGGAAGTGCGCCAGCAGCAGTCGGAAGACACCACCCAATTTCTCGAAGGCCAATTGGAGACCGCGCGCAAGATCCTGTCGGACCAGGAAGAGAAGATTCGCCAGTTCAAGGGACAACACGTCGGAGAGCTGCCCGCGCAGGTCGGCAGCAACCTGCAGATTCTGGCCGGCATGCAGTCCCAGTTGCAGACCGAAGAAGATTCGCTGAATACCGCGAAGCAGCAGCGTGTCTACCTGGAAACTTTGATGAATCAGTACCATTCGCTGCAAGGCACGCCGAAAGCCGCCAGCGGCGCAGCCCTGGGATTGCCGGCGATCGATGAAGAGCTCGACAAGCTGCGGGCGCAACTGGCCGATCTGAGCTCGCATTACACCGACCGCCACCCCGACGTGCGCAAGCTCAAGGAACAGATCGCCGAAACCGAAGCCACGAGGAGCCAGCTCGCCGCCAGCCTGAAAGCCAAAGCCGCGGCCGCCCAGGCCGATCCCGGTGCCGCGAATACGCCCACGGATGCGGACATGAGGGACGCATCGTCGCCGATGGTGCAGTTGCAGGGTCAGATCCAGGCCAACCGCGTGGAGATTTCCAACCGCGAGCGCAGCGTCGGGGAGTTGAAAGCCAAGGTTACGGACTACCAGGCAAGACTGAATCAGGAGCCGGTGCGCGAACAGCAGCTCTCCGATTTGACTCGGGGCTACGATCAATCCAAGGCGAACTACGACGAGCTTTTGAAGAAAAAGAACGAGTCGGCCATGGCCACCAGCATGGAGCTGCTGCAGCAGGGTGAGCGTTTTCGCATCGTCGATCCTCCCAGCCTGCCCGCAAAACCCGACTTCCCCAACCGCCTGAAGTTTTGCGTGATCGGGCTGGGCTTCGGACTGGCGTTGGGCGGGGTTGTGGCCGCGGCCTTCGAAGTGATGGACGACCGGATTTACGACGAGAAGGAGCTGCAGAAGCTGCTGCCGGTGCCGGTCATCTCGGAAATCCCCGCCCTGGCGGCACCGGCCGACCAGCAGTTGGAACGCCGGCGCTTGTGGTTGGGATGGGTGACAGCGGCTTTGGTATCGGTTACGATTCTGCTGGGGTCAGCCCTCAGCTACTGGCGCGGCTAGCGGAATAACCCATGTATAAGGCCTTTTACAGTTTGAAGCGCAACCCGTTTGAGATCACTCCCGATCCTTCGTTTTTGTTTCCCACCCAGCGGCACAACGAAGCTTTGGCCGCGCTTTATTACGGCGTCCGGCGGCACAAAGGGTTTGTGGTTTTAACCGGAGAGGTGGGGACGGGCAAGACGCTTCTGCTGCGCTGCCTGCTGCAACTGCTGAAGCAAAGCGACGACGTCAAGTACGCTTACGTATTCAACGGGCGGCTCTCGCCGCTTGAGTTTCTGCAGTATATTGCCGGCGACCTCGGACTGCCCGCGGCGGGCAAGAACAAAAGCGAACTCCTGCTGCAGCTGGCAGGCTACGTGGTGGCGCGCGGCGAGAAGAAACTGACCACGGTTCTGGTGGTCGACGAAGCGCATCACCTCTCGACCGACATTCTGGAAGAGATCCGGCTCCTGACCAACCTGGAGACCGCCGACGAGAAGCTGTTGCAGATCCTTCTGGTGGGGCAGCCCGAGCTGGATGAGAAACTGGACTCGGTCGAGTTGCGGCAACTGAAGCAGCGGATCGCGCTGCGTTCCCACCTGGCATCGCTCGATTTGAACGAAACCAAGGGCTATATCGAGCGCAGGCTGCAGCTGGCGGGAAGTCCCCGCGCCTCCGGGCTGTTTCCGCAGGAGACGGTTGCGGCAGTGCACCGCCACTCCCAGGGAATTCCCCGGCTGATCAATACCATCTGCGAAAACGCCTTGATTGCAGCCTACGCCCGGCAGGCCGCCAGCGTGGCTCCAGAAATTATCGACACGATCGCGAAAGACTTCCGCCTCGGGGTTCACACGCCGGCGGCGGGAAAGAAGAAAGCGCCCGACGAACTCGATTTCCGGAAAGCCGCCAAGACTTTGCTCGAACTCTATGCGCACCTGCAGAGCGCGCAATCACGAGAACGGGATGAGGAACTGGCGGCCCGTCTGCCGGTGGTGACTAAACAATGAGCCATATATTTGATGCATTACAAAGATCGGAAGCGGAGCGCTCGGGGGGCGAATCGTCCCTCACGGAACCATCTACGTTCTCGGTCGCAACCGAACTGCTCCAGATCGCGGAGCGGAAGAGGCGGAGCGCGGCCACAGGAAACATCGCCACCCCCAGCTCCGCCGAGGTTTTGGACCAGTTTCCCTCTTTGCCGGTTTCGATACGGCCGGACAGCCGATTGGTGTCGGTTGGGGAAGAGGAAAGCCTGGGGGCGGAGAAGTTCCGCTTCCTGGCGGTTCGGTTGCGGCAACTTCGGCAAAGCCGTCCGCTGAAGAAGGTCCTGATCACCAGCACCATTCCCCAGGAAGGCAAGAGCACTGTGGCGGCCAACCTGGCCTGCACCCTGGCCCGGAGAAAACAACATAAAACCCTGCTGATCGAGGGCGATCTGCGGCGGCCGACCGTGGCCCAGAAATTCGGGTTAGGCAGAGTTCCGGGGCTCAGTGAACGGCTGCGGGGCGAAAGCCAGAGCCCGAACGTCTACCGGCTCGAGGCTCTGGGGCTGTGGGTCCTGCCGGCGGGAAGCGCACCGGAAAATCCGCTGGAGCTGATGCAATCGGGCCATCTATCCCCCCTGATGGAGGAATTGACAGCGTGGTTTGATTGGATCATCATCGACTCACCGCCTGTATTGCCGCTGGCTGACACCAGCATTTGGGCGCGGCTGGCGGACGGAGTCCTGCTGGTTACGCGAAAAAGCATCACCGAGAAACAGCAACTGCAGCGCGGGCTGGCGGCGCTGGAACCCGGAAAGCTTCTGGGCGCATTGGTGAATGGTTCCACCGATGCGGCGCACAGCGACTACTATCAACGATACGGCCCGGCAGCATCATCCCCTGAGTCCCCCCACTCAAAGAAGTAAGTGATCGTAAGCAAGGCGGGTAACGCCTTCAGGTTCTGCCTATCCCCCACGCGAAACACACAAAGCCGTTTGCCAATTCACTGGCCCTGTTCTTGAAGAGGCAAACCAGGCGGAGGGAATCAATGAACGTACGGCGCTCCAATCTGTCTAAAGCTCTGAGTCCGCATCCGGCCGAACCGGCGTCGGCCGCAGGCTGCGGTACTTTGCGGGAGGAAGGCTTCCTGCGTGTGATCTGGCATGAAAGAAAGCGGGCCGAACGCTCGCGCAAGCCGTCCGTGCTGATGCTGATCGAAATGGAAAACCATTTTCCCTTCGAAAAAAACGGAGAAGCTCTGAAGAAAATACTCTCCGCCCTGGCCGCGACCACCCGGGAGACGGATGTGACGGGCTGGTACAAAGACGATTGCGTGGTGGGCGTGATGTTCACGGAAATCACCGTCGAGGACCGAAGTTCGATTGTGACCACGGTGATGACGCGGGTGAGCGAAGCCCTGCGCAGCCGTCTGAGTTCGCGGCAATTCAACCAGGTGAGCATTTCCTTCCATCTCTTTCCCGAAGACCGGGAGGAGCAAACTGCGCCCATGCCCGGCACTCCATCGTTGTATCCCGATCTGGCAACGCGTGACGAAGAGGGGAGACTGGTACAACGGTGAAGCCAACCGTCCTGATTGCCACGACGTCGCGCTGGTTTCCGACGGCCCGGCTGGCGATGGCTCTGGCCAGTGCGGGATGCACCGTGGACGCGGTCTGTCCGGCTCGACATCCCCTGCGCCAGATGAGCGCGGTGCGCCAAACTCATCCCTACCGGGGCCTGATGCCGTTGCGCTCGTTCGCGGATGCGGTGGCGGCGACGAAGCCGGTATTCATCCTTCCGGGCGACGATCTGGCCACCGGACACCTGCACCGGCTTTACGACGAGCAGCGGCGATGCGGGGAAGCCGGACGTTCGACCTGCGCGCTGATCGAGCGTTCGCTCGGTGCTCCGGAAAGTTTCCCTGTGGTCTATGCCAGAACCGCCTTTATGAATCTGGCCTGCAAGGCCGGTATCCGCGCTCCCCGAACCGGGGTCCTCGCAAACCTCGAGGATCTCCGGAAATGGGCCGCCCACACCGGGTTCCCGACCGTGCTGAAAGCGAACGGCACTTCCGGTGGCGACGGCGTGCGCGTCGTCCGGACGCTCGAAGAGGCCGAACAGGCTTTTCGCGCTCTGCAAGCTCCTCCTCTTTTGGCTCGGGCGGTCAAACGGGCTCTGATCGACCAGGACAAGACGCTGGTCTGGTCTGCGCTGCGGCGCCAGCGACATGTGGTGAATGCCCAGGAATTTGTGGCGGGGCGCGAAGCCACCAGCGCGGTCGCCGCCTGGCAGGGTAATGTCCTGGCCAGCCTTCATTTCGAAGTGATCAACAAGCGGGATGCGGCGGGACCGTCGAGCGTATTGCGCTTGATCGAGAATGCTGAAATGGCCGACGCCGCCGAAAAGATGGCGCGCCAGTTGAATCTTTCCGGCCTGCACGGCTTCGATTTCATGCTGGAGGCGGACACCGGAAACGCGCACCTGATCGAAATCAATCCTCGGGCGACCCAGGTTGGACACCTGGCGCTGGGCGCGGGACGCGACTTGCCCGCGGCTTTGTACTGCGCTCTGTCCGGGGAAACCTTGCACGCAGCCCCCAAGGTGACGGAGAGCGACCTGATTACGCTGTTCCCGCAAGAGTGGATGAGGGATCCCGCAAGCCCGTTTCTGACCTCGGGCTATCACGACGTTCCCTGGGAAGAACCGGCGTTGATTCGGGCCTGCGTGGGGAGACGCTGGAAGCCGACGCTCCGCCACTCCAGAAAAGATCCGGCGCAAAGTCTATCGCCGGTCCGCGTGCCACGGGTATGACAACTTCTATGAATAATCGTCCCATGCGCAACGGCTTGCACAGCCGGCACTTTCTGCAGCATCAGCCGGCTCCCGCGCCGGTTAACGGCGAGGTGCGCCGCAATCTAAGGAAACCCATTCGCATCATGAAGTTTGGCGGGACGTCGGTGGGCGATGCGGGCTCGATCGGAAAGGTTGTGGAAATTATCCGCAGCGCCGCGCGTGAGAGTCACGTGGTGGTGGTGGTCTCGGCGATGAGCGGCGTGACCAACCAGCTGGTGGCGGCCGCCAGCCAGGCCGAGGCAGGCGATTACCAGCGGGTCGCGGCGATTCTGGCGGAGCTGCGCCGGCAGCACGACGCGGCCGCCGACGCATTGATCCATTCGAGCGCGGAGCGGAGCTCGATCAACCGGAAGGTAGAGGAGTTGTTGCAAGAGGGCGACCGGCTGTGCCGGGGCACGATGCTGCTCGGCGAGTTGACTCCGCGCACCCGCGATGCCATCTCGAGTCTGGGGGAGCGGCTTTCCGCCCCTCTCGTGGCCGCGGCGCTTGCCGAGTGCGGAGTGGCCAGCGAAGCGATCGAAGCCACGGAACTTGTCGTCACCGACTCCTGCCACGGAGCCGCCGACCCGTTTATGGATCTGACGCGGGAGCGCTGCCATAGTGGTCTGCGCCCGCTTTTGGAGCTGGACATCGTCCCGGTGGTAACCGGTTTCATCGGAGCCACGACGGACGGCATACTCACAACTCTGGGGCGCGGGGGCTCGGATTATTCGGCGACCATCCTGGGAGCGGCCTTGACGGCGGACGAAGTCATCATCTGGACCGATGTCGACGGCCTGCAGACCGCCGACCCGCGCCTGGTGACCGGGGGGCGAACGATCCCGGAGATTTCCTATCGCGAGGCGGCAGAACTCGCCTACTTTGGCGCCAAGGTGCTGCATCCGAAAACCCTTCGTGCCGTAATGCAATGCGGCATTCCGCTTTGGATCCGCAACACCTTCGCTCCGGAACGGCCGGGAACGAAGATTACGCCGAGCGGACCGGCGAGCGCTGCCGGAGTAAAGGCGCTGACCGCCCTCAACGAGGTGGCCCTGATCACGGTCGGCGGGCCCGGCTTGGCCGGAGTGCAGGATGTACTGGGCCGCACCTTCCGCACCACGGCGGCGGTGCGAGCCGATGTGCTGCTGATTTCGCAAGCCTCTTCACAAAACGACCTGTGCCTGGTCATTGCCTCGGCGCTCGGCAAGGGCATGGTGGAGGCGTTGCGGCATGAATTTGCCCACGATCTGGCGCATGAACCCGCGAAACATATCGCCCTCGACCCAACCGTTGCCATGGTTACGGTAGTCGGTCAGAACATGAGATCGGTTCCCGGAGTGGTGGGCCGTACGTTCGCAGCGCTGGACCGGGAAAACGTGAACATCATAGCGATCGCACAAGGCTCTTCGGAGTGCACCTTTTCTTTTGTGGTGGCGAAGCAGGACGTGAAAACGACGCTGGCCAGCCTCCATCAGGAATTCCGGCTGGGAAACCCCCGGCACCTGGCCACCGCCGCCGGTAGCGCCGCCAGCGACGAGGATGAGAACTACTATCAACCGTGGGAGCCGGTCGCGACCGGCCGCCCCAATCAGGAACAATAGACAACACTAAGGTTTCGTCCCTCCCCCCGCACATTATCCGAATGTCCAGACTAATTGCTAACTCGTTCGTTGCTTCCTCGGACCAAGGCGGAGCAGCGGCAGGGAGACAAGTTGTGAAGTTAAGTCGATCGAATGCGTCGGTGACTTCTCCGCAGGTTCGGCCCATCCCGGGTCCGACCTTCGGCGTGTTGAGTGAAGAGCCTTTTCACCGCATGATTGGGCTCGAGAGAAAGCGGACGGAGCGCTCGGGGCAGCCCTTCCTGCTCATGCTGCTCGACGCCGGAGACTGCCTGCCCTCCGACAAAACCGGAAAAGTGCTGTCGAACATATTGTCCGCCTTGTCGTTGGCCACGCGGGAGACCGATGTGACCGGCTGGTACAAGAACCATTCGATCGTAGGGGTGATGTTTACCGACATCAGCGCCGAGGAGCGGGAGTCGATCGTGGGCGTCATGATGAGCCGGGTCAGCGAGACCCTGCGCAACAACCTGAGCCTCGATAAATTCAGCCAAGTCAGCATTTCCATGCACGTTTTCCCGGAGACCTGGGATCAGGAGAATACCCACGGCAACCCGACTCTCTATCCGGACTTTGCCAACCGCAACCGAGCCCAGAAATTCGGCCGCATGGTAAAGCGGGGCATGGACATCCTGGGCAGCGCGGCCGCGCTGGTTCTGTTATCTCCAGTTTTTCTGGCGGTAGCGGTGCTGGTCAGGCTCAGTTCCCGGGGGCCGATTCTTTTCCGGCAGGAGCGCCTCGGCCAATTCGGCAAATCTTTCACTTTCCTCAAGTTCCGTTCCATGTATGCGAACAATGACCGCAAGATCCATCAGGAGTTCATGAAGCGCGTCATCAAAGGCGATCACGATGGCCGGGCGGAGGGGGGAAGCCGGTCGGTTTACAAGATGACCAACGACCCTCGCATCACGAAGATCGGATCGCTTCTACGCCGGACGAGCCTGGACGAACTCCCGCAATTTATTAATGTATTGCGCGGGGATATGTCGCTGGTCGGGCCGAGACCGCCGATCGCTTATGAATGCCATGAATATGACCTTTGGCATCGCCGCCGGGTGCTCGAGGTGAAGCCGGGCATCACCGGTCTGTGGCAGGTGAAGGGACGCAGCCGGGTGCGCTTTGACGATATGGTGCGTCTGGACCTGCAGTACGTGCGGACCTGGTCTTTGTGGCTGGACCTGCAAATCCTGGCGCAAACCCCTGGAGCCTTATTCAGCGATGATGCCTTTTAGCCGGCAAGCCGTTCCCCGCGAGTTTGATATTTGCAGCACCACTAGCAGTTGAGGAGAGGAAACCCTGACACCGACCCCTGCACTTGAACGCCTGAGCCCGGCGGATGTGACATCTACGACCGCCGAGGCGAGTGTGACCCACTGTTATTGCATCGAACCGCTGAAGGATCTTCGCTGGGAAGAATTTGTGCGCAGACATCCCCGCGCCTCTGTCTTCCACTCCTCGGCATGGCTGGCGGCGCTTTCCCGCACCTACGGATACCAGCCGATTGCCTATACCACGTCTGCGGCCGGCCAGAGCCTGGAGAACGGCATGGTGTTTTGCCGGGTGGAAAGCTGGCTGACCGGGCGGCGATTGGTTTCTCTGCCCTTCTCGGATCACTGCGAGCCGCTGGTGGACACCCCCGAGGATATGGCGAGCATCACGCTTGCTCTGGAGCAGGAATCCCGCGCCGGACGATGGCGTTACATAGAAATGCGCCCTCTGCAAGGGCGCGGAATGGTTACCGAGCTGGCGCACGCGGCCATACCCTACTGCTTTCATCAACTCGATCTCGGGCCTGACATCGATACGCTGTTCCGCAACTGCCACAAGAATTCGACGCAGCGGAAAATTCTGCGGGCGGAGCGGGAGGGTCTGCGATATCGCGAAGGCTCCACGGAAGAACTGCTGGACTATTTCTACCGGCTTCATACCCTTACGCGGCAGCGGCACCATCGGCCGCCGCAGCCCCGGAAGTGGTTCGTTCATCTGATCGACGGCTTCGGGGATGCCCTCAAGATTAGGGTGGCGTTTCAGGGCGAGCGGCCGGTGGCGGCGATGGTCACCATTCGCCACAAGGACACTCTGGTGTACAAGTACGGCGGCAGCGACTCCCGATTCAACCATCTGGGCAGCATCCATTTGCTGCTGTGGCGAGCCATCCAGGAGGCGAAAGCCTCGGGATTGCATTTCTTCGACTTCGGGCGGACGGAAGCGGCGCAACTTGGGCTCATCACTTTTAAGAAGCGGTGGGGAGCGACGCAGTCCAGCCTGACCTATTCGAGGTACGGCCTTTCGGACGGTATTGGCCACATGTTTGAGACCTCTGGCTCGAGCTGGAAATCCAGAGTGGCAAAGTACCTGCTCTCGCACATGCAGCCTGGCGTCCTTTCGTTGGCCGGCCGGGCCCTGTACCGGCACGTGGGGTGAGGTGGGATCAGAGTGAACTGCAATTTCGACGATTGAGTTTTTCGACGTCAAAGCAGATGTCCAATCAGATATCAAAGATGGTAGCCCAATCTAATCCAGGTCCACTGCTGTGGCCGCGGCCGCAGACTGCGCCGGCACAAGTCGCGGTGGTCATCGTGGTGTGGAACGCGAAACAATACGTGATGGAGTGTCTCGGGTCCTTGCGGGAGCATTGCGAGGCGGTGTGCTCGGAAGTGATCGTGGTCGACAACGCTTCCACCGACGGAACGCCGGAACTGGTGGCGGAAATGTTTCCCGAATTCAAGCTGATTCGTAACCCAGAAAATTATGGCTTCGCCAAGGCCAACAACATCGGGATCGCGCAAAGCTCGGCGGAATACATTTGCCTGGTGAACTCGGATGTCAAGTTTCTGGACGATTGCATTGCGCCCATGGTCCGCTACCTGTCGGAGCATCCCGGGGTGGGCATGCTGGGACCGAAGATGCTGGCGCCGACCGGAGAGGTAAGGCGCTCCACCATGCGTTTCCCCACCGTCTGGAACAACTTTTGCAGAGCCTTCGGACTCGACTCCCTGTTCAAGCGGTCTCGCTTTTTTGGGGGAATGTTGATGTCCGACTTCGATCACCAGACGACAGCGACCGTGGAAGTGCTGAATGGCTGGTTTGTCCTGGTCCGCCGCAGCGCGGTCGAACGAGTCGGGCTGCTCGATCCGCAGTTTTTCATGTACGGGGAAGATGTGGATTGGTCCTACCGCTTCCGGAAGGCCCAGGAGCAAGTCGTTTTCTTCGCCGACGCCGGGGCGATTCACTACGGCGGAGCGAGCTCCGCCAATGCGCCGGTGCGCTTCTATCTGGAGCTGTATCGCGCCACCTGGCAATACTGGCGGAAGCATCACAGCGGGCTGGCGCAACTGGGCTTCCTGGTTGCGTTTGCCATCCATCATTCTCTCCGGCTGCTGGGCTCGGCTTTCATCTATCTGTGCTCGCCATCGCAGCGGCCCGACACGGCCGCGCGGTTCAAGCGAAGTCTGGCCTGCCTGCAATGGGTAGGCGCGGCAAAGTTCAAGCAGTTCGAAACCAGCGGAAGAGTCGCGTAAGCCGATTCGATCAACAACCCTGGCATCTTCTAGACCGCCGCCACACCATGTACGAGACAGAAGCAAATCACGCATTGGAGAGCCCGGCGCAGGTTCCGGACGAAGTGCTGCGTTCGTTCGAAGACCTCCGGGAACGGATCGTGTCGCGAACGGTTCTGCCCTGGGGCGAGCACTGCACGGAATGCGTGTGGCCAACCTGCTATACCAGCTGCGACCTTTACAGTCCGCGGCAGGACGGAAGATGCCGCAGATTCGCCGACGGAATGGTGAGAATCGACTCTCCCTCCGCCGCGAACTCTTACCTGTTGAAGATCCGCTTCAAGCGCTGGGGAAAGCTGTGGACTCCCGGCAACGTCCGCTTGCATACCGCGGACCAAGCCGGAAGGCTGGAAAAAAGGGACTATCGCATCGGAAGCGGGCTGCAGCGGTTTCCCTTGCCGTCTCTGGTAAAGATCGAGCTCACGACGAAGCGGTACGGCTTCAAGAAGAGGATGGCGAGCCCGCCCACCAACGGGCGGGAATTGCCGACGTGCTTTCTGCTGGAATGCTACAACCCGGAAGCGCACGACGTGCAGCTATCGCTGACCATGCGAGCGGCCGAGGAGCACTCCACGATGCCGTTCCAACAGCTGATCACTCTGACCCCGGGATTTCACCGCATCCGGGTTCCGATGGAGGCCATTACCGCGTTGATCGATGTCCAGCAACCCTTTGGCATCGATCTTATCCCTAACGATGAGGCGGGGGAGACGACGCTGTACTTTGGCCTGATGGACTTTGTGACGGAGTTGGCGGAAAGCAAGACGGCAGGCGAGACGGAGAAGCCCGGAAAAAAAATCAAATGCGTGGTATGGGATCTGGATAACACACTGTGGGACGGCATATTGGTCGAGGACGGCGCCGAGCGGCTGCGGCTGAAGAGCGGCGTCGCCGCGGTCATCGAGGAGCTTGACCGGCGCGGAATCCTGCACTCGATTGCCAGCAAGAACAATCCCGAAGATGCGCTCCAGGTGATTAAGCGCTTTCAGTTGGACCAGTACTTTCTGTGTCCGCAAATCTCCTGGAAGCCCAAGAGCCAGGGCATCCAAGCGATTGCCCAGCAGTTGAACCTTGGCCTGGACAGCTTTCTGTTCCTCGACGATTCTGAATTTGAACTGGGAGAAATCAAGGCGGCCTGCCCCGAGGTACAAGTTCTGAACGCGGACCAGTACCTTACCCTGCCGGAAAGAGACGAATGCAAAGTTCCGGTCACGGCCGAGAGCCGGGAACGGCGCAAGCTCTATCAAGTGGAGGCGAGCCGGCAGACGGTGGCACAGAGTTTTAACCACGACTACATGGCGTTTCTCCGGAACTGCCAGATTCAACTGACGGTCCGTCCCATGACCGAAGAGAATCTGGAGCGCGCGCACGAGCTGACCCAACGCACCAACCAGATGAACTTTTCCGGGAACCGCTATGACCGCGAGGTGCTGAGGAATCTGCTTTCGAACCCGGACCTGGATACTTTTGTGCTGAGCTGCCAGGACCGTTTTGGGAGCTACGGGGTGATCGGCTTTTCCATCGTGGATCGCCGCGAGCCCCGCATGACCGATCTGATGTTCAGTTGCCGCGTTCAATCGAAGCGCGTGGAACACGCCTTTCTGGCCAGTGTGATCCGCAGGTATATCGCCGAAACGGGAAAAGATTTCTACGCTGATTACCGGAAGACGCCGCGCAACGCTCCCTCGGGACAGGTGTTTGCCGATCTGGGCATGGAAGAAACAGAAAACCGGAACGGAGTGTTATCTCTTCGGTTTCCGAAAGAAAGAGAAGTCCCCGACGATAGCGTGATCAACGTCACGCTGCAGGACGCGATGGCGGTGACGCCGGCGTGAGCGTCCGATCCGGTCTGGGTGCGGTGCGCCGCCGGGTGCTGGGTTCGCTGTACCGGCGCACGGCGCCCCTGGGAGACCGCGGGCCCATCGTGTCGTTCAGCTTTGACGATTTTCCCCGTACGGCTTATTCCGCCGGTGGGGCGATCCTCGAGAAGTTCGGGGTTCGAGGAACCTATTACGCGGCCTGGGGGCTGAGGAACACTTCGAATGAACTCGGGGATCAGTTCCGCTCCGAGGATATCGAGTCACTGCTCGAAAAGGGCCATGAACTGGCCAGCCACACCTTCAGCCATATTTCCTGCCGCTCGGTTTCCGGCGCCGCGTTCCGGGGCGATGTGGAAAAGGGCCGGCAGGCGATTGCGGAGGCGGCCGGCGCGGACTCGGCGAATTTTGCGTACCCGTTTGGCGATGTCACGCTCCAGGCCAAACGAACTTTGAGGCGCGGCCTGACTAGTGCGAGAAGCATCTTCCCCGGTTTCAACGGGCCGGAGATCGACCTGAACCTGCTGCGGGCGATCAACCTGTACGGCGGTCTCGACGGGCTCAAACGCACGGGAGAGTTGATCCGGGAAAACTTCGAGCAGAAGAGCTGGTTGATTTTCTACACCCATGACGTGCGTGAAAATCCTTCGCCTTATGGCTGCACACCTGCGCTGTTCGAAGGCGCGGTATCTTGCGCCGTGGGCAGCGGCTGCCGGATTCTGACGGTGCGTGAGGTGTTGACGGAAATCGGAGTTGGACGGGAAGGACAGACAATCAAAATGGGTGCCTACTGATCATGGTTGACCAAGACAACATCGAGGTTCGCGTCGCGCGCTCCGTGCCGGAGGTTGAGGCTCTTCGCGAGCCGTGGATGGGGTGGCCCGGACACCGCGACTCCGACATTGACTTTTACCTGATGATCCTGCAGGCCTACCCCGAGATGCTGCGGCCGCACGTGGTTGCCATCTATCGCGGAGGAAAGCCGGAGGCCATCCTGGTGGGCAGGCTCGATAAGAAGAAGGTGACCTTCAACGTCGGGTATATCCGAGGGGTGGGCTCCTGGGCTCGCTGCCTCACCTTTGTGTACGGCGCCATTCATGGAAATGCTTCGCCGGAGAACACGCAAATCCTGGTGGATGAGGTGTTGAACTCCCTGAAACGCGACGAGGCCGACGTGGCCCTGCTGGAGTTTGTGCCGCTGGAGTCCGACCTCTATCGCATCGCTTTGACCGCTCCTCGAGGACTGTGCCGGGATACGCTTCCTGCCTCCCAGGGGCATGAGATCCTGGTAGTGCCAGACAGCATCGACGAGATTTATCGCCGCATGTCCGGCACGCGCCGGGAGGGAATTCGAAGAGGGATTCGAAAATTTCTCGCGCGCGCCGATGGAAAGGCGAGAATTGAATGTTACCGCCACGAATCTGAGTTCGATGTCTTATTCCGCGACGCGGAAGAGATCGCAAAGAAGACCTATCAACGAGGGCTGGGAGCGGGATTCGCCACCACCCCCGAGGTGCGCGAGCGGCTGGGGCTGGCGGCCAGGAAGGGCTGGCTCCGTGCCTATCTGCTCTATGTCGATGACTGCCCGGTCGCCTTCTGGATCGGCACGATCTATAACAAGAGTTTTGCCAGCGAATACCTGGGCTATGACCCCAAGTTCCGGCAATTCTCTCCCGGCATGTTTCTGATCATGCGCGTGATCGAAGGTTTCTGCACCGGTACCGGCGATGACGTGGTGAAGGAGCTGGATTTTGGTCTTGGAGACGCTGAATACAAGGCTGCGCTGTGCAGCCGCGGCTGGCTCGAAGCCAGCGTCTACATATTCGCTCCAACCCTGAAAGGAATTGGGCTCAAGGGGATGAGAGCAACGGCCCGGGCCGTCGACGGGGCGGCGAGAAAGCTTCTGGTTTCGACAAATTTGCTTCCGCGCCTCAAGAGGCTATGGCGCGACCGTTTGCGAAGGGGTGGACAGCCCGCGGCGGCTGCCCCCGGGCGGCAAACCAGCTAGTGCTATGTACTCGTGATTTTGGCCGATGCACTTGTGGGTCCTTGGCCGGGTATTTGCCCAGGTATAGGCTGTCAAAAGGCTGGTTAGCATTCAAACTTGACAGGGGATCCCTCATGCGCGGTTTTGCTCGTCCCACCCTCCTCTCATTGATCGTCTACTTCATGATTAGCGGAATGGCCTCGGCGGCCACATACTACGTTGCCGCGAACGGAAGCGATACCAACAATGGGACGTCGAAAACCACGCCCTGGATGCACGCGCCGGGCATGGCGAAGTGCGCATCCACTTGCGCCGCTTATAAGCCGGCGGCAGGCGATTCGATAATTTTCCGGGGCGGAGATACCTGGCACTATGGCAACAGTTCAGCTTCGCCGTATATCGGTTCCAGCTGGACATGGAATTGGAGCGGTTCCAACGGAAGTCCAATCTACGTTGGCGTGGATCAAACCTGGTCCGCCGGCGGTTCATGGGTACGTCCCGTCATCTCCGGCGACAACCCGCTCAGTACCGGGTTTGTAGCCGGTTGCACCTACGATCAGTCTTCGTCGATGGGCCTGAATCTGAATCAGGTCAGCTACGTCACCGTGGACAATTTCGAGTGGCCGGGACGGTGCTGGTCGGGAACGGGCAGCTATTCGGCGGCGATCTACAACTACGAAACCTGCCACGTCACCATCTCGAACAATTATTTCCATGGCTGGACGACGGTGGTGACCTCCGCGGATAACCAAATGGTTCTCGGGAACGCCAACGGCTCCTGCGGCTTGACGACGAATAACGTGATTTCCGGCAATGTGTTCGATGGCTCGGATTCTTCGGCGGGGGCGGCAAATTCAGCGGCGTGCTCGGCCGGCTTCGCGCCGACCTACCCCTGCCAAAGCGGGATGGGGATCTATTCCGAGGGCTATGACATCCACGACAATGTGTTCCGATACATGTCGAACATGGCGGTTACCAACAACACGGTCTACTACCACGACAACCTTGCGGAATATCTTTACACCAGTTATTCCCCGGCTCACATCGCGCCTCACTCGAACGTTCTGAACAACGATCAGAACATTGCCGGCGCATCCATCTACTTCTACAACAACGTGGTTCGCCATACTTATGTGACCGAGGATTTCTTTCTCACGATCGGCGCGGGCGGCAGCGCGTACCTGTTCAACAACGTGTTTTTCGACAATATGAAGTACAATGCCACCGATACCGCTCCCCAGAACTGCATTACCTTCCAGGCGCAGTCTCCGACCGGGACGGAATCTCTCTACTTCTATAACAACACATTCGATAACGACACGGGCGACGACACGGGCGGCGGGTGCCAGCTGCAATTCTTCAACACGAGTGCACCGACTTTTGGGTGGAACGGCACGGCCTACTTTGAGAACAACCACCTCATTGGATACGGAACGCTATCGGCACTCTACACCTGCCGTCCCGGGGCTAACTGCGGCTTCAAAGATAATGGCAACGAACTTTTGCAGACCGAAGCTGCGGCGAACGGACAAGGCTACCTGCCGGCTAACGACTATGCGCCCACTTCCGGAGGCTCAACGATTGGAGCAGGCACGGTAAATTCAGCCTCCACGTGCAGCACGTTTTCGTCGTCGACCAGTGCGGGACTCTGCTGGGGAACGAGCGACGGAGCCACCGAGCAAAATGGAAGCGGAGGCGAGATCGCCAATTATCCGGCAATTTCCACGGTGCAGCGCGGGCCCGCATGGGATATCGGAGCATACCAGTTCAGCGGGGCATCGGCGCCCAGCGCTCCTACAGGATTGGCGGCCGTTGTTCAGTAGCTTATTTATGGTTTGGACGGCCCGAGAAAAACCGGCATCCCGCTGGCAGTTTTCGTAACTGATGTTGAGTTCACCGCCTGGCGGAAAGACCTTTCAGGTGCGCCGGCGATTTACATCCAGCTTTTCTTCCGGACAATTTATCCTGGCGCGTTCGGCACGGATGAATGGCGCCACCGTCGTTCCCTTACGGCACGCGCAGCCGCGTGAACAGTGATGCGGGCCGGTTCGCTGGCAGCCAAGAATCTGAATCTGGAGATCACGAATGAGCGTGCTGCACAGGTGTCGAGTCGGCGCCTTTAGAGCGCTTCAGAACATCGGGCTTCATGTTGTTCCGAATCACTTCTATGAGCCGGTTCCCGACACGCGAAATATTCCAGAAGACTTTTGGAAGTCCCCGTCCGGTTTGGTCGGTATCGATATAAAGGAAGCGGCTCAACTGGCCCTGTTGCGGGAGTTTTGCGGCAAGTACAAGCCGGAGTTTGATCAATTCCAGAATTCCCCGTCAATTTCTCCGAACGGATTCTCCCTGGCAAACAAGCTTTTCGGTTCGGTCGATGCAGAGATCCTCTACTGCATGGTCCGGCACTTCAAGCCCAATACGGTGATAGAGATCGGTTCGGGCAATTCGACGCTGGTCTCGTCCATGGCCGTGCTTAAGAATGGCTGCGGAAGCGCTGGGCCGGCGAAGCTCATCGCTATCGAGCCCCATCCCAGTGCCGCACTCGAGAGGGGATTCCCGGGACTCACGCGCCTGATCAAGGCTCCCGTGCAGTCTGTCCCGCTCGCGGAGTTTGAAAGTCTGGGAGACCGTGACATCCTCTTCATCGATAGCAGTCACGTATTGAAGGAGGGCAGCGACGTTCAGTTTGAGTTTCTTGAAATTGTGCCCCGGCTGAAGAAGGGGACGATCGTCCACTTTCATGACATTTTCCTACCCTTTCCGTACCCGAGGTCCTGGGTGGTGGACGAGCTGCGCTTCTGGAACGAACAATATGTCCTGCAGGCGCTGCTCGCCTTCAATCATTCCTTTGAAGTCCTCTGGGCGGGCAGCTACATGAATCACAGGCATCCGGAGGCCCTTCGGCAGGCGTTCTCTTCCTACCGGCCCGGCGAAACGGCGCCGGGAAGCTTTTGGATCCGAAAGACCGCTTGATCGACAGCCTCAGTTCGGAAGCGGCACACCGTCGGGCGCGGTTCTGTTACCTCAGTCGAAGGGCCGGCCACAGGGAAACCCATGGGTCCTGATCACCTGAAATTTGGCGGGGGCGTATCTCAAACCGTGCTCCACCCGGCGGTCCTGCTGGTGGCTCTACTGGCGGGCGTGCTGATCTGCGTTTGGCCGCGGAACAAGGCGATTGTCGCATTTCTCGCGGCCGCCCTGCTCATACCCATGGACCAGGTTCTGCTAATCGGCCCGGCGCATTTCCCGATGTTGCGGGTTCTGGTGGTTTTCGGCATCATCCGAATTCTGAAGGACAAGATATCCGCAGGGCGGCCAATGTTCAGCGGGGGAATGAACAAGATCGATTGGGCGATCATTTTGATGACGGGATTCATCGCGGTGAATGGAATCCTGCTGTTCCAGGAGACCGGGGAGCTCATCAATCAACTGGGGAATCTCTATACGGTTTTTGGGGTGTACTTCCTGCTGCGATTCCTGATCCGGAACGAAGAAGACATTGTGCGTGCGATTCAAACGCTCGCCTGTGTTGCAGCGATTGTAGCCGCAGTGATGGCGTACGAAGTTGCGACCGGGCACAATCCCTATGCCATGCTGGGAGGAGCGCGGGTTGCCAATTACGCATCTCTGGTGGCGCGTGGCGAGCGCTTCCGCGCCCAGGGCCCTTTTGCGCAATCCATTCCGGCCGGAACCTTTGGCGCAGTCTTAGTGCCTCTGTTCGTCGCTTTGTGGTGGAGAGGCAGAAAGTATCGCGCGCTGGCGGTGATCGGAATCCTCTCCTCAAGCGTGATCACTCTGGCTTCGAACTCGAGCACCCCGGTGTTAGGGTACGCGGCGGGTGTGCTGGCTCTTTGCCTGTGGCCAGCGCGCAGGTGGATGCGCGCCGTACGCTGGGGGACGGTTTTCGCCCTGGCTTGTCTCCACTTGGTGATGAAGGGGCCGGTTTGGAGCCTGATCGAGAAAATAGATGTCACCGGCGGTTCGTCCTCCTGGCACCGCTATATGCTGGTGGATCAATGTATTCGTCGTTTTGGGGATTGGTGGTTGCTGGGAATAAAGGACACGAGCGTTTGGGGCTGGGACATGTGGGATACGGCCAATCAGTACGTCGCCGTGTGTGAAAATTCCGGGTTTCTTCCGTTCCTTCTGTTCCTCGCGGTCCTGGTGTACGGGTTCAAGTATTTAGGAACGGCGCGACGCGCAGCCGGAAAGGATAAGAGGACGGCACTTTTCATCTGGGCGTTGGGTTCGGCATTGTTTGCGAATGTGGTCGCGTTCCTTGGCATTGCTTATTTCGATCAAACCATGGTGGCATGGTACGCGCTGCTGGCCATGATCCCCGCCGCTATGGTTGCCCGCCCGAAAAAAGAGTTAAAACAAGAGCCCCTCAGAGTTCCTCCGCAGCAGGCAGATATCTCAGAACTTGCGGAAGAACCGGCCAGTTTGGGCGTACACCAGTTAAGCACACAATGAAAGCAATATTTTCATCCGCGAGTCCAGCTCCGGTGCGCAGTCTGTCCCATACGATCGGGCGGAATACCATATTCGGCGTGATTGCCAGAGTCGCGCAGGTCTCAACGCGGCTGGTGACCATTCCGATCGTGATCGCCCATCTCGGCCTGGGCGGCTATGGAATCTGGTCGATCATCATGACCACGGCGGCTTACATGCGCTTCGGCAGCGTGGGCATCAAGTCGGCCTTCCAAAAATATGTGGCGGAAGCGACGGGCCACGGCGATTTCGAAACTGCGAATAAGCTTCTGAGTACGGGCTGTGCCGCCATGCTTGGGCTGTCGGTTGCAGTATTGATCCCGGTGGCCTGGTTCTCGGCTGCACTGGCGCGAGCCGCCGGAGTGCCGCCCGAGTTTCTACACGCTGCGGCCAAGTCCACCACGGTTCTTGCCTTGATCATGGTTCTATCCAATGTGGGCGCCGTCTACGAAGCGATCTTGATGGGCGGCCACCGGATTGATCTGGCTAGAAACCTCGCGACCTTCTTCACGGTGGCCGAAGCGGTAGCGATTGTCATTCTTCTGCATTTTGGCTATGGGCTGTTTGCCATGGCTTCGGTAATGGCGGCTTCCGAAGTCGGATTCGTGCTGTCCTGTTATGTCAGTTCGAAGAAGATCCTGCCGCAGATCTGTGTAAGCAGAAGGTTCGTGACCAAGAGCGCGATACCCGAACTGGTTCGATTTGCGGGCAGCTATCAACTGGTGGCGGTTCTGGAGGTGCTTTACCTCTCCATATTGCCGGTAACAGTGCTCCGGACATTTGGCGCCGATGCGGCGGGGATTTATGCGCTTGCCACCAGGCTGGTCATGTCAGCTGTGATGCTGTCGGATGCCTTTCTGGGGCCCATTCTTTCCGGGGGCGCGATGGTGTATGCATCTGGCTCCCAGGAAAAAATGCAGAGGCTAATTGCCAAGTCGTTCAAAATCACTTTGGCCTTGTGTCTTTTCCCGCTAGCTTTCATTGCGATTTTCGGATCAACCATGGTGTTTGCATGGACGGGACAAGCGGATCCGTCGTTGCAAATCACGCTCTGGCTGGTGTGCGCCGCGGGCTTTTTTCAGGCGTTCTCCATTCTGGGACTGGTGCTGTACAGAGTTTCAGGAAACGCGCTTCTGGACAACATCCGGCAGGCTCTACGCATCGGCTGCCTGCTCTCGATCGTGGCGTTTGCCCGCCATGGAGGCTTTTATGGTGTGCTGGCAGGATTGGCCTTCACGGAATTCATCGGGATGGTATTCATGCTGTATGCGATTACCAAGACGTTTCGCGCCTTTCACCCCAGATCCCTGCTGCCTGATGCCTTGAGATTGACGGTGGCGAGTGCCGTCGTTCTGATGGCTGGTGCAATCGCCATGCGACTGCCGCTCCCGGTTACTCCAAATCCGCGCTGGCACGCCATTCTGGAGTTGGGAAAAGTTTCTCTCGGATGTCTGCTGGCGGTATGGCCGGCACTCCGGCTGACCAAATCCATAACCGGGGCTGAGGGGAAGGCTCTGATCAGCATTCTGATTCCGCGACGGCTGCGTGCCGAGCAGCCTTGTGCCGAGATTGTCACCTAGAGACATGAGTGCAGACCGGCAAAGGGGTGCAGTCGCCGAAGATTCGTTTGCCGCAATTTCGCGAATTGGAACCAAGCTCAACAGCATCTGGCTGCAGCATACGTATCCTTTTGCCGAGTTCGGCCGCGGCGTGTCGGTCGATTACTCCTGCGATATACGGCGATCCAGGTCGCCCGCGATTCGATTGGGCAACGACATTTACCTGGCCTCGGGGGTGTGGATCGATGTTGAGCCCGGCGCACCCGGCCCCGAGCCGAAGGTCGTAATTGGGAACGGATGCGCAATTGGAAGACGTTGCACGATACTGGCTCGGAATCAGATCGTTCTGGAAGCGGATGTGTTGCTGGGGCCCTCAGTTCTGATCATGGACCACGAGCATGAATGCTCGAACCTTGAAAAGCCGGTTCATGCGCCGGGGTTCGCGCCGGGAGGGCGGATTTTTATCGGGCGGAACTGCTGGCTTGGCATTGGCGCAGTGATCGCGTGCGGCTCCGGAGATCTGAGCCTTGGACGCAACAGCATAGTCGGCGCAAATTCGGTGGTGAACCGAAGTTTTCCCCCGTTCAGTGTGATTGCCGGTAACCCGGCAAAACTGATAAAGACGTATGACCAACAAACGGGGAAATGGGTGAGAGCGAGTGGGTAGCATGTCCGAGACCATGAGCCACGCCAAGAACCAACCGGCCCACCAGCCTTTGGAAGACCCGTTCTGGTTGACGGCGCGCATGGCAAGCAAGATCCGCAGCCTGTGGATGCTGTGGACCTACCCATTCGCATCCGTGGGCAGCAGATTTTGCGCTCATTACTCTTGCGATCTGAGGCGTCCGATTGCCCCTTACGTCAAGATCGGAGATTCGGTTCTGCTGGATCGTGAGGTGTGGGTCAACATCCCAGTGCTGCCTGACAATAATGAACCGGTGATCGTGTTCGACGACGGCTGCAAGGTCGGAAGACGCTGCATGATTTCGGCGAGAAACCGGATTCATTTCGAGCGGAATGTTATCTTCGCCCCGTCCGTTCTGGTCATGGATCACAATCACGCCTTTGAAGACGTTAATGTTCCCATCAAAGATCAGGGAATCACGCCGGGCGGGACGATTCGCATCGAAGAGGGTTGCTGGATCGGTTTCGGAGCAGCAATCGTGTGCGGCAAGGGCGAACTGGTGATCGGAAGAAACTCCGTAATCGGCGCGAATGCCGTGGTGAGCCGCAGCGTACCTGCGAACTCCGTTGTCGCCGGCAACCCCGGGCAAGTTGTTTATTGTCCTTCCGAAGCGGATAAGAGCTGACCCAGACCTATGTCGAGACTTAGCGTAGTTGGAACAGCCGAAGACGCAAGCTGTAGCCGGGCGACAGGATCACCCATGAGTAAATCCAATCTCAAGTCCTTTGAAGATCCTGTCAGGGTTTTTCTGGATGCGGTCAGGAAACTTCATAGCCTGTGGCTGTCCTGGACTTACCCGTTTGCTTCGGTCGGCCACCACTTTTCGGTCCACTATTCGTGCAACCTCAGTCGAACCGTCGCCCGCTACATCAGCATCGGCAACACGGTGTTGATCGAGCGGGATTGCCGCGTGGACGTCCCGATGGTCCCGAAGGACTTTGGCCCAACGATATTAATCGAAGATGGATGCCGGATAGGACAAAGCGGTACGATCTTGGCGATAAACCGAATTCACATCGGGCGGGATGTAATTTTCGGCCAGTCCGTGCTCGTCATGGACCATAACCACGCATTCGAAGATGTGTCCATTCCGATAGCGTGTCAAGGGACGACCAAGGGGGGAACTATCCGGATCGAGGAAGGATGCTGGATCGGTTTTGGAGCAGCCATTGTCTGCAACGAGGGCGAGCTTGTGATCGGACGAAATTCTGTGGTCGGTGTAAATTGTGTAGTAACGCGAAGCATCCCTCCGTATTCGGTCGTGAGCGGCAACCCGGCCCGGATTGTGAAACAGTTCGATCCCTCCCAGGGAAGGTGGGTGCTGGGATCCAGCGTACCTGTCGCGCAAAGCAGGTCCGCTGAATGACCATGATTTCCGTGATCATTCCCGCGCACAACGAAAGTTCAGTGCTCGCTCGGACCTTGAAAGCGATGACCAACGGCGCCGAACCGGACGAACTGAACGTGATCGTCGTGTGTAACGGATGCATCGACGATACGGCTGCGGTTGCACGCCGCTTCCGGCCGCCGGTGCGAGTCCTCGAGACCGAGGTCGCAAGCAAGACGCATGCTCTCAACCTGGGCGACGAAGCCGCCCAAGGTTTCCCCCGCATCTACGCGGATGCGGACGTGGTCGTTACCGTGGAGACGATTCGAAGCCTGGCGCGCCGGCTGGAACCGGGGGATGTGCTGGCCGTCGCTCCCACGCCGAATTTCGATCTGGCGGAGTGCTCCTGGTTGGTGCGCGCCTGTTATGAGATCCGGTCCCTTCTGCCTTCCGCCCAGGAAGGAATCGGAGGTTCCGGGGTGTACGCCCTGTCCGAGGCTGGACGCGGGCGCTTTCTGGAGTTCCCGGCACTCACGGCGGACGATGGTTATGTCCGCATCCAGTTCCAGGAAGAGGAACGCGAAACGCTTCATTCGGCCCATTCGATCGTGTTTCCGCCCCGGACCATCAGGGACCTGATCGCCACCAAGACCCGCGCCCACTACGGATCGTTCGAACTGGCAAGGCGGTTTCCCGGGATGTGGAAGAATCGGGGTGAGAGCAACCATAAGTCACTCCGTGGTTTGTTCAAGCGTCCGCGGCTGTGGCTCAAGCTGGCGGTCTATTGTCTGGTGACAAGCATCGCGAAGTACCGCGCGCAAAAGCGGCTTCGTGGTGGGATCGCCGGTTGGGAGCGGGATAAAACGTCTCGCGCCATCGCGTAGTTTTCTACACTTCCCGATCGCTGTTGAGACCTCAAACCCTATGCGCCAGACCCTGAGTGCGAGCTTGGCGGCCACAATCGGCCTGGCCGGCTCGGCGGTTTATTTCTCGCCCTGGTTCTGGCGGCGTTATCGGATGAACCGGGTGCGACGGGAAGTGGTCAAGAACCGAATTCTCAGTCTCACCTATGACGATGGTCCGAGCAGCGAGCTCACGCTGCAACTGCTGAATCTGCTTCAGAGCCGCGGCGCCCGGGCCAGCTTCTTTATGCTTGGCTGTCACGCGCAGCAACATCCGCAGATTGTCGACCGCGTGGTCCAGGAGGGTCATGATGTTGGCTGTCATTCCGACCGACACCTGAACGCGTGGAAGGCGCTGCCCTGGGAAGCGGTCGCCGACATCAATGCCGGATATGAGCGGCTTTCCGCGTGGATTGAACCGAAGGGAATGTTCCGCCCGCCGTACGGCAAGATGACCCTCCCCACCTATTGGTCGATCCGCCGCCGGGGAGCTCCGGTCTGGTGGTGGACCATCGATTCGGGAGACAGCCACGCCACTCTGCCCAGCGCAAGCCAAGTCGCAGACCGGCTGCGAAAAGAGGGAGGTGGCATTGTTTTGATGCACGACGTGGCCCGAACAAAACCACGAAATGACTTTGTGCTCGAATTGACCGCCACGCTTTTGGACGTCGCTCAGCGCGAGTCTTTCCAGGTCAAGCCGTTGAGGGAACTCTGCCAGTGACTTTGCCAATCAAAGAAACGCGCCATCCCGACAAAGTATTGGCGGTAGCCTCCAGCGGTGGTCACTGGGTCCAATTACGGCGCGTCGTTCCGGCCTTTGCGGACTCAGAAGTTGTTTATGTCACCGTGCTCAAATCGTATCGCTCCGAGGTTCCTGAAAACAGGTTTTATCAAGTGAACGATGCCACTCGCTGGAACAAGCTGGGACTGATCATGCTGGCCACAAGGCTGGCCTGGATCATTTGCAAGGAAAGGCCGGCGGTGGTCATCTCGACCGGCGCCGCACCCGGATTTTTTGCACTGATGCTCGGACGCTGGTTTGGGGCAAGAACGATCTGGATCGATAGCATCGCCAACGTCGAGGAGGTGTCCCTGTCGGGATCGCGTGCCGGCCGGTACGCCGACCTCTGGCTCACGCAATGGCCCCATCTGGCCCGGAGCGAAGGGCCGCACTACGCGGGGTCAGTCTTATGATTTTTGCCACGGTAGGATCCCAAGAACCCTTTGACCGCCTGATCCGGGCGGTCGACGAATGGGCTGCGGCGCGCGCCCGAACGGACGTTCTGGCCCAGATTGGTGGCGGAGCGTTCCGCCCCAAGTATGTCCAGTTCACGGACTTCATGGATCCTTCGGAATTCAACCAAGTGCTGCGGACGGCCAGCATCGTGGTGGCTCACGCCGGCATGGGATCGATCATTTCCGCTCTCGAATTGGGAAAGCCCATTGTCGTAATGCCCCGGCTTGCGGAATTCCGCGAGACCCGCAACGACCATCAGGTCGCAACCGCGGAGCGGTTTGGCGCACAAGGCAGAATCATCGTGGCAAACGACGAGCAGGACTTACCGCAGAAGCTTGATCTGGCCCTCACTCTGGGCGAGACCGCTCGAATTGATACCCAGGCATCGCCACGCCTCATCGCCACACTTCGCGCGTTCCTCAAAGGGGGTCCATGCCAGCTGGATCCCGAAGCCTCAGCAGACGAGAGCAGGGCAGATGGAACGAAGTTGGTTTCCTATCGTCGATCCGTGACGGAGCCGCAGAGTTTCGGAGTAGAAAGCTTGACTGCGCCAGGAGACCGCAAATAAGCAATTCAGGCCGCAGGGCCGGCGTATCGAGGAAGGTGCTGAAAGAACTTCGGTCACCTTGTAGGGTTCGAAAAGACTGGAATCTTCGACAACGACGCGGTTAGCATATTGACTAGCAAGTTTGCCCGTGGCCAATTCACAGACCGACTGATAGAGGCTGACTTAGCAATGCAGACCAAGGATATCGAGCTGGAAATTCGCACTTTTCTTGTGGACAACTTCCTTTTGGGCCGCAAGGAAAAACTGCGTGACGACGAACTTCTGCTGGGGAATGTGGTGGATTCGACCGGGGTGGTCGAGCTGGTCGTTTTCCTTCAAGAACACTTCGAGGTCACTGTGGAGGATGAAGAAGTGAACCCGGAAAATCTCGGCTCGGTACAAAACGCTGTTGCCTTTATTGAGAGAAAGCTCCTCAAAAAGGCCTAGCGTCAGGCTCCTCCCGGACGCAGCAGGTTTGTTCTATCTTATTGATTACAGACTTGTTATGGAACGACAAAGCAGGATACGGGGACTCTAATTCTTGGTGCAGCAGGTGGGAGGACGTGGTATTATCGCTCAAGTTTCTATCCTCTTTTTTCTCCCCCTCGAAAGACCACTGGTAGCCTTAACTATGGCCGCTGTGGATTTGCATCAATAAGCGAGGTTTTACTCAATACCCATGATAAACACAGTAATCATTGGCGCTGGCCCATACGGACTTTCATTGGCTGCACATTTCCGCAACCGGGGAATACCGTTTCGCATCTTCGGGCGTCCCATGGATAGTTGGCGAGCACACATGCCGAAGGGTATGAAGCTCAAGTCGGATGGCTTCGCCTCAAATATCTCCGATCCGGACGATCAATTTACCTTAGAAACATTTTGCTCAGAACGGGGAATTCAGTATGGCCACACTGGAATCCCGGTTCAGCTTGACACATTCACGGAATACGGTCTGGCTTTCCAGGAGCGGATGGTGCCGGAGCTCGAAAACAAGATGGTCGCCAGCATCGAGCGCGCCTCGGAAGGATACCTGCTGCGACTGGACGACGGCGAGAAGATCAAGACTCGGAACGTAGTGCTCGCGGTTGGGATTACACACTTTGAGTACGTGCCGGAAAGTTTGGCAAAGCTGCCGGCGGATTTCTTGTCACACAGCGCCCGGAATCGCGAAGTCGAACCATTCCGAGGCCGCGACGTGGTTGTCATCGGCGGCGGTTCTTCGGCGACCGACTGGGCGGCTTTACTGTCTGAGGCTGGGGCGAAGGTGCGGTTGGTTGCGCGTCAAGCAGCATTGAAGTTTCACGGTAAACCCACTGGGAAAGCGCGCTCGTTGTGGACACGAATGCAGCATCCGCAAACGGGGCTTGGACCGGGATGGCGCTCCAGCTTCTATGCCAATGCGCCGGGAGCCTTCTTCTATTTACCCGAAAGCCTTCGCCTGCAAATTGTCCGGCGAACCTTGGGACCGTCGGGCGGATGGTTCGTCAGAGACAGAGTAATGAACGATGTGCCCCTCCTGCTGGGAAACACAGCGGAGCGGGCCGAGGTGCGGGACAGCAAGGTACATATTCACCTACGCGCTCAAGACGGCACGGAGCGCGACATTCAGGCCGATCACATCATCGCTGCCACCGGCTACAAGGTGGATCTTGAGCGCCTCACGTTCTTGAGTGCAGATATCCGCTCGACGTTGAGAGCCGTGGAGCGCACGCCGGTGCTTTCTTCGACCTGCGAGTCCTCCGTACCCGGCCTTTATTTTGTCGGAGTCGCCGCTGCAAACAGCTTTGGGCCCGTCATGCGGTTCGCGTTCGGCGCCGACTTCGCTGCCCGCAACGTGACGCGAGCTCTAGTACGGTCGCTCTCCCGGGCGCCGGTGTCAGTTCCTGTGCCGGGCGTCCTCACGACCTCGAAGTAAACAGACCCTGGAGTTTTGCACGAGGCCTCCAGGCCTTGACTGTAGCCCTTTTTTGTCTCTGGTGTGGTGCACTGGATTGAAGAGAGAGACCATCGCAATTCACGCAGGCTACGACGGCGACCCCACGACCAAGGCCGTGGCGGTGCCGATCTATCAGACGGTTGCGTTCGAGTTTGACAGCGCGGAACACGGCGCCGCGCTGTTCAACCTGGAAGTGCAGGGGAACATCTACACCCGCATCGGCAACCCCACTAACACGGTGCTCGAAAAACGTGTGGCCGCCCTGGAGGGTGGAGTCGACGGGCTCAGCGTCAGCTCTGGAATGGCTGCGATTGAATATTCCCTCATCAACATCGCCGAGGCGGGGAATAACATCGTTTCTCTGCCTCAGTTGTATGGCGCCACGTACACGCTGTTGGCGCACATCTTTCCGAAGCGGGGAATCGGTTCGCGTTTTGCGGCGAGTGATCGCCCCGAAGATGTGGAGAAATTAATCGACGAGAATACCCGCGCAGTTTACTGCGAGAGCGTTGGCAATCCGGCGGGAAACGTCGCGGATATCGAGGGGTTGGCACGGGTGGCGCACAAGCACGGCGTGCCCCTGGTGGTCGATAACACCGTGGCTACGCCGATTCTGTTGCGGCCCATCGAGTACGGCGCTGACGTGGTGGTGCACTCGATGACCAAGTTTATTGGCGGGGGCGGGACCAGCATCGGCGGAATGATCGTGGATGGCGGCAAGTTTCCGTGGCGAAAGTATCCGGACAAGTTTTACATGTTGAACCGGCCGGAGATCGCCTATCACGGCGTCGTCTATGTAGATCATTTCGGAGAAGCGGCGTTTGTTGCGCGCTGCCGAACCGTGTGCCAACGAAACACCGGCGCCACGCTCTCTCCGTTTAACGGATTTTTATTTTTGCAAGGGATTCAGACCCTTGCCCTCCGTGTGGAGCGCCACGTGGAGAACGCACGCAAGGTAGCGGAATTCCTGCGCGGTCATCCCATGGTCGAATGGGTCAACTACGTCGGATTTCCGGATAATCCACTCTATCCAATGGCGCATCGATATTTGGGCTCCGACTTCTGTTCCCTGCTGACCTTTGGCGTGAAGGGCGGCTACGAGGGAGGCAGGAAGTGCTTCAACGCTTTCCGCCTGTTCAAGCGGATGGTGAACATGGGCGACGCCAAATCGTTATCGTGTCATCCCGCGTCGACTACACACCGGCAGCTAACGCCGGAAGAACAGGCGAAGGTGGGGGTCACGCCGGAGATGATTCGCCTCAGCGTAGGGATTGAGCATATCGACGATATTCTCGAAGATCTGGGCCAGGCACTGGAAAGTGCAAAGGAGCAGGGTTTGTCCGGTAAGGCACGCATGGCAGCGGGGGAGGTGTGAAATGCCACTGATGATTGAAGGCGGTCGAATACCGCCGCGTTGGGCTCTCGAAGGGAAACGCCGCCCAGTGGGTTCCACGAACACCCTGCGGACCGAGGGCTTGAACATCGCGCTCGTTAATAATATGCCGGACGCGGCGCTGGAAGACACCGAGCTGCAGTTCTTTGAGCTCCTCGACGACGCATCGGCTCACATTCCCATATATCTGAAACTTTATTCGTTGACCGGAGTTCCGCGAGGCGATCGCGGCGAGCAACATTTGAATAGTTTCTACCACAGCTTCGACGAGATCTGGCAGAACCGATTTGATGGCGTGATCATCACAGGCACAGAACCGCGCCAGCCCAACCTAAAGGATGAGCCTTACTGGACGGTCTTGACCGAATTGCTGGATTGGGCGGAACGTAACACGGCTTCCACCGTGCTTTCCTGCCTGGCGGCACATGCCGGCGTTCTCCATAGCGATGGCATCGAGCGTCACCGTTTGCCGGACAAGCAGTTCGGGGTGGTGGAGTCCCGAAAAGCGTGCAATCACGAGTTGTTGAACCGCATCCCCGAGCGTGTCTTCTTCCCGCATTCGAGGTGGAATGAAGTGCGGGAAAAGGAACTGACTTCCGCCGGTTATGTGGTCCTCACCAAGTCGGCGGAGGCGGGTGTCGACGCGTTTGTTAAGAAGAAGCGCGAGAGTTTATTTGTGCACTTCCAAGGGCACCCGGAATATGGAGTGCACACGCTCTTCAAAGAGTATCGGAGAGATATCAAGCGATTCCTGAATCGCGAACGGGAGACTTATCCTACGATGCCGCTGAGATACTTTGACGCCTCTGCGACCCGTCTCCTCGAAGCGTTTCAGAAGAGTGCGATGGCCGACCGGCGAGTGGAAGTCATGGCATTTTTCCCCGAACAGGCCGTCATCAGCAGTCTGCAGAACGGGTGGCACTCGACGGCCGCATGCGTGTATCGAAACTGGTTGCAGTACTTATTGGCCAGCCAGGCGAAAACCTCGGTATTTACGACCACGGCATCCGCCTACAGCAATTCGCGGGGAAGCGTTCTGCGATAGAGAAAGCCACCCTGTTATCCCGCCGCTGATTACACTTAAGAGAGCATCCGTGATGAAAGACGAGGCATTTGAAACTCGGTGAATGCTCCCGTGCGCATTTGCGAAGTGATGCTGCCGTGGGTGGAACGCTCGCCCGAGCACACTGCTCTGATTGATGGGACCGGCAGCTGGAGTTATCGGCAGTTGGCGCGTGCCGTCTCAGAAACTCAGACCTGGCTCCGCGGCTCCGGTGTGCGACCGGGTGACCGGGTCATGGTTATGGGCGAGAATTGCCGGGCATTTGCGGCGGTTCTGTTGGCGATCGCCAGTCTGGACGCTTGGTCGATACCTGTGAACCCGCGCTTGTCCGCGCGCGAGATCGACTCGATCCGCGATCACTGCGAAGCCCGTCGCGTGGTCTACCTTACCGCTGCGTCAACGCATGCCGCTGAGCACGCGAATCGGCAAGGAGCGTTCGTCGAAGAAGTTGGCGATCTTGGACCCGTCGGAATCGGTCCTCTGAACGAAAACGCTGAGCCTGAGGCAATCGATGCCGACATCGGGAACCGCGTCGCCGTGTTGATTTACACGTCCGGTACGACCGGCGTTCCTAAGGGCGTCATGCTGACGCACAGGAATCTTTTGTTCTCGGCGGGAGGGTCGGCGAAGATCCGGTCCTTGACCCCGGAGGATCGACTCTTTGGCGTTCTGCCGCTGTCTCACATTGTTGGCCTTTCGGTATTGCTGGGGACGCTGGTCAGCGGAGCGACGCTCTATCTGGCGGCTCGCTTCGATCCCATGGCTGCGCGTTTGTCCCTGGAAAAAGATGGGATCACGATCATGCTGGGCGTGCCCTCCATGTTCTCCCAGTTTCTGCAGTATGCGAAGATACGAAAACTGGAGTCGTTGAAGTTTCCCGCGCTGCGAATCATTTCCTGCTCGGGCGCACCGCTTCCTCCGGCGATTAAGTTGGCGGTCGAGAATCTTCTTGGGCTGCCGCTTCATAATGCGTATGGAATCACAGAGTGCGCTCCTACCGTCGCGCAAGTAAGACCCGAGGCGCCGGTGCGGTTGGATACTTCGGTGGGTCCGATCCTGCCGGGATTGGAAATCAAGTTGGTTGGGTCCGATCAGCAGACGGTACCCAACGGGGAAGTCGGTGAATTATGGGTGCGCGGCCCCAGCGTGATGAAAGGGTACTATCGCGCGCCTGAGGAGACAGCCTCGGCTATCGACGCGGAAGGCTGGTTCAACACACGCGACCTCGCCCGTTTGGAAGAGGACAATCTCTTTATTGTCGGACGTACGAAGGACTTGATCATCCGGCTTGGGTTCAACGTTTATCCGGCGGAAGTCGAGGCAGTGCTCAATGGCCATCCTGCGATTGCCAGGTCCGCTGTGATCGGCAGGCCGGTTGAGGGAGATGAGGAGATCATCGCCTTCGTGCAACCGGTGCCGGATTCATCGCTGACGACCCTTGAGATTGCAGAATACGCGGCAAAACATCTTGCCGCCTACAAGCGGCCGTCCTACATCTTGCTGCTTTCCGAAATACCAGTAACGCCTTTGGGAAAAGTCGTGAAGTCCGAATTGGCAAGAATCGGCGCGGAGCTTCCGCACCGCAGCCTGACCAAGAGCGCCCGCCTTACAGCGGGACCTCGATCAACGTCGGACCTTCACTCTCAAAACCCCTCCGCAGAGCCTTCGCAAACCCTGCCAGCGAAGTGACGCGGGTGCCGGGCACTCCCATGCCCTTCGCCAACTGCACCCAATCGAGATCGGGCCGGCCGATTTCGAACATCTCCAAGGCCCGAGGCCCGGGCTTGCCCACACCCAAGTAGGAAAATTCACGCTTCAGGACTGCGTAGTCGCGGTTCGCGAATACCACGGTCGTGACGTCGAGACCCTCGCGAGCCATGGTCCACAGCGCCTGAAGTGTGTACATGCCGCTCCCATCGGCGGTCAGGCACAAGACTTTCCGGCCACTGCAGGCCACTGCCGCGCCCACAGCCAGGGGCAGAGCGATCCCAATCGAACCTCCCGTGTTCCCCAGCCAGTCGTGCGGCAGAGATCCCTTCGTTGCCGCCATCATGCCTCGACCCGAGGTCATGGATTCATCCACCACAATGGCATTCTCCGGCAGAAGTGCGCCCACGACTGCTGCCAGGCCCGGCAATGTAATGTCGCCATCCGGTAACTGAGGCCGTTCTTCGCGGTCCCCGGTTGCCTGGGTTCCACGCAGCGACAACGCTGCCTCGAGCGCTTCGAGTGCACCGATATAATCCTCGCCAGGACTCGCCAGCGTGTGGATCTTGCAATCCGGTGACGTGAAAACGCTGTCCTTCCCTGGATAGGCAAAATACGCCATCGGAGCCTGAGCACCCACCAGGATGAGCTGACGAAATTCCTTGAATTGCTCGATACCCATTTCGAGGACGTATTGGATTCGCTCCACCGAAGCGATACCGGCGCCACGTTCGAGGCGCGTCGCGGGGTAGGGAGCAAACAATTTGGCGTCCGTTGCCCCTGCGATGCGCCCCGCAGTTGCCAGTCCTTTGCCGTAGAGCACATTTCCAGAGAGCAGAATGGCGGTGCGCGAGCCTGACCGAAGCATGGCGACTGCACCTTCGACACTTGTCGTTGGGGGCATCGGAGGTCGAGGCAGGTCGGGAAGCGCAGCGACGGTTCCGCGGTCGCTCCAAGCGACATCGGCGGGCACGATCAGCGTCGCGATCTGGCCCGGCGGCGTACGCGCGGCGATGATCGCCTCGACTGCGTCGCGGCCTATAGCGGACGCCGAAACAGACGTCCGCAGCCATTTAGAACAGGGTCGCGCGATGGCTTCAATGTCGGACTTGAGCGGCGTGTCGTGACGAAGATGGTAGGTGGCATGTTGGCCCACCAGATTGACGATTGGTACCTGCGCCCGGCCGGCGTTGTGCAGATTCGCAAGGCCGTTTCCAAGGCCGGGGCCGAGATGAAGAAGAGTGCAGGCCGGTTTTTCCGCCATGCGCGCATAACCGTCCGCAGCGCCGGTGACCACACCTTCGAAGAGACCGAGCACGCAGCGTATTTCCGGCACCTGGTCAAGGGCGGCGACAAGATGGATTTCGGATGTGCCCGGGTTTGTGAAGCAAACTTCAACGCCTCCACCCACCAGCGTGCGAATCAGACTCTCTGCTCCATTCATAGGTTTGAAAAAATTTCCCGTTCGTCTCACTGTAGTTGATCAGCGCGAGCAGCGACCAGCCTGAAGTTCGGCACAACCCAGAAAATCAGATTCAACTTTCTCACTCCCTGCAACCCAGCATCAACGCATTTAATTCAAACATATCAGGGGCTCAAGCCGAAAGTCCCGGTATCATTTGTCGTGAAACGCGATACGATCTGCGCAACTCGCGCTCAGCAACACGAGCGGGCTTCCACGATGCAGTGTAGGCGCTTTCGGCGAGTAGAGGCGCACTTCGAGGACATAGGATCTTAGGGAGAATCAGGATGAGAACTGCGATTCTAGCAATGGCTGAAGTTTTCGCTTTTGCCGCTGCTTTATTCGGGGACACGAACGATAAACTCATAGGCACGTGGAAACTGGTGTCCGCCGCGAGTACAACCTCGACCGGGGAGCGAAACGAAACTCCCTATGGTCCCAACCCTACGGGTTTTCTCACCTATACTGAGGATGGCAGAGTAACCGCCCTGATCAGCTACGGCGGGCGAAAGCCACTCGGCACTCTCGCGTCGCTGGAAGAACAGGCTGAGGCGTTTAAGACATTTCTTGCCTACGCCGGACGGTACACGCTCAACGGTGACGAGGTAACCCATCACGTCGAAATCTCATCGATTCAGAGCTACGTAGGTAAGGACCTGGTCCGCAACGTCAAATTCCAGGGTGATCAAATCTTATTGGTTACCCCGCCGACCCCGGTGAAAGGAACAATCCAAACCTTTGAATTGATTTGGCAGCCTCTACAGGCCGGCTCCTGAAACGCTGCGTCCAGCATCATTCGGATTGTCGGAGCGGAAATTTTGCCAAGGCCCTTTTAGCGCTTTTTGCACTCCAAATCGTTTTCCTCTAAATTTCCCGTGTTAAGCTCAACACAAGTGATTGTCGGCTTCTGCGCGACTGAAATCTCTGATCTTGCCAATAGGTGAAGGTTGTCCATGGTTATCGCCCCAGGGAAAAAAGTTGTTTTCAGCGACGAAGTTCTGCAGAACCCGTATCCCACGTACGCCCGCTTGCATGGAGAAGGTCCATTGCATTATTTGGATGTCGGCAGCAAATGGGCGGTGTGGTCGATTTTCAGCCATGCCGAGTGCGCTTCGATTGCCAAAGACCCCCGCTTATCCGCAAAACGTGCGCAGCAGATGTTGTTGCCTCTGCCAATCAGCCGCCAGTCCGAGTTCAGCGAACTGGCGCGCATGCTGGGTTTGTGGCTGATCTTCATGGATGCGCCGGAGCACACCCGGCTGCGCAAACTTCTCAACAAAGGGTTTTCCGCCGCGGCCATTGAAGGCTTGCGTCCGCAAGTCGAGGCCATCGTTGATCGAATGCTAAAGCCGCTACAGCATGGCTCCGAAGTCGAACTGATGCGCCAGTTCGCAAACCCCATGCCGGTGCGCATCATTTCGGAAATGCTCGGAATACCGCAGGAACTGCATGACACATTTGTCAATTGGTCGCGGGCCATTGCGCTGTTTCGAGGCAGTCCAGATCGCACGGTGGAACAGGCACGCGCGGCACAAGATGCTCTAATCGAGTTAACCGAATTTTTCCGAAAGACCGTCGCGGAACGGAGGCGCAATAAAGGGAATGACCTGATCAGCCTTCTCATCGACATCGAGGAAGAAGGAGAAGTGATGACCGAAGAAGAGCTCTACGCGCAGTGCATCGCGCTGCTTTTCGCGGGGCACGAGACAACTCGAAATCTTATCGGCAACGGAGTGTATACGCTTCTGCAACACCCGCAGGAGACTGCGGAGTTACGGGAGAAACCGGAGATGATCCGCACGGCTGTGGAGGAGATTCTGCGTTATGAAAGCCCCGTACAATTCACGGCTCGCGTGCTCAAGGAAGATATTGAGGTTTGCGGACAGCGCATACCGAAGAAATGGTCGATCCTATGCATGCTCGGTGCGGCGAACCGCGATCCGAAAAAATTCAAAGAACCGAATCAGTTAAATCTGAAAAGGCTGAACAACGAACATCTCGCGTTCAGCGCGGGTCCGCATTTTTGTATTGGAGCCCAACTCGCGCGGGTAGAGGGACAGGTTGCGCTTTTGAATCTCGTGCAGCGGTTTCCGGAGATGAAGCTCACTGGCCCGCGGCCGGAGTGGGCTTCTACATTTGGATTCAGGGGCCTGAAAAGTCTTCCAGTAGTTATGTGAAACCTTGCCGGTGGCTCTGCGATCTTCTGCAACCAGGATCACCCGGCTACTCCTGGTGAATCGCGTTGAAGATATTCACGGATGATTGCGACAATCCTGGACGCAGTTTTGCCATCCCAGAGCGGAGGACAACGGGACGGTGATGAGGTTTTCTGGAGGATCGATTGAGCAGCGGCGAGAATGCGATCGGGATCGACTCCCACCACTTGGTTTGTGCCGTGAAGGACCGTCGCAGGCCGTTCCGTGTTCTCCCGCAGGGTAAGGCATGGCACGCCGAGAACCGTGGTTTCTTCCTGCACGCCACCGGAGTCTGTCAGCACAATACGCGCGCAGTCGTTGAGTGAAAGAAATTCCAGATAGCCGAGAGGATCAAGGGGCACAATTCCCGTGCTCTTTCCGCTGGCAGCACTGCCCAGATATGGGAGCAAGCCGAAACGCTCGATATTTTTCCGAGTTCGAGGATGGATTGGGAAAAAGACGGGCAGCTCTTCGGCAAAACAGTTTACCGCGCTGAGAATGCCTTGCAACGTCTTGGGATTTTCCACGTTCGATGGCCGGTGCAGAGTAAGGACTCCGTAAGGACGGCAGCCAGAACTATTCTGACGGACGCCAAGCTTGTCCAAAATCGATGACTTCCTGGCCAATTCGCGGTTCCGCAGGAGGCAATCGATCATTACATTACCGACAAGAAAGATTTGTTCCGCGGGCACGCCTTCGTGTTTCAGGTTTGCGACGCCGCTTTCCTCGCTTACCAGAAGCAGAGTGGAAATCGCATCCGTGAGTTTCCGGTTGATCTCTTCGGGCATCGTCATATCGAAGCTGCGCAACCCGGCTTCGATGTGGGCCACTTTGATTCCCAGCTTGACAGCGGTGAGCGCCGCGGCGATCGTTGAATTCACATCGCCCACAACCAAAACCATTTGCGGATTGTAGTCGCGCAGAATCGGTTCGATGCCCTTCATGATTTCCGCTGTCTGCACTGCATGGCTACCGGAACCAGCTTGAAGATTCATATCCGGTTTAGGCAGATTCAAATCGGCGAAGAAGTTGCCGGAAAGAAGATCGTCATAGTGTTGCCCGGAATGCACCAGACAGTGTTCGATATCGGGAAATTTGTTCAGTTCTTCGACGATCGGGGCAATTTTCATGAAGTTCGGCCGCGCCCCAACCACGCTCAGAAGCCTGATCATCGGGAGGCTCCGGCCGCGGGTGGGACGCCGGGACTTCTCTCGATACGGCGTTGATTGCCCGGTGCCCTCGGTATCATTATCAATCCATCCTAGCGCAAGACGCAGAGGCTCCCCATATAATCAAGGGCCATGTCCAGTTCCGATTACTCCGCGATGATGGAGGTGGCAATAGCGGAAGCCCGTAAAGGGTTGGCTGAGGGCGGCATTCCTATTGGTGCCGCGATTTTTGATGCGAGCGGCGAGCTCGTCGGCTCCGGCCACAATCGCCGCGTACAGAACGGCGATCCTTCGCTGCACGGCGAAACCGACGCCTTCCGCAATGCGGGACGCCAGCGCAGCTATCGCAAGCTCATCATGGTCACCACGCTGGCGCCTTGCTGGTATTGCAGCGGGCTCGTCCGACAGTTTGGCTTCAGTAAACTGGTCGTCGGGGAGAGTCGAAATTTCCAGGGGGGCGTGGAATGGCTGCGCTCGCTCGGCATAAGGGTCATCGACCTCGATTCTGAGAAATGCGCTTCCATGTTGGGGGAATATATTCGCGCGAATCCTGAAGTGTGGAACGAGGATATCGGGCGAGATTAGGCCGGGCACCCTCAGCGGCTAAAGCCGGTGTTGGAAACAGGAAGCCATCGCGCGCTGAAGCGCTGCGCCACCCAAAATCAAGTGCCCGCCGGGCTTGATTTTTGCGGTTTTAAGCCGCGGCTAGAAGGTAAGGGCCAATGACATCTGGATCTGCCTCGGACTTCCGATGGTCTTGTTCGTGACGCCCAAACCGCTGCCCGTCGTTGGGCAGACGTACAAAGATCCCGAGAAGTTCTGGTTACAGGGATTCAATGTCGCTGGCGTACCTTGGACGGGAAAGCCATTGAAGTTAATGTTCTGGCTCACGTCGTCAATCGGGATGTCGAAGCTCGCCGTGTTCGTCAGGTTGAAAACATCGAAGGTGTACTTCAAAGAGGTACGCTCGGTGATCTGGGTCATCTTCACAAGTGAGATATCCGCACGCCGCTGCCAGGACTGCCGGAAAATATTGCGTTGGCCATTGGCGATGAAATTCGTCTCGTAGGGGTCATTCGAAGGAATCGCACCGTTCAAAGCACCTTCAGCCAGCAGCGGAATGCCAAAACAGTTGGCGTTGAGCGCGGGCGCAGCGCCTGCCCCAGTATGCCCGGTGAGCGCTTGTTTGGCTGTACAACCGTTGAGGGGAACGATGGGATTCGTAATGCCATCGTTGTCCCCATAGAATATGCTGCCGACTGCGCCCGAATAGTCGACAACGCTGTAGGGCTGACCGCTTTGGATGACGGTCAGGCCGGTAATTGCCCATCCATCGGCAAGCTTGCCCTTGAATGAGGACGCCGAAAAAGGCTTCGGTAACTCGTATGTGTAAGTGAAATTCATCACGTGTTTGCGGTCGAAATCAGAGAGACCGTAACCGGAGCGCAGATTCAGAGGATTGTTGCCGTTGTAAAAGAGGCCCATGGCGCTTTGCTCGTCCGTCGCGTGAGAGAAGGTATACGAGAAGCCGACCTGCAAACCATGCCTCATTCGCTTTTCGATGTGGGTTTGGAGCGCATTGTAGGCAGAGATACCGGCGGCGGTGTAGGACTCCGACTCGGAGGAATAGCCGATATAGGGAACGCGCAGGTCGACATTTCCGCCTTCAAAGGTTTCCTGGTAGGGCTGCGGCGGCTGCCCATTGACGCTGGGCAAATTGATCGGCGAGCAATTTCCAAAAATACTTGGATTACAGGTGGGCGGACCCACCACCGAGTAGCCATACGTATAGTCTTGCTCAAACGGCGTACCGGGCCGAATGGGATTGCTGGGCGAGGCAATCTGCGCCTGGTTGAAAGGCAGAGGAACGATCTCATGGCGGCCGAGATTGCCGACGTAGCCGATTTCGATGGCCAGGTCGTTACGCGGTTGCCACTGAATATCGAGCGTCTGATTCAGCGTGTAAGGAAGCTTGTTGGCGCGGTTGTAATCCGCGAACGAGAATAGCTCCGCGCCTCCGGCGATGTCTGTCGCGTTGGGCAGAAACAGATCTGCGGGATTGCCCGAGGGAGGCGCACCGAGCGTCGTGCCCCAGGGGTTCTCAAATCCGCCGGGGCAGTTCGTGTAGGGAGTGGCGCAGACCTGTGAATTCACCCACGGGGGAGACTGATTCACGCCGAACGGACCACCCGCAATCACGCCGGAGGCAAAGCCGGGGGAAAGATAGGTAAAGAGTTCGCCGCGATCGTAATACATGCCCCAGCCAGCGCGAACCACGACCTTGTCGTTGAACATCTTCGGGCTCCAAGCCAGGCCGACGCGCGGCGCGAGGCCCCATTGGCGACCGGTGAGAGTCGAATTGCTGACGCCCTTGGTCGGGAAGAGAGGATTGTTGCCCGCGACAATGAAGCCGTTCGAATTGAATGAGTCCGATTGCGCATTGTAGCTATAACTTGACGGATCGAAGTTGAAAAGGCGCCCGTTCTTTTCCGTTAGGCCGCCGTGATAGTCGAAGCGGAGGCCTGCGCTGATGCTCAGGTTCGAACGGAGTTGAAACTTGTCTTGAAGATACCAGCCCGATTCGTGCGAGCGGTAGTAACGGTTAGCATCGCCCTGTAGGAAGGTCGTGGTAATAAATCCGTCGGCCTGATAGCCGATGGGGGAACCGGTGAGGAAGTCGGCGAAATCGTTGAAGCCGATCATGCCCGTGTTGGTTCTATCGTCGCGCGCGTTGAGCTGGGTATAGGAAAAGCTCCCGCCGAAGGTAATGGTGTGTTTGCCATGATTCCAGACGGCATTAACGGAGGGCATCCAGCGATTCTGAAAGATGCCGGTAAATGCTCCCTGAGAAGCGGCCGTCGAGCCGATGTTCAGCCCAGCGTTGAAAGGCGGACCGCAGGCTGCAGGGTCCTGAGTCGATGTGCAATTGCCCGCATTCGCTGCAGCATCGTTCCCCAGGTCGTCGACGATAGTGATGCCGGGAAAAACGTTGGAGCCGAACGCATTGATGCCGATCGATCCAGGAGTGAAGGGCTGGGCAATCGTGCTGTAGACTTTTTCGCGAATGAAGCCGAAGACTTCCGCAACACTGAGGTTCGGTTTGATCGATTGCGTATTCGTAATGGACACAACCTGGCTCCCGGCGTCCAGATGTTGGGTGAAACCTTCGACCGAGGAGAATCCGAAAGGCGCTGAAGTGGGATCGTGCTGGTAGTAATACTTCAACGACAGAGTATCTTTCGGGGTAGCGAGGTAATCGAGATCGGTTACGGCCTGGTCGGATATGAAATAGGCCGGCTGCGTGAGGAAAACATTCTCCGGGAAGTTCACTGTCGGAAAGGAATTAGGATTCGCCGACGGGAACAGATACTGGCCGTTCGGCAACTTTGCGGTCAACAAGGTATAGGCGACCGGATCGATGCCGCCCGACGTTCCTACCGACGGATTAACGACGGTCCCCCAGTCGTTGAGGGCAATGTTTGCCAAGGCAGCAGGACTGCGGTCATCGGTAAGCCCGAACGGCGATGCTGTCCGTGAAGCCCCGATCTCCAAATCGGAAACGTGAAGGTGCTGATAGCTGGCGAACCCGAAAAGCTTATCTTTGATGATAGGCCCGCCGATGGTTCCTCCAGCCGTGTAACGGTGCAACTCGGGAACCTTTTCGTTGCTCGGAATGTTTGAGTCCTGATTGTAGAAATACGGAGCGGCATTCAGCCAATCGGTTCCGCGGTGAACGTACAAGCCGCCGTGAATATTGTTGGTGCCGGAAGCGGTGCTCATGTCGATGTGGGCGCCGCTGGTGGATCCCTGTTGCGCGTCGTACATGGAAGTGTTTACGCGAAACTCCTGAACCGTCTCCGGGGCAGGCGTGGGCAAAGCCTGGCCAATGGCAAGATATGGCGATGCCGTGCTCTGTATGACTTCCGCGGTGGTGCTGGAGGCGCCAGCCACACCAGTGTTGTTCACAATGCGTGCCGAAGCCACCTGGCTCGTGCTTTTGCCGTTGAACAGGTTGCTGGCATCGACTCCATTCAGAAGAAATGTGTTACTGGTGTCGCGCTGGCCGTTGGCCCAAATCGGCTGATTTCCCAGACCGGCGTTTGCGCCGCTACCGTTTGGCAACTCTGCATTTACCCCGGGCGAGAGGATGGCCAGGCCCGTGAAACTTCCGGTTGGCAGCGGGACAGATTCGATCTGGTCCTTCTCCAGAATGTAACCGTTGGTGGTATCGACCGCGTTCATCAAGGGCGTGGCCTCTACCGTGACGACGGTGCCGACCTGGCCGACTGGCAGCGTGGCATTGACGGTGACGGTGCGATCCGCCTGAACCGTGATCGAGGGCACCCTCTGCGTCTCAAAGCCATCGTGAGTGAAGGTGAGCGTGTAGGTGCCGATGGGCAGGTTTACGAAGTCGTAGCTGCCATTCGCATTGGTCGTCAGCGTGCGCGTGAGTTTTGTCTGGTCAGCAACGATGGTGACAACGGTTCCCGGGAGAACACCGCCAGTCTTGTCCATGACTGTGCCTGTGATGCCACCGAGCGTCTGTTGAGCCTGAGCGCATGGCGTAAAGGAAAACGGCATCCACAGGGATGACGCGACGAGGAAAACGACGAGTCCGATTCTCTTGAGCATCAATGACCTCGTGCAAGTTTGTAAGAAAGATTGCGCAAGGGCGCATACCGGCGATTCGAACCGCCAGATGTTTAAACAATTTTCATAGCAGGAATTGTTTGTTTTGCCCGCCCGCAAAATAACTGGTTGACTCTACACCAGTGTCCAACGGAACGAAAGGGTTCTGTAAGTGAAAATTTCTTTGCCGCAGATCAGATATTCTTATCGCCGATGGGAACGGTGCTCGGCCCCTTAGCTCCCGGGCAGTACGGTCCCTTTACTGCGCCCGCGAAACACGAACCAGAGAAGTCCTGCCGTCAAATAGGCAAGATAAATGTAAGGCAGCTTGCCATACGGTCCCTCGGGCACCGGGTAGAAGTTCCCCACCAGCGCGAGCAGCATGGCGATGCCCGCCAGCCAGGGAACGATCTGCGCTCCGGGGCGGAAGGCGCCGTGGTCGCGCAAGTAGCGTGGTAGTGCGACGCAAACCAATGCGTAGGCCACGATAAAACCGTAGGTCGCCAGCGAACCCATCCAGCCGTATACATCCAAGCCGCTCGAGCCGCGGGCCGCCAGTACTGCCACGGGGAGCAGCGCCGCAGTACCAGTGATGACGACGGCGCGGCTTGGCGTATGGTTCTGAGCGTGCGCATTGCCCAGAGAGCCGTGCGCGAGGCCGTTGTGGGCCATCAGCAGTAACACGCGTGCTGCCGCCGTGATACATGCCAGAGTTCCGGCAAAAAGGCTCACTAGTGCGCCGATGTCGATCATCAATCCCAGCATAGGGGCGCCGCCGACTCGGGCCAGCACGTACATTGGCGCCTGGCTTGCGCCTAAGTCCTGGCCCGCAGTGTGGAAGCCCAAAACCTCCGTGTAGGCACAGAGCGTGAAGAAGGCCCCAGCGAGAATCGCACTTTGAATAACTGCGCGCGGGATCGTCTTCAGCGGGTTGCGTGCCTCGGACCCCAGCGTGGTCGCGCTTTCGAAGCCGACAAAGCTGAACAGCGCCAGCACCAGCCCCAGCCGGAGCCCGCTGCCGGTCATGCCGCGGAGATGCAGTTCATCCCAGTCCCAGTGCCAGCCGTGGCGCACCAGCAACAGAGTTACCAAAATCACAATTACGGTGACGGACGCCGCTTCGATCCACAGCATAAGGCGCGCGGAGATTTTAACATCGCGATAAGCAATCCAGATAGAAACCCCAGTGACTAGCGTGGCCAGCAAAACAGCGGAGTATCCATGGCCTGTGGCATCGTGCAACAGCAAGTTGGCGTAGTGATAGAAGCCACCGATGACACTGGAGCCCGTAGCCACATAAGCGAGCAAAAGACTCCACGCGACGGTCGCACTGAGCCACGGGGGCAGCGTCATCGAAGCGTAAGTATAGAGAGAACCGGGCGAGGCTGAAAGGCGGGCATAGCGGGCGATGCACAAGGCAACCAGCAACACGGCCACGGTTGCGAGCACATACGCGAGCCAAGTGCCATTTCCGGCAAGCGCGCAAACTAGTGGAATGGTGGCCGCGGGCGTAGTCGTGGGAGCTATGGTTGAAACGGATTGCGCCAGCGTTTCCATCGGAGAGAGAATCTCGCGACGCAAACCATAGTCCGCGCTCGGGGAATACTCTTGTGCAGTACCTTCCATGCGGCGCCGATATCTCCTCAAGAAGATTTGGAGTGGGATTGTACAACACCCCGCCACACAGGCATTGGAGAGCGAGGCTGATTCGAGTGGTGTTGTATTATCTTGCAACGCTGCACCTGCGTTGTGGGACACCGCCTCTGCAGGAGAAAGCCGCATTCCATGAAATTTGATAAGCAGTCATTGCAGAGCCTTCCCAAAGTCCTTTTGCACGAGCACCTGGATGGCGTGCTACGGCCACAAACCGTGATTGAGTTGGCAAAAGACATTGGATATCCAGGTCTTCCAACCGACGAACCCGATGCACTTTCCCAGTGGTTCTTCCGCGGAGCAAATCAAGGGAGTCTCGCGAAATATCTGGAGGGCTTTGCCCACACGATCGCGGTAATGCAAACGGAAGAGGCGTTGCAGCGCGTGGCCTATGAACAAGCCGAGGATCTGAGCCGGGACGGGATCGTTTATTTTGAAACTCGCTTTGCGCCCGTCTTTCACACGCAAAAAGGATTGACTCATCAGCAGATTGTCACGGCAGTACTGAAGGGATTGGAACGAGGACGAAAAGACTTTGGGATCTCGTCCGGCTTGATCATTTGCGCGATGCGCAACATGAACGTCTCGCTGGAAATGGCGGAACTAGCAGTCGACTTTCGTGCGCGCGGTGTTGTGGGCTTCGATCTCGCGGGCGAAGAAGGAGGTTATCCCGCGAAAAAGCACGTGGATGCCTTTCATTACATCCAGCGGGAAAACTTCAATATCACGATTCATGCGGGCGAGGGCTACGGAAAAGAATCGATCTGGCAGGCGATTCAATATTGCGGGGCGCACCGCATTGGGCACGGTACGCGGCTGATCGATGATATTGCCGTCGTGGACGGCAAGGCGGTGAAGTTGGGCGATCTGGCGCAATACGTTCTCGACAAGCGGATTCCCCTAGAGATTTGTTTGCTGAGCAATGTTCACACCGGGGCTACGCCCAGTTTGGCGGAGCATCCATTCAAAATACTTTATCAGGAGAAATTTCGGGTTACGCTGAACACGGACAACCGGTTGATGAGCAGCACCACCATGACGCAGGAATTCGCAGCCGCTGCGGATGCCTTTGGTTTAACCCTGGATGATTTCGAGAAGATCACGATCAATGCGATGAAGAGCGCTTTTTTGCCATACCGAGAGCGCTGCGATTTCATCTATTCGGCGATCAAGCCTGGTTATGCCAGGATCCGCGAATTGACCGGGACAAAGACCTCCATCTGAATTTGTGAGCCGCGGAGATTTCATGTGCTGTCTGGCAAGAGGTTGGGCCTTTACTCTCGCGCTGTCCATGCTGTGTTTTCGCTCCTTGTCCGCCCAGACCCCTGCGCCGGCTGGGCCGATCCGCATCAAAGTCGTCGTGGTCACCATGTTCGAACGCGGCGAGGACACTGGGGATACTCCAGGAGAGTTTCAGCTTTGGGTGGAGCGGGAGCATCTCGACCAGATTCTTCCTCTGCCTGCGGGCTATCACCACGTGCGCTTGAACAAAGACGGCGTACTCGGCATGGTGACAGGTGTCGGCACGGCCAAGGCGGCAGCGTCAATAATAGCGTTGGGGCTGGACCCGCGGTTCGACTTCTCGAAAACATATTGGATTGTCGCAGGCATTGGCGGGGGAGACCCGGCGGATGTGTCGGTGGGATCGGCGGTCTGGGCAGATCATGTAGTGGATGGCGACCTGGCTTTTGAGATCGATGCGCGTCAAATTCCCGAAAGCTGGCCGACTGGCTACTTGCCACTGCGCAAGGGAACACCCTACGAGCAGCCTGCCGATGACTCCTACGGCGAAATGTATACATTGAACCCGGATCTTGTGGGATGGGCATTTCGTCTTACGCAAGACGTGGCGCTTGCCGACTCCGACTCCTTGCGCAAGTCGCGGGCGCGATTCGCCGGCTTCCCAAATGCGCTGAAGCCGCCGTTCGTAGCCAGAGGCGACACGCTATCGGCAAGCACATTCTGGCACGGATCCAAGATGGATGAATGGGCCAACGCCTGGACTCGCTACTACACAAACGGCAAGGGCAATTACATGGTTGCTGCCATGGAGGATTCCGGCACACTGCAAGCTCTCACATTCCTGAACCAGGCCGGGCGTGTTGATCTGCGCCGAGTGCTCGTGTTGCGAACGGTCAGCAACTACGACCGGGAAGCGCCAGGCGTGCCTGCGGCGGAAAGCCTGCAAGAAATGGTTTCTGGCAACTACTCGGCTTATATGCCAGCCTTGGAAGCGGCGCAGATCGTTGGAGATAAAGTTGTGCGAGATCTTCTAGAGCACTGGGCAGAGCGGGAATTCAGCATTCCTCACGCGCCGTAGTCAAGGCTGGCTTTGACAAATGTCACTTGGACAAAGCTGCCAGAGTTTCGGCCAGCACAAGCGCTCCTCGAACGATGTCCTCCGGGGCCGCATATTCGTCCGGGCGGTGGCTGTACCCATTGCGGCAGGGAATGAACAGCATTGCAACGGGAGCGATGCGCGCGATGAAAAGCGAGTCATGATAAGCACGACTGACCATGGAAAGAAAGTTCAGTTCGTGCTTGCGGCAAGATTGAGAAAGCGCTTCAATGATTGCGGGAGCGCACTCGGCGGGTGCGTCGGCGTTCACCAACTCGCTGCGAATGGACACGCGCCGTTTTTCCGATATCGCGTGGCACGCTGCCTCCAGGGCATGCATTACAACGCCGCGCCGCTGAAGATCCGTATCGCGGATATCCACACCAAGGCGGACCCGGCTGGGAATACTATTCACCGCGCCGGGAAACACCTCGCAGATGCCAACGGTCGCAACTGTGTCAACCGCTCCGCTGGTGCGCGCCGCGTTCTCGATTGCCAGAATCAACTCGGCCGCGGCACAGAGAGCATCGTGGCGGTCCGGCATCAAGACACCACCGGCGTGTCCACCCGTACCTTCGATCAAAACGCGAAGGCTCGCCGGCGCCGCTATCTTCGTAACGATCCCGAGAGGAATTTGCTGGCGCTCCAGCAATGGCCCCTGTTCGATGTGCAGTTCTACGAATGCGGCGTAGTAGCCGACGGGCAGCTTCACTTCTTCGAGTTCGCCTCTAAAGCCGGCGTTCCGGCGAACCTCGTCGAGAGCGGTGCCCTCGCTGTCGGTTAGCTTTCTCGCCGCATCTGCAGAAACAGTGCCAGAGAGCAGTCTGCTTCCGAGGCACCCGATTCCAAAACGCGTCGGCTCTTCAGAAGTAAAAATGGTCAACTCAATTGAATGCTTCGGATGAAATCCACTCTGCCGTAATGCCCGTATCGCTTCCAAGCCTCCGAGTACTCCCACCACACCATCGTATTTTCCTGCGTTTGGAATGGCATCGATATGCGAGCCGGTGCCGACAACTGGCGCGGCCGGGTCGGAACCATTCCAGCGAGCGAAAGTGTTTCCGACGGCATCCTGCCGCACCGTAAGCCCGGCTTCCTCGCAACGAGCTTTCATCCACGCACGAGCTTTGAGATCCGTGGGCGTGAAAACGATTCGCGTCACCGCCGGAGCTTCGGCGTCAGAGTAGGAGGCTAGCGCGTCGATTTCGGAGAGCAGGCGATCTCGATTGATCGTGAGACTCATGGCTGCGGGCCTGCCAAGGGATGCCGGTTCCAATCTTTGTAGATAAGATATTTTGCGGGCACCTTGCCAATCGCTCCAAACCACTGCGGACACCACGGTCCCATCCAGATGAAGTCTCCCGCGGTCACTGGATACCACGAATCGCCGAGCCGATAAATTCCGCCGCCTTCGAGCATGATAAGTCCGTGCTCCATCACGTGCATTTCGACCATGCTCAGGGAGGCCCCAGGCTGGTAGACCATCGTGTTCACGGCAAAGTCAAAACTCATTTCATCCGGAAGCAGACATTTGACCTGCAAGCGGGGGTCGTCTTCAAGCGGATGCGAAGAAACCGCATCTTCGTTCGAAATGATTAACTGCGGCCGCTCGACCGAATCGAGAGCCTGATAAGGCTTCTCGACGACGGCGACACGGCTCGCCTTTGCAGCCACCACTCGATGGGGCAACCTTGCAGGGAGATAGGCGTAACCGCGAGCGCCTAGCGCGCTTGATTTGCCGTTAACTTCCAGCTCCACACCGCCATCGATCACGAAAATAAAGCGCTGCGCAGGCGTGCTGCCCAACTCTCCTCCTGCTTCAAACTCAGCGGTGTACTCCGTGAACTTGGCGCCCAATGCTGGACTAATATGCACGATTGCGGCGCACGCCTTCATTCCCGGCAGAGTCGTGCGCACAAAAGTGTCCGCGGTCAGAAGCAAATGATTGGGTTGTTGGGAGCTTCGGGTGCGGCCAAGATTATGCACGGTTCATCCTTTTCTGAAATTCGGGAGAAGCAGCAAGCTGATCGAGAAGGTGCAGTCCGCACTCGATCGCCTTTTCCACATCCTCAACTGCAACCGATTCCGCGGGGTCGTGGCTGATGCCGCCCGGGGTCCGCAGAAATATCATTGCGGCGGGAACTTTTTCCGCCAGGATCATGGCGTCGTGACCCGCGCCGCTTACCATCCTGCACGGTTTGCATCTTGTCTTGACGATTGCCCGTTCGATCTCGTCAACTAGGAACGGATCCATCGCGACTGCCCGCTGATTTAGCAGCGTCGTGTCCCGTACGGATAATCCACGGCGTGCGGCAATTTGCTGAGCCTCGCGAATGCACTCCCCCACAGTGCGAGTTCGAATGTCGTCGGCACTGTGACGGACATCGAGCGAAAGCCGCGCCTCCGCTGCAATCACGTTCACCGCTCCGGGCTTTGCCTCGATCTTTCCGACGGTCGCCACCAAACCGGGCACTGCTTGAGCTGCGCGTTCTACTGTGCTGATCCACTCCGCCGCGCCTGCAATGGCATCGCATCGAAGATCCATGGGCGTGGTGCCCGCATGGTTGGCGCGGCCACGAAACGTGAACTCCAAACGGCTCTGTCCGGCAATCGCCTCGACCGCCGCGAGTGGCTGATTCAGCGTCTCCAAAACCGGTCCCTGTTCGATGTGCAACTCAATGTAGCCTAGCGTATCGTTTTTCAGTTCGGCCTGGGAAATCTCCTTGGGATTCAAACCAAAGTCTTCGATCGCCTTTCGCACGGAGATCCCCTGGGCATCATGAGCGTTTAAGAGTTCCTCATCCAGCCTGCCAACCAGCGCGCGGCTGCCGATGAACGGAGTGCCGAAGCGTACTCCTTCTTCCTCTGAGAAACCAACCACCTCGATGCCGAAAGGAAGCCTGCGTCCCTGTAGCTCTTCCAGTAATGCGAGGGCAAGCACAACCCCCAGCACTCCATCATAAGCACCGGCGTTAGGAACGGTATCGAGATGTGAACCTATGAGCAGGCACGGCGCCCTCGGCTCAGCGGCCGAATAAAATCCACGGAGATTTCCGGCAGCATCGACTCGCACCTCAGCACACAGCGGCTCCATCCATCGGGCAATTTCGCGATGGCAATCACGCATGGGCGGAGACAAGAAGGTCCGGCGGGTGCCCTCTGAGTTTTCCGTAAAACACGCTACCCTCAAGCACCGAGCGATGACTTCAGCTGCGCGATTTGTAGTCTTAGTTGTCTGCACCAGATTTCAGTTTCGACGGCGAAAGCGCGCTCATGCGCCTCAGGCCTCGCGTATAAGCTTCGCCGCCACCCAGCCCAGAAGAACGAGCGCGACGAGGACCTCCCAACCGAATATGTTCCCGTAAGTGGCGACGGGGAAATGATTGCTGATCATAATGAAGACAACTGGGACCGCCATGAAGGTATTGTGTTTGGAGCGCAGCTTGGCGGAAGCGCCGAGTGACGCATCGAACGTTTCCCCGGCTGCCGCCGCCGCAATCATTTTGCGCTGCGAGGGAAGAATTCGGAACCAAACGTTGGCGGTCATAATCGTCCCAAGCACCGCCCCGACGTGGATGTAAGCCGCACGGCCGCTAAACACGTGCATCAATCCCCAGGCGAGCATGGCGATCATCACCAGAGAGAACGTCGCGAACACCGCTTCCGATCTGCCCAGAGGCGAACGTAGCGCCAGATCGTAGACGACCCACCCGCCGGCCAGCACAGCCAATCCAATCGCAATGCCACGCACCTGGGTCATCTCAGCGACATCGGGATCAATGAGGCCGGAGCTAGAGTAATACACAAGAAACAACAACACCATTCCGCTCAGCCAGGTCATTAACGCTTCCCAACGAAACCAATGAACCTGCTCGGGCCCGACCTCGAGGGACTTCTGCTTATCGACCGTATAGAAACCGCCGCTGTGCACCATCCATACTGCCGAGCTTGTGCCATCTCCAGCGGCGTTCTTCGCGAGCCTGCCAAATTGGCCATCCAGCCAGGTGAAATAGTATGTTTGGCCAACCCACATGATGGCTGCAAAAACGTGGAACCAGCGCACCAGCAGATTAAGCCATTCGCGGATTGACGACGTCACTTTGTCAACTCCATCTCAGCTTCCACGGTAGGTCGTATATCCGTTCGGGCTCAGGAGCAGCGGAATGTGAAAATGCGATTCGCCCTCTCGGGCCTGGAACGTAACTTCCACCACTGGATATAGGAAGTCGATTTTCTGCACTGCGTAGTAACACGCGGTGTCAAAAATCAAACGATACACTCCCGCTGACAGATTTTCGCCTTCCGGCAGCAACTGAGCACACCGGCCATCCTGATCGGTGCGCGCCGAGGTCAACAGTCGCCAATCTCCAGATGTGTTCTGCTTCTCCAGTTGCACTGGCACGTCCCTGGCAGGCTTGCCATGAATCATGTCCAGGATGTGAGTCGAAATGCCTGTCATCCTTGAAGCCACTTCCTTAACCGGATCTCGGTAATCTGCCGTTGCTGTTCGGTTGCTTCTTGAAGTTCAGTTTCCGCGTCATTCTTGAGGCGTCGTCGAAGAATCCCCAGGATCTCCGATACAGACTTACCGGTGGCGCACACGATGAAGATGTTGTTAAACCGCCGCTCGTATTCTTGATTTGCATTCGCCAGAGCGATTTTCACGGCAGAGTCGGCATCCGCAATGTTCCGTTGCTCCTGCGCTGACCATTCTACAGATTTGGCTGACGGAGACTGGGTTGACGAAGAGTCAGCCGGCTTCGACTCCCCGATTCGCGGATGATTGCGGAACGCTTCCTTCCGGTCTGATGGTGTCAGGTTGCGCCACGTATCCTCCGACGCCGCCAGCAGCGCAGCTTCGTCCCCGAGCGGTCTTCGAGCCACCATACCCTGCGCCCAGGCTTTCGATCCGCAACAAGGCAAAATCGCTTCCGTGGCCTCGTCGATTGAAAGCCGATTCCATTGCGCCAGAATACCCTTCACTCTCCCGCGTTCCGAGCCCGCTTGCTCCGAACTTAGCCGATTCAAAAACTCGGCCAGAAGATTGCCCGCCACCGCAGCACGATATTTCGCGGTAGATCGAATATCGTCAATCGGGCGGATTTCGGCAGCGGCGGCCTTCTTCGCTAAGAGCAAAAGATGAGAATCAATGGCCTTTCCTCTGATAGTTTGCTCAGTCTGCGTCAAGCGGAGGGGAACTGGCGCCACGCTTCCGAGAGCGATGCGGACGTCTTCGACCACACCGTCTGCAAGTCGGCCGAGAGCGGCAATGCACACTTTGGAAATCGCCTGCGCATTCCGGGCTCCCACCTTGCGGGCATAGCCGAAATATTCCGAGAATCGTCGCGGCAGACACACGGCTTGCACCAGCTCATCATTTGCCAGCCGCGTCTTCTTGTAGCCAATGTGAAAATCTGCATAGGGTAGCCGGCGCTCACCCCGGGCTGAAACTAGAATCAATTCCGCGTCGTACACGAGCAGCGCAGGCAGCGAGTCGGCGGCCGGCGATGCGTTCACGATGTTGCCCCCAATCGTTCCCCGATTCTGGTTTGCGACTCCCCCGGTCCACTGCGCGGCACGATGCAACAGCGGAAACTCTCGTCCTACAACCTCGCTTCCGCGGAGATCGGTATAAGTACACCCCGCACCGATCCGAATCTCGCCAAGCGCGACCTCAATGCATCGCAACTCGGGAAGATTCCAAATGCTGACCAGCTTTCGCGCCGCAAGCTTCCCTGCCGCGTATTGCACCATCACATCGGTGCCTCCGGCAATCGGAACCCACACGCCCGGTTCGTTTGCCAGCAGTGACACGATCGCGTGCAAGCTGCCGGGAGCGATCATTTCATAATCAGAAGGATTCGATCTCATGATGCCGTCCTGCGGCGCGCCGCTTCCGCCACAGCTTCAACAATCTGGCTGTACCCGGTGCAGCGGCAGAGATTGCCGGAAAGTCCTTCCCTGATTTCTTCCATGGTGGGTTTGGGATTTCCGTTTAATAAATGGGTGGATGCAAGAATCATCCCCGGCGTGCAGATGCCGCACTGCGCGCCGCCGCATTCGAGAAAGGCCTCTTGCAAGAAGTGCAGCCGCTCTCCCGCCGCAAGTCCCTCGATTGTAACCACGCTTGCCCCTTCGGCCTGAAGCACAGGTACGAGGCAGCTGTTCACCAGTACGCCGTCCATCAAAACCGAGCACGAACCGCACTCGCCTTCTCCGCATCCTTCCTTCGCCCCAGTCAATTGAAGTTGTTGCCGCAACACGTCGAGCAGCCGCTCCATCGGATAAGCATGGACCTTCCTTGGCTCACCGTTGACCGTGAATGAAATCTCAGTCTTGGCGCGGCGGTCGCGAGAATCCGTCATGGCACGCCGCCTGCGGAACCAAGGCCATGGTCGCCGCGCTGCGACGAAGCAGCAGCCCCGTGCGAGTTCAACCCGTCCATGATGTCTTCTGGAAGTAGGGGGATCGAATCGAATCGAACTCCGAGCGCATCTTCCACCGCATTCAGAATTGCCGGGGCCGGGCCGTCCATTGGGAGTTCGCCGATGCCCTTTGCACCATATGCCCCGTAGACATTTCCCAACTCTTCGAAAAACACGCGAATTGGAGGCAGGTCACTTGACGTCGGCATGATGTAATTGGTCATCTGATTGTTCTGCATGCGTCCATTCTGCCAAACCACTTTTTCATAAAGGCCGAATCCGATCGCTTGGGCGACGCCACCGATGATTTGCCCCCTCGCCAGCAGCGGGTGCAGAACTTTGCCAACTTCCTGGAGCGCCACGAAGTCGTCTACCGACACGCTATAGGTTGTCAGATCAACGGTGACTTCCGCAATGTAAACCGCCCAGGCAAACGCAGCGTAGGCGTCTCCTCGATACTTTTGATCGTCCCAGAAAATGTCGCTGGGCGCTTCGTAACGCGACCACGAACGGAATTGCCCATGCGCCGCAACATAGTTCTGGCAGGCTGTGCGAAACTCCTCCGCCGTGTAGGTCTCGCGGAGCAGGTTTGACGAGATCAGCGTCTGTCGGATTCCCAACGCCGCGGACTGCACCAATTTCCCAACTACCATAACCGTACGCGATGCGACCGTGGGACCGCTGTTGGGCACTTCCAGAGTATCCGGCTGAGCCATGCTCACGTTTTCGTATGGCAGGCTGAGCGCTTCGGCCGCGATCTGGCTGAGAACGGTTTTCGTTCCCTGGCCAAATTCTGTGCTTGAAACCAGCACGCGCACACTGCCGTCGGCACAACCCTCGACACCGACCACAGAACTCAGGTAGCGCTCGCCCGAACCCGTGAATCCCGCACCGTGCAGAAACGCAGCGATGCCCATGCCTTTCGGAGTGGCGCCAGACTGGTTGTGATTTGCGAAGCTCTTTTTCTTAGAGTGGTAGTCCGACGCCTCCAAGGCACGGTCCAGTAAATTTCCGAGATGAATGGGTTCGCGTACAACCTGTTCTGTAGTGGTGGTTTGCCCTGGCTGCAGAAAATTCCGACGACGGATCTCAATCGGAGAAAGGCCAACCGCCTGCGCGATGCGATCCATGTGCCGCTCCATGGCAAAAAGACTCTGCGGCGCTCCAAAGCCACGAAAAGCTCCGTGGGGCGGCGCGTTTGTCGCGAGGGCCTTGGCGCGGATACGGACACTCGGCCAGTAGTAAGGTCCTCCGGCGTGAATCACCCCACGGGACAGGACTACAGATGACAACGTTGCATACGCTCCACCGTCGATCGTGAAGTCGATCTCTCCGCCCAGGATCTTGCCATCCCTGGTGACAGCCGTGCGGTGGCGCGTGCGCGAGGGATGCCGCTTGGTAGTCGCAGCCATGTCTTCCATGCGGTCATAAATAATTTTCACGGGTTTGCAGGACTTCATCGCCAGCAGCGCCGCATGCCCGGCGATCATTGACGGATACTCCTCCTTCCCGCCGAAAGCGCCTCCGGTCTCCATCTGCACCACACGAACCTTTTCCGCCGGCAGACCGCACAGAGCCATTAGCGCCTTGTGGATGTAGTAAGGGCACTGCAGCGAGCCCCACACCGTGATTCCCTGGGCGTCAAAGGCCGCGATCATCCCATTATTTTCGATGTAAAGCTGTTCCTGCGCGCCAGTCGTGTACTCGCCTTCCACAATGTAATCGGCCTCCTCCCAAACGCCATCTACTTCGCCTTTTTCGATCAAGTAGGTTTTGAATATGTTGTCTTCGCCCCAAACGATTTCGGCGCGGCGCGCGCTTTCTTCAATCGTGAAGATGGCCGGCAAAGCATCGTATTCGATCGACACCGCCTCAACCGCCTTCGGGAGAAGATGGCGGTCCGGATGAGCCAACAACAAAATGGGCTCCTCCGGATGGTTAACAAACTCGTTCGCCAAACACGGCTGATCGTCCCCAATCAATGCGATGCAATTCTTCCCGGGAATATCTTTCGCGGAAACGATCACGAATTCATTCCAGGCGATTTCGGGACCGAATGTGATCTTGTTGATGCGGCCGCGAGGAATCTGACTGCGAACCGTCGCTCCGAAGAGCATGTTGGGCAGAACCATATCGTCAACATACTGCGACCTTCCGGTTACCTTGTCGCGCCCTTCCTTGCGCGGAACAGACTTGCCGACGATGTGCTCGCTGTTCATGTGCCGTAACCAAGTGCTGTAACCCAACGGACGCCCTAGCCTGCGGATGGGATAGTGTAAGCCAGACTGCAGCCGATAGGGAGCGGAAGTGCTGTAGGTCAGGATAGAAACTTTGTATTTGGGACGTATTCCCGTCCGCGGGGTTCACCAGGAAACTCTCCTTCTGCGAAGACAGGATTCCCTCGCAGATAAGTGGCCAGCACTACGCCGCGCAGCGTTTCTCCAAGATACGGAGAAAGGGGATGCCGGTAGTGCAATTTATCCTCTGTCACGATGAACTCGCTGTCGGGGTCGAACACAACGAAGTCTGCATCGTAGCCCGCGGCAATTCGACCCTTGCGCGTGTCGCAACCCGCCAGTCGGGCCGGGGCCGCGGCCATCCAGCGTGCCAGATCGAGCAACGTAAAACCTCGCTTGCTGGCTTCAGTCCACATCAGCGGCAGCGCTACTGAAAGGCTCGCAATACCGCCCCAGGCGGTGCGGAAATTGCCTTCGGCGAGACGCTTCATCCCAGGTGGACACGGGGAATGGTCGGTCACTACCAGATCAATCGTCCCATCTCTGAGGCCCTGCCACAATCTTTCGCAATTTTCGCGGCTGCGAATCGGCGGAGCACATTTGCTCAGCGTCGCCCCGTTCGCAATCGTTTCCGCAGACAGATGGAGATAGTGGGGACAGGTCTCGATGCTCACCGCTAATCCGTCGGAGCGCGCAGCGCGCAGTTCGGCCAGCGCGTGGCTGGTCGATAGATGGACAATGTGCAAACGAAAGCCATATTCGCGGCATAACGACAGCATCATCCGGATGGCAGCCAGCTCCGCCTCGTCTGGGCGCGATTGCAGATATGTTGAGTAATAGTTCCAATCGGCGTTGGCCAGCGCGTCCGTTGCCCGATCAACTGGACCGGGAAATTCAGCATGCACCAGAAGTGGCAGGCCGGTCCGGGCGACATGAGGTAGAGCAGTTCGCAACTGTTGCTCCGTCACCATGGTGAAGCCATCGATACCAGGATTGATCAGAAAGCATTTGAACCCCAGCGCTCCGGCGACCGCGAGAGCTTCGAGGTCGTTTGGGTTGTCATGGACCAGCCCGCCCCAGGCTGCCCAATCGACGCGGCACCTGCCGTATGCGGCCGCACGCTTGGCATTGAGCGCCGCGACGGTCGTGGTCGCGGGAAGACAGTTCAGGGGCATATCGACAAGAAACGTGTAGCCGCCCGCAGCTGCGGCTCGCGTCGCTGTTTCGAAACCCTCCCAATCCGTGCGGCCGGGATCGTTGATGTGCACGTGGGAATCGACGAGCCCCGGAAGAATGGCGGCGTCGCCGAGGTCGCGGATTCTGCACCCCTCGGGTACTTGATCGAGAGAAACAATGGCTTCGATGCGCTCTCCTTCCACCAGTACGGCCGCCGGGCGGATTCCTGTGGGAGTAACTACGCGGCGAGCGAGGAACGCGTGCAAACTCAAAATTCAACTCCTTGGAAAATTAGTGCATCGAGGCAGAGCGTATTCCGGTCGCTCTGTTTTTGCAATGCGAGCACCGCTGGAATCAAAAGAATTTTACGAAGTTTGACTCCCGGCTTATACTTTCTTCTCAGCGAAGCGGCTGCGGAAGAGTCCATGTCGACTGATTTGCGAGTTCGCGGCTTGCCCCTGCCGGCATGCCTTTGACGATGACTCATAGATAGAACGATCACATGGACAATCTTTTTATGGCCCGCGCCATTGAGCTCTCGCTCGACAACGTCCTCTCCGGACGCGGCGGGCCCTTCGGTGCAGTGGTGGTGAAAGGCGGCGCCATTGTTGCCGAGGGCACGAATCAAGTCACTTCCATAAATGATCCTACAGCGCACGCGGAGGTGCTCGCCATCCGCGAGGCCTGCAGGAAACTTGGCGCTTTCGATCTTGAAGGCTGCGAGATTTACACCTCCTGTGAGCCATGCCCCATGTGCCTTGGGGCAATTTACTGGGCGCGCATCTCTCGAATTTATTTTGGCAATGCCGACGCGGATGCGTCCAGGATCGGATTTGACGATTCACTGATCTACCGCGAACTCGCTCAGCCGCATGCGCAGCGCAAGATTCCGATGATTCAGATGATGCGCGACGAGGCGTTGGTGGCATTTCGTGCGTGGGAAAGGAAGCCCAACAAGATCGAATACTGAGTCTGTTCGACGGCCACCAGCCTGAGGCCCTGGAGGATGACTGATCAATGATCGATCGTTATTTCAAACTCGCCGAGAATCACACCTCCGTGAAACAGGAGATGCTGGGCGGGCTCACCACCTTTGTCACCATGGCTTACATCATCGTGGTGAACCCCCAGATCCTGGCTCAGGCAGGGATGCCGCCAGAGGGCGTGGTCTTTGCGACCTGCGCCTCTGCCGCGGTGGCCACGCTGGTAATGGGACTCTATGCCAACTATCCCATCGCGTTGGCGCCGGGAATGTCTCTTAACGCCTACTTCACATATTCCGTCTGCATCGCCATGCATGTCCCCTGGCGCACCGCGCTCGCCGTGGTGTTTTGTTCAGGCGTTCTTTTCCTTGTGCTCACCGTGACGCGGGTTCGCGAGCAGATCGTCAACGGCATGCCCGACTGCCTGAAGCACTCGACTGCGGCGGGCATTGGAATGTTCATCGCGTTTGTGGGACTGCGGAATGCAAAGCTTGTAGTCGCGAATTCGGCGACGTATGTAGGCCTCGGCAGCTTCGCCGACAAAGAAGTGCAGACCGCCTGCTTCGGCCTGGTGCTGATGCTGATCCTCATGTCGCGAAAGCTCCATGGCGCCATCCTGATCGGCATTTTTGGCACCGCACTGCTCGGAATTCTGCGCGGGATCACGAACTGGCCGGCAGCGATCTTCGCGATGCCGCACCCCTCCTCCACTTTCTTGCAGCTCGATTTTCGCGGGGCGAGCCATCTCGGCTTGCTCGAAATCCTGTTCGCATTCCTGTTTGTGGATCTTTTCGACAACGTTGGTACGCTCGTAGGAGTGTGCGAGCAGGGTGGCTTCATCAAAGACGGCAAAATTCCCCGGGTAGGCCGCGTCCTGGTTGCGGATGCCGTTGGAACCATCGTCGGCTCCTTGACGGGAACTTCGACGTTGACGAGCTACATCGAGAGCGCAGCCGGAGTTGCCGCTGGGGCTCGTACTGGTCTGAGCAATGTGGCCGTCGCCGCGCTCTTCTTGTTAGCGACGTTCTGCTCGCCGCTGGCCACCGCGATTCCAGCCTATGCGACCGCCCCCGCGCTGATTTTGGTTGGCGTTCTGATGACACAATCGATTGCGCAGATCGCCTGGCAGGAATTCAGTGAGGCCGTCCCGGCTTTTATCACCATGGTGGCCACGCCGCTTACCTTCAGCATCGCGACCGGCCTCAGCCTCGGTCTGATTTCCTACACCGTCGTGAAAATTGCGGCGGGCAAGGTTCGCGAAGTAAACACGCTGGTTTGGATCCTCACCATACTGTTTATTCTGCGTTATGTCTATCTGGCCGCAGCTTAGGAACCTTTCTCGGCTGTGGTTAGTGGCCGTCTGCCGGCACCCTGCGCAACAACACAATAACTTCGGGTGGCGCGAGACCCTGCACCCGCGCCCGCCGCAATCACGGTGACAGATTCCGCATACGCGGCTGCGCAAACCTTGAAGCCTTGTGGGCTTTCACGCCGAAATACGGCCCGAATACAAGGCCATCCCGACAACGGCATCCATCCCGAGCGCGCCGAGGCTGTCGATTTCCTGCTGTGTCGTGATTCCGCCCGCAACCACCAGCCGCCGCGAGGTGGCCTGCCGGATTGCACACACAGTCTCCATTGGGATTCCTCCCATCAACCCTTCCGTGTCAATGTGCGTGTAGAGAAAGGTCTCGCAGAATGGTTCGAGCGCCTGAATCATGTCGAACGCCGTGACGCCGGTATCTTTGCGCCAGCCATCGATCGCGACCCGGCCGCCTCGGGTATCGAGGGCAAACACCAGCGCGGCGGTACCGAGTGCACTTGCCAGCGTGGCAGCGCACTGCGTGTCGATCTTGCCATCCTTCAACAACACCGAACCAAGAATGACTTTGTGCGCGCCGGCCTTTAAGATCTCCCGCGCCTGTTCGACGCTGCGGATCCCGCCCCCAACCTGGCTGTTGAGCCTCTGCACAATCCGATTCACGAGTTGCCAATTATTTCCAGTGCCTCTGGCTGCGTCGAGGTCGATCACCTGCACCAGCGGATACTTGGAGAATCGCTCGATCCAATAGTCGAAGTTATCGAACTGCAGCGCTTGCCTATCGCCCTGCACCAACTGCACAATCTTGCCGCCCATCAGGTCAATCGACGGAATCAGCACGGCCACCTCACCGGTATGCCGGCATCGTGCAGCTCGCGCTTCAGTTCCGCAATATTCTCGATGCCGAAGTGAAAGATGGATGCAGCCAGAGCCGCATCGGCGCGGCCCTCGCGAAACACCTCGACGAAGTCGCGCGCCGATCCCGCACCTCCCGAAGCAATGACCGGAATCGAAACCGCCTCGGCCACGGTGCGCACCAGCTGGCAGTCAAAACCGGATTGAGTTCCGTCCCGGTCCATCGAAGTCAGCAGAATTTCGCCCGCTCCGCACGCAGCCGCTTCCCGCGCCCATTGGATAGCGTTCCGGCCCGTGGCCACGCGTCCTCCGGCGACGAACACCTCGAAACCTCCGTCTACCTTTCTTGCATCAATGGCCACGACCACTGCCTGCGAACCAAATCGCCCTGCAATCCTGCCGATCAATGCAGGATCGCGCACAGCAGCCGAGTTGATGGCGATTTTATCCGCGCCCGCGTCGAACACCGCCGCTGCATCTTCGAGCTGGCGAATTCCTCCGCCCACCGTAAACGGAGCGAACAACGAGCGTGCCGTGCGGAAGACTGCATCCAGCAACGTGCGCCGGTTCCCGCTGGTTGCCGTAATATCGAGCAGCACAATTTCGTCTGCGCCGTTGCGAGCGTGCGCCGTTGCACACTCCGCCGGATCGCCCGCGTCGCGTAGATTCTTGAACCGCACGCCCTTCACGACTCGGCCTCCGTCCATGTCCAGGCAGGCGATGATGCGCTTGGTCAACACATCAGACCTCGCAGAAATTCTTCAGGATCGCGAGCCCCACGTCTCCTGATTTCTCCGGATGAAACTGCACTCCGAAGATGTTGCCATGCTCAACGGCGGCGGCAAACTGCAGGCCGTATTCGCCAGCCGCCGTCATCGCGCTAACCACAGGCGCGTGGAAAGAGTGTGTGTAATAGACGAAAGAATCCTGCGCGATGCCTTGCAGCAAGCGCGAGCCTTCCTGAATTGCCAGAGAATTCCAACCCACATGCGGCGACTTCACTGAGGACGGAAACTGCCGGCACCTACCGGGAAAGATGCCTGCTCCTGCGACCTCGCTGCACTCCTCACTCCCTTCGAAAAGCCACTGCATTCCCAGACAGATTCCGAGAAACGGTTTGCCGGCGGAAGCGGCTTGCAACAAGGCCTCCCGCAAGCCGGCGCGATCCAAAGCTCGCAGAGAAGAAAAATGTCCCACTCCCGGCAATAAAATCTTGTCCGCTGCTACAACGGTCTCAGGCTGGCCCGTCACCACAACATCGGCACCGAGATAGTCAAGCGCCTTCTTCACCGAATTCAGGTTGCCCGCGCCGTAATCTACGATGGCGATCATAGAAATCCTTTAGTGCTCGGCAGCATCCGGCGCAGGCGACGGTCGCGCGAGCACGCCACGCGCAGCGCCCGCGCAAACGCTTTGAAGATCGCTTCGATCTTGTGGTGGCTGGAGCGCCCGTACAGCACACGCACATGAACATTGGCGCGCGCGCCTCGCACAAACCCCTCGAAAAAATCGCTGACCAGTTCCACTTGCAGATCTCCCACCCGCATCGCACGGACCTTGGTATCGACGACGGCGGCCGCGCGGCCGCCAAAATCGACCGCAGCCAAACCCAGAGTTTCATCCATGGGCATGACAAAGTAACCGGCACGCAGAATGCCGCGCCGATTTCCCAAAGCACGGTCAAATACCTCGCCGAGCGCAATCCCCACGTCTTCTACCGTGTGGTGCTGATCGACGTCCAGGTCACCCACTGCCGCGAGTTTCAGATCGAATGCGCCGTGTCGCGTGAAGAGCTCCAACATGTGATCGAGAAAACGGATTCCGGTTGAGATCTCATACTTCCCTCGGCCTTCAATCGTGAGCGCGATCCGAATCTCGGTTTCCTCCGTCTTGCGGTGCAGTTTGGCTTTTCTCACGCATTCACCTCACCGTGCAATCCAAGTGTCTCTACCACCTCTCGCAGCGTGCCAATCAGGATCCGCGTATGTTCCTCCGATCCCACAGTCAGGCGCACGCAACCTTCGCATCCCGGATCGGTGTTCCTGTCGCGCACCAGGATTCCGCGCGCGCGCAACGTCTGAATGAATTCCGCGTGGGCGGGACCGATGCGTACGAGCACAAAGTTGGCCCTGCTCGGCCAGCAGTGCAGGCCAAGAGTTTTGAGCTCCTGCTCCAATAGCCTGCGGCCTCGCCTCACCTCGGCAACATAGTTTTCGACGTACTGCTGATCTCGAAGCGCTTCCGGCAATACCGCCAGCGCAACTGCATTCACGTTGTAGGGCGAAGCGGCGCGGCGCACCATCGCCATCTGTCCTGCGTCCGCGGCGAGAACGCCGATGCGGAGACCAGCCAATCCATAGGCCTTCGAAAATGTTCGCGCCACAAACAGATTCGCCGGTCGCACCCTATGGTTGAGAATTGTCTCTCCGTGAAACTCGAAGTACGCTTCGTCCACCAGGACCGCCGCCTGGGGCGCAGACTGAGCCACTTGAAGCAGAATTTCGCCGGCAACCACTGTTCCCGTAGGATTGTTCGGATTCGCCACTGCGATCAGCCGCGTACGTGGGCCGATCCGCGAGAGCAGATCTTCTAAAGGAAAGGCGAAGTTCTCGCCGGAAAGAATCTGGATCAAGCGAGCGTCTTCCACTTGAGCGAAGATCGCATACAGGGCAAACGTTGGCACGACGATGATCGCTTCGTCCCCGGGCTCGAGATAGGTCGAGCACAACAGATGAATCGCCTCATCCACTCCGTTCGTGAGCAGAACCTGCGCCGCATCGAGTCCGAGAAAACCAGCCACCTCGGCTTCCACCGGTTCGCGCTCAGGATAACGCGCTAGCGCTTCGGCATCCAGCGATCGCAGGCGCGCCAATACACGCGGCGAGCAACCAATGGTGCTCTCGTTGAAATCAAGTCGCAGTCCCCGGCGGCCAGCCAACGGTGGCCGATAGACTTGCAAACGCTTTACTGCCGCGCGGGCCTCAAGCATTCGAACACCTCACCCGCAAGGATTCCGCGTGCCCGCGCAAGCCTTCGGCTTCAGCCAGCACGATGGCCGCTGGCCCAATTTCGACGATCCCTTCCGGTGCAATCTTCTGACAAGAAATAAGACGAACGAAATCCAGCACGCTCAGGCCGCCGCGCACGCGCGCCATCCCTCCGGTCGGCAATACGTGATTTGGACCGGAGATGTAATCCCCCGCGGACTGGGGCGTAAACTCGTCCAGAAAAATCGAGCCGGCGTTTTGCACCGCTGGCGCCAGGGCAGCCGGCAGCGTCAGATGCTCGGGCGCGACGCGGTTCGCAATTTCGACGGCATCGTCAATAGAAGGCACCAAAAGAATCGTTCCGCGACGAGAAAGTGATTCAATCGCAATCGGATTTGCGCGCGTATGCCGCTGTAGTTCCGTCTGGACAGCTTTCGCTAATCCGCGCGAACTCGTAATTAAGATGCACAGCGCATCCGGATCGTGCTCCGCCTGCGCCACCAAATCGCACGCGATGAAAACTGGATCGCCCTCTTCGCTGATGAACACGGCCTCGGTCGGACCAGCCAGAAATTCAATCGCGCAATCGAATGCAACCAGCTTCTTGGCTGCGGTCACGTACCGGTTGCCCGGACCGACAATTTTGTTGACGCGCGGGATACTCTCCGTTCCATAAGCAAGTGCAGCAACTGCCTGCGCCCCGCCCACGCGATAAAACTCCCGCACGCCAAGAAACGCAGCAGCAGCTAACGTCGCCTGCGCCGGATGCGGCGACATCACCCGGATCTGCGGCACGCCGGCAACTTGCGCGGGAATTACCGTCATCAACAGCGTGGAAGGCAACGGATAACGACCTCCGGGAACATAACAGCCCACCGATTCCAGAGGACGCACCAACTGTCCTACGCAAACTCCGCGATGAATTTCGCGCCGCCACTCCTCCGGTTTCTGCCACTCGCAGTAGCGGCGAATGTTGCCCGCGGCCTGGGCGGTCGCAGCCTGCAGCTCGGGAGACGTTTGCTGCCAGGCCTCTTGCAGGTCAGCCTCGGGCACACGCACAGGTTCGCCCCTGCCCAATTCATCCCACCGCGCCGCGTAGCGGCGCAAAGCCCGATCCCCATTGCGCCGGACATCGCTCAGGATGCGCCGTACCGCCGGCTCAACCTCGGCCAGATCGCTCGCGCCGCGCTCTTCGAGCTTGCGCACGAACCGATCCCTCTTAAGCCCGTCAAGAATGCGAATGCGCATCACATCACCACCTTGTTCAGCGGATACTCAACGATCCCCTGGGCATTCGCTTCCTTGAGCTTCGGAATCAGTGTCCACGCGGTCTGCTCTTCGATGATGGTATTAACGGCGACCCATTCGCCATCCGCCAACGGCGCGACGGTTGGATTCTTCAACGCGGGGAGTAGGGCAAGAACCGAAGCCAAGTCTGGCTTGCGCACGTTGAGCATTAACCCGACCCGGCCGTGCGCGGCCATGGCCCCGCAAAGCATCACAGCCAGGTTTTCGATCTTGCGCCGCCGCTCGGGATCGGCCCATGCCCCCTTGTTCGCGACCAGTTGCGTGTTCGACTCCAACACTGTTTCTATAATTCTCAGATGGTTCGCTCGCAGCGAATTTCCGGTCTCCGTGACTTCGACGATGGCATCGGCCAGCAGCGGCGGCTTCACTTCGGTCGCGCCCCAGGAGAACTCAACCCGCACGGGCACGTTCCGGCTGGCGAAGTAGTTGCGCGTGAAACTCACAAGTTCGGTGGCGACGATCCGGCCTTCGAGATCTTCGGGCTTCTGGAAGTTCGAATCCTCCGGCACGGCCAGCACCCATTTCACTTTGCCCATGCTCTGTTTTGCATAGATCAGGTCGGCGACGCGGACCACCTCGAGGCCGCTTTCAAGCACCCAGTCCAGACCGGTCAGGCCGGCATCCAGCGCACCGTGTTCGACATAGCGCGCCATTTCCTGCGCACGAATGAGCAGGCATTCGATCTCAGGATCATCGGTTGTAGCGAAGTAAGAACGCGCGCTGGTGTAGACGCGCAGGCCCGCGCGCGTGAACAGGCTGAGCGTCGCTTCCTGCAGACTCCCTTTGGGAATGCCAAGACGCAGCTTCATCATTGCGCCTCCTCTTCTACAGCCCGCGCCGGTGCCACCAGAGGTAGCTCCTGCGTGAAGCAGGATTTCGACCCCGTATGGCAAACCACGCCCGCGCCCAAAACGCGAACGGAGAGCAACACAGTGTCGCGGTCGCAGTCCGTCCACGCCGCCACGACCGCAAGGCGATTACCGGAGGTTTCTCCTTTGGTCCACAATGTCTGGCGGGTGCGGCTGTAGAAGGTGACGAAGCCCGTCCGCAACGTCGTCTCCAGTGCGTCGTGGTTCATGAAGCCCACCATAAGCAACTCGCCGCTGCCCGCATCTTGAATCACCGCGGGCGCCAAGCCTTGCATTTTGTCGAAGTCGATCTCCATTGCAATCTCCTCTTACCATCCATCCCCGGTGCTGCGAACGCTCGCACAGAAACAAAAAACCCGCTGTTGCGGGATTCGCATCAGCGGGCTTGGATTTCCTATGAGTGCTTTTAGGCTTTCATCCGAAGTGCTCCGCCGACACGCTCATGGCGTGGTGATGATGATGGTGACGGTAGTAGTTCGGCAAGGTCACAATAACATCATGTTAGGACGGTCGGCATCTCTCCGTCAATTGTCTTTCCTAATCGTCACGGCAGTAAAAAATCAGAAACTCCGCAACGGTGTTCGGCTGCAACCTGAGCCTTACCTCCAACCTACAACGGGCAAATGCGATCAGCGACACGACTTAGCTGTTTCTTAGGGATTCGCTTTTGAGGGGGCAAGATTAACAATTTGAATTTGCTCTATCACTTTTTTGCGGGCGCAACCGCGAGCATAGCAGCGGCGGGAAACTGGGCAATCAGCGCAGAGGCGCGCCGCCGAGTGTGGTGATAACTGTATTCGGGTAATAGTGAGCAAGGATTTCGCGGAAGTCTGCGCCTTCTTCGGCCATCGCCCTGGCCCCAGCCTGGCAGAGTCCTATGCCGTGTCCCTGGCCGACTCCTCTCAGGACGGTCTGCTCACCTTCTTTTTGGACAACGAAGGTGTTGCTTGGGACGGCGTTCCAGCCCAGTCGACGGTCGAGGCGCAGACGCGAAGACTCGTTGGAGCTGTGGAGGGTGGCAGCATCCTCGGTCGAGAGACGGCTCTGCCAGCGCGACGGGTGCTGGCGGCAATATTTGCAATCGACAGAATAGTAAGGGTAGGCGGCTGAAGGCAGGCCAAGTTCGGCAGGAGTGAGCGTACGCCCGCTGCAACTGCGCGTGTACATGGCGACGAAGGGTTGAGATTGATAAGCGATGACCAATCCCCGCGTGGCAGCGACCGCCTGGGCCGCGACCGTGTTGCTCGCAGGCGCTTCGCGGAGGAACTGACAGTGGGTGGTATCGCAGAAATCGAAATCGCGGTGGCGCCCTTTGCCGGCAACGAAATAAGATCGAGCCGCGACAGACAATGCTTTCAACGCTTCGGGCGGCGTGTCCACCGCGCCTTCCGCAGCCACAACGGAGGCAACGGCAGTTTCCAGATCCATGGTTGCCACAGCCGACAGAGATCGGGAATCTGGTTTCACTTCAAGTGCGCCGCGATAGTGCCGCGTGATCTTGCCGGCGATGGCGAGATTGAAATCGGCCGGGCCTCCGTTACGGCTGGTCACCGTGATTTTCGCCGCTCGGAAGATGTGGGTTCCAACGCGCACAACAACGTTGTCTCCCCCGACGCGGATGTCCGCGATGTTCACTCCTGAGCTTTCTTCGAGCACCAGGGACTTTCCCGCAATGTGCACGACCAGAGCCGAACCGGCGGGAGCGCTCACTGCAAGCTGGCGGGGATGGAACAGGCCGAACACACCGACGCGGACGTCCTGTGCGGTAGCCAGAGAACTTGCCAGAATGAACGCGAGGAATGCGATTGTGATTTTCATCCTGCGGCGAGTTACTCCTGCAGACGGCGCAACATTTGTCCGGCAATCTTTGCCGCCTTGGCCCCTGGAACGCCATGCACGCGAACCATGAGCAGAAGTTGGGGATTGTCGGACGGAGCCATGGCGATGGTGAAACCGTCACCGGGAGCGCGCTTGACGTGAGTGCACTGCGCCGTGCCGGTTTTTACCAGAGCGTCGGGGAATGGGATAGCGCGATCGACTTCGGCACCGGTTCCTTCCTTCGCCGACTGCTCCATGCCCGCGAAAATCTGGCTCACGCCGGGCTGATCGCGGCGGCGCACCAACTCGAGATAGGCGCGCGCCATGCTCAGCGGCGAGATCACCCAGCGATTGCCGAGACCGGCGAGTGCAGGCCCCGCAGTCTCCGGACCCGGAGGCGTGAGGCCAAAGCGGATGGCGGTGGGCGAGACGTCAGCCGCGGTCATTGTCGCCGTGAGTACCCGGAAATAAGAGTTGCAGGAGTACGCGATCGCCGATGCGAGATCGACTTCACCATGGCCCCGCGGAAGCCAGCAACCGGTGGCCGTTCCGTGGCACACGTGCGCCGGGTAGCGGAATGAGTGATGCTCACCATAGGCCAGCGCGGTGAATGGCTTCACCAGTGAGCCGAGAGGAATCGGCGCCTCCGGATTATCCCAGCGTGAAGCGAGCACTTTGCCCGTGATAGCGTCGAGTAGCAGAAACGAAACATCGCCGCTGGGGAAATCCCGATTCAACATCTGACCGGCCGACTGGGCAAAGAGCGTGGTGCGAGGGGAGTTCGCGTGCTGAGCAGCGTTGACGTCGACACCGACTCCGCCAAAAGGCGACAGCGGCAGCAGGCTCGCAATCAACAGCAGTGCGAGATTTTTTATTGCGACCATTCGTAGGTAACCGTTTGCAGGACTTTAGCGCCGTCAGTGCGAACCGTGATGCGCGCTGTGCCGACGGCGGCGAGAGTCGAACTCAAGCTCGCCATGTTCTCGGAAAAGAATTGCGGTTGCTGCTGCATGCCGGGAACGTTGAACTGCGCCAAGTTCGGCCGGTCAACCACACCGGAGAAACGCGCGAAGTTAGCGCGCTCAGCGGAGTGATTGAAGCCGGCAATAAAGGCCGCGGGCTGCGCATCGGATTTCCGGTTGAAGTTGGACAACATTGCCGTCATTAAGTTTGGATCATCAGAGACCAGCAGATACTTGCCGTGGACGGAGACCACGAGCGGCCAGAGGCCGTCGAATTCCTGATAGCCGGATTTCTGCTGCCAAGCCACACCGAACTGGCTGGCAGTGAGACCGGAACGGACAAAGTCAGCGAGAACGGATTGGACGCTTGCCTCGTTCCAGTCGGCGGCTGCCGATAGAACGGTCGCGGAATTAATTCTTACGAAGACGCCCGCCTTGTCGCGCTCGGTGGATTGCACCTGAAGCGACGCGAGGAGCTGAGTTTTGTCGAGGAGTTTCTTCAACGCGGATGTGTTTTGTGGAATGGGGTGCTGCGCAGGCGACTGATCGATGCGGGTCTCAAGGTCAGAGCCTGCGCCCATTTCGCCTGAGGTGAGTTGCACCTGCGGGGCGATCTGCGAGGGAGGGGCGGGCCCTAGATGTGGCGCGAGCAGCTTGGTCTCGAGCAGGTCGAAGCAGGAATCGGCCGAGGCGTAAGCCTTGGCTTCGTAGATGCCCGCGCTCTCGGGAACGAGGCGAACAAGGTCGGCGGCTGCTTCGAGTCCGTCCGCCGCCGCTGCTGCGGACGGTGCGGCCTTCCGTATCAAAACGCGCTCTTCGCGGTATTGTTTATTGGAACGAAACAAATCAGAAACCTCCGCGGAATATTGCGTCAGGTCCGTGATATTTTGTTGCACCCAATAAGTGCGGAAGTACGGGCTGGGAACAATCTTCGCGAGGTCGAGAACCATCCGCAAATCGCCGGCTTCTCCGGCAGAGGCAACCGATTGCGTCCACCATGGTTCGCTTTCGACCGTGCGATTCAGGCTGCCGGACATCAATTGCAGCGCGCCCGCGAGAAGATCTTCGCGGGTCGCAAGCAGTAAGTAGTCACCGGAAACCGCGAAGGCGACTTCTTTTTGCGACTCGGGGTCCCGTCGCAGGTAGAAGTTCACGCCGCCGGCACTGCGCGGCTCGAACTTGGCGCGAGTTTGCCAGAGCGTTGTCTGCACGGATTTGGCGGATGGCAGATAAGTGATGTAGAGAAATTGCAGGTTGCCGATGTCATACAGAGCAAGCGCGCTGCGCGTTCCGGCAATCTGGGAAAGAAAGTTCATGTCGGGGGGAAACCCGGCTGCGGCGGAGAACTGACTGCCCGCGCCTTTGAGACGCAGAAAAAGACGCGAGCGGAAAAAGACTTCGAAGTTAGCGCTCTCATGCCATTGCTTCTTCTGCGGCGAAGAGTTCCAGTTCGCGAGTAATGCGGAAAAATCTTTGGCCTCCAGGTAAAGCAGCGGGCCGGCCGGGACGTACGTCGAGAGCGGTGCCTGCCCGGTCGAGTTGGCTGCAGAATACGCACCTCGGCCAATGCCTGCACCGAGGGCGGCGATAATGAGGAAGATCGCAATTCGTTTCATGGTTTCACGCCTCCTGTCGGAGTTCCCGTCTTAGGCCCAGGAGCGGTTCGGGCTACCAAGCGCGGCCGAACGATGCGATCCTGTTCCATCGCTTCGTGCAGCAGCGGCTGGCGGGCGGCATTCTGTTGCTGCATTCGCAGTGCGGCCTTAAGATCTGCAATCTTTTTTTTGTTTTCCCGTCGCAACTCTGGCGAAAGCTCCAGGCTACGTGCCACTTCGAAATACGAGACAGCGTCGGACAGCCGATTTAGCCGCATCATCATTTCGCCGATCATCTGCGCCAATTGCGCTTGTTGGGCGCGGGAGATTTTGGGCGACGGCGTAATCGGGATGTTAGTCGGCTCGCTTTCATCTTCTTCGTCGTTGTCTGAAGTGATGATCCGTTCTTCTTCGTAGTTGGCCGAAGGGGGAGCATTGGTGACGAGGAATTGTGTGTGCAGCTGCGGTTCCAGAACACCGAGAGCATATTCATCAGAGCGCAGATTCGCCGCAGCGTGGAACAGCGGAACACGGGCTTCATCACGCCGCGGAAAATCGATGATGCAGTGGCTTAGCAGTTCGAGCTTCGCCTGAGCATCGGCTACGTTCTGTGCGGCCTTGATGCGGGTTTCGTAGAAGTAGAATTTGTCAGCGGCGATTTGAGAAATGGCAGTTGGGCTTCCGGCGAGCAGGTTCAGTTCGCCGCTCCCAAGATCGGGGTGTGAACGGCCTACGAGAGCGAAGGCTGCCCTGGTACGGAGGTCATACGGAACTTCCAACCCAGAAGCGAGCGAGACTAGAGCTTCCTGAGACGCAGCGAGGTTCTGCCCTGCGCCTGCTCTAGCCTCGGCTAGACGCAAACGGTAAGAAGCGTCCCAGGGCTCCGACTTGACGAGCTGATCGAGAAACTCGATGGCTTCGGCGTTGTGGCCGGTTTTCTCCAGCAACGCTGCGGCCGGATCGAGGTTCTCGAACGGATTTCCCACGACCACAACCAATCGGCGAAGGAGATCGAGGGCGCCGGCAGTATCTCCCGAAGCCAGGCGAATCTCGGCCAGACCCATGAAGTTGGCGGCATTGAGTTGGTGCTCATCGATCTCACGAGCAAATACGAATTCGAGAATTTTGCGCGCAGACTGCTTGTCTCCGGCTTCGAACAACTGGCGTGCCGCGGTTCGAAGCAGATTTGAATCGGGAATGTTCTGGGGCGCGGCGCGATACCCGGCGATTTTAGAGTCCAAATTTCCCAGCTGCGCCGCTACCTGCAGGTCGAGTGGAACGAGACTGGCGGACTCCGCCTCGCGAGTCTCTCTGGATACAGCTGCGATGGCATCGGCCGCTGGCACATATTGTTTGGTGAGCATGAGGTACCTGATCCAGCGCACTTGCCAGGAACCGAGAGCCTGCTGGGCGCTGTCACGCTCAAGGCCAAGAAGACTAACAAGCGCATCCCGTTTGGACTGGAGAATGCGCTGATAAATCGGCGCGCGTTGCAGGCGTGGAATCCAGGGAACGTCCACGAGATCGGCCAAAATCTGAGCGGGATCTTGCGCTACGGAGACAACATCCAGGAGCCACGCTGTAGCGGACGCGGGGTCACCGACGGCGGCGTAAGCGGGCTGCAACACAGCGTTCGAGCGGTAGTTGCCATTGTGGCGCAGGTAGGCTCGAATGATGGCGTCGGTATCGGGCTTGAGCTCTAAGTAAAGATGCCGGGCGCGGAGCTGATCGCAAGCGTGCCCGAAATCCTTCCAGAAACTCTCCGGGAGATGCGAACTGTTGAGCTGCTTCGAGAGTGCCGCGAATGACTGCTTCCACTCGGCGAGAGCAGCAGCGCGATCGCCGCGCTTGTAATAGGCGAGGGCGAGACTGTCATAAACATCGGGCAGGTTGGGGGAAAGTTCGAGCGTGTGGTCGTAATCCGCAATGGCGCGTTCGGTGTCGCCGGAGCCGGCGTAGTAGTCGGCCAAGGTCAAATATCCCGAGAACGACGCCGGACTCTGCTCCAGAATCGCGGACAGAAAGTCTTCGGGGCTGCCTTGTTTGGTTGCCCCCAGGTACTCACCGTAGCGAGATCCGTAGTAGAACCAGGTGTTGCCGGCTAGTTGCTGCGCACGGTCAACAGGCCTGGCGAGGCGTTCTGCGATGGTGTTGTCGCCAAGGGCGCCGAGGAAAGCGTCGTTTACCTCCGCGGCCGGATCGGAGTAGTACAGTCCAACGAGCCCGAGGTATGACTTGCTCCAGACCGGCGGGCGATGTTGTCCGCGCGCTACAACCGCAGTGCGGGCGAGGGCGGATCCACCGTTCGCCACAATGTAGTCGGCGGCATTTTCGCCTGCGGAATTCCAGGCTGCGGCGATCGCGACGAGATCCTGCGGCCGCTGTGCCAGGAGCAACTGGAAGAGACGCTGTTGGTGGGAGTTGTCTAGGTTGTAGGCAAAAATGTTGGAGAGCAGCCACAACTCGTTTTGTTGGTCGCCCGCGGAACGGTAAGCGTCGGCGGCTTCACGCAACGGAGCATGGCGATTGGCTGGTGGCAGCGCTGCCGCGAACTGCTCCAACTGCGAGCCCAGTTCGGCAAAGCGTCCCCGCCGACGCTGCAGGTCGGCGAAGACCGGCATTCGGCTGTAGAGATTGGGGTAGTCATTTGGAACTTGCATCATCACTTCAAAACGCCATCGAGATTCCTGGTCGGCGAGAGCTGCGCTTTGGGCGAGAGGGATGGCGAACTTTTCGACATCGGCAACGTTCATGCCGATCCTTTTCGATTCTGCAAAGTGGGCGAACGTGAGCCTCTCCTCGGGTATGAAGTATGAGTTGACGCTGTTTCCCATTTCCGCGAGAACGGCGGCCATGCCATTGCGAGCAGTCTCGATGCGGATACGGCGCGCTCTCTCGCGCCACTGGGCATCCGTGACGGCGGCGATTCCGCGGGTTGCGACTTGTTCCTTGAGAACGGGGAGGTTCAAGGACGCGTCCGCGACGGCACTCTGCAGCACGGCGTATGCCTGCTCCTGCTGGCGGAGTCGAGTCATGATGCGAACGTAGGTTTTCGCTCCAGAATGATTCTCCGTGGCAGCCAGTAGGTCAGGTCCGGCAGTTTTGATTCCGAGTTCTGCGAAGGTACGGGCTTCCGCAAGCATTCCCCAGGATTCCAAACGGCGCGCGACCTCGAAATAGTTGGAGGCAATTTCTGGCCGGCCATCGATCAGTGCAGTTTTGAGGGCGGTGACGGTTTCACTTTTCTTGCCTTGGCGCGCTCGCGCGGTGGCGATTTTCTCCATCCACTGCGGATCTTTGTACGCAAGCTGATAGATGTGTTCGTAGTCGGAGACGGCATCATCGAAACGCATCAACCGTTCTTCGAGGCCAGCACGAGCGGTGTAGAGGTCGACACGATCGGGGCGAACGGTGATGGCCTTGGCGTAGGTCTCGATCGCGGCCGGGTAGTTCTCGAGATTGGTCTGAATCCGAGCCAGCACCATGGACCAGCGGTAGTCGCGCGGTGACTGAACAACCGTCTTAGCGTAAAAGTCGACGAGTTGTTGCTGGCGCTGAAAACGCAGTGCGTACAACGACGCCTCGGCAACGAGCGCGTCGTCTTCTGGAAAATTATTGATGAGTTCGATGTACTGATCAATCGCGCCCGGGTAGTCCTTCATGCGAGTGAGCGCGGGAATCAGACCACGCCGTAAAGTAGCAATCTGGGCCTTGCGCGTATCCGCCGGAAGCGATGAGCTTCGAAGCAGCGCGATCTTCTCCGTGTAGAACTGCTTCAAACCCTGGTCATCGCTCGCTTGCGCGTAGGTGTCTGCCATGGCTGCGAAGTATTCGCCGTTGTAAGGAGAATCTTTCAACAGCTGCGTGAGAAGATCGCGCGCTTGCTGGTATTGCTTCGCTTCGGTCGATTTGCGAGCGGCCTCATAGGTGAACGGAGCGCGCAGTTCGGGATCGGCGTCTTTGGCAGCCTGCAGCAGAACTGAAATCGCCTGAGGGTAGTTCCTGGTGCGCCAGTAGAAATCGACAGTGGAGCGAACAACTCCAAGAATCTTGGGATTCTCACGGTAGAGCGCTTCGACGTTCTTCTGCGCCGACACGAGATCCTTGCGGCCTTCATACAGGCGAATCAGCGCATAGCGAAGTTGGAGGCGGGCGACCGGGTCGGTGGTGAGTACGGCCTGTTTTTCGAGCGCGTGCTGGCGAACAGCTTCGAGCGATTTCTGCTGCGCCAGGTTTTCCAGGTCTTCCGCCTGCTCGAGGGAAGTTGTGCTGTTCACAATTGCGTCGAGCAATGTCTCCATTTCCGGTTTGCGGTTCTGAGCTTCCATCACCTTGACGCGAAGATAGATCGCGCGCATGGAGGAATCAGATGGCGCCACGATCGCGGCCGTGCTTTGATCTACGAGGTCGCGGAACTTCGGGCGGCGTGCGAGTGCAAGCAGACGGAGTTCGGCGGGCGAATCGGCGGAATCGGCAAGCGAGCCCTTTACGTATTCTTCGATGGCGTGGGGATAGTCACGCTTGTTTTCGTAGATCGCGCCCGCTTCGTAGGAATAGAGATTGGGATCGGCAAGGCGGTCGCGCCCTTCGTGGAGCAGGCGGAGAGCGTTATCGAAGTCGTAGTAGTCCCAGTAAATGGTCGCGGCATCGAGGTATCCGCCGGCTTGGCCGGGAGAAACCCGGGGGATACGTTCCCAATAGGGAGCAGCTTGCGTAAATTGATCGTGATCGGCGTAGATGTCGCCAATACGAGCGAGGATTTGGGTATCGCCGGGATTGGCCTGGAGCAGATTGTCCTCGATGTGCACAGCGACGGCGGTATCGGCAGGCTCGAAATATGCCAGCGAGCGATACACGGACGAAGCGGTGCGGGCAATTTCGAAGTTGACAGGGTATTGAGCGGCAAGCGACCGAAGTATCGGCGCACTCTCCTCAAAGTGCGAACGCCACAGGTTGGCATTGGCGAGGAAGTCGGCGGCGGCTGGATTGCTCTCCCAACTCGCAGCATCGGGCGCACTCTGTCGCAGAGCGCTTAATTCTACCTCCAGCCTGCCGGTGCGGGAAAGAAACTCAAAGAACTCAGCGCGAAGGTTTGCTTCCTCGAACCAGTGCTGGCGCAACAATGCCTCCCACGCAACTGGATCGCTAGTCGCAGGCGTCCGGTAGGCGGCGAGAAGGTTTCGAACGAATACCGGATTGTGCGGGAAACGTTGATTGGCGTACTGGTTCAAGCGCAAATAGAGCACGGGGCCACCGCCATTGACGCTGTAGAAGTAGCGCTCGAGATCACTGCCGCTGAAGGTCTTGACGGCGTCACGGGTTAGCTGTTCGAAGTCAGAGTTTCTTCTTTGACGCAGATAGAAGCGCGCGAGCTTGTCGTACCAGGAGGGGTCGGGAAAACGCGAGATCGCGCGGCGGTAGACTTCCTCCTGTTCTGCACCCAACTGGTTCTGCTCGAGAAACACCGCGAGCCGTTCGTACAGGCCGGGGTCGTCGGGATTGCGGTCAATCTCGCGACGCAGCACGGCCAGGGCTTGCGGGATTTGTTTCATTTGGACGAGGCGGGCAAGATAGCGCTCCAGAATGCGCGCGTATTCGGACGAACGGGCTCCGGGCTGTACAGCAGGCGAGGCGGTCGAATTGATCTGGAAAGCTCCGCCGGGCGAGCGCCGGAGCCCGACGCTTGCTCGCGGCCAGCCGCTTTCCGGCTCTTCTTCTCCGCCCCCTTCTTCCTCCGCGTCGGTGTGCATACCAGCATTGATCGCAGGACGTGCGTAGTTGTAGGACGAGTTCATCCCTTCCGCGATGGATCCCAGAGGCAGGTTCTGCGCCTGGGATGCTAGTTCCTGAAGCACCGAATCGTAGATGGCGAACTCACTCGGCGCGTCGTCCTTGCGCGAGTAAGCATCGGCCATGAGCAAAGCGACAGCGGTGCGTTGCGGAGCATTCGGGAACTCCGTAAGAAAATCGCGGCCACCTTGAATTACCGCGTCGCTTTCCGCCGTGGCCGAATAAAACTCAAGCAGGCTGGCGTGAAGTTCGGGTCGACGAGAAGAGTGGGGAAACTTTGCGTCGAGCAAGGCTAGCAATTCGGCGGCGCGAGAACGATGGAAGTAAGGCACGGCGCGCTGTTCTTCCGCTGCGTAATGGGAAGCCGGCTCCGTTGTGTTCAGGATCAGCGAAAGAATCCCGTTCAAATAGCCGGGGCCCTGATCCATGGTGGCGATATCCCGATACATGGAAAGTTCGCCGGAACCAAAGCGGATTGGGGTTTCCGGCGCGGTGAGCAAGAGATTTGTAAGCCCCGCGATCGCCTGCTCTTGCGCGTCGGGAAGTCCCTTGCTGTTGTAGAGCGCAAAGTAATAGCGCGCTGCTTCGGGATAGGCGTGGATGTCTTCGAGAAGGCGGGCGCAGATGTAGAGTTCCTGCGACGTCCACGGCGACTTGCCAGCATCTTTGTGGAGGCGGAAGCCGGCAATTGCTTGCTCCGACACCTCGATCTTGCCCTGCTGTTGGTAGTAATAAAAGATGCGCGCGGTCGCGTTCAAATCCACGGGATTCGATGCCAGTGCGGCGCGAGCCTGGTCGAGGAACTTACGAAGATTCCGGGTCTCACGCAGCAGATCAAAATAACTCTTAACCAGGTCGGGGTCCCAGAGCGGCTGGAATTCCTGCTCATACACCGCCAAGCCCTCGCGGGCAGAGCCGTGTCGATATTCGACCATCGCCTTCGCTTTCACGGGAAAGACCTGGTCGTTGGGGAACTGTTTGTGGTAATTGGCGATCAGCTGTCCGGCAGCGGCAAATTCCTTTTGCGCAACCAGAAAGTGGAGGAAATGCACATAGAGCGATTGCTCTTGCGGATAGCGCGCGATCCAGGCCCGGTACTGGGCCACGGAAGCGTCTTTCGCGAGGCCCTGGGCTTGAACGACACTGAAGATGCGCTCAAACGCCTGCCAGGAGCGCTGCTGCGTGGGTTGCGTCAACTTCTCTGCCGGAATGGGCGCGGCGGCCGCGACCAACGATAGCGTTTTGATCTCATCCGCTGGACGCAGGCGGCGATGATAGAAGTCGGCCAGAGCAACTTGAGCCTCGATTTTATCCGACGAATTCTCGACGTAGGATTTCCAGTCCGATTCAGCAGCGGTAAAGTCGAGCTGTTGTTCGTCCTCCAGAGCCCGCAGAGAATACAGGTCGGCATTGCGGGGCTGATTCTTGATAAGGTCGGAAAGCGCAGGACGGGTTTCGCGCGGAGGACGGCGAAAGGGCACGGCGCCTCCGGGCAACGACATCACGCGGAAGAACACGGCCTCCAGCACGCTTGAACCCTCGATATTGCGAATCCACGAGGGCAACTCGCCCAGAGCGGCGACGGTCGAACCGATCGCAACCGCAAATACAGCCATGGCAAGCAGGCGCATGGGCTTGCTCGAGGTATTTTTCGGAGATGAATTAAGGAAGTACTTCAATCTGCACCTCCCCGGTACCAATGTTGTGGGCAATGTCTTCGGCGGTGACCGTCAGCTTGTAAGAACCGGGGATCGTCTGCTCGGGAATGAGCAACTCTCCGGTATTGGCGGCTGCTTGCGGATTCCACCTGAGTTCAACAGGCGCTGCACCTTCGAGTCGTGCGACCAGCGTGCGAGTACTCTGCGAGGCTTGGACCTTCAGGTCAATTGCCTGGCCGCGTTGAAAGCGTTTGCGCTCAAGCTTGACCTCAACCACCGGTGGCTTGCTGGCGATCACGAATGTCTTTGACTCACGATACGTGCGCCCCATGCGATCGCGCAGAATTAAGCGCACGGTGTAGGTTCCATCCTGCATGTCGGTGGGAGCAAGGAAGCGGGTCTGCCAGATGTCTTCCGTTGAGAGATATCGCAGAGGCTGCATTAATCCAAAGGGAAAGAGCGCGACAACGGAACTGATCGATGGGTCAGTCCTGACTCGAAGTATGGGATCGCCGGGGCGGATGACGCGGGGACGTAGCAGCGCGCGCGGCACGGCGAGGAACGATGTGTAGGGCGTGACGAACTTGTACTGACGCGCCAGGCGGATGATTTCGTCGATGGTGGCTTGATCTTCGCCTTCACGCTCGATCTTCTCGAGCAGTGCATCGACGCGGGCGCGCGCCCAAAGGCGTGGCAGCTGTGGATGATCGAAAGATTCGCGCGGGAAGTTGACTTTGCCTGTCAGCTCCACGGAAGATGCGTCGCGCATTCCATGAACCTTGAAGCTGACGGTCTCCTGCGGCTTCTGGTAGCGCCCGACCCACGAAGCCAGTGATCCGGAGAAAGTTGCGGCCTGAAGCGGGTAGACCGCATCAACAGCGCTTTCCGGAGCAATCGCAAGATCGAGCTGGCCGATGGGAGTGCGACCGATCTTCGAAAGGAATGAGTTCAGCTTGAACTCCATGGGCTCAGTCGAAAGCACGTGTTCGAGGACTCCATCCTGGCGGGCGAGCATGCGAAAAAGCGGCAAGTTGGCATCGTCGCCGACGGCGAGAATATAAGTGCGCGGGCGCTGAACCTCCGGCAGTTGCTGCCAGGCAGAGGCATACCAAGTCGCGAGTTTGGCGTTTGTGATGGGACCGCGGGTCGCGCCCCCATCGCTAAGAATCACCAGATAAGTGTTAGCCGCTCCGGGAGACGTCGCTTGTTGGAGTCCGGCCTGCAGGGCGCGTCGCAGATCGGTGCCACCGCGCAGCCGGCTGGCGTGGACAAAATCAATGGCGTGCTGAACGCTGTCAGCATCCGCAGCACTGACGGGCAACGCGTGAATTTCAGTATTGAAGAGTATGAGACTGAATCGGTCAACGGAGCGGAGAGTCCGCAGCAGCGTTTCCAGAGCCTGGTAGCTGCGCTCCAGCTTTTCCCATTGCATGGAAAGCGATGTATCGAACAGGATGATGACGGTCTTGGGCCCACCGCTGGCTGAGTTTGCCGCAGAACCGGAGCTACTTCCGAGCCCAAGCAACGCCTCCGTTTCAAAGAAGCCAGGCTCGTTCGTACTGCGGACGGGCATGGTTTCTGTCGGCGAAGGCTGGCCGGTGACCGGATTGCGATACGTCAGAATCTGAAGCTTGTCTGACGCAGCAGGATCCAGATCGTAGGTGATCACGAAATCTTCACCGAGGTTGACGTTCTCTCCTTCGAAGTGGCCCTGGACGATGTGAGCCGTGTTCTGTTCGAGTTGCAAAGGGAAGCTTTTTGCGGGCGCCTGGAAGTTCCGAGTCGCGTGAGCCGTATGCAACTCGACATTGATGCGAAGATGGCGCGCGGCTTGCGCCTGATACGCATCCGGGCGCAGCGGGATGGCAAAGTACGACTTCAGATTCTCCACTGGAATTGATTCGTGATATTCGATCTCCAGGCGTTTCGTTCCGAAGGCGGGAATAGGAACGATGCGTGCGCTGAAGATGGAAGTGCGCTTGGCCTCTTCGGCGCCACGTTCACCCATCTGCAGAAGGCCGGGATCGATCGCCTGCTGCTTGAGCTGGTTGTAGATCTCCTCGGCCCGCTTGCGTTCGAGGATGGAAGCGGGAAGCCTCGTAGGTCCGTCCCAGGTAGCAAAATCGGAGATAGTGGCGTGGCTGGGCAGAGCGAAAATGTAGTCTCCTTCCTGAACGCCGCCGGTGTGATTAGCGAAAACCTGGCGCACGAAGACCTGTGCGTCGCCGTTGTCGATGCGGATGGTGATTTCCATTTCTTCGAGCGAGAGGATCGCGGGGTCGGGCTGCTGCTTGTCACGAGGAATAAGAATGCCCGCGTCGGCAAACAGCAGCGTCGACGTCAGGAGTGAAATAAGAACCGCCAAGAGAAAGTTTTTCATGAGTGCAGCTTCTGCTCTGGAATGCGGACCAGACCGTTGTCAGTCCCAACATAGATATAGCCATTGCCGCGAGCGAGCGCGGTCACGTTCAAAGAAGGCAACCCGGCGTCGATGACGGACCAGCGCCTGGACTGCCGATCATAAAGATACAGACCATTTCCCAAAGTACCCGCCAGCACATAATCGGGAGTGACCAGCATCGCGTTGGGGTTTACTTCAAACTGTCCGGAAGCTTCCTCGAAAGAATGGAAGCGCCCAGAATGCTCGAGGCCGAGAATGCCCGCGCCGTATGTGCCGACCATCCATTCGTCGCCGACCGGGACGACGGCCGTGATCCAGTTGTGCTTCAGGTTGGAAGTCACGGTGGTGTAGTTCGCCGCGACGGCGCCTTTGTCTAGAACCGAGATGCCACCGAGCGTGCCGGCAATGAGTTCGTCGCCGGAAACTCCGAGCGCATAGACGTGGTTATTAACCAGTCCATGAAACGCATACATGCTGCGCGCACCGGTCGCGTCGAGGAAGGTCAGTCCGGCGGGAGTGGCGAGGGCGAGCCCGTCGCCGTAAGCAGCGATATCGGTGATGTGATCGGCAATGAGCCCGTCGGTGCGAGTCAGCACCTGCTGCTCGGCGCCAGCGTTGTCGAAGCGAACCAGGCCGTTGGCGGTGGCGACGTCGATTGTGCCGGTCTTCGCGTCAGGAAAAATGCGGTTGACACAAAATACGTGCTCGTCTTCGACGTGGTTCGCGCGGCTTGTGTCGGCAGCAAGAATATCGAGGCCGCGATCGAAATAGCCGACCCAGAGGCGGCCACTCGCGTCCGTTGCGAGCGCGGAAATGTTGCGATCGCTAAGCGTAGCCGCACCTGCTTCTAGTACACGCTGCCAGCCGAATTCGCGAGGCTTCGTGCGGTACAGCCCATTACGAGCCAGGGCGAACAGCCCGTCTCCAGAAACAAAAAGCTGCCGCACTCCAGACAATTGAGAATCGTGGAAGGCGTTTGGATTAGGGCGGCGACCTGCGAGCTGAACCGAGATCACCCCCTGATCTTCGGACCCGACATATAGCTGGTCGCGAGTCGCGAGCAGAGCAGTCGCCAGCACTCCGGGAGCGAGCACCCGGGAAAGACGCCCACGGCTGAAGACGGCTACACCGAGCGGCGTGCCGACGTAGGTTGTGTCACCGGCCACTGCAAGGGAGGTGACCTGGGGATCCGGCAATCCCTGAGCTTCCGTGAAGCTGTCGGTCGCGCCCGCATGGAAGTGAAGCACGCCGCCGCTCAGAGTACCGATCCAAAGATCGGATTCACTGCCTGCAAGGGCGGTCACATAGATGTCTTTCAATGTGGCGTGCAGAACCGCGATTTGTTTTCCGTCGTAAACGAGAACGCCTTTCTTTTTTGTGCCGATAAGAAGATGGCCGGAAGCAGCGGACAAAATCGTCGTGATGGCGCGTGTATCGGAACCGTAGGGAAAAATCTGGCGGAAGGCCCTTCCATCGAAGGCGAGCAGCCCGTCATCGGCGGTCGCAAGGATAAGCTCAGGTTCGCGGGAGTCGGCCAAAACGGCGGGGGCAAGCGCGATCAGCGGCGATCCGGGAAGCTCGCGGCCAACTGCGTATTGGTGGAGCTGGGCGCCATCCAGGTCATATTCCAGGAGTCCGGCGGGGCCTGCCACATAAAGATGATCCTGGAAACGCGCGCCCGCGAAGAATACTCCCGCGGAACTGATCGGCTCGAAATCGGTGTTCACCGCAGGGGGAAGCGGACGAACTACAAAGCGGATCTCGTGTTCCGAGCGGATGTCTTGCGCCGCTGAATGGAGCGCCCGCGAAGCGCGCCAGATTGCGGCCGCCCCGAGTACAAGAATCAGGACGAATCCAGCCGCAATTGCGGTTTTGGCCGAGACGATGAATCTCCGTCTCATGACTCCTGCTTTCTGAACACTGAACTATAAACTGCGAAGCCGACGCTGCAAATAGAAAGCAAGGTACGGACCAAACTTGGATTCCCATGCAGGATAAGTACTTCCTAAGATAACGTTCGCAAAACGAGGCGCACATGGGACACAGCGTGTCAGGGGGAACACGAAGAAAAGAACCGCACCGCGCCTTGCGACGGGTTGCGTCATGAAATGAAGAGACCCTTGGATCGAACTTTTGGAAAAACTTATGTCCTAAAGGTTTTGAACGGGACTGCCGATAGTGCAGGTAAGACCGGGTGGGGCGCAAGCTTCCCCGCGGGAGAGGTGGAACGGTGACAATTGGTTCGATTTCGGCCGCAGGCCTCAGCCAGTACGTTCTCTCGACAAGCAACTCGAATCAGGTACAGCAGACGTTGCAAAATCTGCAAAACAGTCTTGCATCCGGCGACCTGAATGGCGCCCAGTCGGCATTCCAGACCCTGCAGAGTCTCTTCCAAAATTCCGCGGCGGCCGGCGGAAGCAGTGCGTCGACCAGTTCTCCGCTCGCAACTGATCTGACATCGCTCGGCAGCGCACTGAGCTCAGGCGATCTATCCACCGCCCAGTCTGCTTTTGCGACCGTGCAGAACGACTTGAAAAACTCCCCTTCGCTGTCGGAGACCAACGAGATCACCGCCGCAACTCAATCCCTGCAGTTAGTTGAAGACCTACTCAGCACGGTGAATCCGAGTACGGCTTCTTCCAGCAGCCCAGACCTCACGACTTCCGTATTGGAAAGCGTATATGCAAGCAAGAGCGGCCTAAACGTTCTCGCCTGAAGCCCGGGACGATGACATCGGATTTCCAAGCCTTTACTGCGAAACTAAAACATCCTCGTTATCGCGATCAGGCCTTCCGCGCTCTCAACTCGCCGATTGCCCGAAAAGCCTGATCAATCGCGCAATCGGTATAGGCTGAAGCCCCCGCATCCGAGTTCGCGATTGCAATCTGCCCGAACGGCTTGCGGCCGACCACCCAAGGCTTCTCCTCCTCGGCCCAGTTCGGATCAAACAAGGGATTGTAGGCGTAAGCGTATCCGTGCGCCCACCGGTTCACCGTGAGGCCATCAATGTCGCGTGCAGGATCGAAGCCCGCACTCCCCAACATCCGCGCCAGTTGGTCGCGCACGTTGCGCTCAAACGTGGAAAACGGTGTGCGCAATAACTCCGCCCGGCCCGCGCGATTTTGATCGCGCACCGGCAACCCCGGCTTGCACGGAGTGCGAAGCATGAAAAGCACCATCGGTTCTTCCGGCTTGCCGGGAAATGCATAATCGCCCAGGCTCACCGGAAAATCGAGCGCGGTGTACACGTGATAACTTCCCGGCGCCTCGATGTGCCGCACTCCTAATTTTTCAAACGATGTCCAGTTTCTAATCGCGACGTGCGTGTACACCAGCGGCGACTTCACCAGGTACGCCAAGGCTTCCTTCTGCTTCTCCGGCAACTCCGGACACAGGTAAGGAATCATGCCGTTGTAACAGGCAAGCACACACTGCTTCGCTCTGACCGATTGCAACTTCCTGCCTCGCACGTACGCCACCTCAACTTCTTTCGCCGCTCCGACGCTCGTGTGCTTCACATTCACAACAGTACTATTCAGGCGGATGCGGACACCCGATGCATCCCGATCCAGCCGGCTGTAATCGGCCCGCGCCGTCACCACGTCTTCCATGGTGCTCCCGGGCACCGCGCCCGGAATCAGAGACCGCACCAGCAAGCGCGCGATCGAAGCATTTCCATCCGGGAAGTGATAGATATACGGCTCTTCCTTCTTGTCATCCCCCAGATCCATACTCTGGAAACCGGCGTACGTGATCCCGCCATAGTCGTCGCCCTCCACGTAGCACTCAATCGCCGGTACCGCATCGATTCCCACGGTGAAGAGGTCGTGCGTGTAGCTCTGAAAAAACTTCAACGCCTCCGGATTCACCTTGCAGATGTTGGTCAGAAAATCGGCATAGCTGATCTTCGACAACTTCGCGATCTTCTCTTCCCGCGAGAGTCCGGGCAGGTAATCCACCTTTTCCGTGTACACCCGTGCGATGTCCCGTCGCAGGTCGTCGCGCAAAGGCGTCTTCGCCAGCCACTCGGCCCAGGGCGTCGTTCCCAGCCCCGCGACCAGCCGGTCTTCGCCGAACGTTTCCTTATCGAAAAAAAAGCCGGTTCCCAGCTTCCGCGATGCGTACAGCTTCTGGTCGTAGGCTTTCACAAACTTCTGCGTATCGATTCCCAGCTCGACCAGTAACTGCTTCGCTTCGGCGCTGTACTTTCCCGGGCTCTCGATCGACTGCGTCCCCCCATAGCCGAGCAGCAAGCGGCCGCCGGAATGGAACTCGTTGCGCTTGGCGTGTCCGCCGAAGTCGTCGTGATTGTCGATCACCAGCACGCGCGCTTTTTCTCCCGCGCTCTTGCGAAAGAAATACGCTGCCGCCAGGCCGCTGATTCCACCCCCGACCACGACCAGATCATAGGTCTCACCCGTCGGTTGCGGGCCACCGTCTGCGTCCCAAGCCTCGCCATCGCGCAAGCGATGGGCATAAGTAAATGTTCCATCGTGGTTCCCGCGCATGCCGGTAAGTGCTGGAGGATAGTAGTCCGCGGCCTTCTCGGGCCAGAACGGCGGCGCATCAGTCTGCACCGCGAACTCCGCCGGCGCCAGGGCCGCCAGCGCACGCTGGCTCGCCAGCACTCCTCCGATTCCCACCACCGCTCCGTTCAGGAAGTCCCTCCTCGAAATCGGGCGCCCCATGCCCAATTCGCGGTCTCGCTTTTCGTCGGCCATTCGAACGCCTCCGGGAAACGGAGCGATTATAGAAGAAAGAGCCCGCTCATCGCATGATGAGCGAGCGCCACGGGACTTGGCCGTCGTTGATGGCGTAACAGGAATGACAGTTGAAGCTAGATTGCGTTAGGCAGTTCTGGCAGCCGGACTCATCGTTTGGTAACAGCTTCCACTGACGCTTCGTCCCGTACCGACTTCAGCCGGCTCAGGGCCGCGACCGGCCGGGCGAACGGCATGGGGCTGTCCTTGCTGTAGGCGCGCAACAAGTGATAGGTAATGAGCAACTGCGTGAGGGCCAGCGGATCGCTATGCCGCACTTCACTGCCGTCGTTGTAATCGCCGAACTGGTCGGCGCGCAGCGGCCGTAGATCGGGAAGATGCTTCCAGATGGCATGTTCCAGTTGGGCGGCGTGCTCGCGGCTCACGCTGCCGTCCACCTCAAGAAACTCCACCGGACGTCCGCAGTCGCGTCCGAGATCCAGCCGAATTCCTGCGGCGTGGCCGTTTTGAGCGTTCACCAGATAGGTAAGGTCGGGATGCGGAATGGTCGGGCGCAATACCAGATGAACATTCAAATGCCCGTCTGCCTGGTCCGATCCCACGCCACTTTCCGGATGGAAGCGCACGACAATGTCGGCGAATTCGCGCTGCGGACGGATGAAGTCTCGCGAATCCGGCTCGCGCCGCTCCATTTCTGTCAGTACCTGCTCCGGCACATAACCACGCTTGGCGGTATCCCGTTTGATCTTCCACAGCAGCCTCATGTCCTCGGGAGGATCGAGAAATACCTTAACGTCATAGAATTGCCGCATCGCCGGCGTGTGAAATCCCAGCAGCCCTTCCACAATCACGAACTCTCGCGGTTCCACATACTCCGGACGAACCAGCGAGCCTGTGCTGTGGTCATAGACCGGCTTGAGCATGGCCTGCCCGTAGTGCGCACGCTCGAGGTGTAACTCGAGAATGTCGAGAAAGTTGCAATCGGGATGCAACGGAGTGATGTTCAGGCGCGCTCGCTCGGCGCGGTCGTACTTGTGATAATCGTCGGCGCACACATGCGTCACCCGCTCCGGACCCAGCAGGCGGGTCAATCCCCGGGTGATGGTTGTTTTGCCGGCCGCGCTGTCGCCCACGATGCCCAGCAGGATTGGTCTTCTTTTCATCTCATCATTTCTCCTTGCCCCTGCTCCGCGCCAGCGTGCCCCTGACAGCGCCCGTTTCGGCTTCCCCGTCCAGTCCTCCCTCAAAGACCCGGCTCCCGCGTACGTCAACTGCGGCAATACGAACCAGTTGCTCTTTGCCCACGCACCCGCCCGCCGTCACCAGCCGGCTGGCTTGCCGTAGCTTCATTCGGTCGATGGCATTACGCACGCTGCGGGCATTGGCGAACTGAGGCTGCCTGGTCCGCAATTCGAGGTATTCCACAAACGCTTGCCGCGATTCGTCATCAAACGTGTAGTTCTGCTCACGCAGCATTAATTCGGCAATCGCCGCCAGCTCCTCCAACGTGTAATTGGGAAAGCTGATATGGTGCGCCACCCGGGAGCGAAACCCGGGATTGTACTGAAAGAAAGTGGCCATTCGATCCTGATAGCCGGCCAGGATCACCACCAAATCGTCGCGCTGATTTTCCATGGCCTGCAGCAACATCTCAATCGCTTCCTGCCCGTAGTCGCGTTCGTTTTCCGGCCGGTAGAGGTAATAGGCTTCGTCGATGAACAGCACGCCTCCCATTGCTTTCTTCAGAATCTCCTTCGTCTTGGGAGCCGTGTGCCCAACGTATTGACCCACCAGATCGTCGCGCGTGGCAACCACCAGATGGCCGCGCCGCAGATAACCCAGGTGGTGCAGTATCTTTGCCATGCGCATGGCGACTGTAGTCTTTCCGGTGCCTGGATGTCCGGTAAAGGACATGTGCAACGTAGGGCGCTCGGTGGATAATCCAACTTTTTCGCGCAAGCGACTCACCAACAACAGAGATGCCACGCGCTGAATGTAAGTTTTAACCGGGCTCAGGCCGACAAGCTCTCGATCGAGTTCATCCAGAATTTCGTCGAGCTTCGAATCGCGATGCGCTGCACCGATATCCACCAGGCTCTCTTCGGCCTCGGGCTCTGCCTCCACCATGGAATCTGGATCGAGTTTGTGCATGGCATTTGCTCGCGGTTCTAGTTCGCGGACTTGCTTCTCGATCGAATGGTGTACTGGATGCGGCGATCCGATCCTTCCGTGCGGTCCAAAGAAAACCCAGGTTCGTCCTCGGGCCGCTGCACGATGAAACTCACCATCGTCGTTTGCTTGCCTTTGGTGCGGTCATAGCCATTCAACTTAATGTAGTGTTCGGGGAAGGCCTTGCGACATTCGTCGAGCCGATCCATTGCGGCATTCAAGTCCTGCAAATCGAACATTGGAAGCCCCCACATCTCCCAATACGAATTCCGCGGGTGCGGGTCATCCGTGTACTCGATCGAGAACGCCCAGCCATTATCAAAGCAATAGCGCACCTGCGCTTTGATCTGGTCTTCCGTGAAGTCGGGCAAATAAGAAAAGGTACCTTGCGTGATACGCATGATTCGTCTCCATTCAACAGTACCGCCTTAACAACTGCGATTCGCAAACCGCAGCTCATGCCACGGTAACCGTGCCAACCGCGTCGGGTACGTCCGTGGACTCGAAGTCATAGCTGACGTCCTTCCAGATATCCAACGCCTTGCGCAGTTCCGGCGACCATCGTGCAGCCTTGTTCAATATCTCCGGCCCCTCGTTGAGATAGTCGCGGCCTTCGTTGCGGGCCTGGATGATCACCTCCGTGGCCACGCGATTCGCGGTTGCGCCTTGTGCAATTCCGTCGGGATGGCCAATCGTGCCACCGCCGAACTGCAGCACGACATCTTCACCCAGAAGATGCAGCAACTGATGCATCTGCCCCGCGTGAATGCCGCCGGAAGCGACCGGCATCACTGCCGGTAACGAGGCCCAGTCCTGCTCGAAATACAATCCTTGCGATAGATCGGCATCGATCTTGTTCGAACGCAGCGTGGTGTAGTAGCCGCGAATCGCATTGGGATCTCCCTCCAGCTTGCCGACCACCGTGCCGGCATGAATGTGGTCCACACCTGCCAGACGCATCCATTTGGCGATGACGCGGAAGTTCACGCCATGCGTCTTCTGCCGCGTGTAAGTTCCGTGACCGGCGCGGTGCAAGTGCAGAATTACGCTGTTGCGACGCGCCCACTTGGCCATGGACTGAATAGCGGTATAGCCGATCGTCAGGTCGATCATGACAATCACGGTGCCCAGATCTTTGGCAAATTCGGCGCGTTCGTACATCTCTTCCATCGTTCCGGCAGTCACGTTTAGATAATGTCCCTTGATCTCGCCGCTTGCCGCCGTGGCGCGGTTCACCGCTTCCATGCAAAACAGAAAGCGGTCGCGCCAGCGCATGAAAGGCTGGCTGTTGATGTTCTCATCGTCCTTGGTGAAATCGAGGCCGCCATGCAGCGCTTCGTACACAACGCGCCCGTAGTTACGGGCGGAAAGGCCGAGCTTTGGCTTCACCGTCGCGCCCAGAAGCGGACGACCGAACTTGTTCAGGTACTCGCGCTCCATCACGATGCCGTGAGCCGGACCCTGAAACGTTTTCGCATAATGCGGAGGGATCCGCATATCTTCCAACCGCAGAGACTTGAGCGCCTTGAAGCCAAACACGTTGCCGATAATCGACGAAGTCAGGTTCGCGATCGAGCCCTCCTCGAAGAGATCGATATCGTAAGCGATGTAGGCGATGTACTGGTCCGTGCCTGGGACGGGATCGACTCGGTAGCACTTCGCCTGGTAATGCTCGTAGGGCGTAAGACGATCAGTCCACACCACCGTCCAGGTTGCGGTGGAAGACTCGCCGGCTACCGCCGCCGCCGCTTCGATGGGATCGACTCCCGCTTGCGGCACCAGACGGAAAGCGCACAGAATGTCGGTAGGCTTCGGATCGTAATCCGCGTCGTAGTAACCCATTTCCGCGTAGGGCGTGATGCCTGCAGCCCAACGACTCTTCTTCTTGCCTGAGCTGTTGTTACCTGCCATTTCTGTCTCCCTCAACAAAATTCCAAATCTCTATGCCGTCGGCCGAGGCGCTGAGCGCCAAAACGACGGATGGCAAATGGCGAGTGCGTTTGAGCCGAATGAGACAGGCGGGATGTGCAGACCGCTGCCAGAGTGGTTGACCCGGTTGCATCTTCGCATCGTACTTCTCGCGACTGGTTTCGAAGTAGTTCCGGCTGGTTCGCCGACTGTCACCGCCTGCACATTTCGTTAAGGCAATTTCCGTTCCAATACTGTTCCGATGGACGCGATGGCAGATATCGAGGTTCATAAGTAGTTGTTGTTTCTTTCAGTTGGATGGAATGCGAGAACGGAAGCTGGGCGCGGCGATTTCCGGCAGCTCGTCTCCTTTAGTGACACGGGCGTCTCACTCGCGTAGATCTAAGGCGTCGCCAACAATATGATTAAACACAAGTTACTGACGCTATCTTGTATCGGACATAGATGTCACATGTATGTGACTAATTCGTCTCACTCCTGCTCACGGGCGGAGCCGATCGAGATTCTGTGTTTTGCCAGTAAACGATGGAACGTGCGTCGCGGTATTTTCGCCAGCTTTGCCGCCCTGGAGATGTTCCCGTCGGCTTTCACCAAATAGCTGGACAGCGCTTCCCGTTCAAATTGCGCGATCGCACGCGCCTTGCTCGGCATGAACCCCATCTGCGGCTTGAACGACACCACATCTTGCACGTGGAGCGGAAGGTGCTCGGCCTCCACCGTAGAGGATGACGTCAAAACTACGGCGCGTTCGATAATGTTTTCGAGTTCGCGCAGATTTCCCGGCCATGAATAATTCTTCAGCAACGCGAGCGCCTGGGGTGCGATGTTCTCCACCTTCTTGTTGACCTTGGCTCGGGCGCGCAACAGAAAATATTCCGCAAGAAACGGAATGTCCTCAATCCGTTCACGCAGCGGCGGCAAGGTGATGGTGAAAGTGTTAATTCGGTAGAACAGATCTTCACGAAACGTGCCTTCGCGAATGGCAGTCTCCAGATTCCGGTTCGTGGCGGCAACAATTCTGACCGAGACCTTTCGTGTCCTCATGTCGCCGACGGCGCGAATCTCCCCGGTTTGCAGCGTGCGCAGAAATTTAGCCTGGATCTCCAGCGACATGTCGCCAATTTCATCCAGAAACATCGTGCCGCCGTCGGCCTTTTCGAATAATCCCTTGCTGTCGTTATATGCGCCGGTAAAAGCGCCACGCCGGTAACCGAAGAGTTCGCTTTCGAGCAGAGCGGGAGACAATGCGGTGCAGTTCAGCGTCACCAGCGGATGATTGCTGCGCGTGCCATTGCGGTGGATGGCTCGCGCCACAAGCTCTTTCCCGGTCCCGCTCTCACCCCGGATCAGAACAGTCGTGGGCGTAGGCGCCACTTTGGAAATCAGCCCGGAGATTTCCTTCATCTTCAGGTTGCTGCCGATGATGAACTCGCCTTCGGCGCGGGCCTCAAGCTCGCGCATCGCGAGTTGGTATTGATCCTGAAGACACTCCGCCTGGTTCCTGGTTCCGGCAAAGTCCGAAATGAATCGCGCCGTCTTTCCACCGATCACTTCCGTCCCGTGAGGCCTGAGGCGGTAAACCTCGCGGCCAACATCAGGATCGCCCGTCACGTCGATGATGAGGTCCGCCGCATCCGCTTTCAGAAACTTTCTGTAGTTGGCGGCAACCGGTAGGCCGAGTTCCCGGGCCAGGACGATGCCGGGCGCTCCTTCATCCTTGTCAGCGACGCCGACAATCTCGACGCTCGGATCCTTGTGAAACAGTTGAACCAGGGCTCTTCCACCGCGGCCCGCTCCGATGAGAATGATTCGCGTCATTATCGCCCAGGTTCAAGATCGTTTGTGTTGAAGTTTAGGCTCAGAGTCTCACAAGCCGCGGAATACGCGTCGCTCGGGCTCCGCCGAATTCCGCCACCCCTGCGCCAGCCGCGTATTCTACCCCATCTATTGCCTTCCGCATCAACGAGGAAGAAAGTGGGTAGTGGTGCAGTTTGATTGTCCTCCTGAACAAGCGTTCTTTGCGCAGTGAAGGATCTGGGCGAGCCGAGCGGAGCGTCGCGTTTTGCGTTTGGCTCGCTTCCTTCCCAAACTACACCACTACCAGAAAGTTGTTGCGCATCCAGACTCTTGAGTGGACAATGTACCCTCAATTTTTCAATGATCCCAATGAAGATGGTTTTAAGAAAAAAGATGGAGTGACATGAGCACATGCGGCGCAGGTTGTGTCGGCCAGGGAGTCGCCATTGTGCGGCGACGTTTCTGTCTCTTCTTTTTCATGTTTCTCACCGCGACGTTTTGCGCGGTCGAAGCCCAGACCAGCCTCAAATATCAGGAGCCTCCAAAGGCGCTCGTTGATCTGGTAGATGTGCGGCCCACGCCGAACGTGGAGGTTTCTCCGCGGGAAGGACCGGGAGGCCGATGGATGCTGATCGAGGCAATTTCAGGATTGCCCTCGATCGCCGATCTGGCTCAGCCCGAGTTGCGCCTGGCGGGGTTGCGATTCAATCCCAAGACGAACGGACCCAGCCGTGGGCGCTACGTGACGGCCTTGAGCCTGAAGGCCCTGCCGGACGGCGTCGAGCGTCCGGTCACGGGATTGCCCCCGGAAACCAAGATTCGGTTTGCGGGCTGGGCGCCGGATGGCCGTCACATCTTTTTTGTGAACATCACTGACACCCCGGCGGATGCGGGCTTGAGCTTGTGGATCGTGGATGTAGATTCCGCGCAAGCGCGTCGCGTGCCCGACGTGGCCCTGAACGCGATTTTCGGCCGCCCGTGTGAGTGGTTGGCAGACAGCCGAAGCTTGATCTGCAAAAGTGTGCCGAAGGGACGAGGAGGGGCGCCGGCGCGCAGCGAAGTACCCACAGGGCCCGTTATTCAGGAGAATCTGGGGAGGGTCACGCCTGGGCCGACGTTTCAGGACCTGCTGAAGAATCCAGAAGACGAGGCCATTTTCGACTATTACGCAAGCTCTCAGGTTGTGCTTGTCGGACTTGATGGCAAGATCGCACCCGTGGGCAAGCCCGGAGTAATGGAAAGTGTATCGGCTTCTCCCGATGGCCGTTATGCGCTGCTGGATGAACGCCATCGTCCATATTCCTATCTGCTCCCTTTCCCAATGTTTCCGGAACGAGTCTCGCTGGTCGATCTGAAGAGTGGAAACGTCAAGCAACTGGCCGACAAGCCGCTCGAAGACACGGTTCCGAACATTCACGATGCGGTGGAAACAGGACCTCGCGGATGCGAGTGGCGGAGCGATGCGCCCGCCACGATCTTCTGGACGGAAGCTGCCGATGGCGGAGATCCACGGGCGGAGGCACCGGTTCGCGACCGGTTGTTCACGGAGGACGCGCCTTTCGCGGGACCGCCGCTCATGCTCGCGGAACTTCCCTTGCGCTTCAGAAGCGTGGAGTGGGGAACCAGCCGTGTTGCGATTGTGGAAGAGGAGCGCTGGAAAGATCGCAAGCGGATCATGCTTGCGATGTCGCCATCTGCTCCTGGAACGCAAGTGAAATTGTTCGAAGGTTCTTTTGAAGATCACTATCACGATCCGGGCGTGCCGTTTGAGGTGATGAACGAAGCGGGGAAACTTGTCGCGCAGACAACCCCGGACGGGAGCGGCATGTACCTGCACGCGGAGGGAGCTTCTCCGGACGGGGATCAGCCTTTTGTTTCCATAATGAGCTTGGCGAATGGAGAGACCAAACGGCTTTGGCAATCGGCGGCGCCGTTTTTTGAATCGCCTTCGGCAGTTTTGGATGCGGCCGTTCCTACAATTCTGATTCGCCGCGAATCTCCGGAAATAAATCCGAACTACTATCTCAAGAACCTTGCCAAGAATTCTCTCGAGCAGGTCACACGATTTTCCAACCCATACGGCAATGCGCCCCTGCCGAAAAAACAGGTTCTCAAATACAAACGCGCTGATGGAGTCGAGCTGAGCGCGAATCTTTACCTTCCGCCGGGTTACAAAACGGGAGATGGCCCGCTGCCCACGTTGATGGAAGCATATCCCACGGAGTACAAAACGAAAGCGGCAGCCGGACAGATCAGCGGGTCGCCCTACGAGTTTCCGCTCTTGTATTGGGGATCGCCCGTGCCGTTTGCGGCCCAGGGCTACGCAGTGCTGGAGAACGCCACCATCCCCATCGTAGGCGAGGGACAGGCAGAGCCGAACGACACCTACGTGGAACAGTTGGTAGCCAGCGCGAAGGCCGCGATCGATGAAGGCGCGCGGCTCGGCGTGGTGGATCGAAACCGGGTTGCGGTAATGGGCCACTCTTATGGCGCGTTCATGACCGCAAACCTGCTGGCGCACAGCGATCTGTTCAAAGCCGGCATCGCGCGCAGCGGAGCCTACAATCGCACGCTGACGCCGTTCGGATTTCAAAACGAGGACCGTACCTATTGGCAGGCGCCCGAAGTCTATTACAAGATGTCCCCGTTTTCGTATGCCGACAAGATCAAGACACCAATCCTGCTGATCCATGGTGAGGCCGACAACAACACGGGCACGTTCCCCTTGCAGAGCGAGCGCCTTTTTAGCGCCATCAAGGGCCAGGGCGGCACGGTACGCTTTGTGTTGCTGCCCCTGGAATCGCATGGCTATGCGGCGCGGGAGTCCGTCCTGCACATGCTCTGGGAGATGAACAATTGGCTGAACACTTACGTGAAGAATCCGCAGACTGCCACGGCGGGCGCGAAACCATGATGCACATCAGGTCCTGACGCTCATGGCAGAATAGCGCCATGCCAATCCCGCAACCTGCATCGCTTCCGGACTTTCTGTACGGCACCGCCTGGAAGGAGGATCTCACTCCGGCTCTCGTCGAACTCGCGGTCCGCATGGGTTTTCGAGGCATAGACACGGCCAATCAGCGGCGGCACTACTTCGAAGCGGGAGTCGGCCAGGGATTGGCGGCCGCCTATCGCGGCGGATCTGTGACCCGCGCAGATCTTTTTCTGCAGACGAAATTCACTTACCGGCCCGGCCAGGACCACCGTCTCCCCTACGATCCGGCAGCCAACCTTTCCGTTCAAGTCGCGCAATCGATGGCCAGTTCGCTCGAGCACCTTGGTACTGACCACGTCGACAGCTACGTGCTACACGGACCGTCCTCCGGTCACGGCTGGACCGAGGCCGACGCCGAGGTCTGGGAGGCAATGATGAAAGAGCGCGATGCCGGCCGCACGCGTCTGCTCGGCGTGAGTAATGTTTCTTTGCGGCACCTGGAGCAGATGGTCACCCTCCACTCCGAAGGTCCTGCATTCGTGCAAAACCGCTGCTACGCCCGCCTTGGCTGGGACCGCGAGGTGCGCTTTTTCTGCCACGAGCACAGGATCATTTACCAGGGATTCTCGCTGCTTACGGCGAATGCAGAAGTACTCCACGATCCTCTGGTCGCTAGACTCGCCGCCGGCGCTAACGCCACTCCTGCTCAGGTTGTTTTCGCGTTCGCGCGCAAGATCGGGATGCTGCCGCTAACCGGCACTTCCAACGCCGAACACATGAAGCAGGATCTCGCCAGCTCTGGCCTTGCGCTCCCGCCCACAGCGGTGCTAGCCATGGAGTCTCTCGCGGGCTGATTTTTTAACACCGTGTCATTTGATGAATGTGCTGCACAGAGGGTACGGGTGTAAGGGCGATGTTTCAACAGTAGCGTTACCATTGTCGGCCCAAGAGCCAGTTTTCCCTACTCCAACGTAAGCACTGTCCAATATCCTTGAAGATGGAGAAGCACTCCTAATTTGTTTGTCGGAGAAGTTGTGCGCTATAGGACCGCTGCTATCTTGTCAGTTGTGCTGATCGGCGGAATGTTCGGCCTGCCAGCCGCTGTCTGGGCCACCTTCCTGCCGTCTTTAAGACAGGGCCTCCCTGATCCATTACCAGGCTATGAAAGAGTTCTTCTTAATGTCGCCGTTTTTTGCGATAGCTGGCGTTTCCTCCTCGCGCTACCCATCGTAGGGGTCCTGTTCGCCGTTGCGGCCTTCACTAGCACATCGCGGGTACGCACGTGACGTTGCGCTTCTCCACTCGGCCCACCCCCGCGGCCCTTCGTTGACTTGCCCGTTCCACCAACGTAGGATTTTGCTGAGTGATTGGGCAAACCATCTCGCACTACCGCANNCTGAACCACCCCAATATTTGCACCATTTACGACATCGGCGAGCAGGATAGCGAAGCCTTCATCGCGATGGAGTTTCTCGACGGACTGCCCCTGAAGCATCGCATTGGGGGGCGTCCTCTGGAAATTGGAACCCTGTTGGCGCTCGGAATCGAGATCGCCGATGCCTTGGACGCCGCCCACACCCACGGCATCATTCACCGCGACATTAACCCGACGAACATTTTTGTCACCAAGCGTGGAAACGCCAAAATTCTCGACTTCGGCCTGGCGAAGCTCACCGCGGACGACGAGGCCCATGTTAGTGGAAACACCTTCGGGGGCGTCACGCAATCGCCCGAAGACCTTACGCGCCCGGGCTCTGCTCTGGGAACCATCCCCTACATGTCGCCCGAGCAGGCGCTGGGGCGCCCGCTGGATTCCCGTACCGACCTGTTCTCCTTCGGGGTGGTGCTTTATGAAATGGCGACAGGCGTCCTGCCTTTTCAGGGACAGACTACGGCCGCATTTTTCGACTCTCTCATTCACAGCGTGCCCGACTGGCCTTTGCGCTTTAACCCTGCGACGCCTCCCGAACTTGAACGCATTGTGAGGAAAGCCCTCGAGAAAGATCCTGCGCAGCGCTATCAAAGCGCGGCGGAGACGCGGGTTGATTTGCAGCGGCTACGCCGGGAAATAGAGTCAGGCCAGGTCGTGACTACTGCGACGGCCGCGCGGCCAGTGCCGGATTCGAAAGAGAGAATCCGCGCTTTGTTTGCTACGGCTCTCGCCACCGTTCCCCCTGAGCCCAAGAGAAGGATCGTACCACGGCTGGCAGCGGGTCTTGTTGCTGTGGCAGCCTTGGTTGCCCTTATCTTGTTCCTGAGATCGCCCGAGTCCCCGCCAGCGGTAATCCAGTCGGTGCAGATTACCAACGACGGCGCGTCCAAGCGATCTCTGGTCACCGATGGAACCCGGCTGTACTTTTCCGAACACGTGAGCGGCCACTCAGTCCTGATGCAGGTTTCTACTTCGGGCGGGGAAACCGTTCCCGTACCAACCTCGCTGGCGAGCGCCGATGTTTACGATTTCTACCCCGGCCGTTCTGAATTACTAGTGAAAGGCATGGCTGAGGGCTCGGAGACAGAGTGGCCCGTCTGGGTACTGCCGGTCCCGGCAGGATCGCCCCGGCTTGTGGGAAACATCCTCGCGCACGCCGCCAGCTGGACGCCGGATGGCCAACGCATCGTGTATGCCAGGCAATCCAGCTTGTACCTCTGCAGTGCGGATGGGACCGATTCCCGGGAAATCATCGCAGTACGGGGAGTTCCTTTCGCGCCTCGATTTTCTTCCGATGGCCGCCGCTTGCGCTTCACCATCAGGAATACCGACCAGCGCACGTCTTCCTTGTGGGAGGTTTCGGCTGATGGGAAGGATTTGCACCCGCTCTTGCCCGCCTGGAACAAACCGGCGCAAGAATCTGACGGAACCTGGACGCCCCAGGGAGAATACTTCCTGTTTGAATCAACTCGCGATCACGCGCAGAACATCTGGGCACTGCGCGAGGGAGCGTCCTGGTTTAGCAAAATGAGTCTTGGCAAGATAGGGTTTAGCAAAGCTGGCGCCGAACCGACGCAGCTCACAGTAGGACCGCTCGAGTCCAGCAATCCGACACCGAGCCCAGATGGAAAAAAGCTGTTCGTGATCGGCCAGCAGCGCCGTTTCGATTTGATCGGCCTGGATCGGAAGTCGCAGTTCTCCATCTATCTTCCCGGAGTGTCGGCGGGCGAGGCCGATATCCAGCCCAACGGCGAATGGATCACCTACGTGGCGCATCCGGAACTAACCTTGTGGCGAAGCAAGCTCGATGGAAGCTCCCGCACTCAGCTCACGTATGCGCCAATGCAAGCCCACATTCCGCGGTGGTCCCCGGATGGAACTCAGATCGTATTTATGGCTTCGCGTCCGGGAAAACCCTGGAAGATATTCGTCCTGCCCGCCAAGGGCGGCACGCCGCAAGAAGTAATTCCGGCAGACCACAACCAGGGCGATCCCACCTGGACCCCCGAAAGCGATTCCATCGTATTCGCGGGAGTCCCTTGGCTGGAATACGGAACCGCAAAAGGCCCCAACATTCACATCGTTGACTTGAAGACTTCGCAAATCTCGGATGTGCCGGACTCGGAAAACCTTTTCAGTCCCCGCTGCTCACCAGATGGGCGCTACATTGCCGCCCTTTCCGCGGACTCCACCAAGTTGATGCTCTACGATATCGAGAAAAAGAATTGGACTCAGCTTGCGGTGTCGCGCTTCGGTTTCGAGAACTGGTCACACGATGGCAAGTATCTCTATGCTGAGGATTATTCCGACAAAACCGATGACCTGGTGCGCGTGGGTATTCCCAGCGGCAAGATGGAACGCTTGCTTAGCCTGAAGGAAATTCCGCGCGGGTTCGATCCCTGGGAGTTCTGGGTCGGGCTGGCGCCCGACGACTCGCCGCTTCTGATGCGGGACCGAAGCACGCAGGAGATTTACGGCCTGGATGTGCGTTTCAAGTAGCGCGAGGGATCCCTACCGCACAACCAGACTGCTACTCCGAACCATCGACTAGCGCGAGCGCCTGATCCGTGGTGATAAATTTCGCTCCGAGAGCCTGCAGTTCAGCCACGGTCCGTTGCGCATCTTCGGCCTTCAAGGTTTCAATCGCATCCTGCACCACGGAAACGCGCCGGCCACGCTCCAGTAATCCCTTTGCCGCGAATCGCACACAGTATTCCGTCACCACGCCAAAAACAACAAACTCTGTATCGTCGTCAAATCGCTTCACCAGTTCCCCGGCATGGCGGCTTTCAAAAATGTCGAGCGTTTGCTTTTCGAGGAGGATCTGTTGGTATGGCAAGAGATCCTGTGGCAGCGCTGCCGTAGGCTCGTTTGGAACGGCAACAACTTTTTCCGTCAGCGCTTCAGGAACATATGCGGAGCCCGGGGTGCCTTTGACGCAGTGCGGCGGAAACGTCTTGAACTCGGGATCATCCTTCGTGTGGTAACAACCATGCGACACTAAAAAGACTCGGCCCTGGCGTGCGGCGTCCGTAAGCCTGCGAATATTGGGAAGCAACCGTTCGGCGCCGGGCACATAGAGCTTGCCGCCGGGCAGCATAAAGTCCGCCTGCGTGTCGACCTCCCAGAAAACGATGTTGCGAGATACCATTCTCTCCTCCTCACCGGTTACGCCAGCAGAAAGCTTATCGCATCCTTCGTGACTCTACTCTGTGGCTCTGTGCCCTCTGTGTTAAAAGATTTTAGCTGCCGCTCGCGTCAAAGTATTTGTACACTGGAACCCCACAGCCGCCAGGTACATTGAATGTGCGGCAGGACGAGGCGTGCCGCATGGCCCAGGACGAGCCCACAAAACTAAAGACCCACGCGAAACTTGTAATCCGCAACATCGGTCTCCTCCTCAGCGGCGATCTAATGCACCCGATCCTCGATGCCGACACCGTGCTCGCCGTCGACGGCAAAATCGTCGCCGTCGGCAAACAGAAGGATATCGATGCGGAGGGCGCAACTCTCGTCATCGATGCCCATGGCACAACCCTCGCGCCGGGATTGATCGACAGCCACGTGCATCCCGTCGCCGGCGACTGGACTCCGCGCCAGAACCAGATCGGCTGGATCGACAGCTACCTGCACGGCGGAGTCACCACCATGATTTCGGCCGGCGAAGTGCACACCCCCGGTCGCCCAAAAGATGTAGTTGGCGTGAAAGCCATGGCGATCTTTGCCCAGCGCGCCTTTTCCGCCTTCCGTCCCGGCGGCGTGAGAATTCATGCGGGCGCTCCGGTAATCGAGCATGGCATGGTCGAAGAGGACTTCAAAGACCTCGCCGCAGCAGGTGTCACCATGCTCGGCGAGGTTGGCCTGGGCAGCGTGAAAGATGGCGCCACCGCGCGACAGATGGTCGCGTGGGCTCGAAAATACGGCATTCAAAGCACGATTCACACCGGCGGTCCTTCGATTCCCGGCTCCAGTCTGATCGACAAAGACATCGTGCTCGCCGCCGACGCCGATGTCATCGGCCATATCAACGGCGGCCATACCGCTCTGCCCGATGATCAAATCGTCACCCTGTGCGAGCAATCGCCGCGCGCTCTCGAGATTGTTCACAACGGCAACGAAAAAGCAGCGCTGCTTACTTTGCGGACGGCAAGAGAATTGAAGAAATTAGATCGAGTGATCCTGGGCACGGATTCGCCTGCCGGCTCCGGAGTGCAGCCGCTCGGCATCCTACGCCTGATCTCGCTACTGTCGTCTCTCGCAGATGTTCCAGCCGAGGTCGCTGTCTGCTTCGCCACGGGCAACACCGCAAGAATCCGTAACCTCGACTGTGGACTGATCGAGCCCGGTCGCGCCGCAACCTTCGCGATGATCGACAGAGCCCAGCATTCGCCAGGAAAGACGGTTCTGGAAAGCATTCAGCGCGGAGACCTGCCGGGGATTGGGATGGTGATCATCGACGGGCTGGTCAGCGCTCAACGCAGCCGCAACACGCCACCGGCGACGACGGTGCCGGAGATACTAAGTCAATAAGTCTTACCGAGGTATCGTCACCGCAGCCCGTCCTCGCCCTTAATCTGATCCTTGGTCAACCCTCCAACCCGCGCGAGCGGCCTGCCGCTATCCGTGACCGCGACCGCCACTACGATTTCGTTGGCTCGAGGAGCGTCGTTGATTCGCACTTCCATGCCATCGAAGTGACTGCGCACGAAAGCGGCGTCTTTGTGCCCCAGCGGTATGTCGAGGACGACACCCATTCCGCCTCGCTTCTTGGAAGACGGAATGAGTGCGGCGCCTTTGCCCAGCACTCTCCTCACCGGCGCACCAAGCTTGGGATGCAGAATCGCCGCGGCGTGCTCGAGTTCGCCGTTTTCGCCGACAGCGGCAGCCTTCCCATAACTCTCGACGCTAGTCGCGGGAATGCCCAGAGCCGCGACCGCGCGCAGCGTGAGCAATTCGCCCAGTTCCTCGCCGATCGTCATCAACTCGGACAAATCTTCCATGTACTTTCCGGCGTAAGGATTTTCAATAACCGCGACTGTCGCAGCACGCCGGGTTGGTGGATCGATGCTCCGCCCCATCTCGATCTTCGTCTCTTCAACGAATGTAACAATCTTGCGGATCTTCGCTATGAGTGGGGCTTTCATCGCAGTCCATCTTCTCCTTTGATCTCCGAGGCCTTCAGGCCGCCGACGCGGGCATGGATACGCGAACCGGTCGTCATCACCAGCGCCAGCAGAATCTCATCGGCCCGCGGAGCATCGGTCAGGCCCACTTCCATGGAATCGAAATGACTGCGCACGTAAGACGCGTTGATGTGAGTGATGGGAACATCGAGCCTTGTCCCCGGTCCGCCCACTTTCTTCGTCGAAGCCACAATCGCCTTCGCGTCGCCGAGAATTTCGCGCATGGCGTAGCCTCCGGGCACGTGCCACAACGCGCCGTGCTCAAGTTCTCCAGCCGCGCCCACGATTGCGCCCTTGCCGTAGCCTTCGACGACTTTCGGATCCCCGCCCAACACGGCGACCAGGGCGCGCGCCATCTCTAGCCCCAGCGGCTTCAGGTCATCCATGAATCCCGCAATCTCTTCTACATACGCACCCGCGAAAGGATTGTGAATGACGGCCAGCGCGGCAGCACGGCGCAACGGCATGGAGGAGACCAGTCCGCCTTCATGGAAAATCTCTTCGACAGCCGTCAGCCTTTTCCGAACCTGAACCTCAGGCATGAATGAGACTCCTGCTGGAATTCTTTGACTCGGCGGCAGACGGCCCTGACGCTACGCCTACACCAACGACGCGAGTCTCGCCACGCAGGTGCAGAGCCGCAGAACGGATCAGTCCCTCGTAGACGAGCGAGGCGGCAACCACAACGCCCGCATCGAGCGCCGCGTCAATCTCATCTGAGGTAAGATCGCCGACGCCCCGAGTCACAAGCCGTTTGCCAAGGTCGCTATCAGGCGCAAGATCGCAAGCGGGAGCGCGGCTAATGCTGGGGTGCCCTGGCAGGTCGACCGCGTTGGCGATGATGGTTGCGGCCGCATCCGCCATAGCAGCACGGTCGGCGAGAACCGTCACCGCATCGGCAATGCCGAGCGAAAAACTGCGGCCGCGCCAACCGCTGGTCGCAATACCCCGCACCGGCAGCGTCGAGTGCAGCTCAACTTTGCCAAAAAACGATGGATGGTCCGGCCGCTCGACCATGCCTACGACAAAGCGCTCCCCCGGCGCAAGATGAAGCGCGATGTCTCCACCGTTGTTGACGTAGGCTCGGGAAAACGCTGCCACGGGCGTCATGCTATCCAAAATTTCCTCCGCGACTGCGCCAGCCACCGCAGCCATCGGCGTGATGAAGTTCCGCTCGCTGTGGGGCAGAACTGCCGCGACCATGCGTCTTGCGATAACGCCCACGACCGCTGGACCGCCGATGCCAGCAGGCTGCCGCAGAATTGAAAGCTCGGCGCAGAGTTCATCGAGCACTGTGATGAAGCGCTCCGCCGCCGCTCGATAGGCTGTGTTGATCTCACCAGATGCTCCAAATGCCTCGACGATCAGGTCGATCGGCCCATCATGAAGATGCAACCGGCGGCCATCCGGCAACAGTGCTATCTGAGCACGCGCTCTCATTGATTTGACCCCGGATCAGACCTCGGCGGTTTCGCGCCGGATAGCGGCCACGGATTCTCCGGGTTGGCCGAGAGATGGCGGCGGCCTTCGCCCTGTAGGATGGAATCCAGGGGACGAATGTGATCCACGTAGCCACCAAGTCCAGCATAGTCCTTGAGCTTCAGCGTAAATTCGATGGGAGCAACCAGCGCCGGCGTAGGCACATAACCAAATGCATGCTCGGGCATGCGGCTCACGTCAACCATGAACGTGATGCCGCCACCAGGCCACACGTAAACCGGCGCACCCCCGCAGGTAACGCGGGTCAGCGCGTCCCGCACCGAATACGTGAGCCTCACCGGATTTTCCGTGACCCCTGCCCTTAGCGATCCTCCAGCGCCACCCATAAACAAAACGGTAGAAAGTGCGGGTTCGCAATTCTCTTTGATTCGAGCGACCGATTCGATAAGCGCAGCGGGTAATTCTTTTTCCACTGGCCGCAGGGCCTCATCCAGTTCGAAATACGCATAGTGATCGCCTGTGGTACTCACCATGAGCAATCGAAGTTTGGGCCACGCGATCTTCGAATCGAACTCCCGCAGAATAGATAGAGGATCATCGATGTTCGTACCGCCCCAGGCTGTTCCGGGTTCCGCCACGCGGAAGTAGCGCCCCGGAGTAGAGCGCCGGCCTCTCATCTCGATTCCAGTCTCCGGAATGCCCAGCAATTTCCCCGCCTGGTGCTCGGAGAGAACACCGGTAATGTGGTCGTCAACCACCACCACCTCATCGACCTTTCCCTGCCATTGCTTGGCGAACATACCAATAGTGGCTGAGCCGCAACCCACGCGCATGCGCTCTTCTTGAACGCCGTCGACCACTGGGGGATTGCCTGCCTGGACAACCACGGTGGCGCCTTCATCGATTGTGAATTCCACCGGCTTGCGGTCGCACAGGTTCAACAGCGTTTCGCAGGTCACCGTACCTTCGCGGCGGCTGCCCCCGGTAAGATGGCGAACTCCGCCGAGCGATAGCATTTGCGAACCGTATTCGCTGGTGGTGACGTGCCCCACCGGCTCTCCTTGCGCTCGAACCAAATTCGTCTCCGGGCCCAAGTATCGATCAGTATCAATCTTGACCTTGACGCCGCAGTAGCTGAAAATGCCCTCCGTGACCACGGTGACCATGTCCACGCCCTGGACCGCGGACGAGATGATGAAGGGAGCCGGCTTGTAATCGGGATACGTAGTACCCGCGCCAATTGCTGTAACAAAAGTGTCCGGGCCGTTCACGATGCGGCCATCCCATTCACGATCCCGATCCAGAAAAGGGACCACGGAATCGCCGCGTAACAGCGCGCGGTCGAGAACCACGTGCGGGTCAATTCGCACCAACTGCCCGCTGTCATTGGCGTAGCGGTCGCAAGCGCCCGTCCTTCCCGGCTTGATATAGCAGAGCACTGGACAAGCATCGCAGCGGATGGTGGCGTCGTCAGCCACGGGCGTCTCCATTCTTCTCGCTGTTCTGGTCGACGGAAGCACGGGCGAGTATGGCCTCGCGTATGCGATCTGGCGTGGCGGGAATCCTGCGCAGGCGTATGCCGGTGGCATGGTGAATCGCATTCAGAATCGCCGGCGCAGTCGGGATCACAGCTTGCTCACCGATGCCTTTCGCCCCGAACGGTCCGATCGAAGAAGGATATTCAATCAGGATCGACTCGACCGGCGGGATATCTCCGGCCGAGGGAATCAGATAGTCATGCAGGTTCTCGCCTTTGCCCGGGAAAAATTCCTCCATCAACGCCATGCCGAGTCCCTGGGCGACACCGCCCTCGATTTGCCCTTCAATCAAAGTCGGGTTGATAGCGCGGCCCACATCGTGTGCGGCAACGATCTTTAGAACGCGTACTGTTCCTAGTTCAATGTCGACGGCGATCTCCGCCATGTGAGCGCCGAATCCGTACACAGCATAAGGACTGCCCTGACCGTTTTCGTCGAGCGGGCTGGTCGGTGGATCGAAAGTCTGCTCGGCGGTGAGAACATAGCCGCAACGATCAAGTGGTAGATCTTGCAAGGAGACCCAATGCTGCTTCGCGCCTTGGCAGATGGTCACCGTGCCCTGGCCAAATTCGATGGCCGCTTTTTCATCTTTACTCTCAATGCAATCTCCTCCTGAACCAGCCAGTCGAAGAATAGCGCTCCGTAGTTCCTCCCCCGCCATATGTGCCGCTTTGCCGGTAACCAAGGTCTGTCGTGACGCGGAGGTCTTGCCGCAATCGGGGGTGATTGACGTATCTCCAAAGATCAAATCGAAGCAGTCGATCGGTGCACATATTGCATCCGCACAAATCTGCGTCACGATCGTATTCGATCCCTGGCCAATGTCGACCGCTCCCTGGTGCAGCGCAATTCTGCCGTCGCGCTTCAGTCCGATGCGTACGGTGGAAGGGTTGGGTAGTGACGTGTTGCCGCATCCATACCACATTCCTGCGACGCCAACCCCGCGGCGAATAGGACGGGTGGCCCTTGCATTGAACTCCACGGCTTCGGCACGCGCCGCGCTCCACCTGGGGCGCAAGGCTTCGAAGCAGGCGCGAATGCCCACGCCTTCTCCCATCACCTGTCCCGTAACCGTGGGAGTGTGATCGTCGAGCGCGTTTAAAATACGAAACTCCAGCGGGTCGATCCCGAGTCGAATGGCAAGATCGTCATAGAGTTGCTCCTGGGCGATTGCCATCTGCGGCACACCAAAGCCGCGAAACGCGCCCGCGGGAACGATGTTGGTGTGGATGGCGCGCGTCAGCGCTCGATAGTGCGGGACCGCATAAGGTCCGGAAGCATGCACCGGAACTCGAGCCGCAACCGTGGGTCCCCACGAAGAATATGCGCCGGTATTAAAATCGGCGGCAAAATCCAGGGCTAGAAGTTTTCCATCCTTGCCAGCACCGGCGCGGCAGCGCATGCGAGCAGGGTGACGCTTGGTGGTACACATGATCGACTCAATGCGCGAGTACACCATGCGCACCGGTTGACGCAAATGCCATGCCGCCAGCGCAAGGAACGGCTGCACTGACAAATCAAGCTTGGTGCCAAACCCGCCGCCGACCGCCGTCGGAATAATCCGCACGTGTTCGGCCGGAATACCTAGAAGCTTCGCGACATCCGCGCGATCCATGTAGGGCGACTGCGTGCAGGCCTGGATCTCGATCCGGTCGCCGGTGCGTCTGGCAAATCCCGCCTCCGGCTCAATGCAAGCATGCTCCACAAAGCCGGTTTCGAATTCGCCTTCCACCACTGCGTCCGCCTCCGCGAGCGCTTTCTCCACGTTACCTCGCACCACGCGTCCGCGAGTAAGCACGTTCTCGGCGCGATGAGAGTGGATGAGCGGAGCACCCAGCGCGAGAGCTTCCTCGGTCGTCCGCAGCGCAGGCAATTCTTCCCAGGTTACGGGGAAGGCTGCTGGATCCAGATTTTCAATCGCCTCGGCTTCGCCGACGATCGCAGCAATCGCTTCTCCTCTATACCTGGCTTCGTTTTCCGCGTGGGCAAACACAGGCTGGTCGGCAAAGCGTGGAATCACGCCGTAACAATCTTCCCCGGGAACGTCTTTAGACGTGAAAACCACCTCAACTCCCGGATGAGCTGCGACGAAGGCCTGCAGATCTCCGAAGCGAAACTTCGCCCGATCATACGGGCACCGGATGACACGCAGCGTCAGCACATCCGCCGGGATTTCGTCCGCGCCGTAAATCTCTGTGCCCTCAACTTTGCGTTTTCCATCGAGGCGGATAAGGCGTTGACCAACCGAATTTCCGGCTGAGGAGCGTACAGTTTCTTCGCTTTGCGAGCGCACATCCAAAACAGCATTGATAATTTTGCGATATCCCGTGCAGCGGCAAAGCACGCCGCCAAGGGCATCCATTACGTCGGCCTCGCAAGGCGAGCCGCTCTTCTCGAGGAGCGCAGTGGCCGCGATCAGCATGCCCGGCGTGCACGCCCCACATTGCGCCGCTCCATGACGAAGAAATGCTTCTTGCAGGCGGTCATACAACGGAGGCCTAGATCTCAGTCCTTCGACGGTTGTGATCGAAAGGTTTTCGACTTGGCCCATCGCCACCAGACAAGAGCAAACCGGTTCTCCATCCAGCAAGACGGTACACGCGCCGCAATCACCGGCGTCGCAGCCGACTTTTGTCCCGATCAGTCCAAGCTGTTCCCGCAAAACCCGCGAGAGTCTTTGAGTCGGAGCCGCGGCCACAGACACCTCGCGGTCATTGACGATCAGCTTGAGCAGACACGTGGTTTTTGACGAGGGAGCGATGGTTGCCATTCATGAACTCCCTGCACATGCATCCAGTGTGCGTTGTATCAGCCGCAGAGCTGCGTCGCGCCGGTAAGCAGCGGTCGCGCGAACGTCGCCGATCGGCGACAGCATCTTGAGGTGAGCTGCCGCAGCGAGCGATCCCAAACCAACTGCAGAAGGCGCGCCAATCAGCGCGATCTCGAGCTCCTTGAGCCGCCGGGCCACGACCGAGCAAGAGCCCACGCTGACGCGGGCTTCGCGAATGTGGTCTGTCGCATCCCTCTGGATCACAACCGCAACCATCACAATGGAGATCACCAGATAGCGTCGGGCTCCCAGTTTCACGAAAGTCGACGCGGCATCCTCGACAGTGCGAGGCACGAGTATCTGGGAAAGGATTTCTCCGGGCCGCCGCAGCGTCTTTCGATTGCCAATGATAAACTCCGCCAGCGGCATGCGGCGCGTGCCGTCCCGCGAAACAAGTTCTACTTCAGCATCCAGCGTGAGCAGTGGCGGAACGCTATCCGCGGCCGGGGATGCATTGCAAAGATTACCGGCTACCGTCCCGCGATTCTGGATCTGAATCCCGCCAATCTCGCGGGCCGCGGCCTTTAATCCGTCAAAGCATCGCGGGAGCGGTGTGTTGGCAATTTCGCTCCAGGTAGTCAGGCCGCCGATTCGTATGTAGTCCGGTTCGCGAATCACGCCTTTGAGTTCCCGCAGAGCCGAAATGTCTACGATGGTCCCGGTGACAGGCCGATCCGCAAGGGAAGGAAAGAAATCGGTACCGCCCGCTAAGACTTGCCCACCGGCACTGGCCAGCACTTGTACCGCTTCGGTGAGCGTGTTGGGCCTGAAATACAGGGAATGCCCTCGAAGATAAAGTCTCGAAAATCCGGCAGGAATTCAATTCTTATACAAACAGCGGGTTTTGTACAGCATCACTCGGCTGTGATGAATTAAATGCGTGAAACTGAGTGGCGGATAAACCCGTCGACTTCAGCCCGTTCTTCTTTTGATCCCGTGCCGCGGCCTGCCCGGCGCCCGTGGTATCGGCGAGGGAGAAGCGCCGCTCAGCACCAGCTTGCAAAGATTGTCGACAAAATCGGGCGACAACTTGTCATGTCGAATGAGAAATCGCATATAGATGGGCCCATAGAGTGAATCCAGAAGCAGGTCCATGTCCACGTCCTCGCGCAGTTCGCCGCGCGCAATCCCGCGGCGAAGGGTGGCGTATGCTTCCTGGCGGCGAGGCTTCAGGAAGCGTTCGCGGAAGGCTGCGATGACGTCCCGGTCGCTCTGGCCCGCCGCAAGAATGGCAGAAACGATGCGCCCGCGGCGGCTGCGAAATATCTTGATGAGCTGACGCATCTGCTGGCTCATGTCGGTGCGAACGGAGCCGGTATCGGGGAAGTGGAGTTTTCGGGTGGTGCTCCCGGCGAAGGCGTCCGCGACAAGAGCGGCCTTGCTGGGCCACCAGCGGTAAACGGTTGCCTTGCCAACGTCGGCGTGCTCTGCCACGCCCTCCATCGTCAGATCGGAAAAGCCGTTTTCCCCCAGGAGTTTCAGCGTGCTGCGCAGAATGGACACACGGGCCTGCTCACTGCGCGGCCGGCCCGGAGCCCGCTTCCCGCGGCCTCTTTCGCCTCGCCGTTGAGCAGAAGACTTCTGGCGCATGGTCCTACCCTACCATATAATTAAGAAAGTCTTTAGAATCCAATACGCACTGTATCGAATCTAACTGTGCGTCTCGGGGCTTCTCTATGCACCGTGCCGTGCGGCCCTTTTTGGATCGTTCTTAACTCTGGAGTGGTGCCTGACCGATGTGGATTGTTGCGTTAGCGCTTAGACGTCCCTACACATTTATTGTGATGGCGATCGTCATCATCATTCTGTTCGGGGTCACGGTGTTCCGCACCCCCACAGACATCTTCCCGGATATCAACATTCCAGTGGTCTCTGTGGTTTGGTCTTATACCGGCATGTCGCCGCAGGATATCGCCGACCGTATCGTGACCAATTCCGAGCGCGGCATCAACATCACGGTAAATGACATCGAGCACATGGAGTCGCAGTCCGTAAACGGTTTGGGGGTCATCAAGGTTTTTTTTCGCCCGGGCACGAATGTACAAGGCGCGATCGCGGAAATCACCGCGATTGCCCAGACTACATTGCGCGGCCTTCCTCCCGGCACGGTGCCGCCTCTGGTCATCTCGTATAGCGCCTCCACTACCCCGATCATTCAGCTTGGACTGAGCAGCAAGACCCTGTCTGAGCAGGAACTCTTCGATCTCGGCCAGAACTTCCTGCGTAATTATCTGACCACCGTGCAGGGAGCCGCTACGCCCTATCCCTACGGCGGCAAGATTCGTCAGGTTCAGGTCGATCTGGATTTGCCCAAGCTACAGGCTTACGGGCTTGCACCCAACGACATTGTCAACGCCGTCAACGCGCAGAATTTGATTCTTCCCAGCGGCACGATCAAGCTCGGCACGGTGGAATACAACGTTGAGATGAACGGAACGCCGGCAACCATTGCCGAATTGAACGACTTGCCGGTTAAAACCGCTAATGGCGCCACGCTGTATATGCGCGATGTGGCGCACATCCGCGACGGCTTCGCTCCGCAGACGAACATCGTGCGCCAGGACGGAAACCGCGGGGCTCTGATGTCGATCTACAAAATCGGGAACGCCTCCACACTGCAAATTGTCGCTGGAGTCAAGAATATTGTGGTGCAAGCGGCCCAGTCTTTGCCGCCGGAGCTGAAAATTTCCGCGCTGTTTGACCAGTCTCTTTTTGTGCGGGCTTCAGTCTATGGTGTGGTACGTGAGGCGGGGATCGCCGCGGTTCTTACCGCGCTTATGATCCTCCTCTTCCTTGGCGACTGGCGTCCCACCATCGTCATCTCCATTTCCATCCCCCTCTCCATCTTCTGCTCGATCATTCTGCTGGGCGCCATCGGCGAAACCATCAACATCATGACCTTGGGAGGACTGGCGCTGGCCGTCGGCATCCTCGTCGATGACGCGACCGTGGAAATCGAAAACATCGAGCGGAACCTTGCCATGGGCAAGGAGATGAGGCAAGCCATTCTCGATGGCGCGCAGCAGATCGCAGTGCCGGCCTTCGTCTCCACGCTGAGCATCTGCATTGTGTTCGTGCCCATGTTCTTCCTGGCGGGCGTGGCAAAGTTCCTGTTTGTGCCACTGGCGGAGGCGGTCAGCTTCGCCATGCTGGCCAGTTATTTGCTCTCACGAACCCTCATCCCCACGCTGGTCATGTTCATCATGCGCGGGCACGAGCATCGAGCGGAAGTGCCCAGGTCGTTTCTGGGCCGCTTCCAGCGCGGCTTCGAGCGCAAGTTTGAAGACTTCCGCCGCGGCTACGAGCAGCTGCTGGAGACCACTCTCGAGCATCGCGGCGTCTTCGTCGCTTTCTTCCTGGCTTTCTGCCTGCTCTCGCTCGGACTGTTCATGTTCCTGGGCCAAGACTTCTTCCCGCAAGTGGATGCGGGGCAACTTCGCCTGCATGTGCGCGGAAGACCTGGCCTGCGCGTGGAAGAGACGGCGCGGCTCTGCGATGAAATCGAAACCGTGCTGCGCCAGGAGATTCCAAAGAGCGAATTGCAGACAGTTCTCGACAACATTGGTCTGCCCAACTCCGGCATCAACCAGTCTTATAGCTCCAACGGAACCATCGGCACCAGCGATGCCGAGATCCTGATCGCTCTCGATCCCGAGCATCATCATCCCACGGCGGGGTACATACGCCATTTGCGCGAGTTTTTGCCGCAGCGCTTTCCAGGAGTGGAGTTTTTCTTCCAGCCCGCAGACATCGTTTCGCAAATCCTAAACTTCGGTCTGCCCGCGCCCATCGACGTCCAGGTCGTTGGCTCGGATATGGCGAGCAATTATCTCATCGCGCAGCAGATATCCAACAAGATGCGCCATATTCCGGGCGCCGCCGATGTACACGTGCAGCAGTTGCTTGCGCTGCCCACGCTGCACATGGACATGGATCGCACGCGGGTGACACAAGTTGGGCTCACAGCGCACGATGTGGCGCAGAGCGTGCTGGTTTCACTGAGCGGCAGCTTCCAGACGGCGCCGAACTTCTGGCTGAACCCAAAAAACGAAGTTTCTTACCAGATGGCGGTGCAGTCGCCGCAATACCGCATGACCAGTTTGCAGGACCTGATGGCCATCCCGGTGACTTCGCAGCAGGGCCCACAGTTGCTGGGCAATCTGGTGCAGTTGTATCCGGTGGCACGGCCCGCCACGGTAAACCACTACGACGTGCAGCCAGTCATCGACGTTTACGCCAGCACGCAGGATCGTGACCTGGGCGCGGTCGCGGCGGACACGGATAAAGTGCTCAAGACTTTCGACGGCCATTTGCCGCGCGGCACTCGCATTGTAGTTCGCGGGCAGGTGGTCACCATGCGCTCTTCGTTCATCGGATTAGGAGTAGGACTGGTCGGAGCGATTCTTCTCGTCTATCTGCTGATCGTCATCAACTTTCAGTCATGGCTTGATCCATTCATCATCATCGCGGCGCTGCCCGGAGCACTGGCAGGAATCTGCTGGTTCCTGCTGCTGACCCGCACCACGTTGAGTGTGCCATCGCTCACCGGTGCGGTGATGTGCATGGGTGTTGCCACAGCCAATTCCATTTTGATGGTCAGCTTTGCGCGCGAACAGTTGGATGAAGGCATTCCCGCAGTGCAAGCCGCCGTCGCTGCAGGATACACGCGTGTGCGCCCCGTGCTGATGACCGCGCTGGCGATGATNNCAGAACGCGCCGCTGGGCCGCGCCGTCATCGGCGGTTTGCTGTTTGCCACCGTCGCCACCTTGTTTTTTGTGCCCAGCGTGTTCGCGATGTTCCACGGCCGCCGGGAGGCCAACCGTGCGCGCCAAGGGCAGGCGTAAGTTAGGACCAAGGGAAGCAGTTTTGCAAGAATCGGAGTCTCGTATGAGTGCAGAAAACGAATCCAAGCCAACACCGGCGGACCCTCACCGGTCCGAGCAGGGCAGTGGTCCGCAGCAAAGCGAGAAAGAACAGCCTCATGCGCTGAGCGCTCAGGCCCAGCGCGACCAGGAGATCGAGGCGATCCAACAGCACTCCCGGCATCAAACTCCGGGGATCCAGAAACCGCCGGAGCTTCCACCCGCGCCGCCGCGCAAAGCTCTGACGATCGTCGGCGTACTGTTGCTGGTGCTTCTTCTCGCCGGTGGATTCACTCTGTGGAGCCACATGAGCCACGAGCGCGCGCTGGCCAAGGAGACGGAGATCGACACCGTGCCAACTGTCGCCGTGGTCTACCCGGTATCGGAAAAGCCCGATGAGGATCTGGTGCTGCCCGGCTCTCTGCAGGCTTATGAGGAATCCCCGATTTATGCCCGCACTAGCGGTTATCTTGTGCGCTGGTACAAGGACATTGGCAGTCGAGTCACCAAAGGCGAGTTGCTGGCCAAGATCGACACGCCTGAGGTTGATCAGGAACTGAACCAGACCCGAGCCGCGCGCCTGCAGATTGTGGCGCAAATGGATCTGGCAAAAATCAGCGCCGACCGGTGGGAAAACCTGCGCAAGACCGATTCTGTTTCCGCGCAGGAAGCGGACCAGCAAACCAGCGGCTACAAGCAGAGCCAGGCGAACCTGGCCGCCGCCGACGCCAACGTGCGCCGCCTCGAACAGCTTGAGGGCTTCAAGGACGTCTACGCGCCGTTCTCCGGCGTGCTCACGAAACGCAACGTTGACCCCGGCGCGCTCATCAACGCGGGTGCCGGTGCCGCAGGTCGCGAGCTGTTTGACCTTGCGCGGGTTGATCCACTACGGGTGTACACCAGCGTTCCGCAGGCTTACGCACCCTATATAAAGGTTGGCGCCAAAACCAACATCACCTTACAAGAATTTCCCGGCCAGAAATTTGCCGGTACGGTGGCTCGCACGGCTGAGGCCATTGATCCAGCCACGCGAACTCTTCTGACAGAGGTCGACGTGCCCAATAAGGATGGGCATTTATTGCCCGGCTCATTCGGAGAGGTTCACTTCGCCGTCGGCTCTGGTGTGAATAAAGTCACCGTTCCGGTGAATGCAATGCTGTTTCGCGCGCAAGGTGCGCAAGTCGCCGTCATCGGTCCAGGAGGCAAAGTGCAGTTGCGGGCCATCAACATTGGACGCGACTACGGTACGACGCTGGAGGTTCTCGGCGGCGTCTCACCCACTGATCAGATCATCATCAACCCTGCAGACTCACTTGAAGACGGGCAGCAGGTGAACGTGGCACAGCGCCCGCAGGGCCAGCAGAAGGGCAGCGGATCGTGAGGCGAGCCGCAATCTCCGTCGCTTTCGCGCTGCTCGGCGTTGCAGCCGGATGCACCGTCGGTCCGCGCTACAGCCGGCCTGCGGCTCCCGCGCCGGCGCCCGATGCATGGAAGACCCAACCGCCATGGCAACAGGCCGCACCCAAGGATGCAATCCCGAAGGGCGCATGGTGGCAAATCTTTAGCGATCCCGCGCTCGACACCTACGAACAACAACTGCTCCAGGCTAATCAGTCACTGGTGGCCGCACGTGACCGTTTGGATCAGGCGCGCTCGTTGGCACGCGTCGCTACCGCGGACATGTTTCCGCAGCTTTCGGCGGACCCCAGTGCGGTGCGTGAACGCGGGTCCGCCAATCGTCCCCTGAATGGCGAAGTTCTGCCCGTGGTGGGCGGCGTGGTGCAGCCCGTCCCTCCGTACACGCAGAGCGTCTATACGGTTCCGTTCGCGCTGAACTATGAGGTCGATTTATTTGGTCGCGTGCGGCACAACGTGGAAGCAGCCAACGCGTCGCTGCAATCGACCGCTGCCGATCTGCAGAATGCGCAGTTGGTACTGACCGCGGAACTCGCTGCCGACTACTTCACCCTGCGTGAATTAGACACAGAGTTTGAGGTGGTGCAGGAGTCCGTTGGCTACCAGCGCAAGGGACTGGACCTGGTGAACAACCGCCACAACGGCGGCATTGCGAGCGGACTGGAAGTCGCACAGCAGGCGGCGCTGCTCGACTCTACCTTGTCGCAGCTTGCGCTGGTGCAACAGACACGCGCGCAGTACGAGCACGCTATCGCGGTGCTGGTAGGCCAGGCGGCTTCCAGCCTTAATGTGCCCGTCGGGCCATTACGGGCTATGCCACCACCGGTCCCTCTGGGAGTGCCCTCCGACATGTTGGAGCGCCGGCCCGACATTTCCACGGCTGAACGTCTCATGGCCTATCAAAATGCACAGGTCGGCATCGCACGCTCGGCCTTCTATCCGCACATTACTCTAAGCGGTTCCGGCGGATGGCAGAGTACGACTCTCGCGCCGCTCTTCAACGCTCCCAGCCTCTTCTGGTCGCTCGGTGCGGATGCCTTGCAACCCATCTTCGAGGGCGGACGCAATCGCGCCAATCTGGCCGCCGCGCGCGCCGCCTATGACCAATCCGTGGCGAACTACCGCCAGTCCGTGCTCACGGCATTCCAGCAGGTCGAAGACGGAATCAGCAATCTGAGCACGCTCTCGCAGGCTCTCTCCACGCAGGGAGCGGCGGTCGAAGATGCGCGCCGCGC
>PMSQ01000019.1 GCA_003168355.1 Acidobacteriaceae bacterium | reverse complement strand
CGTTAATAACTCCCCGGAAGGCGGCAAGACGTGCGGCAACCGCGTTAGTGGATTGCGATGCTGTGTGGGGTGTCCGCGATGGGCGTTCTTCTGCTTTGTGCTGTTGCCTGCGCAAATCCGCCATGCAGACTCAGAAAGACCCCGCCAAACGCCAAAAGTGACTTCGCCATAGCGCGAGCCAAATCCGCGAGGCCGGTGCCAGCCGTGCCGTGGCTAATGTATCCCGGTTTTGCCGGCCGAAGCGTGGTGCGGCGGTTGCGGGGTTACGATCGCCGATGAGAAGCTCCACCTCAGTCATAGGCCCCTTCTGGGATTTGTTTTGGTTTTGCCGTCCATCTACCCTCATGATGTCGGCTGCGATGTGAAGGGCGGAGTTCGCCGCAGGTACCCCGCACAACTGCGCGATTATCCGCAACATTTCGAGAAGAGATAGGCACGTTTTTCGAAACCCCGGCGCGCGTAGAATTCATGAGCCTCCTTGCGGTGAAACGCGGAATCAAGTTCGATACGTCGACAGCCGCCCGCAATAGCAATCTTGATGATCGCGTCCAAAAGCTGACCACCAATGCCTTGCCCGCGATGTTTAACATCAACGATCAGTTCGTCAATGTGCGCGAGGTAGCCGCCTTGCCAGAGATTATTCTTTAGACTCAAAGAGCAAAACCCTACGATTTGGTTGTCTTCGTTTGATGCGCAGACATAGGTCTGCAAAGCCGACGCGAGTGCGCGATCATAGACGTTCAGTAGCACATCGCGGGGAAGGGTCTCTTGCTTCCAGAGTTGCGACAGTAAGAAATAGACCTGGTCGAAATCATCCTTTTTGCAGTTGCGAAGGCTCAGCATAAGGAACCTTCGCGTGACCAATAGCGATGCGTTGCCCGGAGGAAGGATCGGAGTCGTGATTTCTCGGGTCGCATGTCACTCAGTTCCTGTTCGGCTGCAGACGCTCGAATCCACTTCCAGCCAGGAATCGTCCTTCTTGGAAGAATAGCTGACGCGAAAACTGCGATCATCCAGATGTTCGAAGACAAATTGCTGATCTGAAGGTTTCTTGGGATCACTGCCGGACCATACGATTTGTTTCGCCATCCAGCCTGGAGAGTAAAACAGCCGTATGTGCCCGGTAGCGTCCTGCGTAGTGGAAACAAATTGACTTGAATCGGCGTCCCAGCCCCACTCGGACCAGGCGTGGTAACTAAAAGGCGGTTCATCATCGTGCTTAAACAGGAGGAATTTACCGTCGAGAATCGGCTCGAACACGAGACGCGCGGAGATGGACTTTCCGCTCCTGATAAATTTCCCGTTACAGTGCCAGGCGCCGACAAAGAAGGCCAGACGGTGCATGGGAGCATCAGAATCGGATTTCGTTTGCGTGTGCACGACCGGGACGAGAACGAAACAGAGCGATAAGACCCGACAGAGAGAAACTCTGGTAATCTTCACACCCGCACCCTTCCTTCCTGCAGACCCGCGATCCTGCCGTCGTGTTTGTTTCGAGGTTCACAACGGTTGTGACAGATCGGTGGCTCCTAACGAACGCTGCATGATCACCGTATCCACCCAACGATCAAACTTGTGCCCGACCGCATGTAGGATCCCCACATGCTCGAACCCAAAAGCGGTGTGGAGACCGATGGAGGCAGCATTGTTGATAGGATCTCCAATCACTGCGATCATTTGCCGACGACCGACATCCTCGCAGTTACGAATCAACGCTGATAACAGTAGGCGCCCGAGCCCTCGACGGATCCATGAAGGATCGATATAGATTGAGTCTTCGATGGTGAACCGGTAAGCTGGGCGCGAACGATAAGGCGAGGCGTAAGCATAGCCGACGACAGCGCGGTCAATCACAGCAACGAGATGGGGTAGTCCCTGATCCAATATAGCAACACGGCGACGCGCCATCTCCTCGGTGGAAGGAACGTCAATTTCGAAGCTGGTTGACGTCGTTCCAACGTAGTGCGCATAAATCCTGGCGATTGAGTGCATGTCATTGTTTGTAGAAGGACGACAGGTATAGTCGTAAGTCATGAAACAAACCTCGGGTTGTGGCGCTGCTATCGCGGCCTGGCCTCCGGGTAGCAGGAGAGCACAGATCGTCGCTATAATTCCGCCAAAACCGAGCACGGCAAAGCTTTGGCCCCACTCATTGCGGGAACCCGCATTACCAAGAGTACCTAACACCGCTCCAAATGCATAAGGGGAGAGGCCGCCGGCCCCGAAACCAAGAATGGACCGTCCCGCCACCGCCGTGCCTAGGTTGCGTCTGTCCACAGATTCCGTAAGCGCCGCGGAGAGTACGGCCGAATCTCCCATTGCAGCAAAGCTGTAGATCGCGACGAACGGAATCAGAATCAAAGTCGGCTGGTATCTGAGCCATCCTGCAGCAAACTCTGCTCGTGAGGGGTAGCAAAGTGCCAGAGGTATCTCTTCCAAAGTGACCCTTGAACTTTGCGCGAATACTTAACCCATATGTTGACTCTAAGTGGCGTCAACCGTCTAAATATGTCCGTGCCAGCAACGCACTTCCGCGGAGCCCCTCCCATGAATAGACAGATTGCGAATGCCCATCGGACTTAGTGACCTTCAAACAGCGCAAGCGGAAATGCCTGAAATAGTGAACCAACATCATGTTCCACGTCCTTGGGAGCATCATGATTATGTGTGATAGCCGAGACTTGACCTTAGACGCGCTGTTGTGAGGACGAAGCGGAACTGTGCGACTCGGCTGAACCGCAATTTATTGATAAGGCTTGTGCAGAGTCTCGCTGTGCAGATTAGTTGACTCGAACACCCTCGATGTCTAGGCAAACCAGAGTCAGCGTTGCATATGCCGAATGCTCATCGCCCATGTCGACGTTTCGCCGGCAGAGACTTCACTATGAGGTTCCAACTCCCGCTGCGAAATATCCCCTTACCACATTGATCCAGCGTTTCGCAGC
>PMSQ01000041.1 GCA_003168355.1 Acidobacteriaceae bacterium | reverse complement strand
GCAACGTTTGGATGATTTCCGGCCTCGGTGATGATGGACCCGCCATAACTATGGCCGACCAGCACAACCGGCCCGCCCATGGCATCGATGGCGGCCTTTGTGTACTTTTGATCGTCGGCGTACGAGGTCTCGGGAGGCTGTGCCACCGACACTCTGTAGCCATCATTCTTGAGGATGTCCGCGACCCTCTTCCAGCCCGAGCCATCCGCGAAAGCTCCATGCACCAGAACTACATTCTTAATATGCTGACTCACGATTATTCTCCTTTGCAGTAGAGATCCAGACGGATCATTTGATTTTCGATTTCAATCTTGCGCGCCTCCGCGTCAAATCGCTCTTGCTTCGCGCGGGGGACGCACATTTCACTTGCAACGTAAACATTTACCGACTGCTAGTTGGCGTGCGCGGAGGAAGCAGCCTCTTCGATGAGCTTGGCTGCTTCCTTCGGATGAGACATGTAGGCCACATGGCTGGCATTTACTTCGATCGTCTTAGCATTGGCGTGCTTGGCCATCATGCGTTCCTGTATCGGATTGATCGAGCGGTCTGAACTGGCCACCATGTACCATGTCGGCTTGTTCTTCCAGGCCGGATTCGTTACTTTGTGGGTGAATGCGTCGGTAGAGATCGGTACCTGCGATATGGCCATGAAGTGAGCCTGGGCCGGGGGAATATCCGCTGCGAAGTCGGCGGCGAAATGGTCCTGTACTATCCACCAGTTTCCGTTGCTATCCGGCTTGAATGCCTTAGAGGCTTGCGGCACGGCCGTTTCGATTGATGCACAACTCTCACCTTCATCGAGCGCGAAGGCGGCGATGTATACCAGTGCTGCAACGTTTGGATCGTTACCGGCTTCGCTGATGATGGACCCGCCGTAGCTATGGCCGACCAGCACGACCGGCCCGCCCATGGCGTCGATAGCGGCCTTCGTATATTTCTGGTCGTCGGCGTACGAGGTCTCGGGAGGTTGGGCAACCGATACCGTGTAGCCATCCTTCTCAAGGATCTTGGCGACGGCGTCCCAGCCGGAGCCATCGGCGAAGGCACCGTGGACTAGCACAACGTTTTTAATGCCAGCTGGCGCCGCAGCCGCAACTCTAGCAGTCTTCCCCAGCAGTAGGGTCAGGCTCACGAACACAGCAAGTAGCATTACAACCGAGTAAGTCTTCTTCATGACCATTTCTCCTATCTAGTTTGAGCTTCAGCGATTCGTGTATCGGGCCCTTCACATGCGACCAACCATAGTCAGGAACGGCCACGACACTCTTGAAGACACGAACCCTTTTTGTCGATTCCTGCTCAAATGCGGAGTTAAAGGGGCGAAAAGAACACTCCTGGCTCGTGTTCAAGGCGAGAACTCTAACCGAATCTCGAATCCGCGACGATATTGCGTCCAGAGACGATCGCGGGCATACCGCCCCGAACCGCTGAACTTGAGGATGAAATCTATTCGTGTGATTGATGAAATTGGGGTTTGGGTATTTCGACAAAATTCCTGCTACGTACGTGTTCGCGCCTCCACTTTGCCGGAGTAGCGCCAACGACATTCGCAAACGTCCGGGTAAGCGCGGCTTGATCAGAGAATCCTATCTGCGCGGCAATTTCCACTAATGTTTTATTCGTTCCCGACAAAAGAGCTTTCGCGAGTTCGACACGCTTCAGAATCAGGTAGCGATGTGCCGAAGTCCCAAAGGACTTCCTGAATGATCGCGCAAAATGACTCACTGAGAGCCCACATTCATGGGCGAGTGTTTCCAGTTTTACATCGCCGTCCAAGTGCTCATGGAATAATTCCACAACGCGTCGGCTTTGCCACGTAGCAAGGCCACCCTTGAAATGTTGGACAGCTGGAGCTTGACCGTATCGCCCGACCAGATGAGAGCAAATCATCATGGTGAACGAATCCATGAACAACTGAGAAAACATCTCCGGGCTATTCAGATACGGCAAAATCGTTTGCGTTAGGTGATGCAGGGTTGGGTCGGGAGTTCCATAAACGCAGTAAAGACGCTTAGCCCTAGGCACTCCGGCATCATCCGACACCGAATCTAAAGTTGCACGCGGGACGTGGTAGTGAATCCAATCGATCGGGCCCGGATTGCGAATGGTGGTATTAGACTCCAGGTTACACATCGCGACTCCGCCCACCGGCCATGTCCCCGTCTTTGTGTACTTGCCATCGGTCCAGAGTTCCCATTCGCCTGAATTCGCATGATTCAGGTGCAGCGAGACAACATAGGCCTTTTCAGGTGGGATGGACGCTGTTCGCTCAGGGATGCCGCTCCGTGCAATCAGCCGGGTAATCGCCAGTTGCGGCCGGACGACGGAAACCACAGAATCGAGCGCAACATGGGGCGGTTGATTCATGGTGAAATACTTCGCCATCTGTGCACCGTGGGCGCTTGCAGGGGTTTCAGGCGATAACGAGGAATCCCGATTCTGTTCGCGGGCGTGAGTTTTATTCACGGCGATCTCCATGGAAGACGACCGGCCATCTTGAATGGCTCCAAGAATACCACCTGTCGGGCGCAGTTGTTAGGCGAGCTTACTAAGGAAGATGATTGCGATCGGAAATCACAAATTGGGTTGGTTTCGACAAGCCATGAACGAGTGGTTCGTCGCCACATCGGGGTAATGTCTCGTACTCAGCATGAGGTCGCGCATCGAGCAACCAATACCCGTGAGATGCTCCTTCTCTCAGCCGGCAAACTGTTTCAGGAAGTTGGCTATCCGGAAGCGAGCATTCACCGCATCGCCGCAGCCGTGAATGCGCCTAAAGGAACTTTTTACAACTATTTCAGGAGTAAAGAAGAACTTGCCTCAATACTCGTCGATCGCCAATTTGCCGCTATCTATCAGTCACTCTCTCTAGAGCCGGGAGAGAGCGCATACGATCAACTGAAGCATCATTTCCAGTTCTTAGCCATGGAACCGCCGATGATCGAAATAGCTCCACTCCAATTGCTCGCGGTTTTCGCTGCCGAGGCTCTGGCAATCCCGCCCGACATCGGGCGAAGAATTGCCGACGGCATAAACGTCTGGGACAGGCAGTTGGGCGACTTAATCTCACTCGTTCACAGCGAGAAAGGAACCGCCGTCGCGCAAGACTCCACCAAATTAGCGGTACTTTTGACAACGTGTTGGTTTGGGGCGATCGTTCGCAGAAAGTCGGATCCATCTCTGAAGCTTGTGGACGACTTTCTTCCCTCCTTGCTCCGCTGCGGTGTCCTTTGACAAGGACCGCGATCTATCAGCGTCTGAGTTCTGCAAGTCCGTTCGTATACCCATCACGCATCCAATCCTGAGTTTGATAAGCTTCTCCAGAATATTGGGGGGCTTGATAGAGGAGGATGAATGGCGCAGGTATGGTTAGTCACCGGCAGCTCTCGTGGTCTGGGTCATGCTATTGTTGAAGCGGGCCTCGCTGCGGGCAATAAAGTGTTGGCGACAGCTCGGGACATTAAGTCACTGG
>PMSQ01000076.1 GCA_003168355.1 Acidobacteriaceae bacterium | reverse complement strand
CGATCTCAAATCCCCAAGCCTCGAGTAAAGGCTCCGGAATGTATTTCGAGTTCTTGTTTCGTCGTGCCCACTCGCGCAAACGAGTCGAGCGCAGATACTGGTCGGGAGTGAGCTTGTACTCGCGCACTACCTGTTCGAACTCCGTAATGGTGGGGACAACCGGCCCGATGGGCTCGGGCTTGCCCCAGTTTGGATTTCCGCGTCGCTTCGCCATGAAACTTGCCTTTCGTAAAAACGGGGGATAAACTCTGTACGAAACAAACCTTTCTATCTATATGATTCTCCGAGGCCTCTTAGGATTCAAGGAACAAAACCAAGTCCGGTACACCCGTACCCGTCTGGACATCCCAGTGATCCTAAAAGCTAATCGGAGACTCAGTATCTTAGGCAAAGGTTTGGGGAAAGTCAATCACAATTTGCGCGCGGCTGGCTCGATGAATGGTCTCTAAGTGATTGCTTTTAGTGCCATTACAAGGGTTTTGGTTCAAAAGCCGGTCCGTTCGATCCTTCCCGTTCTGGCGCCGTCGTTTTTGGAAACTTCGACGAGGGAGCACTGATGTTACAGACGTAACTGTCCGTGCAAGTGCGTTATTGATCAGGCTTTGGGGCAGGCTTACAGTGGAGGCACCACCTCTTCTGTGGCGATATGAGCAGATGAGCAGGCCGCTGCGGTCCACCCGGCGGAATTAAGAGATTGCCCGTGCAGGAAAGAAGCCAGACCTCGCTATGCATCTGAAGTCAATGCTGCTGTGTTCGGATGAGAAAATCGTGCGGGTGTTGCGCCGTACCTTGGGCGACTTGGATATCGGTGTCGAACATTGCCTGAGTTCCGAAGACGCTCTCCGTCGTCTTACTCGGGATCGGGTAGAGGCCATCATTGTAGATTGTGCCGGTCCAGGGGCAGCCGATGTGCTTCGCGCGGCCCGGACCGCACCGTGCAACAAGCGCGCGATAGCGGTAGCAATTCTGGATCCCGATACCGGTCTGCGTTCGGCATTCGAGATCGGAGCTCACTTCGTCCTTTATAAGCCAGTCTCGGCCGAGCGCGCCAAGTCAAGCTTTCGTGCGGCGCGGGCCCTCATGAAGAAGGAACGGCGGCGCAACACCCGGGTCGCGGTTCGTTTTCCCGTGGAGATGTCGAGCGTCGACTCCGACGCCCGCCTCACGGTACATACCTCCGATGTAGGGGAAGGCGGCTTGGCGGTCAGCCTGCCACGGCGCAGCAAGCTTCGGGGTCGCTGGAAACTGGCGTTCACCTTGCCGGGTTCTGACACCCGTGTGGAGGTTGATGCGGAGTTCGCATGGGAAGGAACCGGGATACAGGCGGGATTACGCTTCCAGGATGTGACTCCGGACCTTGAGCGGCAGTTGCGCGAATGGCTGGGCCGAAATTCTCCGGAGGCGGAAAAGGACGATCCGCCGGTACGCTGCCAACTTACGGATTTGAGTATGGGAGGCTGCTACCTCGATATTCCGTCGCCATTCCCGGTGTCGACTCGGGTGACGCTCTCGATGCGTGCCTCTGAAGTGGAACTGCGATCCGAAGGCGTGGTTCGCGTCATGCATCCCGATAAGGGGATGGGCGTGGAATTCACACAAACGACGCCGGAACATCGGGGCTTGCTGGAAAAGTTCCTGGGCAGGCTGGCGGAGAATCCCAATGTGTTGCCTGAGTTGCTGGTGGAACCCGAGGGTCTAGAAACTGAACCTGGGCAGCATTCACGAGCTGTGGCGGGATCGAGTGAACCCGCGGATCCTTTGCTTGATCTTTTCCGCAACCAAGCCGCGCTGAGCGCCGATTCCTTTCTGGTCGAGCTCCGCAAGCAGCGCGGAGTTCCGGTTGCAGCCGCCAGCGCTTCCGCCTGACGGAAACGAAGTGTTACGCGCTGTTCGCCTGCCACATCTCCTTTGTGGAGCGAGAGTAGTCCTTCCGCTGATCGTCGTTGACCACGTCAGCGTTGATTGTCGATTTTGTGCGCTGCAAAGACTGCTTACGTCGTCGGGCATGTTAACGAGGCTGCAGGCTAGAACGATAGCGAGTCCCAAAATGGGAACTTTTGAGTAACCATCCCAGCTCTTACCGGCATCGCGAACCTAAAGTTGGGCATCTAAGGTTTAGAAACCCTTATGTCAATATTTGACGAAAAATATAGAGTCGTTGGCGTCGAGAGTGACCGCTTGCTGGTAAGAGGGGTTCACAGCGGCGAAGTGCTCACCATCATCAATCCGGAGGCCGCGACTCCCCTTTCTCAGGAAGAGTATCCCGTGGGCAAGCTGATTGCCCTGAGCGATCCTTCCAACTCACTCTCGAATTAAGTCACCGCGGCAGAGCGGTAGCTGCAGCTCCGCGAAAAAAGCCACGGCCGAACCGTGGCTCTGCAATGCCTAAGCGAACCTAACTGGCTTTCCGGTGGTCTTCGTCCGTTCCTGTGTGAATTACTTCCTTGCGCCGTTCGCGCAATCGGTCCTGGAACGTGTCCCAGCGTGCTCCGATGCCGACCGCATTGCTCGGAATCACGACCGAACTCGTGCTGGCCGCGAACCCGCCCTCGGTAAAGGCGCCGGTATCTTCGATTCCCTCAGCCGAACTCGCTGCTCGAGCCGAAGGCGAATTCCCCGGCATCTGCTGCGTCGTCGGAGTAATGTTGCGGTCAGTCTCCGCCCGGTGCATCACCGGATCGGCTTCCCACTTCGAACGGTAGCGTCCTTCATACTCTGACCACTGTTCGTCCGATTCCAGGTCACCCTCTTTGTAAGGCGGAAAGCTTTCCACCTGCGCCTTGGTCAAATCCACCACGAAGTCGTCTTTGTGCTCGGCAGATACCCGCAGGCGCTCCGCCGGAACAATAAACAGTTTCGTCGTCAGCCATCCGCCCGTATCGACCACCACATAGCGAATCACGCAGGTGGAGTAGTCGAAAATCACATCTTCGATCTGTCCCAGTTTCTCGTCTTTCAGTCCGTACAACTTCGAGCCGCGAATGTCCTCCGCCGCGTCCACGAAGCGATACTCTCGAAGCATTCCGTGTTGCGCCATAAGTTCTTCCTCCCAATGATCTGCAGGCTAAAATATTCCCGCCTCTCTTGGATGTCAGCCTTGTCTCTGGCGTATATCAACCAAATTTTTGAGTTTCGGGGATGCTCATGTGGGGGACAGCCGCCCTCGCCTGCCCTGAGCGAAGTCGAAGGGGCTGTCCGGTCGAGCGAAGCTCGACTGCTTCTCGGTCAAGGCCGGCAGGTTGAGACCCGACTATCGGACAAACAATCACGCGCCGCACGTTATCCTTAAGGATACGTCCCGCAAAGAAGCTCGCGCCGATCATCTATAATCGCGGCTAGGTACTCTTCCACGATGCTACTGCTCGCATACCCCTCATTTTTCGTTGGCGGCGAAATTCTCGATCTTTTTTCCACCACAGGTGCGGTCGCCAAGTTCGTTCTTATCACCCTGCTGGCTTTCAGCCTCATCTCGTGGGCCATCATCCTTACCAAGTGGAGTCTATTGCGGCGCGCCCGCATCCAGAGCGGACGTTTTCTTCGCGCTTTTCGCAAAGCCCAGCGTCTGCAGGATATCGCCACCATTTCCGATCAATTTCGTCCCAGCCCGTTGGTCGGCGTTTTCGAAGGCGGCTACCACGAGTACAAGCGTCAACTCACGGGGCCCGGAGCCACTTTCCGCAGCCTGACTGCCGTTCAGCGCGGCATGCAGATCGGAGCCTCGGAGGAAATCAGCCGCCTCGAACGCAACGTCCCCTGGCTTGCCATCACCGCCGCCGTCACCCCGTTCATCGGCCTGTTCGGCACCGTTTGGGGCATCATCGACGCTTTTCACGGCCTCGGCACCGCCGGCGGCGCAACCCTGCGAGCCGTCGCCCCCGGCATTTCCGAAGCCCTCATCACCACCGCCGCCGGACTCGCGGCCGCCATCCCTGCCGTCATCGCCTACAACCTCATCGGCAATTCCATTCGAGTGTTCGCCGCTCGCAGCGACGACTTCTCCCTTGAGGTGCTCAACGCCATCGAGAGCATTCAAGCGCAACCCGCCGCCGAAGTGAGACGCTAATGGCTTTCACTTCCTCTAACGGCCGCACCCAGACCGCTCTTGCCGATATCAACATCACCCCCCTGGTCGACGTTGTCCTCGTCCTGCTCATTATCTTTATGGTCACCGCGCCCATCCTCCAGTCCGGCATTGAAGTCAGCGTGCCCAAGACCCGCACCGTCAAGCAAATCACCGAAGAGCGCACCGTCATCACCATCAACAAGGATCAGCGCGTCTTCCTCG
>PMSQ01000064.1 GCA_003168355.1 Acidobacteriaceae bacterium | reverse complement strand
CGCGACGAACCGCTGTTCGAGATCTCCACCGACAAGGTCGACGCTGAAATTCCCGCGCCTGCCTCCGGCATTCTGCAGGAAATCAAAGTCTCCGAAGGCACAACCGTTGGCGTGAACACGATCGTCGGCACGATTGCCGCCGATGGCGAAACCGCCGCGCCCGCGAAATCGGCGCCAGCAGCCTCAACCCTGGAAACACCAGCTACGGAAAAGAAACCAGAGACTAAGGAAGAGAAGAATCCCCCCGCCGCGGCCACACCCGCGCCAGTTGCCAGCGCTCCGCCTCCACAAGAGCTCCCAGAGGACGAGGAAGCCCGCTCTTCGCCACTCGTCCGCAAAATCGCCCGCGAGCACGGTGTCGGTCTTTCCCAAATTTCTGGTACGGGACTGGGTGGCCGCATCACCAAGCAGGACATCATGGCCTTCATCGAGCGGCCGTCGTCGGCTCCAGCCGCTCCGTCTGCCCCCGCGCCTCATCCGGCAGCCGCATCCGCTACCTCGCGTCCTGCCGCTCCCGCTGCCTATCCCGGCGACCTCGTCCCCTTGACCAACATGCGCAAGATTATCGCGCAGCGCATGATCGAGTCGCGCCGCACCAGTGCCCACGTTCACTGCATGTACGAGGTGGATTTCACCCGCATCGTGACTCTGCGCGCCAAACACAAGAGCGCATTCGAGCAGCGCCACGGTGTCCGCCTCACCTTCATGCCGTTCTTCGTGCGCGCCGCCATCATCGCGGTGCAACAGTTTCCCATTATCAATGCCTCAATGGAAGCCGACAGCATCCGCTACCACCGTCACATCAACGTAGGAATCGCCGTCGCACTCGACTGGGGACTTATTGTGCCGGTTCTGAAGAATGCCGGTGACCTCAACTTTCTCGGCCTGCAACGCGGCATCACCGATCTCGGCGAGCGCGCCCGCACTAAGAAGCTCAAGCCCGAAGATGTCGAAGGCTCCACTTTCACCGTCACCAACCCCGGCCAGTTCGGAGCCGTATTCGGTCTGCCTATCATCAACCAGCCCAACTCGGCGATTATGGGCGTAGGTGGGATCACCAAGCAGCCCCTTGTCATCACCGACAAAGAAGGCAACGATTCCATCGCCATCCGCTCGGTCGTCCACCTCACGCTCGGCTATGATCACCGCCTCATCGACGGCGCCGTTGCCGATCAGTTCATGGCTCTGGTGAAGAAGTCTCTGGAGGGCTGGAACGAAGAGATCGGCTGACCTCCATCAGGCGGAAGGCTGGCTGTTTGGGGCTGGTAGCTGCTTACACCAAGTCGAGGCATTCAAGCACTCCACCGTGCCGTCAATGATTTTCGAGATCCCATCCCTGAACTTGTCCGGTTCAATGATTTCCCGCGCGGCGACGGCATCTGTCATGGCGAGCGCATTCTGCAAGAATGACATCGCCGCGTCTTTTTTGTCGGCCCCTGGCTTATTGCCAAAAAGCCCCTCAATCCCGTTTACCAGCGCAGGAACAAACGCAATCCCGCGCAGCAGCTGAGATAAAAAATCCATAGTCTTCCTCCTTGAAATATCTCGGGCAATCATGAAATCTGCAGCGGCTCGCCCAACTTTCGCGCCGAGGCTGTACATTCCTCAGCTGAAGCTGGCCAGAATATCGTTGAGCGCCGTCAAGTTAGGGTCTGCGCTGTCCGTGGATCGAACCAGCAGGTTCAGGCAGACCTTCAGTTCGGAGGCCTTGCTCAATGCCAGGGCCAGCATCCCTGGCATATCGATTCCATTTGTGTTCGCGCTTTTCAGCGTGTTTGCTGTGGATGAGGTTACGGTCTTCAGATTGGAGATGATCGTGGTGCTCGGTATCGTGCTCATAGCTCTCCTTTGGTTGGTCTTGCAGTGAAATGTCTACCTTAGCCAGTACTTATGCAGGGCGATCGCCACGCTGATCGCGGCGCTGATCGCGCCATTCACAAGTCGGTTGTGAACGCTGTTTCGCAAATCGTTGCGCTCCAGCACCGACACCTTGTCCTCTACCAGCTTCACTCGTCCCGGCTGCCCGTTTCCCACCAGCGCGTCCATCTTCGTTTCCAGTCGCACCAGCTTGTCGAGCACCTCTCGCTGGAACTCAATATCAATTGCCCGCAGCGCCAATTCTCTATCACTGACTCCCATACTCAGATCCCTCCACCGCCGAAGGTTCCTCCAAGCGGAACGTCAACATGCAGCGCCGCCGAATACCGTGAATATCGCGGCGGCGAAGAATTGTCATACAACCGCAGGAAATAATCCTGCGTCGCCGCGAGCCGCGCCAGGCTGAACGTCTGGGTGTCGAACCGTCCCAGCAGATTCCGGCCGTTCGCCTGTCCCCAACCGTAATCGTTTTCCCGAACTTCAATGCCGCCCCCGCTCGCCGGCGCCAGTCCCGCATCTACCTGCACCGTCGTCGAAGTAGCTGCCGTGATCTGCGCCTCCGTCAGGTCAACCTGGTAATACGCGCCCACCTGCGTTGTCTCCAGCAATGGAGGCAGGTCCTGGAGCGAAATCGTGGTTGCGCTGGCGGTGTACTCGATCGCCAACGGTGCCGCCAGGTCGTTCGCGAACCCGATCGTATAGAAACCGCGGTCGTCTGCCGGATCGGCAATTTGAATTTCTACCTCTCGCACAATTGCGGTGAACGAAGCTGCGCGTGACGGCACATTCAGCGTGATCGCATCGCCCGGGAAGATGTCCGCCGCTGCGCCGGGTAAAAAGTCGCTCCACGTCTCGTAAGTTCCCGACCACGCGGTTCCCGTGGCATCGTCAAGAATCGCCAGCGCTGCATTCTCGCAATCCACGTCCGTACGTGCTCCCGGCGTCTTCGCCACCCGCACCGTCCCTCGGGTCCCATCGTCCGCACCATTTTGCAGGGCGGCCACACTCGCCGCATTCTGTACCTGCGCCACCGCTCGTCCCGATCCCCGATAGCTCGCCACAATCAACTGGTTCAGCACCGGCACATACTCCGGATAAAAATCCAGCGAAGGGTCGCTCGTGATCTCACACGCCGCTCCATCCGAAAGCGCGCCTACGAGTTGCGTTACGTAACTCGCGCTGGGCAATGCCGTTCTCACCTCCGCCAAAGAGATATGAGCCACATAGGTGTAGGCGATGCTGCACTGCATGTTCGCCGCATTCACCAGTGCATACGTGCAGAACCCCGGCGCACTTTCAATCACATCGTCGTACAGCACTGTCGCCGGCGCCACCAGCGTCGCCGGATTGCTCGGGTCAATATCCTGCACCTCCAGCACAAAGCGCACGTCTGCCGCCACTGCCGCACCACCCCATCCGTTTCCTGCCGGGTGCAGGGAAGAATGGTAAGTCTCCCCGGCGCGGTAGACTTCCAGCGAATACAAGTAAGTCGTGAAAAAATACTGGTGTCCTGGGGTGGTGGCAATTATGGGGCCTGTGAGCGATCCGCTAATCAAAGCCTGAATGTTCGACCCTCCCCCCGACGGCGTGATCTGAAATCCCGCCAAACATCCCGCCGCTAAAACCGCTCCCGCATACAAACCGCCCAACACGCCCTGCGATGCCGCCCTAAAAGTTACATCCCCATGCTGTAACTCGAGTGCGCCGCCAAGCTCAATCTGCTCACTGAAGCTCACTGAAGTCTGCCCGTCCACACCGGTCCCACCTTCAACCTGCAAAGTCTGCGCCACCACAGAAACCGCCGACGACGGATCCTCCACTACCCAGGTCGTCGAATCGAGAACTGGCCCCAGATACTCTTCGTCGATCAGTGCTGGTTTAGCCTGTGCGAACGGCGTTTGTGAAAGATAGAACTTCAGACTCTCTCCATCGCCCACAAAATAGTCGCGGACATACGCCTGGGGCTCGTCCTGTCCAATCACCGTTAGCTCATTCATCAGCAGATTGGGAGTGTTCAGCCACAATCCCCCCGGGGAAAAGTTCGCATCGCTCTCATTCAACGTATAGGTGGCCGTCCCTACCGGCGCCAGGATGAGCGCTCCATTCATCGCGCGGAAGCTCGCCCGGGTAGCTAGCGCAATGTCTGCCGCATGATACGAGAAGCTTTTCTGCGGATTTACCGTATAAACTGCAAGCGTATCCACGTCCTGAACTGCGCTCGTGGCAAACCATCCCGGCAATAACTCCTGCGCCAATTGCCGGAGCGCGTCGCCCGCGCTCCGATCCACGAAAGGGGATCGCGTCGTCAGCGCCTTCTGATCAAGCAAAACCTCATCACTCTGGGCCACCACGTGGTAGCGATACACCGGTCCTGGCTCTCCCCATCCCAAGTACTCATACTGTGGTGCTGCAGTCACATATCCTGTGAACACATCACTGCCATTCGCTTTGCCGAGGGTCACCCGTGCACCCGTTACCGGAATCACAAACACGGGCGAATTAGCTCCCAGACTGAACTGCAACTCCGCAGGTTGATTGAGCTTTCGCTCCACCTTCGGCGGCTTCGTTCCGTCCACAGCTCCGGTATAGTCTTGCGGCCCTTGCCCCTGTAGATTGTCGATGGTTAACTTCATCTCAGTTGTGCGACGCTACCTTTCTCATTCGCGACACGAGGTCATTCGCCTGCAGCGCCATCCGCTGCAGATCGCTGGTGCTTTTGTCATTCGGGTGCTTGGCAAAATACAGTGTGTTCAGATTGGCACATTCTCGGTGCCTTAAGTGTCAAGACATTGCACTCTATGCAGTCTTTTCCCGGCGCGGGAAGTTGGCGTTCGCGAATGGTTCCGTCTTTGGGTCTGACTCTTAGGTCGCCTGTCCTCAATACACTGCCGCCATCGCCGCCGGAAAATAACTTCGATAACACAACACTGTTTGTCCATCGTTAGTATCGGTGAACGGCAGAGCGATGAACGACGCATGCAGCCCTACCGACATCAGCGGTCCTGCAATCTCCGCGAATTCTTCCCGCAGAAACTTCTGCGACGAACTCCCGGCGCTACTCCCTTGCGTGTTTGCCGTCGCATTCGTGTTCGCCGCTCCTCCGCTTTTCGGCGGCTTCCATCCCGCAGCAGACTTCAAACTCGCCCCACCCCGTCCAACCCCGGGATTCGGACTCAACCGCGGATAGTAGAAGCAAACTCGCCCGCCGGACTCCGGTTCCGCCACAAACAGTGCCGACCATTCTTGAAAGAACGATCCACCTTCTCGGTCCACGAATGCGGCCACCACCTGTGCCGATGCTCCCGCCGTTGGCGCTCCCGCAAGCAGGGGTTGCGCCAGAATTACCGATGTCGCCGTAATTTCTGCTACGCGTCCCACGTTGAAGGTCACCCGTCGCACATAATTTGCATCGTTATTCACCGCTGCTGGATTGCTCACGTACGCCGCCGAGATTCCTGATCCCACATACCCAACCTGCTGCTGGTAGTCCAGGTCTACGGCGATCAGATTTCCAAACGCGAATCCACCCACTGCGCCAGCGCCAAAAACAAGTTGGCTTGCCGTCGATCCCGGCAGTACTGCAACCGCCGGAATCGGCGTCCCACCAGAAGGAGCTGGGGTTGCACTCGAACTGGTTGCCAGCACATTCATGTGCTCCGACCCTCCCGCCAACGCCATCTGCAACTTGCCCCACTCTCGGAAGTCGAACTCCACTCTCGCCTCGATCGGTCCCCGGAATTGCACGGCAGGAAACGTGCTTGTTCCCGATCGCACCACATCCGTCGGAGTGTCGTAAAAGCGTTCGAAGCCTTCGATCCAGCCCAAATCCAACCACGGGGCTGGTGGCGAATCGAGCGCAAACACCCCGCTGGCCGCCGGATCAAAGATCGTGGGCGTCTCTGTCGTTCGATTCACCGGCGCAAAGAAGGCCCGGATCTGTCGTGTCACTGGAACCATGGCTGGGCGCAGCGGAGATGTGCTCATAAAAGCGTTACCTCCGAGAAGAAAAAAACAATAAGCCCGGCCCGCCTCTCGACGCGCCCATCCTGGTAAGCTTGCTCATACATCGCCCGGCGCACCGCGCGCCCCTGATAAGCAAGCGTGTTGTCTTCCACGCCGCTCGTTGTCGCCTCTTCAAATGTCGGCTGATTCCAGAACACACTGGTGCCGAGGTCTGCGCTCGGCGACTGTGTGTAGTCGTACTTCTCGGTATTGGTGGGCTGGCAGATTCCGAGCAGTTCGCCATCGAGTTGTCCCATCACTCGCCCCCGATCCACCATGCTTTGCACCGTTCCCAGCGTGTAATACGAGATCACGCATTCCAGGCTCATCAGCGCCGCATTGCCGGCATGGCCGCCGATAACGGCCGCGTTGCCCCACTCGATGTAGAAGGTGTTCGGCTGCGGCTCCTCCGACGACGGCGGCAGGTTCTCCGTCACCAGCACCGCAGGCACGGTCGCGCTATTGATCGTTACCGTTCGAGCCGGGTTCAATCCCGCCAGCCGCTGCTGCAGCGCAAGAAAAAAACTGTCTTTAGCAAATTGCATGCACACCAGCTTCTAGCTGTCAGCTCCTAGCCATTAGCTTGGCGCTTACAGCTCAGAGTTTGTTGATTGTCTTATGATCAATCACGATCGAGTATTATCCCGCCTTGGCAGCGAGTCGGCTCACTGCCTGCATCGAAGGCGCACGAGCTAAGAGCTAATGGCTAGCGCTTCTTGTCATTCCACCGCCGTCACCACATAGAAATATGCCGTGCCGGCGAAATTTTCGGTCACCACCACTTCGATGTGGAAGAGATCGCCGTCGTACATCAGACCTAGCGCGGCATTGAACAAATCCTCTGCCGACCCGATACCGAGTGCGGGCAACTGCAGGTCAATCGCCGAGGCTGGCAGCGTGAATTCGATTCTCCGGGTTGGCCCCAAATTACCCGTCGGAAGATTGCACGCCACTACGGGAGTGATGATTATGTTTTGCACCCCGGGATCGACCAGACCCAACTGACCCGCCGTGTCGCTCGCCATCGCCGTTGCTGGTAACAGCAAACTAACCTGGTCTCCGCCCAGCGCCGTCAACATCGCGTTTGCGGCCCGCACCAGCGCCGCCCCACAGATTCCGCTTCCCATGATCCCCCCGTTCGCAACTCCGAGACCTAGCGTCGTTTTGCCAACCGCCCCGGCTAACGGCCAACCACGGTTTCCTACGCACCCTTCTGCGCCACATACGGCGCCAGCAAGCTGCGCACCATGTCATCCACCAGTGTGGGCCCGAAGTACTGCAGCCGAAGCTGGTTGATCTGGCTCGATTGCACATTCAGTCCCGGCGTGGTCTGCGCATTCTTTACGACCTGTGCGCACGCTACTTGCACCGGTGTCGGGATCGTGCTCCATCCCGCGTTATAAACCACATCTACTTCGTTGAAAAATAGTCCCAGAGCATTGACCGGGAAGGTAAGCTCACCGCTGTCCGCCCAGATATCAATCGTTGTCGGATCAATCGTCGTCCACATGCCCGGCAGTGAGAATACCAGGGCAAATTCCAAACTCATTTCCGGAAACGGCCACTCCCCCCTTCGCGGAATGCCGTACCGCCCCTGCAACGTCACAATCGGCGTCGTCGCTGGCGCCACTGTAACCATTGGCAGGTAACTTACCCGCACCGTGTTCAATTCTGGTGGCAGCTTCAGCCGCTCCTGGTACTGGTTCACTCCCAACGTGTCTCGCCGGCAATGCGCGTCGATGATTGCCGACGCCGCCGTGATCCACGACGGATCTGTCGTCGCATCCAGCCCGTACGTCAAGTAGTCCGTTGTCGCGAGATAATTCATATTGAGTTCTCAATTCTTGGTTACAGAAAATGTCGTTGGTCGTCAGCCATTAGTCGTTTGCAGATAATGGTGCGGCCACTATCGCGAACGACTAAAGGTAACGACCAACGACTAACGACTGTCCTCTACCGCTGCACGTTTACTTGGTAATGCGCGAAGTTCGCACCCTTGACGACGGGCGCTCCAAACTTCACCACCACCATCTGCTGGGTCAACGCGTTGGGCAGTCCCAGTTTGAACACCCGTGGATTCGGATCGCTCAGCCAGTGATACTCGATCAAATCCTCGGTCACGATGTAGACCGGATATACCGAGGGTGTTCCGGTGGTATACGGAATTGTCCAGTCCGGAATCAGCGGCAGTTCTCCAGCCTGAGTAGTCAACGCTTTCACGCGAAGTCCAGCCGTGATTTCCACTGTGTTGAGCACCACGTTGTACTCCGACTTCATTTCCCGGTCAATTAGGTCCAGTAGCACCGGATTGGAGTAGATGGCCGTCGGACGCACGGCGTAGGACGAATTCGACACCATCTGCGCGATCGTACCCTTGAGTCCATCCACGATGCTCGCGGGGGCGACGCCGATTGTGGTCGTGTTCCCGCCGGCCACGATCTGTCCAGTCACGCCGAAATACTGCAACGTCGTCGGCGAGCTGAGTGACGTATCGGTACCGTTCCACAGCGCAACATCGTGTGTGCGCAGCAGTCCGTCCACCGAATCGGCCAGGTCTTTCGCCTGCAAATAGGCAAACTGGCTTTGTTGCGCCGTCACTTCCAGGTCGAACAGGTTGTAGTTGATCTGCGATACCAGCGCCTTAAGCGGCACTGCCAGTTCCACTCGCGTTGGCGATCCTACCGTTGGCGTAATGTTGCGTGGATCGACGAATGCCAGCGTCGCTGTCGGCGAGTTGATTGCCGTCTCCTCAAAGAATCGCGAAGGATGCCCGGTTGCAGGCACCTGCTTGATCCTCTGCCCAAACACACCCCGACGCCGCACGATGTCGAAAATTTCCGTCTGATACCGGTCAATTTCAATCGCGCCCGGCCCAAGGTAGTCGGCCGACGCGTACAAATCTACAAATTGTCCTTTCATGTTTTCTCCTCTGTTGATTTTTCCTGCGATTTGAAATCGATTGCTTTGATTTGCTCACTCCAAATGAAAAAGGCACGACCAAGTCGTGCCCCATTTCGTCTCGTCTTGTTGTCGCCTAAGACCTGCGACCCAGCACCCAAGTCCTGCCTACTCGATAATCCCCGCCCTCGCTAGCTCCGACTTCACTGCGATCCGCTGCTCCACGCTCAGACTCTGCAGGGTTTTGTCCAGCACTCCTTTGTCGAGCCGCTCACTGCCAGACTCATCGCAGCTCTTGGCCAGGATTGCCGAAACCAGTGGCGGAAGCGTCTTTCTCGCCATCCGTGCCGCTTGCGCTTTCAGATCTGCGTTGGATTTCTCCAGTTCCGCCACTCGCTCCTGCAAATGTCGGGCGCCTTCACCACGCGCCGACATCTCATGCGACGGCTGCTCTTCCACCGCCGCCACAATCCGGTCCACTTTCGTGTTTAGCGCCTCTTGCTGCGCATCCAGTCGCCCCAGCACACGATCCAACGATTCGGCCGCGCTCGCCAACCGTTCCGCCGTCGTCATCAACTGCTGCACCATCTCTTCATTCATGTTCTTCTCCTCCTCGGTGTTCTCCACCTCAAGCTTTGGTGAATCGATACTCAGTATTAAGTACTCAACTCAATCCATGTGTCAGGGTATGCCGCTTTGTCCCGCCGTAGAATCGCCGCTCCCGTGAATGTCACTTTCGTCAGCGTCCAAACCCGCGCCCTTGTATCTGTCAGCTGCACATCAGTCACTTCGTACGACAAGCCAAGCCCAGCTGCCCCGGCCGCAGCACAGGTCTCGGCGCGTATCGTCGGACCAGTTCTGTCAACTTGCTCCAGCCGGTTCCCGGGAATCCGCCGCATCACCGTCGTTAGATTGAGAATCTGACCGGCCGCCGCCCGCAACGAGGATTTCAATTTGCACCCCTCTGTCCACCGCCCAGACTCCCGCAGTCTCACTGCTGCGTGCATCGTCGCAGTCTGAGGGCGCTCGCCGCGCGCGGAAGCGAAGGATCTGCGTTCGCCGCCCCTTGACGACTTTGCAATCTCCTCCACAATCTCAGGAAAATCCCTCGCAAACAGATAGCCGCCCAATTCAAGTTTTTGTCCCACAATCTCTGCTCGCGTGATCACGCCCACCTTGCGTCTCACATCATGCCGATCCAGAGTAGGCGAGTAATCCAATGCCATCCCGAGGAGTGACGACAAAGCCGCCTCAGCCGCTCGCCTTGTCAACACTACTAGGTGCCCTTTTGCACCCGAGGGCGCACGCTGCGATGGTATATCGACCATCGTCAATACTCCCTCAAACGCCGTCCGGTTAGGATGCCCGGCCACCTCCGGCATCGCCACCGCCATACCCTTCATTTCAATCATTTCGATGTCCTTGATTATTCCTGTGTCATCCTGAGCCGAGGTTGTGGTTCGCGAACGCGAAGTACAACCGCAGTCCAAGGATCTCTGCACTTCTTCATCAGCCAAGCGGACTGTGGGGAGTTCCCTCCACGAACTTGCCAAATCCGTCACTGCCCAGCCGGCGCGTTCAAGTCGGGCAATCCCCGCATCCTCCTCACTTCATTCACCGTGAGCACTCCGTTCTGCAACAAAATCTGTTGAATCTGCGCCTCTTCTAACGGATCCTGCGTATCCAGTTCCGCGAACACAAACTCCAGATCGTTCCATCCCAGCTTTTTCTGAATCGCATCCCGCGTCAGATGTTCCGCCAGGAGCCGCGCCGTCGGCACAATCGCCTGCCGAAACGCGAGGTCGTTATATTCCTCCGCGGTGGATCGGTTCACGTCCGCTTCCACTCCCAGGTAGAACGGAGGCAGGTCAAACGCGTCGGCGATCACGCGCAGCAGAAATTCCTGCCACTGCAATCGCAAGTCGGCATCGGTCCCTCCGCCGAACCGCAGCACCTCGGGCTTGCTTTCAACCGAGAGGATCGGTACTCGTCCTGTGCCCTCAATCTCGTCCTGCCACCAGCGAATTAGCCTCTCGTGATGCTCTGGAGTCAAATCCTGCAGCCACAACGCGTACTGCACCACTGAATTCGACGCCAGGCGCGACGCATACCGGTGCGCCCCCAGAAAAGCGTTGATGGTTTCAAACGCAACCTCCAGCCGCCCTAACCCAAACGGCGTGTGCGTCCGCGGATTCAGGCGGATGTAAATCAACTCATCGTCATCCAGAGTGATCTGACTTTTCGGTCCCGACTGATCTGTAACCTGCAAGTAACGCGGCCCGTGCGGCGACCCATCCCAATCCAGATTCATCCGGATCGACGATCCATCTACCGGCCACAGCAGCAACGGATGTTTCGAATCGCCCGAAGTCTGCACCTCGATCGCCCCGTAGCCGCCCACGATAATGTCTTCCAGCACCTGCTCGGAAAACGACCGGAACGAATCGTCGGGATTCGGCGAGTTGAAGTTTTCCGTGAGAATCTCCGCGCGCTTCGCACCTTCAGGAAGCGCGTCGAGCGAAAGCCCCTGGCGCGCCTGAATCCTCCAGCGCATCCCCGCAATCCGGTCCTTAATGCAATTGATCGCCCGCCGCGGCACTGGAATCTCCGAAAACCGCCGCAGGTTGTAAGCCGTCGGCTTCGGCATGATGTCGCCTGGCGGCCCATACGAGTTGAAAATAGAAGGCAACGGCAACGTCCGTCGCTTCTTCTCCGCCGTAGCCAGAGATGAGCCCGCAGACACTCCCGCAATCCGGCGCATAGCGCCGCGCAACGTCTCTCTAATATTCATAAAGTTGTTCTCTAGAAAAGTTAATGTGGAGACAGTCGCCCCGCAGCTGCCGGCGCCCTGGCTGTCGAAAGTGCGTCTCGCCCTCGAAACCAAAAGAAAAACCCCGCCATAGCGGGGCGACCCTACGCCTGGGACTTACTTCGTTTCGTTCAAAGCACGCCCATGCGAATGGATAAAATCAAACTGGCCATCGTGAAGCCACCCAACGCCACAGCTACGCGAATCCGTCTCGGCGCAAGAAGGCCGGCGCCCAAAGCCGCCAGAGAAAGGATCAAGCAACCTCCAACCGTCGCCAGAAGATCAATCTGCTTGAAACCTCTCAACCCTGGGGGTGTCTTACATGGAACGCCTAAGCAACCAGCAAATGCCGATAACTGCAAGGACGAGTGCGATTTCTTTTCTTGCTCCCTTCATTCCCTCACGCTCTCAAATCCCGCCGCGCCACCTCGGCAATCATCGGCATCTCAGCCGCCACCGCAATGCGAATCCTGTCATCCTCCATCATGCTCAGCGCAAACTGAACGCTTTCCTGTCCTCGATCCAGGTCATCATCGATCACAGCCGTTAGCACGGGCGACGCATCAGTCATTTTCGACATAACCGGCGCAATCTTCGGATAGCGCGCAGCCAGCATGATCGCCGCGTCCACGTTTGCCTTCAACGAAACGGCGTGGAACAACTTGATCTCGCCTCCTACGCGATATCCAAAATCAAAGTGGAATGGATCACCCGGCTTCGTATAAGGCGCGACTGGAACCGGAAGAAGAAGCTTCGCAACTCCAACCTGCTCAAACGCATCCCGCATCTTCCCTAAAATCCACTGCCTCCCGGTGGCCTCATGCCTTCCCGCCAGCTTCGCCGCATCCAGGTACATCGAAGCCATCGCCTCAATCTCCCGCGCCGGATCTTCCGCCAGGCATCCCTTCGTCGGCGAAATCTGAATCACATTCGAGAACGAGTCTTCCAACCACCGCAGTAAACCCTCACGATCATGCGTCGTCGCTAGTTGCCCGCGAATCTCCCGTTCCAGTGCCGCAAGCATCTCCACATCCGCCTGCGGATCCAAACACCGCACTCGCCGCCAATCTCGCGTAAATCGCACATCCGCGAACGCGATGTCGTTCGTCCCACCCCCGTTCGCCCGTGCCTCAACCATCACCAAGCCGATATTGACAAACTCATCCTTCACCGCGTCCGGCACATACCGCAGCAGGAAAAACTCGAACTGTCGTCGATCAGGCGCCAAAGCCTTACCCTGTGTTCCCCTGTGTCCCTGTGTTAGAGACTTAGGCCTGTTCTTTCCACTCCGGAAACGGCCGCCGCGGCGAGACTCGAAATGCCTCAATCAACTCGCGCACCACCCTCCGCCGCCCAATCAAAGTCCGCACCAGCTTCTCCAACTCGTCCCATTTCCCGCCGTACCACTCCGGAGGTATCTCCCCCGCGAGCGTCCACACAATGTCTTCTTCCATCCCCTCGATGCGCGAAAGCCATGGTTCGAAGGACTCCCACCCGCGCACGCCCTCATATACCTCATTCCGCGCATACACGCCTCGTAGCGGATAATCCGGAAACGTCCACTCCCCGGCGTTGAAGCAGTATCCCTGATCAATGAACGCTGCCGTGTACTTTCTCTCCCGCAACTTCCGCCAGAATGCCGCCTGTCGCCCGTTCGCGTTCCCCGTCCATTTATCCACCACCAGCATTCCCGCAAATGTCTCCAGATTCCGCACCAGCCCGAACATCTCTACCGGCAGATAGTCGAACACCTGCCCTTCCAGCGGACTCACCGCATACCGCGATCCAAATTGTAATCCTGGCTGGCATCGGATAACGTCATGCGCAAGCTGAATGTGCAGCTCCGCCGTATGCTCCACCAGCCAGTCGCCCACTTCCACCACTTCTGTTGCCGGCACCGGCAACCCCACCCGCTCCGCCAGTCGCGTCGCCAGCATCTCATTAGTCAGCACTCGCAGATGCTGCGGATTGTTTCGGAACTTCACCACATAAAACTTCCCGTCGGAGCAGCGCATCAAATGCCCCTGCGCTCCGCCTCGCATCCTTCTAACGTGTTGGACTGCTTCCACCAATGTCAGTGTGGCGCGGGCGCTCTTGCCCGCGAAACTCCGTAGCCACCACTCCCCCTACCGTAAAGCCCGACATCTTATCCCATTGCCCGCCGATTTGCTGTGACGAATGAACTCCCTTCGCGATTCCTGACGGAGAATCATCCCACCACCAGGCTAGCCATCTCTAGGCTTCTCTTCTTCACGCCCCGCCCCGCATCCTCTCGGCGTACCGCTAGCGCGATCGCCATCGCCATCACGCAATCGTCATGCGCTCCGCCGGCCGCTGCCGCATTTCCCTCGGCACGTCTCACGAAAGTCCGGCACTCCTCCAGCAGCCGTGGGCTGTGGAACAACTCCGGCTCCGACATCAGCACCGCCGCCATATTCTCGATCATCGCCGGCCGGCTCGCCGCCGACGTCAGCCAACCCGGCTGACCATCTTTCTCGAAAAGATTTTCATACGCCAGGTGATTCAAGTGCGCCAGCACCCCATGCCCATGGTTATTCCGTTCCACGGCTACCAGCGCCCGCTCATATCTTTGCCCCAGATCCGCGACCCGCCGCGCCAGCTCGTGCGGAGGAAAGTGGCCATGCAACTCCGCACACTGCATTCCCATTGTCCGCTCGATAACCTGCGCGCAGGCATAATCCCCGTCCGTTCCTCCGCCCGCCGTGTCCACTCCCAGGATGTACCGTCTCCCTTTCTGCGGAGGAAACCAGATCGTAAGCCGTCCGTTGTCTTCCGATTCGGCCGCATCTCCCGCCATTCCCACCGCTTTCTCGATCGCCGTTAGTTCGAACACGCACTCTCCGGAAACCAGAAAGCACAAACTCGCATCCTCGGCATACTCCTGCGCAGCCAGGTTGCGCAGAGTCTTCCACCGCTCGCGGCGCCATGCGATCTGTCCCTCGCTCAACCCATGCTGCCTCACCAACTCGCTCTCTTCGGGCGTCAGCGGCAGTATTTTTCCTCTCTGGACAACGTCTTGATAGCCTTCGTCATACCACCAGGGGAAGAAATGCTGCGTGTAACCGGTCTCGTTCGCTTTTTGCCACTCCCCGTAGAATGCGCCGGTCGCCCCGTTAGGCGTGGATTCCAGCACGATCTCACCGTCCGGCACCACCGCCGCCCGCAGCGAAGCCAGCGTTTCCAACCCTCCGCGGGGCCAGCGGGAGACCTCCGAGCAATGCAGATTATGGATGGTCATCCCCCGCCCCGCGTTTTCATCCGCCGTTTCCACTCGATACTCGCTGTCGAGCCGCGGAAATACGATCTGGCGGACATTGGAGCGCGACTTCACCAGCGCTCCCTTCAGCATCGCCTTGGGCAGGTTCTCCCAAAAGCGTTGCACAATATTGAAAATCGCCTCCGCCGATTCCTGGCTGTGCGCCACCTGCACCGTCAGCGTCCCCGGTCGCGTGATCGTTTGCAGAAAATATCGCGCTGCAACATACGTCGTTATCCCCAACTGCCGCGCTTTCAGCACAATGTTCTGCCGACTGCATTTCTCCGAATACTCCCTCTGCGCCCGGTTCAATCGCAGCCACGTGCTTCCGCCCTTCTTGGGGCGAATTTTCAGCAACCCGCTGATCAGCTGGTCTCTCACCGTCTGCTCTCCCACCTGCTGATCGAGAAATGGCCCGAGTTGTTGCAACAGATAAAGGTCGCCCTCCACAGTTCGCCTTTCACCCGTCTGCGCCCCTTGGCGCTCTTCGCTTCTTCGCATTAGCTGAAAGCTTCTCTTAACCGGCTCTGAGCTGCACGGCCAAGGGCAAGATCTCACAGAGTCTTCACACCTGTGTCGAATCCTCACTCCTCATCCGCGCGTACTGCCGAATCCCATCCCGCAGGATCACGCTTCGATCCGTGAGTTGATACAGTCCTTGCCAGTCCCGCTTCAAATCGAGATCCGGGTCATATCCCGACTGCGCCAGAAACCTCCAGCGTTGGTCATACGAGCGATTCTGCTTCGCCCCGTGAAAAAGATGATTTACCAGTCCGGGCAGATAGCCGATATTGCGTCGGATATATTTCTCAGCTCGCTCCTGCCACTCCAGGCATCGTCGGGTGTATGCTGGCGAATATCCCGAGTACAATGACCGGTGAACCTGCCCCACCAGCGCTGATGCCATGTGCCAGTCGCCCGAACCCAAAATGGCGTGGTCAATCATCATGCCAACACTTTCCAGCGCGCTTCTCTTTGCTGCCCATGCAAATCCTGGGTGCCAAAACTGCCCGCTATGTACGCTGTAATAGCCATACGCCGGCTTTTGCTGCAGGAAGGTCGGTTCATGCGGACTCGGCCGGTCCGTCACCCACTTATAAAAAAAACCCGGAGTCGTCGCCAGCGGCTCATAGTCCGGTCCTACATCCTGCGCGTGGCTGAACATCTGCAGCACGTCATAATGCTGTAAAAGCTGCAGCGTCTCCTGCGCCCAATCCGGCCGGTTGAACTTCACATCAGCGTCAATCCACGCAACGTACTTCGCCACCGCTGGCAGGCGCTGAATCAGCAGGTTCAGCGCATTCTCCTTGTGCCAGATCTCGCTCGAAGTCCGCAATTGCAAATGCCGCGGATTGCTAGCCTGGGTCACTTCGAAGTGGCGATCCCCAAATGCCACCTCAGCCGTGTACAGGATCGCCCCGGCCGCTTCGCACTCCCGCTCGAACATCCAGTAGTTCCAGTAGCGCGACCGCCAGCGTAGCGGATTCTCCAGCATCGTCACCACATGCAACCGATCTGGAAACACATGGATCCCAGGCCGCGCTTGCGAAGGATGATCAATGCACTTCACGCATTCGCAGCGCACATGATGTTGCAACTTCCACTCTTCGCTCACAATTCATCCCTCGTTCTTGTCATCCCGAGCAAGCGTTCTTTGCGCCGCTATAACCGCGCATTCGGCTCGCTTCCCTAACCTCGGCACCCTTACTTCAAGAGTCCCGCGCTTGCCCAGCTCGTGAACTTCTTGTGCACATGAATTCGCAGCCCTGTTGTCGCATGATCCAATTCGGCATTGCCCGTCTTCGCCGTCATGGTTGCGTTATACGAAGTCACGAACTCGCCAGCCGTTAGTGGAGGCCGCTTCCTCATCGGTTTCCCCGCCGTGGCCATCATCTCCGGCGAAGTGCTGGCACTCACCAGCGGTACAATCGCCGCCACCGATTGCACTTCCGAAAGCACTATCCCGATCACCGCGCTGATCTTCGCCTGGGTGGCCGCGTCCTTGATGTTCAACACCGGCGGAAGGCTGTCCAAGGTCGACTGCACGGCGCTCATTGCCGTCTGAATCTGACTGAGCAGCTCAGGCTGAGCCGTCGCATCCGCCTTTTGATACTGCGTAATCAGCGACTGCATTAGCTGCAACTCCGTCCCCGCCTGTGCGCCCGCGCTCTGGATCGTCTGCAGATCGCCCGCCGATATGCTCTTTCCCTGTAGCGTCGCCACCAGCGTCTCCAGGTTCGCTGTCGCCGGAATCAAGGCCGCTACAATCTGCTCCGCCTCGCTGATCCAAGCCGTCGAACATGCCGTCCACATCATCGTTCCGCACAAGATCCCCGCCGCCAATGCCCTTCCGATCACGGCTTTCTTCATGACTCATCTCCTCCGACCCGCTCTTCGATCGCAAACGAAAGGGCGCGGCTTTCACCGTGCCCATAACATCTCTTCTGCCCTCTTACTTCCCTTACTTCGCTTTAACGCTTCAGCACGACCGTTCCGCGTGTCACTGTCAAGTTTCTTCACTGAAAAGCTCGTGCGAACTGCAACACGTCCTGACTGCTCTGTTTAACTGCCACGCGCACAAATCTCTCAGCGTCGCGATACCGATGACCGATTTATCTTGTTTCTCGCTTGCTACTAGGGTATGAGCAACAAAGGCTTCACTCCTAAAGCTACGCTGTGGCCCACTATGGGCTGCGCCGACCCTCCCGCCAAGGTCACGTATTGCTCAAACTGCTGGGGTGTGGCATAAGCCGCAGTGGTGCAAACTCCACCGCTGCAGCTCTGGCTCGTGTCCCAAACGGCTATGGCCGGTTCACCGTTCGCAAGCGTCATGCTGCAACTGTAAATTGTTCCTATCGCCGAACAAGGTACGGCAAATTGACTGCCTAACATCCACGACCGCACTTCTTCGTAGGCGGTGCTCGCCGGAGTGAGGACGTCGCTGCTCAGGTTGTAGAGGTACCCATTGTCCCACTCAAACCAGTAGAAGCGATTGATCCCGGCCCCACCGTGCAGCAGGTAGTAGCGCCCTATCCAGGCCGCTTGCATGTCGGGATCAGTGAGCGCCGGGGAAGATTCCGCCCAACTGCCTTCGGTATTGAACACGGGCTTGGCCTGCTGGCTCCAGTCGGTCGCCACTGCGCGTAGGCTGGCAATCCGCGCCAGAATATCCTCCGGAGGCCCGGTCAAATAACCGTGGAAGGCGAGCGCATCCACGTAGGCCCCGCCGCCAGCGCTGAGAAATCCGTTAAGCCAGTTCATATCCGGCCCATCTCCGCCGCCGTCGCCCGTTTCCGCCGGACTCACGATCAGTACGTTCGGGTCAATCGCCTGGGCCACGTTGCGGGCATCCTCCGCCATACGCACCAACTGCGCCGTAGTGCCTGCCCATTCCGTCTCGACGTTGGGCTCGTTCCAGATTTCCAGATACTTAATTTTTCCCGCCCCTACGTGCGTCATAAGTGCGCTCACAAACGTCTGGAAGTCGGAATCCGTGCCCGTGCCGTCTGCGTTCAAATCGGATGGAGGGTAGCATGCTCCAGCAGCCGTGCTGCAACTTCCCGTGGGATTCGATGAAGCCCACGCAGGGGTTCTGTACAGCGTGTAAAGCACGTCTTCCCCGTTAGCCTGCGCTTGGGCCAGCCATGGATCGAACGCGGCAGCCCAGTTATAGGTTCCGCTGGCAGTGTTAATATCGGCCCAATGGTCGGCATAGCTCGCCAGCGACCTCCATCCCGCAAACTGCACCCCCATACTGTTCGGCCCGGGACTGCTCAAACTGCTGAGCTGAACCCCGAAGAACGTCGCCGGAATGGGGCCTGTGACCGTGTCAGGAAAGGGTCCGGTTGGCCCGCAAGCGGTTTGGCAGCTGTACAGGTTTTGGGTTTGTGCCGAATCGATGGCCGGGATATTTGCTCCCATTGCCGTTCCGTCGGAAGCATCCTCGGATTGTCCGGCAGAGAACATGCTGTCCGAGCGCAGCTCGAAACCATGATAGTCAGACAGCGTGAGCGGCATCGAAGAAGCGCTCATCGCGCCTGCGAATCCTACGCACGACGAGGTTGAAGTTGCGCCCGTGCAATAGGGTGTGGCCGGGAAATACATAGTCGACGGTGGACTGCAACCCGCTCCGCTACACCCAGCGGAATCAGGATAGCTTGGGTTGTTGCCGTACTCGGTCATGGAGGATGCTGTGATGGTCGGCAGAACCAGGTGATCGATCGAGAAACTGGTAATGTCCCAGTTAAATTTTTCGGTCGCGGTTCCGGCCGAGATTCCTGAGCTATTTTTGAATCCTCCCCCTAGAATGATGCTGTCGCGCCATAGCCCGTTTTGCATGAAGTTTGGCCCGTTAGCGACGCTATTTCCCCAGCCGTTTGCCGGCGCAATCCCGAAACTGGAGTTCTGAATCACCGTGTCGTGATCAACCTCCAGTCCTTGCGGAAAGCTTTGAAGGTTCGTTAATTTGCAATACCCGGCCGTGTCCGATGAGCCGGAGGGTGTCGTAGCGGTCGGCCAGGCGTAGGTTGTCACCAAACTCGCAGGATTCACGCCTGCAACCGCAACCGCACCCAGAACAGAGGCACTTTCACTTGGCAGGTATCCTGATGGATATGGAACCATTGGCTGATTGAAGGTCGTCACGCTAGAGCACTGCGTGATTGATACGGGATCACCGGGGAGAATGTCCAAAACGGTAAAGCCCGTAGTTGGAGCGGTCGATGAGGCGTTGACCGTGGCCGTCGCCGTTCCGGTGGTCGACGTGACCGTAGGGGCGGAAGTGTATCCAGAACCGGGATTCGAGATCGTCGCCACGCAAGAGGAGTTATAACTCCCCGCCGCCAATACGCCTCCTGTCAGACTTGGGGCGCTGAAAGTTAAGGAACCCGCTCCGGTGCAGCCTGAAACGGTTGCGGACGCTACCTGCCCAATACACCCAACCTGATTCACTATGCAATTCGCGGTAAACGTCGCTGTCCCATTGGCGTTCTCGGTGAGCGTTCCCTGCCACGCCCAGCCTGTAGCGTCCAATTGAATGCCTTGATTCTCCGAGCATCCGAAGTTGGTTTCTGAAGTGTTATAGAAAAGGCTTTGCTCAATCGTCCAGCGTCGGGTTCCCTGATCCACTCCGCCCACGTCCCCTGGGTTTCGGATGGTCTCGATCCCTTCGCAGGAATTTCTCCAGATGTTGTAGGCGTCGGTGACATCGGTCACCGTGTTCTGGTAGTTGGTTCCAAATCCGCAGGAATCGTTTGCCGTCTTCACATCTCCGAGCGCCCCGCCTTGACCACCCGAGGCGTCCACGTTTTCCATGATGTTGCCTTGACGGATGACCCGCTCTCCGGATTTCATTTCATTCGAATTCTTGCGGACGATGTTCGCCCCAGCCCAGTGCGCGTTGCCTCCGGGAATTGTGCCCACTCCGAGCCATGCGAAAGGAAAGGTGAAGCGGTTCCGGCGCTCTTCGATGTCCTGAAACTGGACGTAGCCTGAGACGGAAGATGGATTGCAGAGCCCTCCGGAGAGAATTCCGATAGAGGAGCCTTCGAACCAATTATGGTCAATCTTCGCTTGCGTGCCCTGAAAGAGAACGCTATGGCCTTCGGAGCCCGGACGAAGATTCTGGCTGGTCTGGGAGTCCACAATAGAACAGTACTGACAGATCAGGTTGAAACCGTCGGATACTGAATTCGTTCCCGCAGTCAGGCTCGTCCAATCTCCGTGTGCCCAGTCCTTGCGAAAGTGGATGTGAGTGGGATACTGACTTGCTGAGGTTTCCGAACCGCTTCCCGGCATCGAAACAATATCCTGGCCACTTGTGTCTCCGGCCTCGATGCGAAACTCGCCATCTTCAATGAGCCAATGATCCGGGGCAAGCGTGGTGCTGGCGCAAGCAGGAACCAGGGATGAATTGCTTCCGCCGCCAACCGGGGCGCAAAATCGGAGGGCAGTCGGGCTGCTTCCAGAGCCTTCCAGTGTCCACATGTACCGCACATCGTCGTAAGCGGAGGTATTTGTCGCTTGGCCATTGGCCAGGGTGAACGCGCCCGCCGGAATCGTCGTAATAGATGTCCCTAGCTGGTAGTACATCGCGTCCCCAGCACAGTCCGGATTGTCGATCCCGATGTCAGTCGAGGTTGCCAGATTATCCTGTATCCCATGCGAGCAAACCGTCTGACCGTTCGGCAGATTTGCATCCTGCGTCGACCGGATGACAAGGAAACTGGTAGCCTGCGTGTTGCTCGATTGTGGGATGTACGTACCAGAGGTTCCCGTGTAGTTCGCCGGCGGAACATCAAGAATGATTCCTGCTCCGGTGGACGTTCGGCAGGCCTCGATGTCCACCAGCGCTGACTGCAACCCAGCCTGCGTGGGGGAGCCGCTCCAGTAAGGCGTGTGGAACGTGCAGCTCGGCGCCGGCCCCGTCACCCAGGTGCTGGGCAGCGAGAGCTCGTAACTGGACAGCGACTCTCCCTCATTGTTGTTCACCCAAACCTGCGGAAGTGTCACCAATCCCGGCGGGTATGCTCCAAAACCAATAGTGAATGTCCCCGGCCCAGTTCCTTCTCCGTACACGCCATATCCCTGATAAACGTGCGCACCAATCTCCCACCCGCTCCCGTAGCTGTTTTGGTTTACTCCGTTGATGTCGAGTTCGTACGCCGCCCCCAGATTCTCCCCCGCATTCACCACCGGTGAACTCTCTGTGGGACGGAAGTCCAGCGTCATGCTGGTCGCGGGAAATGTGTAGTAATAATTTCCGTCAGTCCCCGCCTCCTGCGTTCCGCTGAGCAGCCAGTTCACCAAACCCGTATTCGTTCGGATCGTCGCCCCGCTCGCCGTGAAACCCTGAATCAGATTCGTGATCTCAGTACCCCCCACCGGATCGTCGTTCGTTAGCTCATTCAAGTGCCAGAAGATTCCCCATGGCACTCCCCATACCGATTCCTTCCACACCAGTGCCTGAATCTTTTGATTCAAGACCGACGGCTCTAACCCCATCCACGAAGGATTCACTCCAAAGCTGGTAATATTCTGCACATTGAATCCGTCCGCGTACGTATCCTTTACCCCCAGGTCTTCCTTCAATGCGCCGCGCGCGCCGCTGTAGGGAACGACCTCCGTGATCCCCTGCATTGCCGTCGTCTCATATCCCCCGGGATACACATACACCGGCGTCGCCGGCAGCCCCGTCAGGTTCGTTGTCATCCACTGCCGCGACAAGGTGATCTCGTCCGTTGTTAGCCGTGTAACATCCAACTGCATGTGGTAGACCGAAGTTCTCACATCCTGCCCGCTAACATCCGCCAAATCCTGCGTCAGCAAAGCCTGCGCCGTGTAAGCCGAGCATCCTGTCCCATAAGGCCCCTGGCACGGCGTAAGGAAGGAAGTCGTAAATTTCCCCGTTGCCGCCAGCGCCTCTTTCAGTCCCAAAATCGTTCCCTGCGCCTGCCCTTGCGCCAGGTTGTAGCTCACACTGTCTGCCGCACCAGTCACTGTGATCGTTAGCGTCTCGCTGCTGATGCTCAACGTCGCCGCCGTCCCGCTCCCCGTATACTGAATTTCCAGTGCATCGGTATTCGTGTAATACGTGTGCGAGATCGAGTGCGAGGTCACATCCCGCCCCGCATTGATCCATCCCTGAAACTCCGAGACCAGCGTCTGCGCCAGCGGATACCCCACTGTAATCGCCGCCCCCACTGGAACTCCCGCCGCGTCCGCAATGGGCAGCACCGTGTTCGCATAATATGTATCCGCGCCCGGCGTCATCCCCTCGTCATCCACCGTCAGCGTCACCTCAGCCGGATACCTCTGATACACCTGCACCGCCGGCGCCGTATCCGCCGCAATGTTCCCCGCTCCTGCAGTCGGCGCGCTGCCGCTGGTGTACTCCACATCCGTCGATCCCGCTACCGCCAGGCTCGAAGCATAAAAGTGACAGTACGAATACGTCACCGCTCCCGTGTTATCTTCCAGCGCTGCATCGCGATTCGCGTACCCCTTGTCGTTCACCATCGTGATCGCCGTCGCCGCCCCGTCAAACCTGAACCCGTCGTAATTCAGGTGTGCCTCCGCGTTATAGATCTTGATATCGCCCGGCCCTGGCGCATTCTCATCCACATAGAATCCCAGCGGTTGTGTCCCTTGCGGAATCATCGAGTCCGCTTCCATGTTAGCGAACACCAGGTGATCACTTGTTCCCTGCACATACACGCCATACTGATCGAACCAGTTCAACAGAAAATGCTGGATCGTCAGCCATGACTGCCCATTAATATTGATCACCGGAACATTGCTCAGCGCCATGGGCACGATCGGCTCGTCGTAGTATGTCGCCGGGGCATTCACCGAATACACATACACGTACCCGTTCGCGAAGTAAAAATTCCCTCGCACCGTCAGGTTCGACGACACCGCCGCCACCTTCTCCCCCCAGATCGACCCGAATAAACAGAAGTTGATCGTCGAGTATGTCGCCGGCAGCGGAGCCTTCCACGCGTTTCCCGTTACGTGCACCCACGCCGACGAAGGGACCGGGTAATATCCCGTCAAGTTCGGAGCCCCTCCAGTCCCGTACGCGTCAAACGTAATCGTGTTCCCGGCAGTCCCCGAAGAGGCCGGTGCCAGAACTCTCATTCCAAACATCTCCCCGCTTGAACAAAATCGAATCCCCCGGCTGAAACGTCTGCCCATTCACATGCGCAATCGTCTGCCACGGAGCCGACGCGGAAAGCGCATTATTCGCATCGTTCCCCGTGCTCGAGCTCACATAGTAAGTCGCTGCCGAGGCTACGCCGCTCCACACCACGAACACGATAGCGAACATTCTTAGCGCGATCCCGCTCTTTCCCTTTGTCATCCTGAGCAGAGCAGGCCGATTCGTTTTGCGAATCGGATTGCGGAGTCGAAGGATCCCTGTTTCCATCACTGCTCCACCGCCCTTCATAGAAGCCTCCGCCTAACCGTGCTCGCGCACGCTGTTCCGTTCGCCACAAATCTCTCCGAGTTCTCTGCGTCCGCTCTCCGCAATCTCCGCGATTTCGCTTTTCTCGCCGTCCCAAATAGAAAAAGCCACCAGCTCTCGCCGATGGCCCCCACAATCGCTCCCCGCTCGATGCCTGCCAGGCTTCCGGCAGGACGCAGATTCTTAAGCGACGCCCCCGTTTCACCCTTCTCGTTCCGCTTCGTCCTCGACGCTGTAAACGCTGTCCCCGGTATCGTAGTTTTGTAGACCGGCGTTGGCCGAGGGTGTCGGGCTCGGCGGGGTCACTCGGCTTTCCGAAGGAGCCGGTGCATTCACTTGCCCGCCCTCAGCATCCGTCCCGCCCCAGTTTGTGACCAGCGGATTTCGGTTGCTCTGCTCGTCCGCTTGTGTGGTAGATGGCTGTGCTGTTTCGGGGTTGATCGCGCTGCTCATGACTTTTTCCTCCCTTGAATGAACTCCTCTGAGACTGTTTCGAATGGCTCGCTGTTTCCTGACGGCTGATGGCTAGCCGAAACCCCGACAAAAAAGGCCACCGGCGTTCGCCGATGGCCTTCGAGGCCTCGCTCCAACGCTAATGAATCTCCCACGCCATGATCGTTGCCTCCGTCGGATTATCCGCCGGAATCGTCATACCATTATTCAGCGTTCCACCCGCCGTCACGCCCTCCGAAGTCCCGCTGGGCCCGCCCACGAAAGTGAACCCCGCCGTGCTCCCGCCGTAAACTTGCGCGCAGGAACTCGTGCAGCTGCTCGTGATCGCCAGGTAATAACGGCCCGGCTGCAGCGTCGCGCTTGCAGTCCAGCTCAAGGTCTTCCACCCCGTGCTCGCCGCAAACGCCGTCCCAGCCGTGTTCCCAATGTGTGCCACAATGTTTCCCGAGCTGTTCAGTACTCCAATGTCGTACGTGTTGCTGGTGTTGTCTGCCGTCGAAACAAAGTACGTCACCTGCGTCGTGGTCAACGGAAACGTCAGCACCGCACCCCACAGCTCCGCTTTGTTTGCCGTGCTCGAAAAAGTAATCGCCGTACCCGTCGAGTTCGTCGTAAACCATGGAATTGAATACGGTCCCGCCGCCACTCCCGAGTCCGTCACCGTCCCGGTCGCATTCGCCTTCGGATAGTTTCCCGAAGTCAGGCTGCCGCCACCTCCAATCCGGCTGGTGTCCGTCGGATGAACGTGATCGGCGCGGGCGAATGTGTTGGATGTCCCCACGGCCGCCGTCCCATCCATGCTCGGTGTTGTAGAACTGGCTTGGCTCAAAACAAAGGCGGTGCTCGCGATTTGCGTGGTGTTCGTGTTTGCCGCCGCTGTCGGCGCCGTCGGCGTTCCGCTCAGCGCCGGCGATGCCGTCACCGCAATTGACGAGTCCACGTACGCCGACGTAATCGTCGTGCAGGTAGGCCCGCCCGTCAGCATCGCAGTCACCGCCTGGTTCGTGCAACTCCCCGTTCCCGCCGATGATCCGCTGCTGCTCACGTTCGACCCCGGCATGTCGAGAAACATCTGTACCGTCGTCGCCCCCGAACTCGCCTGCAACACCCGCCCCAGAATCTGCGCCCCGGTCGGCCGCGTCGCACCCGCGTCATGGCACAAAAAATAAAATCCGCCGTTCGCCGTGCTCGAAGGCACAACATAATCCCCCACCACGGTCGCGCTTGCGTCAAAACTGCAATAAGCCGACCCCGCTCGGGCTAACGTTGCCATCCCCGACGTTCCTCCATTCGCAATTACCACTCCGATCGCGCCGCTGGTCAGTGCACTCGCGGGCTTCGCCGCACAGCCTGCGGTCGTGAGCATCGCTAACCCTGCCACGACCGTGCCATTCGTAGTATCGTTGCAAAGTTCGTAACTCTCGTTGGCAAACTTCCCCAACTCAAACCCGCTGCCGCTCGCGGAATTTCCCGCCACATAAACCGTCCCTGGACGCAACCCGCTGCCGCTCGAACTGCTGAACGAACCTATATTGAACGTCTGGTCTGTCCAGGGCTTGAAGTTGCTGCTCGCGTCCACCACCCACTTCAGCCCGCTGTTGATCCAGAATCCCAGTCCCGGTGCACCTCCAGAGGTCGAACTCTCGCTCCGCACCACCGCGTAGTTATCGGTCGCGTCAAATCCCAGCGACGTCCGCTGCCACGTCGAGCTATTGGTGTAACTGGAATACACGTGGAGATTCTGCGCGGTCGTCCCGTTGTACTCGCCCAGGTCATTCGCATCTTCCTGGAAAAGATTCGAGAAATAGGAACTGGTTCCCGTCGTCGCCACCCTCTGCGGCGTTCCCGCATTGGCGGAAATGTAAAAGTTCCCGTCGTTCGAAATCCCCAGCGCCGAGGTCCCCGCCCCCGCCGCCGCCATCGCCGTCCCGGGAACCGGTGAGCTCACCGTCCACGGCCCCGCCACCAGCAACTGCCCGTTCACCGTCACATTCCCGCTAAACGTCCCAGCAGCAGCCGAAATCCCATTGCTTCCCGAGTAATTGAGTGTCGTGCCACTATCAGTCAAACCACTATCGCCACTCACCGCCGCCCCATTTGCGGAATACAACGCCAGTTGCGTAGCCGTTCCGCTGTGGACCGTTCCCGATCCCCCGCCGCCACAACCCGTACAAGTTCCCGTTACCGTCAAATTTCCGTTAATGTTTACCGGTACGTTGAACGTCTTCGCCGAAACCGTCAGCCGCTCCAGAAAACTCGCATTATCTCCTACATTCCCTATATAAGAGGAGATCGCCGCGGGAGCGCCGAAAGCCAGCTGAACCGCTCCCGGAACTGCCTGGTTGTCAATCCCAATATAGGTGTCGCCCGCGTCATTCGGCGGCCGGAATCCGATAGTAGCCAGAGTCTTGTTAGGGTTGGAGTCCACCAGGGTGATGATGTGGTGCGGCATCACATACCCCGTTCCCGTCGTTTCGAACTCAAAGTTGAGCTTCCCTTTCACTCCGGTTTGACTGCCACCCTCGTAAGTTCCATCCTGCAACAGCAGACCACTTGGCCAGTTGTTCTTTCCTTCCAGGCATTGCTCCCAAGTTCCTCCGAAGACTCCTCCCGTTATGCTGCTGTCGTTACAGTAGTGGACAAACACCTGCGGCCCACTATTGCCCCCGACAGAAACCACAGCGGGGGGTTCCGTATCAAAGAACACCGGAGGGACGGAATAACCCTGAGTTCCATTGCCGGGCAACAACAGTGCGGCCGGCCAGAAGGGCAGGAGTGGCTCCCAGTTAATGGGACTCACGATATAGCTGGTCGTGTTCGCCGATGCCGTGTCGGTAAACGTGCAAACCAATCCCGCACACTGCGCCTGTCCCGTGATGATGCTTCCGCAAGCCGTCGGGCTACCCCCTGTGCAAGCTCCATGAACCGGAAAACTGGGGGTATTCGCCGCCAGAGTGACTGCCGGCTGCATCCTCAAAATGTCGTAAGTAACAGTCGAACCAGCCGCGCTCGGGGGTACATGCGGGAACTGGCCGGTGATGGTTCCTGTCCCATTCGTCAGCGCAACCCCAGCGAGCAGCGGATAACTGGTTCCGCTTGTCGCAGAATCGTGAACCACCACATAGTAGTTGTATTGCGTCGAACCGGTGCTCGCGAATGTCGGAAGATGCCCGGCCGGTTGTTCTCCGCCCTGCACTTTAAGGGGCTGAACGTTACCCGAAAAAATAATTCCCGTGGCGCTGAAGTAGGTGCCTTCATACGGGTGCGGGCACGGTCCAGCGCCTTCTTCCATGTAGATGTTGTCCAGTTCCGTCCCTCCAAAACTGCCCAGAATCGTCTGGGTATTGACCGCCCACATGCCAAAACCCTCGATCACGCTATCCGTAACCCGTGTGGAATTGTTCGCATACACCGTGATCCCGTTTCCCCCGCATTGCGGGCTGATATTCGCTTTGTCAATCCAGAGCACCGGGGAACCCAATGTATTTCCCGCCGCATAGACAAACGATCCGCAGTGGTTCGCCGTGCATAGCAGTCCCTCGCTTCCATCGGCGTCGAAATTTCGGATCGTCGCCGCCTGGTCATTGTCCACCACAAAGAACTGGTTGAACTTTCCACCACCTCCGGAGGAAGACTTGATGTCTTCCATCGTTCCCGGCAGCGCATTGTCTTCAACTGCGGCGTTCTGAATCGCAATCGTTCCCGGACTCGCCACCGCCGTCAGATTTGCCCCGGTCTGGTTATAAGTAATGGTGTTCCCCGAAACCGTGACCGGCCCATGACTTCCCCAGTAACTGGCAACATCCGTAAAGTTGATGTTGACCGTGTCTCCTGTCTGAATCGTGCCGCACCCGGAGGCTACCGTGATCGTGACTACGTTCGAGGTTCTTTGCGTGTTTGTGATCTGGCAGCCGTCTGCATTCACCGTCGAGGTAAAGTTCACGCCCCGCAGCGTAGTCCCGCCGTAATGGTTGGAATTCACTAGATCGCCCAGAACTATGCACCGGTCCCGGGTCGAGCACGCAAGCAACGTCCCGTTCCCTTCAATCAGCGCCCGGCTGCAGTGCGCGAAAATCGACCCATAAACTGGCAGCGCGTTCGCGGTTGCACCCGTCGCCGGAAGAATTACCCGCGCATTCGGATTCCCGCCACTGCCGTTCGGAATTCCGCAAGCGTCATTGATCCCCTCTTGAATCCCGCTCGAGGCGCTGCTCAACAAATAGGTCGCCGAGTGTGTATTCCTCGGCGTGAACACAATCGTCCCCGATGCCGCCGCGCTCGTGCACGTCCCGCCAGTCACCATCGCCGGCTCCGGCGCCCCTTGTCCGCTGATGTAGACGAAGTACATCGAGTTCCCGCTCGTATCCACTCCCACCGGGCAGGGCGATAACGTTACCGTTGCCTGCGTTCCTCCCACCAGACTTCCGCTTGGACTCACGCTCCAGTTATCCGTCGGCGTCACATAGCGAATGCCGCTCAGATTGTTGACACTCAACTGGGTTCCCACCGGCTGCGCGATGTTCTGGCTGGCGCCAGGGCCGGTCACCACCCCACCCGGCGCGCCGCTCGGCGTCGTCGGCGCGTACTGTCCGGATGACGACGAATATGCCAGCACTTGTCCATTCGCCGGCGTGCTCGACGCTACCGGCACGCTCTGAATCGCGGTCGCGTTGGCGCTCGATCCACACGGACCCCATGTCCCATTTCCCAGCAGGCAGTTCAGAGCCGAAGCCGCTCCGCTTCCCAACTCACCTGTCGGCACCAATCCGCTGATCAAGTCCGCCTTCACCACCACGCTTGAATCCACATACTGTTTCGCCGCGGCCTGCAGCGGGGCTGTCGGATTCCCACTCAACGTTAGTGGCCCCGTCATCGCCCCGCCCGCGGACGGCACATAGTTCCCCGAACCCACGGTTGCTACGGAACTATCCACGTACGCCTTGTTCGCCACATCCCCAGTGCCCACCGGATTCGGCACATTTGGCGGTACCGAAAAACTCTTGGTTCCCGTCACCGTCTCCGTCCCGGCCAGGTGAACCACTGCGTTGTCATTCGCTTTTCCCGCCAGCGACGAGTTTACGTACTGCATGGACACCGGCTGGGCCGCCGTTCCTGATCCCGGCGTGGTTCGTACCTGCGCGAGCGTCGCCGGCGAACTCGTCGGCACCACCCAGTACTCCGTTCGCACCTCGCCCGGTTCCAACTGGTAAACCACTGTGTAGTACACGTTTGCGGGAGTCGCGTTCGCGTTCGCCGCCAGGGCTACATTCAACGCGCCGCTGACTCCCAGCGTCACATTCAACGTTCCCGGCGCAATACCCGTGCCGCTCGCCGTCACAAACGCCGGCCACGTAATCACCAGGACGCCCTGTGCGGGAGTGCCGCCCGCCATGTAAACCGTGTCCACTACACTGGTCAGCGTCGGCCCGCTCTGCGGAGCAGACACACCCGCGCGGGGCGCAGGCGCAGCCCGCTTCGCCGCCATTGCGCTCGCCGCCTTCTCCGGTTTCCCCGCGGAAGTTTCTTCACACGCTGCAAGCCGGACGCCCGCCACCACCACCAGCACCACCACCAAATAAAAAAGCCGCCCCGCCGGGCGGCACGCCTCAAACATACTTCCTCCCTCAAACTCGTCTAGCCTAACGTTGTCATCCTGAGCGAAGGTTGAAGGATCCCTTGCCCGCCTGCGCACTGTCGGCCCGGAAAGGCATTTCTGTCGCCCACGTTTCTAATTTCTTGCCGGCTGGGACTCCTTCAGCACCTCTTTGAATGCCCCACCACTTTAACCTCTTCCGTTCAGAAACTTTTCCACACTGCGCACATACACCCCCGCGAAATCAGCCACTGGCCGCCGCGTCTCGATCAAATCCATCGCATCCTCCACCGTCCACCCCATCACTCCCAACAGCGCCAGCGCCATCATCGGCGCCCGGTGTACTCCAGCCGCGCAGTGGATAAACAGCTTCGCTCCATTCTTTTCTAGCGTGGCCAGCGCAAACTCTACTCCCCGCGCAAATACCTCGGGAGGCTTCGGCTCAAAATCATCGTCCACCGGATTCCAACAGACCGCAATTCCGTGCGGCCTCGCCAGCTCCGTGTCGTCGAACTCAATCTGCATGTCGATGATGTGTGTGATCCCCGCACGCGACACCGCCGCCATGTTATCCGTCGTCCAGATTCCGCCACCAACCGCGATCCGGTCGGTCAGCCATGTTATATCCATCCCCACCCTGCGTCGTTTGAGGCCGACATTCTTGTCCGCCCGAATGTTCCCCTGAGAGATCCGAAGATACTCGGCAGTATGGACGCCCTCGATCCCCGCAGACCCGCCTCGCAATCTTCCCGCCGCGGATCGCTTTCCAGCAGCTTTCCTTTTGTGCGATCCCACCCGCGGCGAAATCGACAGGGCTGTCGGCCAGCCCGTCTCTCCGATTCCGCAACTCCCGCGCTTCATTCTACGGTATCCTCTTCGCCATCTCTGCAGCCCTTCTCTGCGTTGGAGCCCTTGATCTCCCTCCCGCCAGCGAAAACTGCAACCGCTAAACTCCCTCGAATGCACATTTAGTGTTCGCCCTCAGGAACCGGGATATGTTCTTCCGCGCGTTCTCCTCCAGGATTTTCTTCCCCCCTGCCCGGCGTCGTCGTCTCAGCCCTTATGCTCTTCGTATCGCTCGCCAACACGGGGACCTGGTCTTCGTCCGTGACCACCGGATCCAGCGGCAGGCCCATCCGCCTCAGAAGCGTGTGCGCCAGCGAATCCTCCACCGGAATCGCTGCCGTCTGCTCAGTTGCTGGATACAGACCCACCGCTTCGAACAAATACTTCGCTGACGCCAGTTGTCCGGTCATGGCGACTTCAATCACCTTGGTTGCGATGCCTTCCGCTGAGCCCCTCACCAGATCGCTGATGTTTTCCCTCACCTGAACCATATCCGCCGGCTTCTTTGTCACCGGCGTGCTTTCCTCTACCGGCTTCTTTGTCGTTGGCGTGCTTTCCTCCGCCGGCTTCTTTGTGCCCGGCGTGTTTTCCTCCGCCGGCTTCCTTGTCGTCGGCGCGCTTTTCTTCGCCGGCTTCTTGGCTTTCCCCTTGCCCTTTCCCTTTGCCTCCTTCTTTATACCCAAGTCTCGCCCTCCACAAAACTGTCGGCGTCATCCGAATCCCGGCTTCAGCCGCGTGAGGTAATCCCATGGGCAGCAGCGACTTGGTCCGCAAACCTCGTGACGCCAGTGCGCGAAGCTGCGGTGCAACAAATTTTTTCACCCAAAAACACGAAAGGCGCGCTGTTTAGCGCGCCTTTCGTAGAGTATTGCTTTTTTCTTTACTCTATAAAACCATTATATCACACCGCATTAGGGTAAATGTGACATTTTTTGAAATTTATTGTCTCCACTTTTTCAACCACTTGCATAAAAGTCAACCCCTTCCCCCTCTTGACAACTTTTTCCACAACCAATTTTCGGTCAACTTGCCCAGGAACTTGTAGGGACAGCCGCCCTCGGCTGTCCGGAGGGCGAAGCCGTCGCCTGTAGTCACATCTGCTCTGGAATCAAGTGAGCCTTTCGCATCCCGAAAATACGAAAGGCGCGCTCTTCAGCGCGCCCTCACAGAGTATTGCTTTTTTCTTTACCTTACAAAACCATTATATCACACCGCATAGGGCAAATGTGACATTTTTTGGAATTTATTGTCTCCCCTTTTTCAATCACTTGCACAAAAATCAACCCCTTCCCCCTCTTGACAACTTTTTCCACAGACTTTCTCCTTCTCCTCCCATTCCTCGTGCCTCATAGCGTCTCCTCCTCGGTTTCCGGAATCCGGTCCAGCAACTCCGCCTTGAGAAACGCTTCACTCAGTTCATCGATCAGTTCCGGCAGTCTGCGCGATAGCGTTCTGCGAGTGCATTGCAGAATCCGCGCCGCCGCTTCATGGTCATACTCCTGCAAGCAAACCCGCGCAATAATCTGCCGGTCAAAATCCTGCAGCCGGTCCAGGCACTGCTCCACGTCGTGTAGAAAGATCACCCGCGCCTCAAACGTAGTCGCCGTATAAGCTGTGATCCTCGCGCGAAATAACTCCCGGCCCAACAAAGACGGCACCCGTCCCGCCTCCAGCGACCACCGCATGTAGCGCCGCAGTAAAGCGGTTGTTTTCTTTCGGTAGAGCCAAATGTCCGGGTCGCGATCCCAGTCATAGTCCGGTGCAGTTGACATCGGAGCGCCATCAGAAACCGGGCGCGCCGGAAAGTTATGCGCCGGCAACGTTTTCCACGAGCCAACTTCTGAAGGAAGCCCGTTGCCCTGCTCTTTCATCCGCTCCCCAACCGTCTGCCGTGTGCTCGGCGTGTTCTCTACCGGATCAGACTCGTCCACCTCTGCCGCGATCCAATCCACAAACCCGCTCATGCCACACCTCCCGCCGCATCGATATCCAGTCCGTCGTATTCCTCAAAGCTTTCAACGTCGTTCTCGTACATGCCCCACCGCGGTCCGCGCGGCATCCTCGCGCCTTCCACTCCTTGCCGCTCGTAGGAGGCCGGAGGCAGTTCTGCCATCTCGCGCCCGCAAGCCGCGCAATAGATTTGTTCCCCGCCCACCGGACGCAGCCACAACCCGCCACACCGTTCGCAATACTTCAGTTCAAGACTCAACTCGTTCGAGGGACTGGTCTCTCTCTTCTTTTTCATAATTTCTCCTAAGGCTCCCGGCTCCGCATTGCTAAGCTGGGCGGTTGAAAAGCTTTTTACTGAAACCCAGCGCCCGCAGCCAAAAAAAACCCTGCGCCAGTCGCCGCTCTCAGAGCGGTAACCGAACGCAGGGCTCGTTTCTCTTGCGATGGCCTGCTTGCGCTATTTAGTTGTTCGTCAAGACCTTAACGCGTATCGCTTCCCGGCGTTTACGGTTCGAGCGCCGCGCCGCCGGCCAGCATTGATCCGGACGCCCGTTGGCGAAAAAATCCCTCCTCATATCCTGATTTCAGCACCCGGCCGTTTTGCACCACCACGCTGATCCGCCCGCTGAAGTTCACCGACCTCAGCAGATGCTCCATGGCCGCCGAAAGCACCTCGGCCGCCCGCACTTTCCTGCGGAATTCGACAAAGTTCTTCTCTTCGTTACAATTATCCCCGCTACTCATGGCAAATCATTCCTGGAAAAGAGTTGGGTTATACGACACGGCGATCGTATAGCTGCCGATTTTCTCAGGGTCGTTATACCAAACGAGCTGTGGAAATCCTTTCACCCTTAGCGTATTGATATAGGCCCCATGCTATACTCCGAGCCATGAAATTCCGAGTACTGCAAGACAATCTGCGCGAAACTCTTTGGGAGCGCATCGATGAAGGTGATCTGACCGGCCTCCGCCTGGCACAGCAGACCGGATTCAAGCAGGCTCATATCTCCAACTTCCTGAATCGCAAGCGCGGCCTCAGCCTTGAGGGCATGGACAGGGTTCTGACGGTCCAGCATCTTTCGGTGCTTGATCTGCTCGATCCGTCCGAGGTTAACAAGCGCGCCTCGATTTTGCCTCCTAGCGACGACGAGTTCCAGAACGTCCTCCTCACCGACGGCGCCGTCGCCGCCACCCAACCCCTCATCACCAGCATGAACGTCAAGGAAATCCTCAAGTTCAAGAAAAACTTTCTGAAGAAGCTGAAAGCTGAAACCGAAGGCGATCGCGACCGGTGGGAACGGTTCGTGATCATCAAAGTAGACGCTCGCGAAGGCATGAGCATGTATCCCCGCCTTCTGCCCGGCGCCACGCTCCTCATCGACCGCCACTACAACTCGCTCAAACCCTACCGTAAGGGTGAGTTCAACATGTACGCTGTTCTCAAGAATGACAATTGCACGGTGAAATACGTGGAAACGGCCGTTAATCACCTGATTCTGCGGCCTCACAACCAGGCTTATCCCGTCGAAGTCGTAACCATGGAAGAGGGCAAGTCTGCCTCCGACTACATCGTCGGCCGCGTCTGCCACGTGGGAATCGAAACATAACGCCTGTTTCATAAAAATGGTTTTGGGGAAGGATTTGGGAAGGGCACGGCTTCAGCCGTGCCGCCCAGAACCGATAAAGACGCGGGCTTTAGCCCCGGGAGCTATCCATCGCTCCGGAATATTTACTGGGAACCGGGAACCGAGAACTGAAGACCTCCTACTCCGCCTTCAGGCTGTCGAACATCTTCCAGAGCTTGTCCGCAGTAGCGCGATAAATCACATATCCGCTCCCCGCATCTGTAGTCTCGTGAAACAGCAACTCCGCTCGGCCGTCTCCGTCGGCATCTACCGCGTCGATCAACTCCAGCCGCGGCGTTACATCGAGATGGAACTTGTCGGTCACTCCTGAATAAAGTTTGCGCAAGTTGCCGTAGATGTCGGTTCGCGCCACCAGCGCAACGCTGTAGGAGTCCGGTGCTGCGGTCGCTCCCGGCGCGGCCGGAAAGTGTGCTTCGGCGCTCAAGATCATTACTGGCTGGTTGTTCAACCACACATCGAACGCACGAAATTGAACATTCTCAAACACCGGCTGCACCTGCTTTGCCGCCCCCTTGTGGGCCGTGGCAGCCTTTGTAGCAGGCGGCTTGGCCGGAATATGGTTCTTGATCAGTGCATTGGCGTATGCCCGAACTTCATCTCCCGCCAGGGCCACCATCTGGTTGCGCCGCTCCTCCTCTTCCCCCGTTTTCCAGAAGAACTTGTACGATTGCGGACCCGCCCCGCCCGCATCGGAAATTGCCGGCACCAGTTGAACCGGCTCCGCACTGGTGGCGGCTGCGTCCGCCTTGGACTCAGGTTTGCTCCCCTTCGCCGCAGTTTCATCCTCCTGCGGTGCCCCCTGCGTAGGCTTTCCCCGTCGCAGCGTAGGACGATAGTAGTTCTCTGATTCCTGACCCGTTGTTTTTTGAGCTGGCGCTGCTTGAGCCGACGCCGTCGGTCCCGGCGATGAGCTCGCTTGCCCGGCAGGCTCGGGAGTTGCGGGAGCCGAAGGCTTTTGCGGATCTTGCCCGGAAGCCTTCCCTGCACTCGAACCTGTCGCCGGTTGCGGCGTCGCCGGCGCTGACGGCTCCGTAGCCCCCTGCTTATCCGATGCCCCCGGCGTCGCTGGAGGCGCAGACGCGGAACTTGGATTGGAAGCCGCAGGCCTCGTTCCGTCCCGTCTGCTCAGTCGCGGCGGGGCATCGCTATCGCTGTTGTCGAGCCCCACCGGCACGTCTTCCGCCTTGCGGGTGCTCTTCGCGGCTTCCGTTCCATTCGGCAAAAAAGAGCCCGTGCCCACCCACGGATTCGGGCTGCCAGGGCTCTTGCTGTGCACCGCTCCATTGATCGTAAACAGACCCTGCGAATCGCCCGCCTTCTCGGCCTCATAGACAGTACCCGATTCCAGCGCCATCGGCACCGGATCTGCCTTATAGGCGCTTGCATCGTAAAACCTCCCGTCAATCAGAATTGCGATGGGGACCAATGTTCCCTTGCCGCCATTGAGCTGCAACACTCCGATCGCCCGCGGATCTTTACCTTTCTTTTTCTTCTTTTCGGGAGGCTTCTCCTGCGGAATGTCTTCCGGCCGCTTAAGCTCCGGCCTTCCCCCTTGCGCCGCACTTCGCGGAGCGGCTAGCGTAAGGAACACCAGAATGACGATGACGGCTGACCCTAATCTGCGGTATAAGAACTTTCTGGACATAAGTCGTTCCGAACTCCGCGTTACCAACGCTTGAAATGAGGCGCTCATGAGTATCAAGATCAATGATAAAGCCCCCGAGTTTACTTTGCAGGACGAGAACGCAAAGGAAATTTCGCTGAAAAGTCTGCGGGGCAAAGTGGTAGTGCTCTATTTCTATCCGCGCGCGGATACTCCCGGCTGCACGGTTGAGGCCTGCGAGTTTCGCGACACCTATAAGCAGATGCAGAAAACCGGCGCCGTGTTACTTGGCATCTCCCCCGACACGCCCAAAGCCCAGAAGAAGTTTCAGGACAAATTCAAGCTGCCTTTCTCCCTGCTGGCCGATGCCGACAAGAAGGTCGCCGATGCCTTTGGCGTGCTGCAGGAAAAGAACATGTACGGCAAGAAAGTCATGGGCATAGTCCGCACCACGTTCATCATCGGCCCGGACGGCAAAATCCAGCACATTTTTCCCAAGGTAAAAGCAGAAGGCCACGCCGAAGAAGTGCTGGCGTACCTGAAAGACTCGGCGAAAGGCGCTGCGTAACAAGCTGGGGGAAGACTCGAGAATGCGTGCGGTAACGTGGAAGAGCGGCGCTTCAGCGCCGCGTAACGCGTTACAACCCATGCTGGCTTCAGCCCCCGGTCGCATTTTCTCCTCCTCTGCGAGCCGTTCTGCAGATGACCAAGGCACCATTGCGCGATGTACACCGTTGGGCTGCATGACCGAGCATTCGAATCTGGAAAAAGCGGAAAGCGGAGCCCCGAGTCCCAACCCGCTCCATCGCGCCTTCTTCGCCCGCAATCCCCGCCGCGTAGCTCGGGAACTCCTCGGCAAAGTACTGGTACGGAAAGATGAAAATCAGTTCCTGGTGGCACGCGTCGTCGAGGTCGAGGCTTACCTCGGCGAAAACGATCCCGCCGCCCACGCCGCCGCGGGCAACACTCCTCGCACCTCAGTCCTGTTCGGGCCGCCCGGCCACGCCTACGTTTATTTCATCTACGGCAACCACTATTGCCTGAACGTTTCCTGCGAACGCGATGGCAAAGCAGGGTCGGTGCTGTTCCGCGCCCTGGAACCCCTCCTCGGCATCGAGCAAATGGCGGTAGCTCGAGGACTAGCACCTCAGGGCCTTAGCGATCTCCGCAACCTCACCAGTGGTCCGGGACGCCTGGCCCAAGCGTTCGGCATCACACGCACCCGCGACAATGGCGGTGATCTCACTTCCCCGCGTTCCGGATTGTGGATCGGAGAGGACGGCTTTCGCGTCGGGAAAGTGGAAGTTACTCCCCGCATCGGCATCAGTAAAGCAGCCGACCAGCCGCTTCGGTACACCCTCTCCGGGAATGCGTTCGTTTCCCGCAGGAAAACGCCACCCAGAGACTAAAGACTCGCTTCGGGCTTGACAAACGGGTGTAAACTTTCTCTCGGGTCAAATGCGCGAAGGCCCTTCTGGCCAAGGCATTTGATCGACTGCCGACAGTTCCTGATCGATCGACGAATAATCATCGACCACTGAAGCTCGGCGAATGAGTCGTCTGTCTTTTGCCGCATCCTCCCCACGGCACGACTCATCTGATAAACATCAAGGGTAGGAGTTCGTTTGCGCCGGGTCTCCGCATTTCGTGCATTGATCGTTAGTTTGATGGTCCTCGCTGCAAGCCTGCCCGCGCTCTCCCGGCCCGTGGATGCCCCTCCCCTCCGGCCTAAAGCAGACGCCCCTCCTTCCAACATTGTGATCGGCTTCGTAGGCGGTTTCGTCGGCCACGACAATCCGCATCACGGCCCGGTTCAACTCGCACAGCAAATCCAACGAACAGTTCCCCAGGACACCTATGTCCGGGTTTTCGAAAACCGGCGAAGAAAACAAGCCTTCGACAGCGTCGTTCGACTGCTCGATACCAATCACGACGGCGTTCTTTCCGCGCAAGAAAGGGCCCGCGCCCGCATCATCCTCTTCGGCCACAGTTGGGGAGCGGCCGCGGTGGTTTTGCTGGCCCGCGACTTGCGCCGCGAAGGTGTACCGGTTCTGCTGACAGTACAGGTGGATAGTGTCGCCAAGGCATGGCAGAACGATTCCGTCATTCCGGACAACGTCGCTGAAGCCGTGAATTTTTATCAGACCCAGGGCATTGTTCACGGCAGGCCGCAGATCACCGCCGCCGATCCCGCAAAGACCGAGATCCTGGGGAATTACCGCATAGATTATAAAAAAGATCCGGTTGACTGCCCGCAAGCTTCCTGGGCGGATCGTTTCTTCACTCCCGGCCACATGCAGAGTGAGTGCGACCCAAACCTCTGGTCAAAGATCGAAAACATGGTGAAGCAGCGGCTCTCGCCCCAAGCAGCCTCCGCGGCCATTTCCGCACCCGACAGCTCGCTTCCCAGCCGATAAACTAAAGCACAATGTTATCTATAAGCCGCGTCGTGCCCACGACCGCGGCTACTGCCACCAGCGTGCCTTCGGCAACATTTTCGACTGCGCACAGGCTGTCGGGATTTACAATTTCGAAGTAATCGAGGCGGACTGATTTTTCTCCCGCAATTTCTTCGCGACCCGGGGCCACCAGTTTTGCGGCGTCGCGTTCCCCGCCTTCCCAGCATTCCTTCACCCGCATCAGCGCACGATGCAACACCAAAGCCTGTCTTCTCTGCAACGAATCAAGATAGGCATTACGCGAACTCATGGCCAGCCCGTCGGCCTCTCGCACAATCGGACACGCAACAATTTCCACCGGCAAGTTCAAGTCGCGCACCATGCGGCGGATGATTGCCACCTGCGCCGCATCCTTCTGCCCAAAGAAAGCCACATCCGGCTCAACCACGTGAAACAGCTTTGCCACCACGGTCGTGACTCCGCGAAAATGTCCCGGCCGCGAACGCCCGTCCAGCCTGTCACCGAGCCCTTCCACGATAACCGAGGTCCCTGAGCCCGCCGGATACATTTCCTCGACCGATGGCGCAAAAAGCAATTCCACACCCTCTTTTTCCAGCAATTCCTGATCGCGTTCGAATGCCCTCGGATATTTCGCCAGGTCTTCGTTCGGCCCAAACTGTGTGGGATTCACAAAAATCGACGCCGCCACAACATCACAGCCATCCCCGGCCGCCCGCACCAGCGACAAGTGCCCTTCATGCAGCGCTCCCATTGTGGGCACGAATCCTAATCGCTTTCCGCCGCTCCGCGCCGCGCGGCACTCCTCTCGCATCTCTTCGATGGTGTAGCAGATCCTCATTGCGTTAGGGTTGTCCGGCTTCGAACCGTCCTTCTCAGGATGCGGGGATCCACTGGATCGCGACGTGCGCGCTCTCGAGATCACCGGCAACAATACCGCGGCTTCGTCGAATCGCTATCTTTTCAGGTTCGGAAGCCCCGGTCTTCTCGTCCACCAGCATGGCGACCGCCCGCCCGTAAGGCCATGCCGATGCAGGCAACTGCGCCAGCGCATGCAACACTTCTTCCGGTTTCAGAATCTGCTCTTCATTGGCGGTGACGCTGCTGAGTAGTGCAACGGAATCAGAACGAACGACGAGATAGGGATTGCTCCAATGTCTGGTTTCTTGCAGGGTCGGATACTTCGCCCGATCGGCAGCGGCAATGGCCTGCAACCGAGTGGCCGCATCCGGCGGCGGTGGAGCATTCTGCTGAGAGCAGCCCACAAGAGCGCAGCTCATCGCCAAAATAAATATAAAACCAGCTCGCGGGTAACTGCAGCCGCGGGCGGAAAAACTCACCGCACCACCGCGGGAACGTCGTTCTTCACCGCCCAAACCAAAGCCACAACCCATCCAATCAACGTCCAGCCCAGAAAAAAATTCAGCAGCACAATCGCGGCCAGATCTCGCTTACTGCGGGCGAGGGCAACGATCGACGGCAGAAAATACATCACCAATCCAAAACCGAAGAACGGCAGGAAAAACGCGGGCCAAAGGTTCGTCATCACCGCCTCCTAAACAACCATAGCCTAGCACTATCGCCGGTTACGTTTGAAGCCATGATCCTGATCTATCCGTGTGATCCGCGTAAATCCGTGGCGAATGTTTTCCTTACCTCCGCATTGTCCGCTTCCGCGCCAGCACCGTTTCCAACCCGGCCCTCGTCTCTCTAGGCAAATGGTAAGACTCCTCATCCGCCGGATACTGAAGCGACTTCACATCCGCGCGAAACGCCTGCACCGCATTTGTGATCAATGCCGCCGCGTCGCCGTAGCGGCGCACAAACTTTGCCGGCGGCCCAAATGTCAGGTTCAGAAGGTCGTGGATCACCAGCACCTGGCCGTCACACTCCGGACCAGCCCCAATCCCAATGGTCGGCGTGCTCACCTCTGCGGTAATCATCGCCGCCACTTCCCGCGGAATGCCTTCCAGTACGATGCACGCCACTCCCGCGCGATCCAGCGCCACGGCATCACGCATAAGTTGTTCAATGCCGCTTAGCTCTTTCCCCTGTACCTTGTACCCACCCATCACGTTGACTGACTGCGGCGTCAGCCCAATGTGGCCGGCCACTGGAATCTCCGCATCAATGATGCGGCGGATCAGCTCCGCCCGCTTTTCGCCGCCCTCAATCTTAACCACTTCCGCCCCGCCTTCTTTCACAAAGCGTGTGGCATTTCTAAGGGCGGTTTTGGGGTTGATTTGATAAGACCCGTAAGGCATGTCCGCCAGCAGCAGCGCATGCTTCACCCCACGCCTCACAGCCTTTACATGGTGCAACATCTCGTCCATGGTGACCGAGAGCGTGTTCTCATAGCCGAGCATGGCCTGGGCGAGCGAATCGCCCACCAGGATCATTTCGATGCCGGCTTCGTCCACCAGACGCGCCGTGGCGTAATCGTAAGCGGTGAGGCAGGTAATGGGTTCGTGCCGAAGTTTCTGTTCCCGCAGAGAAGCGGTGGTAATCTTGCGGCGGAGTTCGTCCTCAGGACGCCCGCCAATCGGGGTGAGACTCACAGTGTCCTCCAGTGCCCCTCCGGCTCGGCCGGATAGAGCCTGTTCAGCATCTTCGTGGATGCTGAAGGTATTGTAGATGCAAAAAGGCCGTTCGTCGATGGTCGTTAGACGTAGGCTTTAGAAGGGGTTAGCCAGGATCGGCCAGAAGCCGTATACAAATCGCTCTGAGAAAGGGCTTAAGACGTCTGCCCCCCCGAGCGAAGTCGAAGGGTGCCAGCCAACAACGATTCCCTACACCCCCATCGCCTCCTGCCCGCCCAATGGCAGAAAGTATTGCGTCCCCTTGATCGGTTCCGTCACTTTGCGCAGCAACTCCTGCAAGTCTTCATTACGGTCGACAAAATCAATGTCCGACGTATTCACGATCAGCAGATCCGACGATGTGTAGTGAAAAAAGAAATGTTCGTAAGCCTTGACCACCTCTTCCAGATACTCGTCGCTGACCGCGCGCTCGCCCGGCGCATTCTTTTTTCTCAGCCGCTTCTTCAGCACCTCGGGCGTGGCCTGCAGGTAAATCACCAGGTCGGGCGTGGGCAACTTTTCCCGAAAGTGGTTGTAGTAGCGGTTGTAGGTCTCGAGTTCCTGGTCGTTCAGGTTCAGGCAGGCGAAGAGTTTGTCCTTTTCGAAGATGTAGTCCGCGACCACAGTCTTCTGCGAACGCGGCCCCAGGTCGAGCGCCTGCAACTGCTCGAACCGCCGCACCAGAAACGCGAACTGCGCCTGAAACGCCGCCCCCCGCTCGCCCTCGTAAAAAGCCCCGAGAAACGGATTGGACTCAGGCTCCATCACCCGCTGCGCATTCAGGCGCTCGCCCAGGATGCTGGCCAGCGTGCTTTTGCCAACTCGGATCGGACCTTCCACTGCTATGTAGCGGGGCAGCTCAAAGAGATTAGCCATGGGCTCGCAATAATTCGGAATTTGCAGGATAGCTCGGATAATGCCGAGTGGCAATTGCGGGAAGAGTTAACAGAAGAAATTAGACAATTGAGCCATTCTGCGATTGTGCAATTTAAGCTCATGTGGCGGCAGCCGCCTCGGCTGTCCCGGCAGAGCGGAGCTCGCCGGTCTTCACTCGGCACTCGCAATCTAAGGAGTTCAGCGCGAAAGAAGTTCAATTGCCAGGTGACCCGATCACCCGATTACTCAATGAAATACAATCCCTCCATGCTCGCCCCAATCCTGACCGCCGCTGTCTCCGTCGCTGCCGCCGCTACAGCCGCGTACCAGTCGATGGCGCCGACGGCGCAATGGTACGGGAAAACTTTCGTCGGACTCCCCCGTGCCTCCCGTCAGATCGCCCTCACCTATGATGACGGCCCCAACGACCCGCACACGCTGCGTTTGCTGGAAGTCCTCGCGAGGCACAGCGTCCACGCCACTTTCTTTCTGATCGGACACTACGTGCGGCAACATCCGGAAATCGTCCGCGAAATTGTCCAAGCCGGCCACGTCGTCGGCAACCACACCGTCACCCATCCCCTGCTGACCTTCAAGAGCGAAACCGAGATCCGCCTGCAACTCTCCGAATGCCGCGCCGCCCTTCACGACGCCATCGGCGAACCCGGCAATCTCTTCCGCCCTCCCTTCGGAGGTCGCCGCCCCACAGTCCTCCGCGTGGCTCGCGACCTCGGCCTCGAGCCAGTCATGTGGAATGTCACCGGCTACGACTGGAGCGCACCCCCTGCCGCCGTCATCGAGCGCAAAGTCTCATCCCAGATTCGCGGCGGCGACGTGATCCTTCTCCATGATGGAGGTCACAAACAAGCAGACGCCGATCGCTCCCAAACCGTAATCGCCACCGATCGCCTGATCACTCGTTACCAGGCCGAAGGATACAAGTTCGTCACAATCCCGCGGATGATGGCGGCTGAGTCTGCCCTCAATCAGCAGTCGCCAGCCATCACCTAGGGCAGCTTCTTGTCTGAGATTTCTCCGTGCCTCTGTGTCGGAGCCTGCCCTGAGCAAAGTCGAAGGATGGTGAAAGCCTTCTTCATCCCCGCGCCGCCCCAAACGCCTGCTTCGCTGCCGCAATCGTCTGCTGAACATCCTCCTCCGTGTGCGTCGCACCCAGAAACGCCGCCTCGTACTGCGACGGCGGCAAGTAAACTCCGCTGTCGAGCATACTGCGAAAAAATTTGCCAAACGCTTCGGTGTTCGATTTCGACGCCGAATCCCAATCCGTCACCGGCCCCGCCGCGAAGAACCATGTGAACATCGACCCGACCCGGTTGTAACACAACGGCACGCCCGCATCTTTTGCCGCTGCCGCAACGCCCTCCACCAATTCTCCGCTCAACTTCTCCAGCCGTGCATAAATCTCCCGCTTGTGATCGCTCAGACGCTTCAGCATCGCGCATCCCGCCGCCATCGCCAGCGGATTGCCGGAAAGCGTACCCGCCTGATACATCGGCCCCAGCGGCGCAACCAAATCCATAATCTCGCTCGAGCCGCCATAGGCGCCCACCGGCAAGCCTCCGCCGATGATCTTGCCCAGGGTCGTCAGGTCCGGATGAATATTGTAAAGTTCCTGCGCTCCTCCAAAAGCCACGCGAAATCCCGTCATCACTTCATCAAAAATCAGCACCGCCCTCTCCCGCTCGGTGATCAGGCGCAACGCCACCAGATAATCGTCCGCGGCCGGAACACACCCCATATTGCCCACCACCGGCTCTACGATCACGCAGGCAATCTGATGCTTGAATTTCTGGAAGGCATACTCCACTGCCTTGATGTCATTGAAGGGCAGCGCCAGCGTGAATTGCGTGAACTCCTCGGGAACGCCCGCGGATCCGGGAATGCCCAGCGTCGCTACGCCCGAACCTGCCTTCACCAGAAGAGAATCGGAATGTCCGTGGTAGCAGCCTTCGAATTTCACAATGTACTTGCGCTTGGTATAAGCACGCGCCAGTCGGATCGCCGACATGGTCGCTTCCGTTCCCGAGCTCACGAAGCGAATTTTCTGCATAGGCGGCAACGCCGCCAGCACCAACTCCGCCAGATCCGCCTCGGCTGGCGTGGACGCCCCAAAGCTGGTTCCATTGCAAGCCGCGCCAACAATGGCGTCGAGCACATCCGGCGCGGCGTGTCCCAGAATCAGCGGTCCCCAGGAGCCCACATAGTCGATGAACTCGTTTTCATCCGCATCCCACATGTGCGCGCCCTTCCCCCGCAAGATAAACGGAGGCTCCCCCCCCACCGAACCGAATGCCCGCACCGGCGAGTTCACTCCTCCGGGAATCATGCTTTCCGCGCGTTGCTGCAGACGCCGCGACTGCTCGGCCTTTCGGGACGTTGTCGATGGCATTGAGTCCTCCCGCAGGAGATAGACGGGTAGTGGGTCAGTTTGGTTGTCATCCTGAGCAAGCGCCTTTGCGCAGCGAAGGATATGGGCGAGCCGCGCGACGTGGCGCGTTTTGGCGCCACAATAATCGCGCGTTTGGCTCGCTTCCTTGTCAAACTGACCCACTACCGATAGACGTCAACAAATGACTGCGCGCAACCGATTACTATAGCAGCGCGACGCCCATCAAATTAACCGGATATTCATCATTCCGCCATCACTTTGCAACATCGCCACGGTAACCTTTGGTCATCAAGTTGCCCTTCTAACCGGGAGGGTTTCAGGACAGCTTCGGGGGCTCCGGGCTGTCCTTATTTATTTCTTACCCTATATGGCGTGGCGGGCCCCAAACCAATCGCCTCTGCTGCCGCTTCACTTGAGGTACGACCGCACAATCTCCATCAGTTCATCGGCAGCGATCGCCTGCGCGGAGGTTGGCTTGCGCGCGGGATCGAGCACGTGGAATCTGACGTGATCCTCCAGCAATTCTGCCATCAGCCCGTTCATCGCGCCCCGGGCCGCCGTAATAAGCTGCAGCACGTCTCCGCAGTCTTTCTCTTCCCCCAGCGCCCGCTCGATAGCGTCGATCTGCCCGCGAATGCGTCGCACCCGCAGCGTGAGCTTTTCTTTTTCCCGCAATGTATGAGCCATGTGGTGTCCTTTATAAACTTTTTACTTGACTATACTATACCGGGGTATGCTACACAATAAAAGAGCGGGTGCGGCGCAGAACGCTAGCGCCTGCTTAGATGAATGATACGGAAACCGGCCAACGCAGAAACCTCCTTCTCGCGGGACAGTCTGTAACCTTCCTTTAACCGAACCTGCGTAGCCTCACAGAATCGTCAAGGGATGGCCAACGCAAAGCGGGCAGGACAACTGACGAGACAAAACGCATAGTTAACTATGGTTAACTATTTGTGATATATTTGCATTAAGTGCTGGCCTCGCGGACACGAACCAGCGCGATTAGCATCGCGAACCGATGATGATGGGAGGCACCAAGCGGAATCCGCCCCGCCGGTACTGTGTAATTATGAAATTGAAGTCCATTTTCACTCCAGTGCGGCGCGTCGCACTCCTCAAAGCAGCTTTGGGCGCAAACCCGAAACTAGCCGCGCCTCGGATTTTCCGATCCGCCGGAGTCAGCTTTGCGCTGCTGTTGATAGTCGCGGCCGCCTGTGCCGCCCCGGCCCCGGCCCAACAATCGGACCTACCCTCCGCGCAAAAGTCTGATACCGCGCCGCAAACCGGCACGGCCACCGCCCCTGATCCCCCTCCAGAGGATGCCCCCGAAGCCATGTTCCCCCATTTCAACGACTCCCGCTTCTGGCTCTCTGGCCAGGCGAACTTCATTTTTCAAACTCACCCTCCGTTCTATGCCGCTTACAGCGGGAAGAATAGCCTCAGCCCCAACTATGAGAAAGCCACGTCCCGCGTGATGACCTTCTACACCGGCGTGCGTCTCAATAATTCCACCGAACTTCTCGTCGATATCGAAGAGGCTGGCGGATCCGCTCTCAGCACCGGCTTGGGGCTCGCCGGCAATACCGATCTCGATATCGTGAGGAATCCTCTTCTAAGCAAAGAACCTTATCTGGCGCGGGGCGTGATTCACAAGGTGTTTGCTCTGAGCAAGGACAAAATCGAAAACCAGCGCAATTTCCTATCGCTCTTTGACGAACTGCCGCGCCGCCGTCTGGAACTCCGCTTCGGCAAATTCAGCATGCCGGATTTCTTCGATGTAAACTCCGTGGGCTCTGACACCCATCTTCAGTTCATCAACTGGACCACCGACAACAACGGCGCCTACGACTACGCCGCCGACACGCGCGGCTACACCGTCGGCGCCACCGCCGACTTCGAAGACCGCAACTGGGGACTCCGCTTCGCCGAAGCCCTCATGCCCAAGGTCGCGAACGGAATCGATTTGGTCTGGCGGCCCTGGCAAGCCCACGCCGAAAACCTTGAATACGAACTGCGTCACGGCTTGATCCCAAAGAAAGCGGGCGTCGTCCGCCTCTTGGCCTACACCAACTACGCCAACATGGGTATCTATCGCGACGCCATTGCGCAGTTTGAAGATCACACCGCTCCGCAGCCGGAACTGATCCCCGAAATCACCAACCATCCCTGGCACATCACGCGCAAGTACGGATTCGGCGTCAACCTCGAGCAAAAGCTCTTACCCAACCTGACCGCATTCGCCCGCTTCGGCTGGGACAACGGCAAGACCGAGTCCTTCGCCTACACCGAAGTCGATCAAACCTTTGCCGAAGGCTTGGGAGCGAATGGCGCGTGGTGGCATCGCAAACAAGATCGCGCCGGCATTGCCTTCGTCTCGAACGCAATCAAGAAAGATCATCAGACATACTTGGCCGATGGCGGCCTCGGCTTCCTGCTCGGCGATAGCGCGCTCAACTACGGCCGGGAAAATATCGTGGAGTCTTACTACACGGTCCACGTCTGGCATGGCATCTATCTCGCGCCCGGTGTGCAGCACATCGTCAACCCCGGCTACAACCGCGACCGCGGCCCCGTCCTCGTCCCCTCATTCCGCGCCCACGTGGAGTTCTAGCAACCTGCAAGAATTGTGATTCCAGGGGTGTGGTTTTGGGTGGCGCGGTTTTGGGTGGCGCAGCGCTTCAGCGCTGCGAATCAGTTGCCCACAAGCAGCCGGCTTTAGCCGCTGAGGGTTCACGTGCGAGCTGACACTACTACTTCTCCACCTTCACGCCCTTCCAAAACGCCACGTACCCCTTGATCCGCTTTGCCGCCTCCTTCGGTTCCGGATAGAACCATGCCGCGCCGGCATTGCGTTTCCCATTGACCTCAACGTCATAATAGCTCGCCGTCCCTTTCCACGGACACACCGTGTGCGCGTCGCTCGCCTTGAAATGCTCCTTACGAATCGCATTCGGCGGAAAATATTGATTTTCCTCCACCTCTATCGTCGCATCGCTCTCGGCCAGCACCGCACCTTCCCACATTGCTTTTGCCATAATGCCCATATAGATTCCTCACAGCCCCAGCCGCTTCAGAAAACGTCGTGGAGAAAAGAGGAAAGATTTGGAAGCACTAACGAAGACGCGTTTCAACGGGAATTCAATGTCCGGCGCCTTGCAGCGCGTCCTGGTGTGTTCTCCCCGCACCGCCGGCTGGAACCAACCGGAGCAGGTCGCGCGCTGGCGTGAGCTTGGTTTCCACCGCGCTCCCAACTTCGCCACAGCGCAATCCCAGCATGAAGCGCTCTGCCGCGAATTGAAAACCGCCGGAGCCGAAGTCTTTGAGATGCCTTCCGCGCCCGATCTTTCCCTTGATGCCGTCTACACCCACGATGCATCCCTTCCCACCGACTATGGCTTGATCGTAATGCGTCCAGGCAAACCAAACCGCGTGCCCGAAGGCCCACGCCACTCCTCGTTCTGCCAGATCCTCGACATCCCGACGCTCGGCCAGATTACCCCTCCTGCCACCACCGAAGCCGGAGACATCGTGTGGCTCGATTCGAAAACCCTGCTAATCGGTCACGGCTACCGCACCAACGCCTCCGGCATTCACCAGATGCGCGCCCTGCTCACGCCCAAAGGTGTAGAAGTTTTTTCCGCCCCGCTGCCCTACGGCCCCGGCCCATCCGCCTGTCTGCATCTGATGTCGCTGATCAGCCTGCTCGACGAACACGCCGCGCTGGTCGACCTTCCTTGGCTCGCGGTCGAAACCGTCGAACTCCTCAGGTCTCGCGGATTCAACTTCATCGAGATCGACCCCTCCGAGCGCGACACCCTGGCCTGTAACGTCCTCGCCCTCGGCAACAACCGCCTGCTCGCAATCGAAGAAAATCTCAAGACGAATGCCCGCCTCCGCCAAGCCGGATTCGACCTCCGCACTTTCCCCGGCAGCGAACTCTGCATCAATGGCAGTGGCGGCCCCACCTGCCTAACGCGTCCGCTGCTGCGCGGATGAATATTCGGCGCTCTCTATGGACTTATTTCCAATCTACGTCCGGCAAGTTAAGTCTCGAACGCGCTACAAAGTCGGCTACATCAATAGCAACGGTGCGGTCGTCATCGACCCCATTTTTGATGATGGAACTCGTTTCTACGAAGGGCTGGCCTCGGTTAGGATCAGCGGTCGCTGGGGTTTTATTGATATCTCCGGAAATTTCGTAATCCCGCCAAACTTGGCGAGCTGGGGAAGGTTTCGCGAAGGGCTCTCGCAAACCTCAGTCGGAAGCAGAGCGCTTAAGGCTGTTATCGACAAGACAGGGAAGGTGGTAATACCTGCCAAGCACCAATATCTGGGCCCTTTTCATGATGGCTTGGCTCTCTTCGGAGACGGTCCCGGACTTCTAATGACGAGATTTGGTTTCCTCGATCGAAGTGGAGAGGAAGTAATTCCCGCAGTCCTTCGCAGTGCTAAGCACTTCTCCGAGGGCCTGGCCGCAGCGAGGGTGGGATCTCTGTGGGGCTACATCGAGCCCTCCGGTGTCTTTAGGATTACGCCCCGTTTCGAAGCCAGACACATGGGGCCGAAAGGCGCTAGGGATACTGAAACCGGGAGCTTCAATCATGGCGTCGCTTTTGCATGGGGAGGAAGTGGATACGGTTTTATCGATAAAAGCGGAGACTTCGTGACGGGAAACGCTTTCGAAGAAGCTGAGAGTTTCCGTGAGGGCCGGGCCAGAGTCAGGCTCAGGCAACAAGAGTGCTATGGTTACATCGATCTCTCGGGAGCCATGGCAATTAAGCCCCGATTCACATCTGCTTCTGTTTACTTCTCGGAAGGGTTGGCCTCGGTCAAGGAGAAAGAAGATCGGCCTGACTATTCAATGGACCGAGCGTCCTTCAAACTCGATCAAATGGCTCCGCGTGGCTTCATCGATTTGGACGGTAACATGGTCATTGAACCCAAGTTCTTCAGTACCCTTAGTTTTCAGGGAGGGCTTTGCTTGGTCGAGACCGAAAAGACAATCGGATACATCAACAAGAAAGGAGAGTACATCTGGGAAGGACCCTACGTCGAGCATGGAATCGTTCTCTGAAACTCCAATGAACCAGACTGTGGCATCCAGACCCAGCCCCGCTCACTCCTGCTAAAATAATCCTGCATGCTTCTTCCCTTCGTCCGCGAACTCTTCGCGGACGTAGAAAAGCTTCCCGCCTTCGCGCGTGTAGCCTCCCACCTCAAGGAGGGCACGGGGCGTATTCGTGTCTCCGGCCTCACTCCCACGGCAAAAGCCTTGCTGCTGGTGTTGTTTCAGCGCGCCGCCGGACGCCCGTTCATCTTCATCGTTAACGACAACCGCGCCGTCGAAGACTTTCTTCCTGTCCTTCGCGGCTTCTGCGAACTCACTGCCGCCTGCGATCCAGAATCAGTCATTTCTCTGCCAGCGCGCGACGTGCTTCCGTTTCAGAATCTCTCGCCGCACCCCGAACTCCAGGAAGAACGCGCCACCGCTCTATGGAAGATTGCTACAGGTTCTGCATCCATCGTCGTCTCGCCCATCGCTGCCACGGCCATCCGTCTGCGCTCCGCCGATTACTACTCCGATCTTGCCCGCACCATCCGCCGCGGTGAATCTTTCGATCTCGATTCCCTCCTCGCCCACCTCAACACCGTCGGTTACACCTCCACCGAGGTGGTCGAGATGCCGGGGCAATACGCTGTGCGCGGCGGCATCCTCGACGTCTACTCTCCCGAAGCCGACCGCCCGCTTCCGCATCGAGTTCTTCGGCGACGAAGCCGATTCCATCCGCAAATTCGATCCCGCCTCACAACGCTCTTCCACTCCGGTGGACGAGGCCCTGCTGCTTCCCCTCACCGAAACCCCAGTCAGCGAACATCTGCTCGGCGCAATTCACACCCGCCTCAGCGGCAAGCGAATCGTTGGCTCCGAAGAAATCGTCGAAGCCGCCGTCCGCTCCGGCGGCCTCAACGTCTTCCCCGGCTGGGAGTTTTATTCCCCCGTCGCCGGAGCCGACAGCACCATCTTCGATCTAATCCCCCGCGCCTCGATTCTTCTCGACGAAACCGATCAACTCCAGCAGGAATTCGACCGCTTTTGGACCCGCGTCGCAGAAGCCCACGAGCGCAGCGGCGTCGGCAATCTCGTTCGGCCCGAAGATCTCTACCTACCGCCAGACGACTGGTGGCAAAAAACCGTAACTCTCCCCGGCGCCGATGTCGAGCACCTCGGCATCAGCCGCAGCTTGGACGAAGCCGAAACTGCAATCGCATTTCTCTCCCAGCCCTCACCGCGCTTCCACGGCGCCGTTCCCGCCATGCTCACCGAAGTGCAAAAGCTCAACGCCGACGGCAAACGCGTTCTCTTCGCCGTTCCCAACATCGGCGAAGTCGAGCGCCTCGCCGATGTTTTCACCGAATACAACGTCTCCTTCCGCCTCGGAAGCCGCACCCGCGGCGGCGAAAGCTACGCTGACGAAACCAGCTACTTCGCCGGCGAGGTCCTCACCACCACGCTCGCTACCGCCTATATCCCCGATGGCGTGCTGCTCCCCGAAGCCAATCTCGCCATCTTCGGCTCGCGCGATCTCTTCGACGAATCCGAATCCGTCGCCTCGCGCCCGCAGCGCTCAAAATCCAAAGTCTCTGCCTTCCTTTCCGACTTTCGCGATCTCCAGGTCGGCGACTACGTCGTCCACGTCGAACACGGCATCGGCCAGTACCAGGGATTAAAAGAAATTAACCACGGCGACGGTCCCGCCGAATTCATGCTGCTCGAATTCGCCG
>PMSQ01000186.1:13553-30637 GCA_003168355.1 Acidobacteriaceae bacterium | reverse complement strand
CCGGACTATTCGCCATCGAAGACGTCGCCCGCCAACTGCACGCCGGCAAGCGAACCCTGATTCTCTGTGGCGCCCGTGAGCAACCCGCCAGCCTGATTCACCAGGCGGAGTTCGAAGAAGTGGTGGGCGCGGAAAATATCTGCGACAACGTGCAGTCCGCCCTCCGCCGCGCAGAACAAGTCCACTACCAACTGGAAGCAGCAGCCATCGGACTGGAGGGTTGAGCAGTGATTAGGTGAGTGGGAATCCTTGGTCGTGCGCGTAATTAATCCCATCACAATGTTAGCTCTGCAGTAACTAAACTTGATGGTTTGTGAATATTCCGGCTCCGGCGTGCCGAACCAATACTGGCGGATTCTAAAGGGCAACGTTGGCAGGAAGGAACCGGAACCCGGTTCGGGGTCATCAGCAGGTTCGGTTAAGCCGATCCATGGAAACGGAATCGGTCCTCTAACGAACTTAACCACGTCTGAAGAGCAATTCCAGAGTGCTTTTCGACATACAAGAAGCGCAGACCCATCACAAAGGAGTCGCTCCAGACTACATCCGCTTTTGCATGAAAAGCCTGTGGCTCGACGCTTGGAAGCTCGAACTCCACGGTAACAACTCCTTTGAATCTTACTGGATCAATCAGATTGATGGCCAACCCGCCCTCACTCACGTTCTGCATCCGGCCGGCGAAGGACTGGCCCAGAGGATTGCGAAACCGCACAGGCAAATCAACGCCGTATCGGAAATACCGGCGATGTTCGCGCTCCATCTTGGGAATCGCGGTATCCAGGATGCTACGCAATCGAGTCGGCTTGATCGGTTTGTTGAGCACGAAGTCGGCTCCCAGATCGAGAGCTTCTTCAGCGCTCGTCAAACCGTTCACAATCACCAAAATAAGGGTCTGCTTGTTCGCGGGGGTGCTCCGCAGTTCGGCGAGCGCGTTTGTGCCTCCGGCCACATCGTCACAATCGATCACAACCCCATCCAAATGCCGGCGGGAGGCAAACTCGACCGCACTCGCAGAATCCTGGCGGAAATGAAGCGCGGCTCCGCGCGTACCCAAACTTGCTTGGACCTGACCGAACAGTCCGGGATCGCAAGTCACGATCAAGCACTCTAAGCCCATATTGCGATGTTAGCGAATCGCGCATCGGCGGCTATAGTGACAGACGTGCATGGCACTTGTGACGCTCGGCCGAGCAACTCAAGAACATTGAAAAATCGTAATTTTACCGGCAACCGCCGCCAGCGAATTATGAGACGGCTTAAGATGAATCGGCCCCGCCGTTTAATGATAATCTGGTTCTTCCCGGCGACTGCTGAATCCCGCGCTTGGGGCTGCCGCTGCACCCAGCCCGCGCCCGGGGTGCATCCCAGGGATTTCCATCCGAGTCCACGCAGGGGAGCTGAACCATGAAGATTGGTATGTTGACCGGCGGAGGTGATTGTCCTGGCCTGAATGCCGTTATTCGCGCCGTAGTGCGCAAGGGCATCTTCACCTACGAAGACGAATTTGTCGGCTTCATGGAAGGCTGGCGAGGCGTCATCGAGGACAGGAGCATGCCCCTCACCCTCGACGCGGTGGGCGGTATTCTGCCTCGCGGCGGCACCATCCTGCGCACTTCCCGCACCAATCCTTCGAAGCGTCACGATGGGATTGACCGTTGTATGGTTTCGCTCGAAAAGAACCACATGGACGCACTCATCGCGATCGGCGGTGACGACACTCTTTCCGTCGCTCAAAAGCTGCATGAACGCGGCGCCAAAGTCGTCGGCGTGCCTAAGACTATCGACAATGATCTTGGCGGCACCGATTACACTTTTGGATTTGACACCGCCTGCAACATAGTCTGCGAGGCCCTCGACCGCGTCCACACCACCGCCGAAGCTCATAACCGCGTGATGGTGGTGGAGGTGATGGGCCGCGACGCCGGCTGGATCGCTCTTTACAGCGGTATCGCCGGCGGTGCCGACGTCATTCTCATCCCCGAGCGCCCGTTCGATATCGACAAGGTTGCGGATTCCATCCACCAGCGCCACGAGCGCGGCCGCTATTTTTCCATCGTAGTTGTAGCCGAAGGCGCAAAATTCTCCTCCGAGCCGGGCCAGGGATCTCCCGTTCTGCAGGACATGGGCAAGGACGAATTCGGCCACGTCAAACTCGGCGGCATCGCCAACATCCTCGCCCGCGAAATCGAAAAACGCACCGGCTTCGAAACCCGCGCCGTGGTTCTCGGACACATCCAGCGTGGCGGCTCTCCCAGCGCATTCGATCGCGTTCTGGCTACGCGGTACGGCCTGGGCGCAATTGACATGGTGCACCGCGGCGAATTCGGATGCATGGCCGCCCTGCGCTCCAACAAAATCGTCTCCATCCCGCTGCTCGAGGCCATCTCCCGCAACCGCACTGTGGACAACGAGATGATCCAGATCGTCGACGGATTGTTCGAGAAATCTGCAGAAAAAGAAGAAGAACCAGCCTGAAAAGCATTTCAACGGCTCCCGTCTTCCCGCCAACCGGAATCCTGTGGGACGGTTCCGCAATCGCGTTCCTGTTGAGACTTCCTTGCGGTGTGGCAACTGACGTAAAGTAGTGCTCTGCCAGTGAACGCTCGGCTTGGTCACGATGCAAAACCTATACCTGCGGCTCGCTCCGTTCTCCCTGGCGCTGATTGAACTCCTCCTGTTGGCAGCCACTGCAGCTTTAATTGTTTTTTCTTCTCAAGATGCCTCCCGCGTCGATCAGCCTGCCGCCTTCCGTTCGATCGAGCGCGCCTTCGCCGACCTGGCTCGGCGCAAGCGTCTCTGTGTGCTGCTCGTAGGTCTCGGCGTCGTTGCAATTCGGGTCGCGCTCATCCCGATCCTCGGCGTTCCCCAGCCGTATTCTCACGACGAGTTCAGTTATCTGCTCGCAGCCGACACTTTCGCTCACGGCAAACTTACCAACCCGACCCACCCCATGTGGATTCACTTCGAAAGTTTCCACATCATCCAGCAGCCCACGTATATGTCGATGTATCCTCCGGCACAAGGCCTGATCCTCGCTGCTGGTCAACTCCTGGGGAGTCCCTGGATCGGACAACTGTTGGTGACCGCCTTGATGTGCTCTGCCTTGTGCTGGATGCTGCAGGCCTGGCTGCCTCCGCCATGGGCCTTGCTGGGAGCGGCGCTGGCTGTGCTCCGCCTCGGTCTCCTCAGCTATTGGATGAACGGCTACTGGGCGGCTTCAATCGCGGCCCTTGGCGGCGCACTGGTTCTCGGAGCCTGGCCCCGTTTGCGCTGGCATCTCCGCGTGAGGGACGCTCTGCTGATGGCACTCGGGCTGGCGATCCTGGCCGACAGCCGGCCCTACGAAGGGTTCGTCTTTGCCGTCCCCATTGCGTTCACGATGTTTCTCTGGCTCCTGGGCAAAAATCGTCCCACATTTAAACGGTCCGTACCGCGAGTTGTTCTGCCCATCTTCTTTTTCTTGTTCGCTGTGTCCGTAGCCACGGGCTACTACTATTATCGCGTCACGGGCAACCCATTCCGGATGGCCTATCAGGTCAACCGTGCTACCTATGCCAGTGCGCCCTACTTCCTCTGGCAAGCAGAGCCGCCAGAACCGGCTTATCGCCACGAAGTCATGCGCGAACTCTATCGCTCGGAGCGGAAAGACTTCGAAAAGAGCTTCACCGTCGAGGGCTTCCTAGGGCGCGTCGCGCAGAAAGCCTCGTCCGGGTGGCAGTTCTATCTGGGGCCCTTGCTCACCCTCCCCTTGCTGGCTCTCCCCTGGGTAGTACGACGGCCAAAGATGCGATTGCCGCTAGCTGTCTGTGCCGCCACAATTGCGGGCTTCGCCGTTCAGAGCTGGTTTCTTCCCCACTATTTTTCTCCGGCAGTTGGAGCGTTCTACATTCTTCTTGTCCAGTGCATGCGCCAACTTTGGCACTGGCGTTTTATGGGCCGGCACATCGGCCCATCTTTGGTTCGCGCGGTTCCTGCACTGGCGTGCGCTATGATTCTCCTGCGCGTGACTGCGGCGGCCGTTCATGTTCAGATCGAACCCGTTTGGCCGCGCGGTAATCTGGCAAGGACTGATATTTTGCGCCAACTGCAACAGCAGCCGGGCCTTCAGCTTGCGATTGTGCGTTACAGAAAAGACCACGACCCTGTCCGCGAGTGGGTCTACAACGACGCCAACATCGACGCCGCGAAAGTGGTCTGGGCGCGCGATATGGGCAAGGACGATAACCAGGAACTGCTGCACTATTTTCGGGACCGGAAGGTGTGGTTGGTGGAGGGCGACGGTCCTGTCCGCGAGCCCTTGCCTTACCCGGACTGAAATTCGAAGCTAGAAACCGAGCGCATCTCCAAAAGACCCATGCGAGCACTTCCATTACGAGTCAGACAATCCGTTCTCTTGCTCGTCGTACTGACCGCCTCGGCCAGCATGTGTCTCTATTGGAAGCGCATCACCGACGCAGTGCATGCCTCCAGAGCGTCTTCGTCTGTCTTGAAGCCCAAGGTTCTCACCGATCTCTACCCGAGCTGGTATGGAAGTCGCGAACTCCTGCTCCATCACCGTAATCCCTACGGTGTCGAGGTGAGCCGCGAACTGCAGATCGCTTATTACGGAAAAAAACTGGACTCCTCCCGTCCCGAAGAACGGCAGGATCAGCAACGCTTCGCCTATCCTTTGTACTTTATTTTCTTCATCGCTCCTTTGGCGTGGATGCCATTCCATGCGGCACGAATCGTCTTCTGGTGGATCCTGGTTGCGTGCGCAGTCCTCAACGTGATCCTTTGGCTGCGCTTTCTTCGCTTGCGGCTCTCTCTGCCTGCTCTGACCGCCCTATTCGTTCTGGTTCTGACCAGCGTTCCGGTCATTCAGAACCTCAGTATTCTGCAACCGTTCCTGCTGCCTGCATGTTTCATTGCCGGAGCGGCTGCCGCCATCGTCTCCGGACGCTTGTTCCTGGCCGGAGCGCTGCTGGCTGCGGCCACTGTTAAACCTCAAATCTGCCTGCTCCTTTTAGCCTGGTTCGCGTTGTGGCTCTGCAGCGACTGGAAGCGCCGGCGGTCTCTCTTCTTTGGCTTCCTCGTCACACTGGCCGCGCTCGTATTGGCCTCCGAATGCCTGCTGCCGGGCTGGATGATGCATTACCCGGAGGTTCTGAGGTCCTACGCCGAATACACCAAGACTTCATCGTTTCTCGGCGGGATCTTACCCTCCCCGTTGTATTGGCTGGTCGCGATCGTTGCGCTGGCGACGGTGGCAGATCTTTGTTGGCGGACGCGACGACAGCCGGCCGACTCCACTCCTTTTGCCCTCGCCCTGTCCTCTGTGCTGAGCCTTACGGTTTTGATTATTCCCGCGGTGTTTCAGCCCTTTAACGACGTTTTGCTTCTTCCTGCCGTCCTGCTCGTGATTCGTCATTGGCGGGAGCTTCGGCGAAGCAATCCGGTGACGCGGGCAGCCACTTCTTTGTTTTGCCTGTGCGCGATTCTGCCCCCGTTGCTCGCGGTCGTGGCGGTCGCCTACCCGCTGACTCCACCCCGTGACTGGGTACTGAAATTGTGGTCCCTGCCTCTCTCTGCCAGCACGGCACTCCCTTTCGCCGCCTTCGGCATGCTGATCCTATTGCGAAAGGCGGTCGCCACTCCGTCAACCTCCCTGCCTGTAGACAGCGCACCCTCGCGGCCCACCGGCCTTGCCGCGGCCAAAGAGCAAACCTAACGTGGCCCATCGCTCCAACCTCGCCTCCTGGCTGACCGCCCGCCGCCTGCGCGCACACGGCCTCGTCCTCGCGCTCTGTCTTTGGTCTGTCTACGTCTGGAATATGGCCACGCCCGGCCTCTTCGATCGCGCTGGCAACTTCAAGGGCACGGACTTTCTTCATTTCTACACTCTCGGCTCGCTCGCCCTGGCTCACCGTGGCGCTGATTTGTACAACGTGCAGGCGCAATCCGAAGTCGCAACCCAACGCATCCCGGCCGCCGCTGGCATTCGCTATCTACCGCTGTATCCGCCACAAGTGTCAATCTTCTTCGTGCCCCTGGCCCCCCTGTCTTATCCCTGCGCGCTGATGCTATGGCTCACCATGAGTGCCCTTATTTACGGTCTGTGCTGCTACGCCTTTTGGCGCGCCTGCCCCAACCTGCGCAACTACAAATTCACGGTAGTCTTTCTCGCCATTGCCTTCCCCGCCTTCTGGCACCTCATCGCCTGGGGACAAACCTCCGCCCTGGCTCTCGCCTGTTTCACGCTCGCCTTCTTCGCGCTGCGCGCCCGGCGCGAATTCCTCGCTGGCCTGGCTCTCGGATGCCTCATCTTCAAACCCCAACTAGCTCTCGCCGCTGGCATCGTCTTCCTGTTGACACTTCGCTGGAGAGTTATTGCCGGCGCTCTTCTCTCAGCCGCTGTGCAGTTGACCGCAGCGTTGCTCTACTACGGTGTCGCCCCGCTTCGCCAATGGATCTACATGCTGCTCGACACACCCCGCCTGCTCCCGCTGCTCGAGCCCCGACTCTACCAAACCCACTCCCTGCGCACTTTCTGGACCATGTTCATCCCCTGGCAGTCGGCCTCTCTGGCGTTCTATGTCATCACCGCGCTATTGGTATCCGCCGTGACCATCGCTTGCTGGCGAAGCCGTCTCCCTCTGTCTCTGCGCTATTCGGCGCTGCTGCTCGCCACCGTCCTACTCGCCCCGCATCTCACCGTTTACGACCTTCTAATTCTCGCGCCTGTATTCCTGCTGCTCTCCGACTGGATCATCACTCAACCCGACCACTCAGCCACGCCCTATTTCAAACTCCTTCTGTATCTCGCCTTCATACTTCCACTGCTTGGCCCTCTCGCGCGCTGGACGCACCTCCAGATTTCCGTCCCCGCGATGGCCGCTCTTTTGTATGGGATATGGAACCTCAGCAGGACATCAGCTCCGGTTCCGAATTCTCTCTGATTTGAAACTATTCCGACTTGAGCCTACGACCCGAACAGAAACCTCAGGGCCTCAGGAAACCGCTCCGCCCACGCCGCTTCGTTGTGACCGGCTCCATCTTTTATCACCAGCCGCAACCGGCTCTCGCTGAGCACAGCTCGCCGGATGACGGCCGCCAATTCCCGCACATCGTCCACCACAGAACGGCTCCGCTCCACACTTCCGCTCTCGGCGGTTCCCACAGACAGAAAGATTCGCTCCGGCCAAATTCTCACTTCCCGGCTCTGCTTGATCGCCTGCCGCCCAGACGCCCACAGCGACGGGCTCTCCACCAGCAACCGCCCGATCAATCCCGGCCGGGCCATCGCCGTGTACAGCGCGATCAGCGCTCCCAAGGACGATCCGCCCAGGCCCGTATTTTCCGGCCCGGTCGCGACGCGATAAGTCCGCTCCACAAAAGGCATCACTTCCTTCGTCAGGAAATCCGGATAATGCCGCCCCTGGGCTCGCAGCCTCATCGGCTGCATCGACCGGTGCGGCAGGTATTCGCGAATCCGGTCCTTGCCCGTGTTATCCATGCCAACAATAATCATCGGCGGCACCGCGCCTTCGCGGATCAGCCGATCCGCCGTCTCATCCACCTGCCATTCGATCCCGACGAAGGCCGTCGACGACTCGAATAAATTCTGCCCATCGTTCAGATAGAAAACGGGATAATGCCGCCTAGCATTCTCCGCATCGTCATACCCCGGTGGCAGCCAGATCCGCAAGAATCGCGTGTTCCGAAAGACACGGCTGCGAAATTCGTGCAGGCGCAGATCGCCGGTCGCTCCCGTAGCGCGAATCGCCGCGGAAACCGCGCCTGCGCCATCCTGTATTTTCTGGATTCTTCCCATCCGAAGAACTTCAGCCGATGAGTCCCGCCCGCATCTTCACCACCCCCGCCAGCGCGGTAATCATGGTAATCAAGGCAAGCGAACTCAGGCACAGAATGCACCATGTCTCCAGCACATAGCCCTCGACATACGTGAGATACAGCGCGAATCCCAACCCCGCCAATGCCGCCACCAGCAACCGCATCGGCGTCTCCGCCCGCGAACGGTAAATGGTGGCCAGCGCCAGCAGCACTCCATACCCAGCAATCCCAATCCCCGCCACCGGAATTCCCATCACGCTCGACCACTCACTCCGGTTCACGATGTCACAATTGAATCTCTCTCCGAATTCGCAGAACGTCGTCGCCGACTTTGCGTAGTGCCGCTGCAGCGACACTGCCGACACCACCACTCCCGCGACCGCCAATACCGCGATCGCCAAAAATAACCTTCGATTGTTCTTCGTGGAAATTGCGCTCGCAGTCGGTCGATCTCCAGTAGCGCTCACGGCAAACTGCACCCAGTCTTATCGCTCAGCTCTTCCAGCGGGAAAACCCCTTCTCTCGGCGGAGTCGACCCAAACTGCCAGCTCGGAAATAATTTCACCCCGGCCGCCGCGCACGCAGGCGCAAGCTCGTGGGAGTCTTTGATCGCGCACTCTACATAGGGCACATACTGAAACGCTTTGCCGAACATCGCTTTCTGCTCAGCACAGTGCGGACACCAGTACAGCCCATACATCTTCGCCTGCTTGGAGGCGAGACACTTCGCGAACCCGTCATAGCGATGATTCCTGTACTCCCAGCCCGCGACCCAGGCAAGAGCAAACAACACCACGATCCCACCCCAGATCAGCATTTTCTTCCGCGACTCTGGATTTGCCCCCGGCGTTCCGACCCGCTCTTGATGCCTCCTTCGCCGCTCTTCAGACATGATTCCCTTCTTATATCACGGGCTTTACGCCACCACGTTCAACGCTGCCGGCAGCACATCCAACTCCTCGCAATCGAGCGTCAGCACTTCCCCATCCACCATCACATCTATGGGCGCGTTCAAATCGAATTCCACTCGCCTCACTGCTTTACGCTCCGCCAGCGGATGCTCGATGTGCGTCCCATCATAGAGTCGCGGCAAATTCCGCATCAATCCCAGCCGCCCGATCGCACCCCAGCGGACGTATTCAATCAACCCGCTGCTCACCTCGGCCTTCGGCGCGATCATCATGGTCCCGCCGGTAAACTTGCTGTTGTTGAAGGTAAGAAACAAACAGCGTCGCCGGTCAAATTCCGTTTCCCCATCCACCCGCATCGGAAACGGTCTCCTCTGCAATCGCGCGAGCCCTAGAAAAATCGAAATAATATATCCCAGCTCCCCTTGGCCGCTAAAGCGCCGCGCCCGCAACGTAGCCACGTCGGCCGGAAACCCCACGCTCAGCAGATTGATGTAGTGAATCACTCCGCCGCGGTGCCGCAACCGCAGCACGTCGCAGGACTGCGTTCGCCCCGCAATGAGCGACTCGATTGCGTGCTCCACACCGCGGCCGCTGAAATCGCGGAGAAAAGAATTCCCTGTTCCCAGCGGCAAAAACCCCAGCGTCGGACGCCCCTCCGTGCTCGCCTCCGGGAAAAGCCCGTTCACTACTTCATACGAAGTCCCGTCTCCGCCCACCGCAATAAACTTCCGCTGTCCGCGCCCGTAAGCCTCTCGTGCAATCCGGGTCGCATCTCCCGCACCCCGCGTCTCCACCATATCTACCGCAACGCCGCCGCTTCGCAGCCGCTCCAGCGCCGGACCCAGCATCTTTCGGCTCCGCCCGCCTCCCGCCGCGGGATTCACGACCGCTAAGTAGGACTCGCTCACACTTTTCCGAATTCTCCGCGTGCTCTGGTGCAGTTCTCTGCGAACTCCACGATTATCTTGTCTTTCACGATTCGATACTCAAAACCAAGCGAAACCCAATCACAGCCCCACCACCGCTCCCCGCTCCGCCGTCTTTCCAATTTCTTCCGCTAATGCCTGCCGCTTGACCTTCATCGACGCCGTCCGTGGAAAGTCTTTCTCGCAGATGACGTACCCACCCACGCGCTTGAAGTCCGGCAAACGCCGGTTGCGGGTCACGATCTCTCCCAGCAGCGCGCTGTCGAAGCGTTGATTCTGTTCCAGTCGCACCGCCATGACCAGCATCTCCCGCCCCAATTCCTTTTGCGGCCACACGTAGTTCGCCGCGAACACACAATACTCTTTCACCGGAAGTCCGTCGAAAACCGTCTCAATATCCTCGGGGTAAATGTTTTTTCCACCTTCCGTGACGATCATGTTTTTCTTCCGCCCAAAAAGCTGCAGATGCCCTCGATTGTCGAACCGCCCCAAATCGCCCGTCAGAAGCCAGCCATCGACAATCGCTTCCATGGTCAGCTCCGGATCGTCCAGATACTGCGACATCACCGTCTTGCTCCGCGCCGCAATTTCCCCGATCCCCTCCTCATTCGGATTCAGCACACGCAGTTCCACCCCCGGCAGCGGTTTGCCTACCGTATCCGCGCGAAATGGTTTCAGGTCGTTCAAAGTCAGCGACGTTCCCGCCTCCGTCAGCCCATAACCGTTCACCACCGGAATTCCCAAATCGTAGAAGAACTGCATCGTCGAAGGCTCCATGAAAGCCCCTCCCGTAATCAGAGCCAGCAGTTCCCCGCCAAACGCGCGATGCACCTGGGGCAGCAGCATCCGGCTCACTTTCACCCGCGGCCGGTTCCGGGTCAACATCCGGTTGAGCCCAATCATTCGATTCAGAATCGCGCGCTTCCACCCCGGCAGTTCGTCAAACTTTGCCCGCAGCCCGCGCTCCAGATTCTTCACGATCATCGGCACCAGCGCCACATAAGTGATCCGGTAGCGTACAAATGCGTCCCGCACAAATTCGGGACGCAGCGTCCGCAAATGCACCACGCACGCCCCGCACACAAACGGCCCGATGAATCCCACCATGAAATCAATCGCATGATTCGTCGGCAAAATGCTCAAATACCGCACCCCAGGCCAAAATGGATACCACGCGGTCAACGCCCGGCATTGTTCCAGATAATTCTCGTGCGTCAGCACGCAGCCCTTCGGACGCCCACCTGTACCCGACGAATACACGATGCAGGCCACGTCCTCCCGCTGCCGCATGACAAAATCCGGCGCGCCCTTGCGCTTGAAATCCTCCCACCGGAATCCTCCCGCTAGGTCCGCGCCCAGCGGCGCCTCCGTCACCAGCACCAGCTTGGTCTTGATGTTGGGAAACTCCGGCGACTGCGTGATCGCCCGCCACAGGTAATACTCCACCACCAGCACTTTCGCCTTCGAGTGTTCCAGCAGTTGCAGCTGTTCGGCCGCCGTCAGCTTGTAATCCAGCGGGACCAGCACGCCGCCGCTGTAGAAAATCGCGTATGCCGAAATCAGCCACTTTGACTGATTCGTCATGAGGATCGCCGCGCGATCCCCGGCATCAAAATCCGCATCCTCCAGCGCCCGCGCCAGCGGCAGGCTGATCTCTTTGAAATCGGAGTAGGTAAGCTGCGCTTTCTCCCTCTCGCGGTCCGCTTCAATCAGGCAAGTTTTGCCGGCGAAACGGTCCAAAGCATCGCGCAACGCCGCGCCCAGACAGCTATATTTTTGGAGATCGAGCATTAAAGAGCTATTTCACCATAGAGGCACCCTTCGGCTTCGCTCAGGGCAGGCTCCGGCACGGAGAATACTATGTTAATGAGTTAGTTACCCACATAAGCTAAAGTTGATGTCGACGGCCGCGTACTACAAGACTTAGTGATTTTTTTCTCTGTGTCTCTGTGTCTCTGTGGTGAATTTCTCTCGCTACAATCTTGCCTGAATCTTCCCCGCCAGCGTGCGAAAGTCGGAAACCCCCTGCAACTCATAATCTGGCAACTCCACCCGAAAATGATTCTCCAGCTTGGTCAGTAGGTCAAGCGTCTGCAAACTGTCAATTCCCAGTGTCTTGAAAAAGTCGTCATCCGGACGCAGCTTTTCCCGCGGCACCTTGAAGTGCATGGCCGCAAGGCTCAGTATTTCATCGAGTGTTTGTTCAGCAGTATTCATAAATGCTCTGTCATCTGCGAAGCGAAGGACCCATGCAACTTTACTCGCCACTCACTCGGCGCCGACACTACGGCAAATAAGGCTGCGCATCCGTACTCTCCACAAACTTCCGCAGCCCAGCCTGCACCGCCGGACGCGCAAACAACTCGCAAAAGATATCGATCTCCCGCCGCAACTCCTCTTGCGGAATCGGCTTGATGAACTTCTTCGCCGCCGCCGCCGTATCACGATCAAACTTCCCCAACTGCGCCGCCGTAGCCCGTGCCGCCCGCAACGCTTCGCCTTCACCCACCACCTGGCTCACCAGCCCGATCTGCTGAGCCTTGGTGGCGTTGAAGCTGCGCCCCGTCAGCAACAGATCTCTTACCACGGCATTGCCCAAATCCCGCTTCAGTCGCGGAATCCCGCCAAATCCCGGGATCAACCCCAGCCTCAACTCCGGAAAACAAAACCGCGCCATCTTGTCGGCAATAATCAAATCACAAGCCAGCGCAAGCTCCAAGCCTCCACCAAACGTCACTCCATGCACCGCCGCGATCGTGGTCAAAGGCGCAGCATCGATCAAATTCAAGACGCGATGAATGCGCTCCAGGAAATCCCGCACTCCCCTGGCGGCTTCAGCCTTCTCCACCGCCTCCGACCGCTGATACAGTTCGCGCAAGTCCGCTCCTGCGCAAAACCCCGGCTTCAACTCGCTATAAATAATGAGCGCATGCGCCTCCGCCTGCATACTCTCCAAAGCCGCTGCAAATTTCTCGAACTCCCCAAGTGACACCGATCCCAGTTCGTTGCAAGGCTCCCGATGCAGCGCCAATTCGATCACGCCATTGCTGAGTATCCAGGACAAGGAACTCCCAGCGCAGCAACTCCCTGCCTTCAACTCGGTCTTTCCTCCGCGCATCCTGGTGTCCTCAGGGGTTCTCAGCACTTTGTATCCTGCACTACACCGCCTGCTTCACTCTGTACATTTCCTCAATCTCATTCTTCATCCGCGCCGCAATCACATCCCGCTTCAGCTTTCCGTTCACCGTCAGCGCTCCATTCTCAATCGAAAACGCGTCTGCCTGCACAAAAAACGCCCGCACTTGCTTGTAGTGGGGCAACTCAGGATTCACCGCATCCAGCGCAGACTGCACATGCTCCGGCGTCACGCTCCCCGTAACAATCGCCGACAAATATCCGCGCCCGTTTCCCACCACTACCACTTGCTGCACTCCCGGCAAGTTCTTTGCAATCGCACTTTCGATCGGCTCCGGAGAAATCTTGTGCCCTGACCCCAACACAATCAGGTTCTTGATCCGCCCCGCAATCCGCCAGTTCCCCGCCGCATTCATTTCGCCCTGATCGCCAGTACGGAACCATCCCTCGCGCAGCGCCTCCGCCGTTTGCTCGGGCCGGTTCCAGTAGCCCGAAAAAACATTCGGCCCACGCACCACAATCTCCTCATTCTCTCCCAACCTCATCTCCATGCCTGGAATCGCCGGGCCCACGCGCCCCACCTCCACCCGGTTCGGATCATCCATCGTACAAATCGCCGTAGTCTCCGTCAGCCCGTAAACCTGCAGCACATGAATTCCCAGCATCATGAAGTAAAGCTGCGTCTCCGCGCTCAACGGCGCCGATCCACAAATGAGCGCCTTCAGATTCCTTCCAATCATCTTCTTCCGGATCGCTGGAAACACCAGCCGGTTCGCCAGCCCGAGCCATAGCGCGTCGCCCGCTTTCGGCCGCTTCTCTTGCCGCCGCACCCATGCCGCTTTCGCACGCACATAAATCGCCTGCGCCACTCCGCCGGTCTGCCAAAGTTGTTCGTCCACCGCTCGCCGCATCCTCTCCAGCAACTGCGGCACATTCAGAAAATAATCCGGAGCCACCACCCTCATGTCATTCGCGATTTTCGCCAGATCCATGTTGATCGTGACCAGGCTCCGCCGCTTCAGAAACGTCAGCAACGCAATCCACGACGCCGCAAACGTGAACGGCAAATAATGAAAGATGCGATCCTGCCCCGTCACGCCGGACGACGCACCTGCCATCAACTCGCTCAGTCGCTCCGCCGTCCGGTCCAGCATGAAGCCTACATTCCCCGCCGTCAGCACCACGCCCTTAGCTTCTCCGGACGTCCCGGACGTGTAGATGATTGTGACCGGAGTGTCGTTTTCCACTTGCGCCTGCTCCAAGTGCACTCCGCCCACGCCCGCAAAAATCTCGTCAAACAAAAACTGCTGCGGAGCCCCCGTCCAACTCTGCGCAATCCCCTCCCGCAACGCCGTATCCCCGCAGCACACCAGCGCCGGCGTCGAGTCCTTCATCATCGCCACCAACTCCGCCGGCGCCTGCCGCGAATACAGCGGCACCACGATCAGCCCTTCCGCCATGATTGCCAGATCCATCGCCACCCAGCGAATGCTGTTGGCCGCCAGCAATCCGCACCGCTCACCCTTCTTAATGTTTTTCGAAGCAATAAACGTTCTCGCCTTGCGGACCAACTCCAGTAATTCGACGCCGGTCACGCCCGTAACTTCGCCCTCGCGGATCTCGGCAAGAATTCGCGTGTCCGCAGCGGCCTGCAGTTGCGAGAATATCTCTCCGATAAATGAAATGATTGTGCTCAAGATGCTGAGTTCTTCTCCGCGACCTTCGCGCTGACCTTCGCATCCTCTGCGGTTAAAGGCTCTTTCAGCCGTCCACCCCAAACCTAGCCGTAAGCCGCCACCAACTCCCGCAGCCCCTGCCCCATTGGCGGCAAATAATCCTCCCAACTCCACTCGCCCCGCCGCGTCGGAAACTCCGGATACCTTCTCTGCACTTCCTCTTCAAAATACACGCCCATGCGCGCCATCACCTTCAAATTCCTCACCACAGTCTGCGCAATTCCGGTCGCAATCGCCTCGCCCTCGCAACTCAACTTCTCCAGCGCCGCCAGCAGCTTCCCCTCAAGCTCCGGATCATCCACCGTCATCAGCAAATCCTGATGTCCCCGCTCCCGCATTAAATTCCGGATGCGCTCGTCCATCGTGATTCCCGCCGATGGCACCAGCGCCGGCATCGACGTCACAATCCCGTGATACCTCGACGACGCCATCATTTTCCCGGTGCGCAGGATGCTCACCATCTGATACATGTCGTGCTCCTCGGAGGTAAACACGGGCAGCCCGCCGCCCAGTTTTTCGGAAACTCGCCGGCAAGCGCGGGCGTCCAGTGCCTCGGTGGCCACCAGGATCGTGAACACCCGCCGCCGTTGCTGGAACGCACCCACGGCTTTCGCAATTGCAGTTAGATAACGCTCGAAGGCTGCGTCCACCTCGTGGCCCGACTTGTGAAAATAAACGGTGCGGTAATGACTGTCCTTGTAAGCGCCGGTTATGGCGGAGGCGGCGTATTTCACCAGCGAGGGTTTCACCGGCCACCAGAAGGGATTGATGGGGCAGACGATCAACACCGGCAGCTTGCCATCCCATCCCGCGTCGGTCAGCGCTTTGCGCCCATACTCAGGAGGAAGCGGCTCGAAGGTCCACGCCGTGTCGGTCCCAAGTTCTGTGGGAACTCCCAACTCACGAAGCACGGTACGCGATTCCTCGCTGCGCGTGATGATGAGAGAACTCTTGCAGTAACGCGCGCACATCCTGGCGACCGTCGGATCCATCTGTCCTGCCTCGGACCCATAGCCTACGGCGAGCTTGTTCTGCGCCGCCGCCAACCCTAAAGAACCAATAATCATCGTGGTCAGCGCGTTTGCGAACTTGCTCTTGAAGGCCGATCCCTCCACCACAACTACGCCATGATGCTTCGGGATTTCACGCGCCAAAAAAGGAGGGAAAACATCCGGGAGATGAACCTGCTCTGCGCCCGCGAAATACCCGCGCGTCAACTCAAAGTTCTGAGACATGGCGCTGAACTCGACGTTCTCAGTGCCCAGGATATGTCGAAGCTGGCGCAGAGTCTCCTCGGGCCGCACGTCGGAACCAGTGTTTCGCGTGCCGTTGTAGCCCGCGAACAACAACTTGAGCTTCTCACCCGGCTTCCAGCGCTGGCCCTCGCCCAACATCCATCCCGCCCTGGCGCGTTCGATCCAACTGCTCACCCACGCTTCCAGAACAAAGTCCATCATGCTGCTGTTCCTCCAACCGCCGCCGGCCAGGGCCGGTACCGGTATGCGAAATTATTCTCGCGGCTGAACTTCAGCAGCGGATAGCAATACTCGGAAAATGGCACCGGCTTTTTCCCCAGCTCTTTCGTCACGCGCGTGTTATCGAATACCGTATTCCACGTCAGATATGGCATGAACACCTTCATCAGCGACGCGCCTTTTCCAATCGCGCCCTTGCGGTTTGCCAGAAAATTCACCGAACCCGCGAACGGCCGCTCCGCCACCGGCACGAACACTGGCGCCCTCTTGTTCTGTCCCAGGGCCAGCGCCTTCGTAATGTCTCGAAACGTCTGCGACCCAACTCCCGACGAAAGATGATAGGTATCGTGCTCCGGACGCTCCTTCTGATGCAGCGTCGCGATCGCCTCCGCTACAAAATCCACATTCACAATGTCAATCTCGTCCGCGGGACGGAACGGCAACACCGGCAGCCCTGCCAGAAACACAAACGCCTTCACCATGTCGAACTGCGTCGTCTCCGCATACCGGCTGTCGCCCAGCACGATGCTCGGCCGGAAAATCGTCTTCGGCGTCTCCGGCAACAGCACCCGCATCATGTGTTCGCAAAATTTTTTCGTCCGCGCATACGGATCGTAATCCGACCGCTCCCAGTCAATCGACTTGTCCTCGGTCACCACCTCATTCTGCCGCTTCCCCGCCACCGCGACCGTGCTCACCTGGCTGAACCGCCTCAACCCGTGATAATGCTCCGCCTGGCGCGCCAGCGTCAGCACCTCCAGCGTNNGCCGCGCAGTGAATCACCGAATCCGTCGTGTGTACCAACCGATCGTATTCATCGCGCGCCATCCCAAATCCGGGCTCCGTCAAGTCTCCCCGAAACACGCGCACCCGCGTCTGCAAATACTCATAAAATTGCGGGAACCCCAGATGCAATTGCAGCGCCTGCCAGAGCCGCCCTTCGGCTTCGCTCGCATCTCGCGCCCGCACCAGCACGTTCAGCGCCGCGCCATGATCCCGCAGCAGATTCGCCGCCACGTGCGCCCCAATATATCCCGTCGATCCCGTCAGAAATATCGCCATTCACCA
>PMSQ01000186.1:0-13467 GCA_003168355.1 Acidobacteriaceae bacterium | reverse complement strand
CCTCCAGCGGCCTGCCCTCAATCAAGGGATAAGTCCACTTCCGCAACGCCGGAATATGCACGTTGATCCAGTAATCCCACCAGTCCAGCAAACGCGCCTTGTACCCAAACTCTTCCCGCTCCTCTTCCACCAGCGCGTGCGAGAGTTTCTCGACATTGTCCGCCGCGAAATCGTGCTCATTGAACAGGATGAACGGCTCAAACAACTCAATCAGCTTCTCCAGCCGCTCCAGATTCCTCTCCGCCTTCGCCAGCGGAGTCTTCTTCAACGGCAGCGGCGACATGATCCGCTGAATCGATTTCACAATCGCCTTCTGCGCCGGCGCCGACATCCGCTGGTACCGCGTCTTCGATACCGGAATGGCATCAAAGCGCAGCCGCAGCCACGACTCCAACCCCTCCTGCGCCCGGTAATGCTTGCGGTGCGCCAGCGAGGTCAACTCAATCGATCGCCCCATGTCGCAAGGATTCGTAGCCGACGTCGCCAACTGGTAAAGCGGGTCATGCCGTCGCTCCACAATCGCAGCCGCAATCAGCGTCATCCCGGCGCACACCGCGTCTACCGGGATAATATCCAGCCGCTTGCTTTCGTTCGTCGGCAGCTGACGGAAATATGTCCCCAATAAATAAGACAGCGACGCCGAAGTATTGATCCCCTCATTCCATCCCAGAAAGGGCTTCGCCACCGACGTCTCCACAATCGCCGGACGCACCACCGCAATCGGCAATCCCACCCCGTACTTGACGATCAACGATTCCGCCAGGCTCTTGCTCAGCGTGTACGTATTCGGCCAACCCAACTCCTTCGCCCGCCGCGTCCCCGCTTCCGTCAAATAGGTCTTTAGCCACCGGATCCTGTTCTTGCGGATCTGGTTCTGCAATGCCGCCCCCTGCAGCCCCTTCGCCGCATGTTCGTTCGCAAGTGCCTGCACCTTCAATCCGGCCGTCACTTCTTCGCTCTCGGCTTGCGCCTCCGCTTTCGCAATCACGTCCTGCAGCGCACGCCACTCCTGCTCCGCCTCAAAGTTCGCTACCCGGTGCGGCGTATAGTTCGGAATCAGCTTCTCTATCACCCGCCCGTCGCGTTCCCCGGCCACGTAACACGTCGATAAGTGCAGCAGTCCGGCGTGCTCCGTTCCCCGCACAAACTCCAGGACACTCATCGCCGCATCCGTATTCGTCGCCAGCGCATCCCGCAAATCCGGATTGAAATCCGTCAATCCCGAACTGTTTACGATCACATCAAGATTCTTCTGCAGCCGCCGCGCCACCTCCGCATTCAGCCCCAGCCCCGCTTGCGTGACGTCGCCCTCCACCACTTCAACTTTTTCTCGCAGATACTCCGCGAACCCCGACCCATACTTTTCAAACAGCGGATCGAATACCGGCGACTCCTCCACCATCTTCTCGAACCGCCGCTCTGCCGGATTCGATTTCTGCCTCCGGATCAGCAGATAAATCCGCCCGATCTTCGGCAACTCCATCAGCGTATTCGCCAGCCAGACCTTGCCAATAAATCCGGTCACTCCGATCAGCATCACATGCCGGCCCGCCAGCGCCCGCCGCACCGAAAACCCTGCGGCCTGCCGCTGTCCCTCGAAATGCACAATCGGCCGTTCCAGCGCCGTCGACTCCCGCCCCGCCCCAATCACCGCCCCCCGCAGCTCCTCGAGCGTAATATCCAGTTGCCGCGCCAGGGTCTTCGGCGCCCGCCGCCCATCCGGACTTTGCTCTCGGATTCGCGCGAATGCTCCCCGCGGCCGGATCACCGGCTCCAGCAGCCGTCCCGTCGCCACGCCGTCGCGAAACTCCAGCCGATTCGCCACCACACGTTTCACTCCGAGATGCTGCGCCAGCGGCTTCATCACGTGTTCCAGCCCCTGACTCACCAACACCACATCCGCGCCGGCGCGCACCAGTTCCCGCACTCGTTCCGCCCCGTGCGTCTTCAGCTCAGGTTTCAATTTGTATTGGAAATATTCCTCACCCAGCAGGTCCAGCCGGTCCCGCGTCACGCCCCGCAACGTCGTGTGCACCACGCGCGTCGCAAACTTGCGGTTCGTCGAATAAAGAAACGGTCGCAACACCGCCATCAACAAAATCAGCCCCCGCCGCTGAAAACGCTCCGCAAAAGTCTGCGCGTTCCACGTAAAGAACGCCACCGGCTGCACCACCGTCAAGTCCAGCAGGCTTCCCTCCACCCGCCAGTACACGGTAGGCGTAGCAACCGCCGACACTCCTGCCGGCACGCTGGGGGATACGCTCGGTTTGTGGTTCGTCTGTTCCAAAGTATTCTTCGTCCCCGCTACAGCGTCCCCGTAGAAGGCAGACGAATCTCCTATTGTAAACAATGCCACCACTTCCGCGCAGCCTCCTTCGTAAGACAAGACGAATTTCGCGCCAGGTTCCCATCCGACCGGTTCTCGACTGAGGACTGAGAACCGAGAACCGTTGGCGGTGTCTGAAATGTGCGTTGACGCTGTGGAGTGTTTTTCTTCAGCGCACTTTTCAGACACCACCGAACCGTTTTATTTACACTGCCGTAACAATCTTTCCGTATAGTGTCCACCTTTAGGACCACAGAACTCTTAATCGCTCGCGACCCGAGGACTAACCATGGCGACCGCATCAACCACCGTACTCGACCAGAAACTTTCCCGCTCTCCTGGCAAGATCGGCATGCTGATCTTCGGCGTCGTGCTCGTCATCGGCGTTGGCTACGCCGGTACCAGCCTGCTTCACGACCTTTCCTTCGTGCATAGCGAGTCCCTGCTGCCCTACCTGCTTCTTGGACTTGCGCTGCTGGTTGCCCTCGGCTTCGAGTTTGTCAACGGATTCCACGACACCGCCAACGCCGTCGCCACCGTCATTTACACTCACTCCCTCGAGCCTCACATCGCCGTGGTTTGGTCCGGCTTCTGGAATTTCCTCGGCGTGCTCGCCTCCAGCGGTCTCGTAGCCTTCGCCATCGTCTCATTACTTCCGGTCGAACTCATTCTGCAGGTAGGCAGCAAAGCCGGATTCGCCATGGTCTTCGCCCTGCTCGTCGCCGCCATCATCTGGAACCTCGGCACTTGGTATCTCGGCCTGCCCGCCTCCAGTTCGCACACGCTCATCGGCTCCGTGATCGGCGTTGGCATCGCCAACCAGCTCATGGCCGCAAGAACCGGCACCAGCGGCGTCGACTGGGGACAAGCCGCCAACATCGGCAAATCGCTGATCCTCTCGCCCATCGTCGGCTTCGCCGTCGCCGGGTTGCTACTGCTCCTTGCCAAAGCACTCATTAAGGATCCCAAACTTTACAAGGCTCCCGAAGGCGACGCCCCACCGCCGTTCTACATCCGCTGCCTGCTCATCCTCACCTGCACCGGCGTCAGTTTCTTTCACGGCTCCAACGACGGACAAAAAGGCATGGGCCTCATCATGCTCATCCTCATCGGCACCGTCCCCACCGCCTACGCGCTCAATCACGCCATCACCTATCAGGATTCCCAGGACTTCATCGCCATCTCGCAGCAGGCCGCTAACGTTCTCAATAACTACGTCAGCCCCAACGCCGCCATCGGCGACGCTCACGAGGACGTTACCGATTACATTCGCACCAAGGATTTCACGCCCAACACCATGCTCGCCCTGCGCACCCTGGTCAGCGACATCGGCAACGAGACCGCTCTCTACAAGGAGATGAAGAACATCCCCAACGACCAGGTACGCAACTTCCGTAACGATATGTATCTGATCAGCGAGGCCATCCGCCTCATGCAGAAGAATCACAACCCGACTTTCACCGCTTCCGAAACCGCAGTTCTCGCCAACTACAAGAAGCACATCGATCACTCCACCCGATTCATTCCCCTCTGGGTAAAGGTCGCCGTCGCCATGGCTCTCGGCCTCGGCACCATGGTCGGCTGGAAGCGCATCGTCGTAACCGTCGGAGAAAAAATCGGCAAGAGCCACCTGACCTATGCTCAGGGCGCGGTCGCCGAAATCACCGCCATGGCCACCATCGGCGCCGCCGACGGCTTCGGTCTTCCCGTCAGCACCACCCACGTACTTTCCTCCGGCATCGCCGGCACCATGGCCGCCAACCACTCCGGAATCCAGTGGTCCACCGTCCGCAACCTGGCCTTGGCCTGGGTTCTGACGTTGCCGGTGGCCATGTTGCTTTCGGGATCGTTGTTCTGGCTGTTCCGCAAGACCTTTTAGAGAAGACTTCGAGCTCATAACTACCGCTTGTCATTCCTCACCGGGCTGAAAGCCCGGTGAGGAACCTGCTTTATGCCGTTGTCCTACCCCACTAGGCCGTGCCCTCCCGATTACCCTCCCCCAACCCACTTCCCCGCTAGAATAGCTTTTCAATAGGACTCAATACTCATGGATAAACTCGTAATCCGCGGCGGCGAGCCGCTGCTCGGCACNNCTCGAAAACATTCCGCAGGTGCGCGACATTCAAACCACCCGCAACCTCCTCGCCGCCATGGGCGCCGAGGTTGAACTCGGCTACGGGCGCGCCCAGCACCGCACCACTCTGCACTGCAAAAATCTTACCAGCCTTGAAGCTTCCTACGAGCTGGTCAAAACGATGCGCTCCTCCACGCTCGTCCTCGGACCGCTCGTCGCCCGCTGCGGCCGCGCCCGTGTCTCGCTCCCCGGCGGCTGCGCCATCGGCAGCCGCCCCATCGACCTGCACATCAAGGGACTCGAACAGCTCGGCGCAAAGATCACGCAAGATCACGGCTATGTCGAAGCCACCGCCGATCGCCTCAAGGGCGCACAAATTGTTTTCGACAAAATTACCGTCACCGGCACCGAAGACCTGCTCATGGCCGCCACTCTCGCCGAAGGCGAAACCATTCTCCAAAACTGCGCTCGCGAGCCCGAAGTCGCCGACCTCGCCGACCTGCTCAACAAAATGGGAGCAAAAATCGAAGGCGCTGGCACCGCCACCATCACCGTGAAAGGCGTGAGCAAACTGAAAGGCGCGAAGCACCGCATCATCCCCGACCGCATCGAAGCCGGCACCTTCCTCATCGCCGGAGCCATGACCGGCGGCGACCTCAACATCGCGGGATGCGATCCCGCCCACCTCGGCGCGATCCTCGCCAAACTCAACGAAGTCGGCGTCAAAACCAAGTCCACCGCCGATTCCGTCCGCGTCATGGGCGATAATCCTTTCACCGCCAGCGACCTGAGCACCGAAGAATATCCCGGCTTCCCCACCGACTGTCAGGCCCAATTCATGGCCCTGGCCACGCAAGCCGAAGGCGTTTCCGTCATCACGGAGAACATTTTCGAGAACCGATTCATGCACGCGCAGGAACTCATCCGCATGGGCGCAAACATTAAAATCGAAGGCCGCCGCGCCGTAGTACGCGGCAAGACTCCCCTGAGCGCCGCCGCCGTCCTCGCCTCTGACCTTCGCGCTTCCGCATCGCTCGTCCTCGCCGCCCTGGTCGCCGACGGCGAAACTATCATCGACCGTGTCTACCACATCGACCGCGGCTATGAAAACATCGAGGAAAAACTACGCGCCGTCGGAGCACAAATCAAACGCATCGGCGAGATGTTCCCCAAGAAAGCCGCTCCGGCGAGAGCCTAGAAGGCCGCTGAAGGAAATCCCGAATGTATGGATCACCGTGGAAGAGCGGCGCTTCAGCGCCGCGTCAGTACACTTAATGTGAGAGCGGGCTTCAGCCCCCGTCGTTGTTTTTGCTCGAAGTTGCCACCTCACTCCCGCGTCAACCCCTCAATCACTCCCCGATACTCCGGATACTCCCGCACCAACTGCTCCCGCCTCGCCATCTCAAAGTCCTGAAAATCAAACCCCGGAGCCACCGTGCAGCCGACCAGCGCGAACCCCGTCCCATCCCTCACCCGCGACCCAAACCAGCATCCCGCCTTGACCACTGCCTGCAACACCTCGCCCGCCTCAGCATCGCTACCCAAGTAGACTTCTGAATACCGTCCGCCTTCGTCGATCACATGCACCACCAGCGCCGCTCCAACATAAAAGTGCCACACCTCATCGGACCGCAAGCGGTGAAACGCCGAAAACTGCTCGCCCTGCAGCAAAAAATAAATCGCCGTCGACGCAGCCCGCGCCCCGGTGAACCCCTCGGGCAAACTTTCCTTCGCCAAAACCAAATCCGCCCGGTACGTCTGCCGGTAATACCCACCCTCCGGATGCGCCTCCAACCCCAGCTTCTCAATCCAATACCCTGCGCTTTTCATTTTCCCTGGCTCAGAAGAAACATGTGGGGACAGCCGCCCTCGGCTGTCCAGTCGAGCGATAGCTCGACAGCCCTAAGCAGCCATCCCAAATCTTGACTCCCATGCTATCCTTTCCCCGTACCTCGCGGGCCCCGCACGGCCTCCCTTTCCGGATGCCGCCACCTACAATGAGGCAGCCCTACCTGCGTTCCCTTTCCTCGCAAGGATCGCGGATGGAGGAGTTGCGAGCACACCTGAAGTGTGCGTGCAGCCTCCATATCGCTCACGCCCACCAGGATTTAACCCAAACAACGATCCGATTCGCGAGGATCCATGCACGAGGAGATGAAAATGAAATTCAAAAAGCTCACACCCAACCTTGTTGTCACCAACGTCGAAGCCAGTCTTAACTTCTACCGCACCGTGCTCGGCTTTGAGCCCGGCTTCACCGTTCCCGACGCGCCGCCTTATGTCTTCGGCTCCGTGGTTTCAGGCGGAGAAGCGCCCGGCGTTGAGATTTTCTTCAACGACCACAAAGTTGTCGCCGAAGATTATCCCGCCCTCGGCGCCAAACCCATCGGCGGCAGCCTCACCCTGTTTATCGAAGTCGAAGGGATTGAAGAAGTCCTGGCCGCCGTCGAGAAAAGCGGAGCCAAGATCACCATGCCGCTGAAAGAGCAGTTCTACGGCATGCGCGAATTCGCCTTCGAAGCTCCCGAAGGGTGGGTAGTCACCATCGCCGAGAGAATAAAGCAGTAATCCCTGACCACATCGGGGCACCGGGGAACACCGCGGCGAGCGCTGTGAACCCCGTGCCCCTGTGTTTAAACGCTCTTCAAGCTACCTCTTCGCCTGCGCGTATTCACTTGCGCCCATGAAGTGCAGCGACACATAAGGCTCGTCGCCCACCACCCAACTATCATGCCCCGGCGCGATGTAGAAGACATCACCAGCCTTCATTTCGATCACGCGCCCGTCGTCCATCGCCGCCGTCGCCCGCCCCGAAACCACCATGCCAACATGCTCCACCACGCAACTGCTGGCGCCCACGGCCTTCCCCACGTGCAGCGACCACTTCCAACCCGGCTGGTAGGTCGCGCGTCCAATCGTCATCCCACCCACATGAACAACTTCAAACTTTCCCTTTTCAAAGGTCCGAACTTCATCCGGATTCTCACTGCCGCGCAATGACCAGCGGGATAAGGCATGGGCTCTCCTGATTCTGTGAGGCACGTTTTGTAAGCGCTTAAGTATGCCGCGAAGAGTGTTCACCTGCCTAGAAAATATTATCTTGAACATATTTTCGCGCGGTGGTCTCATGCGGTGACGGTTGAACATAAGAAATCGGGAGGACGAGATGAGCGAAAGAGATAATCTGGTAGCGCCCGCGCGGCGGCAATTGATGGCTGGGGTTGCGGTCGCCTTGGGTGGACTAGCCATGGCCTCGACTAATGCCTGGTCGGCAATCGACGAGGAAATTTCTCGCACTGCTGAATCTATTCACCAGGAGCCGGTTTTCAAAGCGAGCCGGACGCGCGTCTACGAAGCGCTCACAGACTCCAAACAGTTTGACCAGGTCATACAGCTCAGTGGAGTCATGCAGTCCATGCACCTGGGCCCCAAGCCCGCCGAGATCAGTCGCGAAGTGGGAGGCGCGTTCACCCTCTTCGGCGGCTACATCACGGGACGCCAAGTCGAACTCATTCCGAACCAGCGAATCGTGCAAGCCTGGCGCACCGGCAGCTGGCCTCCCGGCGTCTATTCGATTGCAAAGTTCGAGCTTGTGGAGCAAGGCTCCGGCACCAAGATCGTATTCGACCACACCGGCTTTCCCAAAGGCGACGCGGAAACCCTCGCCTCGGGATGGAAAGCCCACTACTGGGAGCCGCTCGCAAAACTCCTGGCGTAGGTTCCGCACACTGTCCCAATACGCCTCACCGCGATGTGGTGAGGCGGCACGCAAAATATTATGAGGGTGCCGGTCCTTGTCTCTCCGTTCTTTGGAGAGACAAGGACTGCCCTGAGCGAAGCCGAAGGGACGGGGATTTTGACTCTCGCCCGTTGTGGAATTCGCATTGAAATAAAGTTTGCGGCGGCCTCCTGTGGACATGGAGCGTTTGCGTTTGCAGGCTCTTGAGTCGGGGGTAGCCCACCCCTATGCGCGGCGATTGAAATCATCCCGTTAGCAGAAAATTCTCCGCAAATTCTAAGGTCTAAAGAACTTAGACATCAAAATATCTGAAACAAAGGAGTTAGGGCACGCTTGTTGGTCGTGCTGTGCGCGCAACTTGTACTGCCTTTGCTGGGGCAATTATCAGGCGAGTCCGAAGTGGCGCGCAAGGTTGGATGTCACATGAGGGCTGTGGATGTTCGGCGGATGCTGTGGAGAAACTTCGAGAAAAATCTTATGCCGCTGGGAGTCCCACCCTCTGCAAAAACGCAAAGGGTAGGCCACCCGCGGTTTTTACCTCAGGGCTCTCGAACCGGAGCGCACGTGTGGCGTCAGTAGACGATCAGGTGAATAATGTTATCTTCGAAGGTGCCGCTGGAATTTTCATTCGATACCTCCACGCGGTTGTTCGTAAGCACTCCAAAACCGCTCGCACAATCATCCCCGCTATTAAAATTTAGGCAGGTCGCCACTATTCCGGGACTGTTGACCGGTGGGACGGCGTTTAGGCCCGCTGTCGCAGCAAGAAAGCGGTTCACGACTTTAAAGCCGAGGTCGAATACGTAGTCGCCCGCGTCCTTTTGGATGATAGAGAAGCCGCAAGGCGGCGTGGTGGCAGCAGCGCCCGAAAGGGTGGAATTGAAGCACTGAAGAAAACTGCCGGAACCGCCGGTGAACGGATCGTAAACTAACAGAGCCTTGGCCATCCCGTTGGCCGCAAGGGGCTGAAATGCGTTGCCGGAGCTGTCGAGCTCCAGGCGCGACGTAGTCGAATCGCCGAAGAAAATATTCTTTCCCGGCGGGACGCGCATGCCCCCATCTCCCGCATTCGTTCCAAGAACAAAAGCGTTGGGACCGCCCGACTGGAAGGTTTCGGTAGTGCCGGTGCCATTGGAAATGGTGACCGAGTTGGAATCGCCAGCGCCAGGACTGCTGAAATTTCCGAGTCCCCCGTGGATGCCCGGAGTGGGCGTGGTGACGCTGAGACTTCCAACTACGCCTTGGCTGCCGGTGAAAATGTTGTTTGCGATCAGCTGCGGCACTTTGGTGGTGTCCAGATTCAGCGTCACGGTCCCGCTAGTTCCACCACCAGTGAGGTCAGTTCCCGCCGTTACGCCGGAGATGGTGTGAGGAAAGGTTTGTGCGCCAACGAACGTGACCTTGCCGGCGTGATCCACCTTAAATGTCGTCCCGTTGATGGCCAGAGTGGGATCGGTGCCGTTGGGAACCAAAGTCAGCGTATCCCGCACATCGCCTTTGCCGTTGACATCGAGCGTGGCGGCTGGAGCGGTCGTGTTGATTCCGACCAGGGAATTCTTCTGCGCTACTACCGAATCAACGATGTCGCTGGCACTATCCCACATAGGAACGAAACCAGCCACGCCCTTGCCGGTGACCGCGGGATTGGTTTGGGGCGAAGCTGTGTTCTTGGATGCGTTCGAGGTGGACGCAGTCTGAGTGGCAGCTGCATTTTCCTGCGATTTATTGGCCAGCACGAAGGCGGAGGCCGGCAGCCCCCCGACGGTCTCCGCATCCGCCGCCTTCAAGGCATAGGGCACGCTAAGAAGCAGGATGCGCGGCTGTTCCTCGCCTCCGTTGATGGTCACGCCCAGCCAGCGCGCCGCGCCCGAAGCGAAGAGATCGAGAGGCAAGCCCTCAGGCTTGGTCGCGCCGAGTGGAACGGTGTAGTTGCCCTTCGTGTCCGCTTGAACGTTCTGAACTTCCATCCAAAGCGTTGCGCCGCCTAATTGGTCCGCGTAGATAGCGAATGTGACGCCCGCGATTCCGGTTATGGTTTTGCCCTGGGCATCGACGGCCTTGCCGGAAAAGTTGACCAGCCGTGGAACGATTGTTGATGGTAGAGAAACGGACTGCTGGGCATTCAGGAAGCCGCCAAGCAACATGCCTGCCAAACTGGTAATGAGGAACTTCCGAGCGGAAATCATAACTCTCACCTTCTAGTTGGAATTTGTGGTGCTTAAACTTTGCTCGGCCGACATTGTGGGCTTGTTCGGCGATCTGAACCGCCCGCTCGAGCACGGGCGCTAGCCTGCCGCAAGTGAGCGAAACCGCCAATAGCACGGGGCTGAATCGTTGCTTAATTTCTTATGAATCTGTAAATGGGTGATGGCAAATGAGATGCGCGCAAAAGGGCCAACCGGGGTACAATCAGGGGGCTTGGCGCAGCCGATCAGCACCGGTTTTCGCGCCACCACCTCCCCATTGCCCCTATGCCCATTACCTCATCGCAACGATTCCGCTTTGGCGACGGCTACGAGCTCGATCTCGGGGCTTACGAATTGCGGCGGGATGGGCGCGCCCTCAGACTGCCGCGGATTCCAATGGAGGTCTTGAGGCTCTTACTAGAACAGCGCGGGAATCTGGTTACCCGCGATCAAATCATCGAACGCATCTGGGGACGGGAGGTGTTCGTAGACACCGACAACAGCATCAATGCGGCCGTCCGCAAGATTCGCCAGGTATTAAACGATGACGCGGACGAACCCCACTTTATCCAAACCGTTCCGGCCAAAGGCTACCGATTTGTCGCCGCCGTGACGGAAATGGGGCTAAGCCCGGGGAACTCATCGGCGAGCGCGGAGGCGGCGGCCGCAGCCGAAACAATGCGAATGCCGGAGAGGATCGGACCAGACCAAATCAGCCCAGACCAGATCGGCCCAGAGCAGGCCAGGTTGGCGGTTGGGTGTGAGTCTCCGGCGGACACGAAAGGCCTGGGATTGCGGAGATGGGCAATCGGTTCGACGATTGCGCTTCTCCTGGTGACTGCAATAGGGATTCATGCAGGCTGGTTCCGGCGCCCGGCCAGCACGCCGCCTCCAACGAGAGTTCTGCTCGCGGTTCTTCCCTTCGAGAACCTCACCGGCGACCCGGGACAGGAGTACTTCAGCGATGGCTTGACCGAAGAGATGATCAGCGAACTCGGACGGCTTGACCCCGAGCACCTGGGAGTGATCGGCCGCACCTCGGTTATGCTGTACAAACAGAACCCGAAGCCGTTGGACCAGATCGGCCGCGAACTGGGAGTGCAGTACGTGCTTGAGGGCAGCGTCCGGCGCGATTCCGGCAATGTAAGAATCACGGCCCAGCTCATTCAGGTGAAAGACCAGACACACGTCTGGGCAAGGCAGTACGATCGCGAGCTGACGAATCTGCTGGCGGTGCAAGCCGAGATCGCGCAGGAAGTCACAGACGAAATTACGCTTACCCTGGGCGATCGGCGTGCGGCAAGCGCAGCCAACCATTCCGCCGTCACCCATGCTGCCACTTCGTATGAGGCCTACGATCTCTATTTGGAAGGCCGCTACTTTTGGAACAAGAGGACGGAGGCGGGATTCAAACATGCCGCAGAGTACTTCCAGCAGGCCATAGCCAAAGATCCGAATTACGCCCAAGCCTATGCCGGCCTGGCAGACACTTTTGGGTTGATGAGTACCTGGTATATGGCTCCGCAGGGCGAGTTCATGCCGAAAGCGCGGGCGGCGGCGCTCAAGGCGCTCGAACTCGACGAGACCCTGGCGGAAGCGCACACCTCCCTGGCCCTAATTGAGGAGAACTACAACTACGACTGGCGGACAGCCGAGAAAGAATTCCGGCGGGCCATCCAGCTCAATCCCGACTATCCGACGGCTCACCAGTGGTACGCCGAGTGTCTTGCCTGGCAAGGACGTTTCGATGAAGCGTTCGCAGAAATTGAGCGCGCGCGCCGGTTGGATCCGATGTCGCTCATCATCGCCAGCGATTACTCGAAGATTCTCTATTACTCGCGGCAGTATGAGCGTGCCATCACCCAGAGTCGGGCTGTGGGCGCCATGTCCGGCTCTGCCTCTGGGAACGGAATAGATTGCTATTCGCATATAGAGCAAGGCAAGTTTGCAGAGGCGCTGACGGAAATCCCGGGCCCGGAGGACGAACCACGGGTCTGGGCGACGAGGGCCTACGTGTATGGCCGCTGGCACCAAGAAAGGCAACTTCAACATGCACTGGCGAAATTTGAACAACTTGCCCCCAAACTTGGCTTCTACCGAACGAGCTTGTCTCTGTTGGCCTATGCTGGCTCGGGCGAGGATAAGAACAAGGTTCTTGCCCTCCTGCGAGAAGCATATATAGAACGCTCCCCAGCTCTTACCCAGATCAAAGTGGATCCGCAGTACGATCCGCTGCGAAGCGACCCCCGTTTCCAGGAATTACTTCGGAAGGTGGGCCTAACCAACGAGCCGCACAAGGACGAAAAATAGCAGCAATCCAATACTCGCTCAGGCGAAGCAGACAGTAGTCCGTCGCAGCACGGATCGCAGAGACTTTGGTATCCGCTGGCCGACTCTCCCCGTTACTAATCTCGCGGTGGCCGGACTGGACTACTTCCGGATTGCCGGTAACCGGCAGCAATCCGCCATGAATGAAGGAACGAAGACTGACCCAGAGAATTTACTGGTCAAGCGTCGGCGAAGTCGGCCTGGCTGCGGATTCAATCTGTCAACCGTGTGTTTGCTCTGACACTTACAGACAAAGCAGGTTCCCTTCGGCAAGCTCAGGGCAAGCTCCTTGGCAAAGAGCGCCAAAGATGGGGCATCCGGCATCCTCAAGAACGGACAGAGAAAAGGGCCACGACTCGCGCCGTGGCCCTTTTTCATATCCGTGTGAATCCGCGTAAATCCGTGGCAAAGAAGTTAGTGTCTTCCGCCGCCCGGCCCGCCGCGTCCGCCACGGTCCCGTCCTCCGCCGCCAGGCCGACCGCCGCGCCCACCGCGTCCGCGATCACGCCCACCGCCGCCGGGACGTCCGCCGCGTCCACCTCGGTCTCCGCCGTGTGGACGATCGCCTTGAGGAGGGCGATCGCTGCTGCCGACCTGCGGCCCGCCTTCACGGTTGAAGTTTGGTTCAGCCTCGTCGGGGAAATCTCCGCCGCCCTCAATCACCATCGACCCCGTTAACGCGGGAGCCGGAACCGCTTCGGCTTCGCCGCCGCCTGCGCTATCCACCGGCGCAGCACCGTCTCCGCCACCCATTTTCGCGCGCTGCTCTTTCAGAATTGCCTTGCGCGAAAGCCGGATGCGATTGCCCTCGACC
>PMSQ01000203.1 GCA_003168355.1 Acidobacteriaceae bacterium | reverse complement strand
TCATGCTGCTCGAATTCGCCGAAGCCGCTCGCCTCTACGTTCCTCTCACCCGTCTCGACCTGGTGCAGAAGTATCGCTCGTCCGAAGGCACGAAGCCCGCCTTGAGTCATCTCGGCACCGCCGCCTGGGGCAAGACGAAATCTCGCGTCCGCAAAGCCATGAAAGACATGGCCGACGAACTCCTCAAGCTCTACGCCGAGCGCAAAACCGCTGTCGGACACGCCTTCCCGCCCGGCAACGAGTGGTTCCGCGAGTTCGAAGACGCTTTTGAATTCAACGAGACCGAAGATCAGGGTCAGGCCATCAAAGACGTCATCAACGACATGGAATCCTCCCAACCCATGGACCGCCTGCTCTGCGGCGATGTGGGCTACGGCAAAACCGAAGTTGCCATGCGTGCCGCCTTCAAAGCCATCAGCGACAACAAACAGGTAGCCGTGCTCGCCCCCACCACCGTCCTCGCCTTCCAGCACTTCGAAACTTTCAAGCAACGCTTTGCTCCATTCCCCGTCACCATCGAAATGATCAGCCGCTTCCGCAATGCGAAGCAGCAAAAAGAAATTCTGCAGAAAACCGAAACTGGCAAAATCGACATCCTCATCGGCACCCACCGCATCCTTTCCAAAGACATCAAATTCTCCGATCTCGGCCTCCTCATCGTCGACGAAGAACAGCGCTTCGGTGTGCGCCACAAAGAGCGCATCAAGCAAATGCGCAAGCAAGTGGACGTGCTCACCATGTCAGCCACGCCCATCCCTCGCACCCTCCACATGTCGCTCGTCGGTCTGCGCGATATGAGCGTGATCGAAACTCCGCCGAAAGATCGCATGGCGATTCAAACCGTAGTCGCCAGTTGGGACGAAAAACTGATCCAGTCCGCCATCGAACAGGAACTCGAGCGCGGCGGCCAGGTCTATTTCGTCCACAACCGCGTCGATACCATCTGGGAAATTGCAGCCAAGATCCAAGCACTTGTTCCCCCGGCGCGCATCATCGTCGGCCACGGACAAATGTCGGAAGGCGAACTCGAAAAAGTGATGCTGAAGTTCATGCACCACGAAGCCGACATCCTCGTTTCGACCACCATCATCGAAAACGGCCTCGACATCCCGCTCTGCAACACGATTCTGATCAACCGCGCCGACCGCCTCGGCCTCTCCGAGCTTTACCAGCTCCGCGGACGCGTGGGCCGCTCCAGCCGTCGCGCCTACGCCTACCTCATGCTTCCCCCGGAGATCGAGCTCACGCCCATCGCCCGCCGTCGCCTTGCCGCCCTCAAAGAGTTTTCCGACCTCGGCGCCGGATTCAAAATCGCCGCCCTCGATCTCGAACTCCGCGGCGCCGGCAACATGCTCGGAGGCGAGCAAAGCGGCCACATCGAGGCCATCGGCTTCGAGCTCTACACCCAAATGCTCGAGCGCGCCGTGCGCGAGATGAAAGGCGAGGCCGCGCCCGACGAAGCCGAGACCCAGCTCAATCTCGGCCTCAACATTCGCATTCCGGCTGATTACGTCCCCGAAGAAAACCAGCGTCTGCAGATGTACAAACGCGTAGCCCGCGTAGAAACCGAATCGCAACTGAACGATGTAGGCGCGGAGCTAACCGACCGCTACGGTCCTTCGCCGCCAGCAGTCCGTAATCTCCTCGACTACGCCTCTCTAAAATTGTTGTGTATGAAAGTAGGAGTGAACGCAATCGAGCGCAAACGCGACTTGGTAACTCTAAAGTTCCAGCAAAACGCCGCCGTCGATCCGGAACAGCTGGCTCGCTTCGTCTCCTCTCAGCGCGGCACCCAGTTCACCCCTGACGGCATGTTGAAATTTGTTTTGAAGGCCGCCGCCGCGGAAGAAGTCCTGCGCGCCCTTCGCACAGTATTGGAACAACTGGCGACCGTGGAAACGGCTTCAGAAGCCCGCACCGCCGGACAGTCTTAGCTTGAAAGGGCGCGGCTTCCACAGACTACGTAACGAGTCCGGAATGCGAACAGTAACGTGGGAGAGCGGCGCTTCAGCGCCGCGTAAAGTGTCCACATCAATGCGGGCTTCAGCCCCCGTGGTCTCACGGCCTGTCCGGCGCGACTTCTTCCCCAGCGGTCTTCCAGCCGCGCGTAAGACGCAACAAGGTCGCCACCCCTAAACCCCATCACGTACAATTGTCGCGGCAACCGAAGTCGCACAGCCAACGACTACCGACCAAGATCGCTCTCATGCCCATGAAACTCCGCAAAGCCGTATTCCCCGCCGCCGGCCTCGGCACCCGCTTCCTCCCCGCAACCAAGGCCCAGCCCAAAGAAATGCTCCCGCTCGTCGATAAGCCCATCATTCAGTATGGCGTCGAAGAAGCCATGGCTTCGGGCTGCGACCAGATCCTCATCATCACCGGCCGCGGAAAGCAGGCTATCGAAGACCACTTCGACGTTAGCTACGAGCTCGAAACCATGCTCGAACAGCGCGGCAAGACCGACCTGCTCAAGATCGTGCGCTCCATCTCCGACATGATCCATGTCGCCTACGTTCGCCAGAAAGAAGCCCTCGGCCTCGGGCACGCCGTGCTCATGGCTCGCGAACTCGTAGGCAACGAACCCTTCGCCGTGCTCCTCGCCGACGACGTCATCGACGCCAAAGTCCCCTGCCTCAAGCAAATGGTCGAGGTTTTCGATCAGACCCAATGCTCCGTCTTGGCCACGCAGGTTATCGAGGGCAAAATGATTTCTTCCTACGGCGTTCTCGACGTAAAACCCGTCGACAGCCGCTTCGGCGATCGCCTTTTCGAAATCAAGAACATGGTGGAGAAACCCAAGCCCGAAGACGCCCCTTCCAATCTCGCCATCATCGGCCGCTATATTCTCACGCCCGCAATTTTCGATTGCCTGGCCAACACGCCCACCGGCGCCGGCGGAGAACTCCAACTCACCGACGGCATGCGCCTCCTGCTGCAGAAAGAAAAAATGTATGCCTACGTCTACGAAGGTCGCCGCCACGACACCGGAGACAAACTAGGATTCCTCAAAGCCACAGTCGAGTTCGCCCTGAAGCGCGAAGACCTGGGCAAACCATTCCGCGAGTACTTAAAAGGATTGCACCTTTAGATTGCCCATGTGGAGCAGCTAGACTGCTCATGTGGGGACAGCCGCCTTCGGCTGTCCGCCGAGCGCAGCGAGGCCTTGGGGCCACCACGGCGTTTGCAGCGCCTCCCTACAGCAACAAGTATTGGGTGGTGCAGCCACCCGCAACTCGGTAGTGGCTCAATTTGAATTTCAAATTGAGCCCTACCGCAAACTCTGCTCTGTTGAGAAGCCGTCCTGTTCAAGCTATCCTGTACCCTCGATCCGGATCTTCATCCCTACCTTCAACACCAGTGAGGTTGCTCGAACCGATGGGCAGGCGCAGCCACCCCCGCAAGCAAATCGAAGTCCCGGTTCGCATCTTCGGCACCGATAGCCACGGTCAGGTTTTTTCCGAGAAGGTCTTGACCGTCAATATCGGCCGCACCGGGGCCGAGGTCGCCGGCGTTCGCGCCCAACTTAGCCTCGACGAAATAGTGGGGCTCACCTATGGCAGCAATCGAGTGCATTTCCGGGTAAAGTGGATCGGCTCAGCTGGAACATCAAAAGCCGGCCACGTCGGTTTGCTCAACATCACTCCCGAAAAACCGCTCTGGGACTTCCCGCTGTCCCCCGACTCCTTCGATCCCTACCAGCCCGGGACCGTCGAACTGCGCCAGAACGCGCGCTACCGGTGTCAAAACTCGGTCGAGATTCACACTCATCTGGGAGCTTCTTTTTGGGGTACTGTGGCCGACCTCAGCCTAGGCGGATGCTATGTTGAGATTCCGATCCCCTTGGAGCCGGGAACAAAATTAAAGGTTGGCATCTGGTTCGGACAAACCAAGGCTTGGGCGGAGGCCCAGGTCGCCCACAGAACGCCGGGCTTGGGAATCGGCTTGAAGTTCACCGAAATCGCTGAGCACGACCTCAATCAGATTCGCCGCTTTCTCGAAACTCTCGCGCCTTTCGCCCGCAAAGCCATGCGGTCCCCGCAAACCAAAACCTAGCCCGCCAGCGAACTCCTCAGCTTCTTCGATTTCTCCTCCACTCCGCGCGCCAGTTTCTCTTTGTGCACTTCAAGCTTCTTCGCCATCGAAGCGTCGGCCAATGCAATCATCTGCGCCGCCAGAATCCCGGCATTAATCGCTCCCGGCTTCCCGATCGCCACCGTCGCCACCGGAATCCCCGCCGGCATCTGCACCGTCGCCAGCAGAGAATCCATCCCCTGCAGCGCCGTCGAAGGAATCGGCACCCCAATCACCGGTAGCGTCGTGTGCGCCGCAATCACCCCAGCCAGGTGCGCCGCCCCTCCAGCTCCCGCAATGATCACGCAAATCCCGCGCCCAGCAGCCTTTCGCGCAAAGTCTGCCGTGCGCTCCGGCGAGCGATGCGCCGAAGTGACATCAATTTCGTAAGCAATCCCAAATTCTTCCAGCGCCTTCCCCGCCTCGCGCATAATCTCAAGGTCAGAATCGCTCCCCATCACAATCGAAACCAGTACCTTACTCATGGCCCCCCTTAGAGATAACTCTTGTCACTGTCATCCTGAGCGAGGATTGTACTTCGTGAAACGAAGCACAACCGCAGTCGAAGGATCCCTGCCTTTGTTCAGCACACACTCGTAGCACAGATGGCAGAACTACTTCTTCATCGCCCGCCCCGCAATATCTTTCCGGTAATGCACCCCGTCGAACCGAATCTTCTCGCAAGCCTCGTACGCCCGCCCCACCGCCGTCTGCAACTCCACAGCCCGCGCCGACACTCCAAGCACCCTCCCGCCAGCGGTATAAAACGCTCCATCCCGTTTCGTCGTTCCCGCGTGAAACACCTTCACCCCTTCCACCGCGCCAGCTTCGTCAAGTCCCGCAATCTTCTTCCCTACCTCAAACGTTCCCGGATATCCTCCCGAAGCCATCACCACGCACACCGATGCATCCGTCGACCATTTGAAATCGCCCTCGCTTACCCGCCCCGCGACTGACGCTTCCAGCGCATCCACCAGATCGCTCTCCAGCCGCATCAGAATCGGCTGTGTCTCCGGATCCCCGAACCGGCAATTGAACTCCAGCACCATCGGACCTCGAGCCGTCATCATCAGCCCGCAGTAAAGCACGCCCTTGTACTCAGCGCCCTCCGCCTTCATCCCCTCGACCACCGGCTTCGCAATGTGATGCACCAGCCAGTCCCGCATCTTGTCGTCCACAATGTCCACGGTCGAGTATGCGCCCATCCCGCCGGTATTCGGCCCGGTGTCGCCATCGCCCACGCGCTTGTGATCCTGCGCTCCCACCAGCGGCGCAACCCGCTCTCCATCGCTCAAAACCAGAAACGAAAGTTCGTCCCCTTTCAAACATTCTTCCAGCACCACCCGCGATCCCGCCCCTCCCACCATCTTGCCGCTGAACATTTCCGCCGCCACACTTGCAGCCTCTTCTTTGCTCGCTGCAATCACTACGCCCTTGCCCGCCGCCAATCCGTCGGCCTTCACCACCACCGGCGCGTGAAAATGCGTCAGCGCCTCGCGCACCTCCTCCACCGAATCGCAGATCGCATACGCTGCCGTCGGAATTCGATGCCGCTGCAGAAATTCTTTCGCAAAGCTCTTGCTCCACTCCAGTTGCGCCGCGGCCTTGCTGGGACCAAACACCGGCCAGCCGCGCTGCGTGAACTCATCCACCACGCCCAGCGTCAGCGGCAGCTCAGGCCCCACCACCGTCAGGTCCGGCCGCACCTGCTCGCCTAATGCCACAATCGAATCGAGGTTTTTCAGATCAACCGCTAAGCATTCCGCATCTTCCGCAATGCCGCCATTGCCCGGCGCACAATACAGCTTCGAAATGCGCAAGGACTTTCGCAGCTTCCACACTAAAGCGTGCTCGCGTCCACCGCTGCCTAGAACCAGAACTTTCATAGCCGGAGAAAGTCAAGCGTAGGTCAGCGCAGCAAAGCTGTCAAACCATCTCTTCTGATGGTAGTGGGCTCAATTTGAAAATCTTGAACCATTGCACCCCTCCGGCGTCATCCCGAAGTCCCGCGTTTTCACCAGCGGGACGAGGGATCTCCCGTGCCCACACAGCCGCCCCGAGTCAAACTGCACCACTACCCTTCTGATCTCGAATTACCCTGTGCTCCTCGGTGCCCTCTGTGTTAAAGGTTTTGGCACTTTCCCATTAACCATACTTAACCATCCCGTATAATCTCCTCAGATGATCACCGTCTCCAAAGAAGACTATCTCAAGGCGATCCTCGAGGCCGAAAGCGAAGGGGAATCCGTCATCTCAGCCCGCCTCGCCGACTGGCTGAAGGTCTCCGCTCCCGCCGTTACCATGGCGGTGCGCCGTTTGAAAAAAGACGGCTTGGTTCGCGTCCAGACCGACGGGCACCTGCGCCTCACCGCCGCCGGCCGCAAGATTGCCCGTAAACTCACGCTCCGCCACCACCTCATCGAACGCATGTTATCCGAGTTATTCGGCATGGAGTGGTGGAAGGTGCACGACGAAGCGGAGCGCCTTGAGCACGCCGTCTCCCCCGACTTCGAAGCCAAGCTCCTGGCCAAGTTAGGCAAGGCAGGCGCCTGCCCTCACGGCAACCTCAGCGAAATGGAAAGCCCCGCCAGTCGCCGCCATCGCGGCCTGCTTCTGCTCGCCGATGCCGCACCCGGAGCCTCCTACGCCGTCAGTGGAATTTACGAGCGCGACCGCCGCCTGCTTGAGTTCCTCGAAGCCCGCGGCATCCGTCCCGGAGCCAAGTTGCGCCTCCTCGAACGCAACTACGATCAGACCCTGGCCCTCTCCACCGTCACCGGCAACGTCTCCCTGGGCCGCGCCGCTGCCGTGCGTGTCTGGGTTTCCCCCACCCGCTAATGCGCGTCTCAGCAGGATTGTCATCCTGAGCGGAGGTTGTGCTTCGCGAATGCGAAGGACCACCGCAGTCGAAGGATCTCTTACCCGCCTGTGCCGCTACCCGCCGCGCAAGGAGTTTCCATCATCACTCCAGTTTGCTTGACATTACTTAACCATAGTTTATTTCCTAGTGTATACTTACGCTAATCTCGGCCGGGGAAAATCCGGGGCGAACTCATCATGAAGATTGTCTCGATCCCGCAAGTCACTCCACACCTCACCCGATGAAGCCCGTTGCCACCCAAACCGAAGACGAAGCCGTAATCATCACCCACGAAGACGTCGACCGTGCTCACGACCGCATCCGCGTCTCGGAAGCCCGTGCCCAGCGCGGCTTTTCCTCCCGAGCGCGCCTGCTGTGGTTGCTGGTTGGTCCCGGCGTTCTCGTCATGCTGGGAGAGAACGACGGCCCCAGCATGCTCGCCTACGCTGCCACTGGCGCCAAGTTCGGCATCGGCTTTTTTCTTCCCTTCGTCGTCCTAACATTTTGCATGGCGATCGTCGTCCAGGAGATGACCGTCCGCCTGGGCGCCGCCACCCATCGCGGCCACGCCGAACTCATCTTCGAGCGCTTCGGACCCTTCTGGGGATGGTTTTCCATGATCGACCTCGGCATCGGAAACTTCCTTACTCTCATCACCGAGTTCATCGCCGTCCGCGCCGGCCTGGGTTTCTTCGGAGTCCCTCCCTGGGTCGCAATTCTCATCGCGCTCGTAATCCTGTACGCGGCGCTGATGAGTCACCGCTATTGGACTTGGGAACGCATCACTCTCGCCGCCGCCGCATTCAACCTGATCTTCATTCCCGTCGCGCTCATGACCCACCCCAGTTGGCACTCGGTAGGCCACGCATTCATCACCTGGCAACCGCTTCCCGGCTTCAGTAAAGACGTTCTCCTAATCCTCCTCGCCGACATCGGCGCCACCGTAACCCCGTGGATGCTTTTCTTCCAGCAGAGCGCAACCGTCGACAAAGGAATGACCACAAAAGACATCCGCTTCGGCCGCATCGACACCGTCCTCGGTGCCGCGCTCGCAACCGCCGCCGCCATCGCCACGATTCTCGCAACCGCACCGTTATTCGCCCATCGCATGGCCGCCGACAATTTCCAGGCCGCCGAGTTTGCCCAGGCCCTCCAACCCCTGATCGGCCGCTTCGGCGCATCGCTCTTCGCTCTCGGCATGGTCGAGGCCGGCATCGTCGCCGCCATCACCATTTCAACTTCGTCGGCCTACGCCTTCGGAGAGGTCACCCACAAACCGCACAGCCTCAACCTTCCCATGGCAGAAGGCAAACCGTTTTATGCCGTGTTGACTCTGTGCGCCCTCGCCGCCGCCGCCATCGTTCTCATCCCCGGGCTGCCCCTGGTCTACGTAGTTCTGGTCGTAAACGTAGTCGCCGTTCTGGCCATGCCCCCAGCCCTGGTCTTCCTCTTCATGCTGGTAAACGACAAAGAAATCATGGGCAACCTGGTCAGTCCGCTGTGGGCCAACATCCTGGCCACCGGAGTTGTATTTATCCTGACCGCCGCCGGCATCCTATTCGGCATCAGCATAATCGCTCCCAACATCTTCGCCGCAATGGGAGGTAAGTAGGAATGGACCTCAGCTTACGCAAATATCCCTGGGAGTGCGGATATCCCTGTGGGGACAGCCGCTCCCAACTGTCCAGTAGCACCCATGTGGGGACAGCCGCCCTCGGCTGTCCAGTCGAGCGAAGCTCGACGGTTTCTCCTCTCCTGTTCATGAACTTTCGATTCTCGCAAAACACTTAACCCTAATGACCAAAAAACAAACCACCGCGCCCACCACCTCCACCTCAGACCAGACCTGGGTCTTATCCTCCCTCGAACACGATCAGCTCGCCCGCGCCAAAAAGCATCCCATCCCCCGCCGTCACCTCAAAGGCCCCGAACTCCTCGTCCTCTGGGCGCTCCGCCTCTACCTGCTCTTCATGATGGCAGTAGTCGCCTATCAAGTCTGGATCGCCGCGCGCTAGACTTGTGTTTCGCGAACGAACCAGGAAGGCCATGACTCTCAGAGGCTGCGAAAAAAATAGAGACTGCCGGCGGCGCCGTGGAAGAGCGGCGCTTCAGCGCCGCGTAAAGCATCTACCCTCAATTCGGCCTTCAGCCCCCGTGGTCGCATCTTCTGTCCTGCGCGGTCTTTGTCGCAGCCTGGTCGGATCTCCGCAACTCCCCATCCAACCTATCCTCTGCGCCCTCCTGGCCGGCATGCTTCTCATCTCCTCGCCCGCCCGCTCGCAGCTCGTGCCCGGCTCGATGGATGTTCACTGGAACCCAGGCGCGCCCGATTGCGCCAGCAACCCGCAACCCCCAATTCAAGTCCATCCCTACAACGCCCGTACCTTCATTCTGCGCGAGAACCCATGCGCCACCGCCGAAGCGCCCTTTATGTATTTGCTGGTGGGCTCTACCAAGGCGCTCCTCATCGATACCGGCGACGTCGCTGACCCCAGGCAAATGCCGTTAGCGCAAACCGTAATGACTCTGCTGCCGGAAGCGGGCCAGATGAAAATGCCGCTCATCATCGTCCACACCCACGGTCATCTCGATCATCGCCTCGGCGACTCGCAATTCGCGCATCTACCAAATATCGAGATTGTTCCCACCGACCTCTCTCATGTCCGGAAATACTTTAGCTTCCCGGATTGGCCGAATGGCATCGCTCAAGTCGATCTCGGCGATCGCACCATCGACGTGATTCCAACCCCCGGACATTACCCATCCCATGTCTCGTACTACGATCGCCAGACCGGGCTGTTCTTCTCCGGCGATTTTTTCCTGCCCGGACGCCTCATCATCGATGACGCTCAAGCCGATCTGGCCAGCGCCAACCGGATAGCCGATTTCATCCGGAACCGTCCCGTCACTTACGTCCTCGGCGGACATATCGAACTCGACGCCAACGGCGAGACACTCCCTCTCGCCTCTCACTACCACCCCCACGAACACGCCCTCCAGTTGACCAAACAAGACCTCCTCGCGCTGCCCGCGATCCTGAACACTTTCAACGGCTTCTACAACAAAAGCGGCGTCTTCGTCCTCTACAGCCAGACCCGCGTCCTCCTGGCCCTGGCACTTGCCTTGATTGTCATACTCGCGGCCTCCGCGATGTTACTGCGTCGCTATCTACGTCGCCGTAAGCGTGCTGAAGTTCGACCCTGACATAATTAGCTTCTCCGGTTTTCATCGGTACAAATATACTTGACGCACATGTTTAAGTACATAACCTTGCTGATTCAAGGGCTTGGAGTATATTCCAAGCGACAGTGAGGTGTGCGTTATGGATTGGAAATTTTGGCTGCCTTTTATCATCACGCTCGCCAACCTCTGGCTTATGTGGCGAGCGGATCAGAAACACACGCGCTACATGAATCCTCAAGTGTACATAACGCCTTGGCTACATTTCCGTGGTACAAGCAGTTGTGGGATAGGTATTGGCCGATCTTTGTGATGCTGCTACTGCTGATAGGGACATGGATTCCATATTTTGTGAATACGGATATTTCGGATCAAAACGTTATGATCTTTTGGGGGACTGATAGCCCGCCAGGAGTTCATATACCAATTGAGCAATTGAAGAATTTGAAGGTGGTTACCGATGGTTCACGGCTACCGCCGTCCATTCGCAGAAACTATCGTATAGCGGCAGTCGCCGATCATGACATAGGCGATATAGATACAGATGATGCTGAACTGCTAAAGTCCAGCGCGCGTGACATTGTGGATGGACCAATCTCGATGTTGATACCGCTAACGGAGAATTTTCGTAATGAATACAGACAAGGGGACAGGGGGACAAATTTTTATCTGTTGATCGTGCCTAAAGAAGTGTCACCTAGCCAATTTGATACTCTCAGGCAAGCGAAAGCACTAGGGGCTAAAATCATAAATGCGAGAGGAGGCCCGCCATAAAAGCCGAGTACAGAGAAGGCGCGAAGGTGCGGGAAGAGTTTGAGCGCACGATGACAGAATTGTTTCGTGCGCTCAAACCGAAAGAACGGAAGCAGCCGAAGACCGTTACTCCGCGCAAGCCGAAACGGGCTGACTAGGATTAGAATTTCTTACCGCTTCAGATCGGGAAAACCCATAGCGAGCACCACGCGCCGAGCGGTCTGTTCAATAACCCGTTCTGATAACCGACGCAGTTTATCTTTTGGTTCGTGTAGGCTTGTCTTCCGGACTGTCGTAATACTTTCTGCCTGAATAGTCGAGTTTTCCGAAAGGCCAGTTTCGCCAGGAGACAGTTCAAGGTGTGATGGTAGTTTGGGTGGGGTTGTCGAGAGTGGAACCACTAAGACAGTACTAGCCCGTTCGTGATTGTTTCTGGCGTCAATAGAGACCACCATGACCGGTCGCGGCAATTTATCTGGCGGATCAGTGGGAAGCTGGACGTACCAGATTTCACCTCGTTGCGGCGGTCTTGCTGGTTGCGTCATGCACTGATTTTACATCTGTGATTCTGAAAACTCTCCCCACTGTTTATCCCGCTGTACTTCCTCGTCCGGAAGCGCGTCGTAATACGACGTGACCAGCGCAGACAGATGCGCTTTCTTCCACTCGCGGATCATTCCTTCAAGAGCCGAGGTTAGTGATTCTGCCCTTTTCTCGCTCTTGTAGCATTCCAATACCTCGATTACATCCTCAGACAACGAGAACGTTCGAGGCTGCTTCCTCCGGCTGGATGTTGCCGTGATTCCCATTGTATCACACCAATCTTAACATCATGTATAATATGTTTCGTGTTATACTCGTGCCGTCCAGCGCTCAGAACGGTGGACGGCACGACGTGGTGACTGTAGCTCATGACTCCTAGAGCACGCGCCTTGTGAACGTGGGAATCCGGAGAGAACCGGACAAGTCACCCCAATTTTAGCGATCAATTCCACGAATGCCCCTGCATTTCGAGCGCCATAGTCAAACTCTTAATTATCAGTAGTTTGATCTCATTATTAGTGCCGACATGACGAAAAGCGTGCATTTTGGCTGACAATCTTTGTTCATCTTTAGAACACAGTATTCGCTACTAGAATGCTTATCGGCAATGAGCGCATCGACATTTAGAAAAAACATTACCCTTGAAATGGGCAAAATAATATACCCGTTACCACCGATGTCAACAGAAATATTATTGTACGTCATAATATGAAGATGATTCAATGTGTGCGCACGTTGCCTTTTTCCATTGCTTTATCCAATTTGATTAGCCGACAGGGATTAGGCTTGCGTCGCTTGCCCCGTCCCTGTCGCCCTGACTCGCTGCGCATTATGCATGTTTTTGGTTACGCCCCCGACAAACGTTTCGTCCACCTCAAGAATATTCCCTTCGCCGCCGATCTTGCTCGAATCGAAGGCATGCTTTTTCAGGGCCTCACGGATGCGGTGAAGCATGAACCATGCGGACTTCTGCGTAATGCCAAGCATCCGGCCCAGTTCGTGAGAGCTGATTCCGTTCTTGCACGCCACGAGCATCCACACTGCCGTCATCCACTTATCAAGACCAAGGGCCGAGTCTTCCATGATCGTTTTCACCTTGACCGTGAACTGCCTTTTGCAGGCATAACAGAACCAAAGGCGACGGGTCTTGATAAACGAGAACTTCCGCGCGGTGCATCGCGGGCAGCTAATGTCGCCGTTTGGCCAGCGCAATTTGATGGCGTAATCGAAGGCTCGTTGCGGATCTGCGAAGCAGGCGATTGCTTCTTGGAGTGTGCGCGGCTGCTTCATGTAAAACACTATAACCTAAACGCACATGTGTGTCAAGTGATTTATTACCTTTTCATCGAATGGACAACCTGTTGAAATGTCACACCTATGCATTTTCTTGGCGGCGTCTCATCCCGCCCATGACCTCCGTGTAGTTGCTTGCCTCTACGCAATCCCCGCCAAAACGACTAAACTGAAAGGTTCCGGTGGATTTCGCTCCAGCCGCCTTAATGGCATTACCCGCTCGGGGCATCTATCCTCCAGGGAAGGCCATCATGTCTCTAAACAGCTTCAACTCCCGCTCCACCCTTAAAGTCGGCAACAAAGAATACGAAATCTACCGCCTCGACACCCTCGACCGGCAAGGCATCAAGACCACGCATCTCCCGTTCTCCCTGCGCATCCTGCTCGAGAACTTGCTCCGCACCGAAGACGGCCGCAACGTGAAAAAAGATGACATTCGCTCCATGGCCGCATGGAATAAAAATTCCCAGCCCGATAAAGAAATCGCCTTCACCCCCAGCCGCGTTCTGCTCCAGGATTTCACCGGCGTCCCCTGCGTCGTCGACCTCGCCGCCATGCGCGACGCTATGCAGCAACTCGGCGGCGATCCCGCCCTCATCAATCCCCTGCAGCCGGTCGAACTGGTCATCGACCACTCCGTCCAGGTCGACGAATTCGGCACCGCCAGCGCCTTCGACGTAAACGCTCTTCTCGAATTCCAACGCAACAAAGAACGTTATTCATTCCTGCGCTGGGGCCAAACCGGTTTCCGCAACCTCTCCATCGTCCCCCCCGACACCGGCATCGTCCACCAGGTCAATCTCGAATACCTCGCCCGCGTAGTCTTCGTGCAGGAAAAAACGGGACACGACGCGAACGGCCACCGCCTAGCCTTTCCCGACACCCTAGTCGGCACCGACAGTCACACGACGATGATCAATGGACTGGGGGTGCTTGGATGGGGGGTGGGCGGCATTGAGGCTGAGGCTGCCATGCTCGGGCAGCCCGTCTCTATGTTGATTCCGCTGGTCGTCGGTGTGAAGCTCACTGGACGGCTGCGCGAAGGGGCAACTGCTACGGATCTCGTTCTCACTATCACCGAAATACTGCGTCAGCACGGAGTCGTCGGAAAGTTCGTCGAATACTTCGGTCCCGGCCTGCGCGATCTTCCGCTCGCCGACCGCGCCACCATCGCCAACATGTCACCCGAATACGGCGCCACCTGCGGCATCTTCCCCGTCGACAAAGAAAGTCTGAAGTATCTGCGCCTCACCGGCCGCAGCGCAGAGCAAATTGCGCTGGTCGAAGCTTACTGCCGCGAGCAGGGACTGTTTCACGACGACAAAACTCCCGAAGCGGAATACTCCGAACTGCTCAGCCTCGATCTTTCGACGGTCGAGCCGAGCCTTGCCGGCCCGAAGCGTCCGCAAGACCGCGTGATCCTTTCGCAAGCTGCCGAGTCGTTCCACAAAGCTCTGCCCTCGCTCATTAAGCCGAAATCCGCCGCAGCCAGTGCATCTGCAACGGCCACACAAACCGCAAAAGCCGGATCTTCCGCAACCTGGGAGCAAGAAGGCGGCAGTCCTACCGCCGTCGGCGTCGAAGATCCTAACGTACACGAACACGTCTCGCCGAAAGTGAAGGACTGCCTGCAGCATGGCAGCGTGGTGATCGCCGCCATCACGTCCTGCACCAATACCTCGAACCCCTCGGTGATGATCGGCGCGGGATTGCTGGCGAAGAAAGCCGTCGAAAAAGGTCTTTCAGTCCCGCCCTGGGTGAAGACTTCGCTGGCACCCGGATCGAAAGTCGTCCGCGATTATCTGGAGAATGCCGGCCTCACCCCATATCTCGAGAAGCTAAAATTCCACATCGTCGGCTACGGCTGCACCACCTGTATCGGCAACTCCGGCCCGCTGCCGGCGGAGGTCTCGCAAGCGATCGACGAAAAAGATCTGGTCGTTGCCTCTGTCCTTTCGGGCAATCGCAACTTCGAGGGCCGTATCAACTCCGAGGTTCGCGCGAATTATTTAATGTCGCCGCCGCTGGTGGTCGCCTTCGCGCTCGCCGGACGCATCGACACCGACCTCCGCAAAGACGCCATCGGCAAGGGCAAAGACGGCAAGCCGGTTTACCTCGCCGACCTCTGGCCCACGCAGCGCGAAGTGGAAGAGGCCATCCAGCAGTCCGTCACTTCCGAGATGTTTTCAAAAAGCTATGCGGAAGTTTTCGAAGGAGACGAGCGCTGGCGTGGCCTCAATATTCCCAAGGGCCAGACCTACGCCTGGGAAAAAGATTCCACCTATATTCGCCGCGCTCCCTACTTCGAGGGCATGAAGCTCCAGCCTTCGTCCGTCGAAGAGATCAAGAGCGCGCGCGTGCTTGCCGTGCTCGGCGACAGCGTCACCACCGACCACATCTCTCCCGCCGGCTCCATCAAGAAAGACGGCCCCGCCGGAAAATATCTGCAAGAACACGGCGTCAAGCCCGCTGACTTCAACTCCTACGGCTCGCGCCGCGGCAACCACGAAGTCATGGTCCGCGGCACCTTCGCCAATGTCCGCTTGCGCAACAAACTGGTGAACGTGGAAGGCGGCTTTACCCGCCACCTGCCCACCAACCAGGAGATGTCGATCTTCGATGCCTCGCAGAAATATCAATCCGAAGGCACGCCGCTCATCATCCTCGCAGGAAAAGAATACGGCTCGGGCTCCTCCCGCGACTGGGCGGCGAAAGGGCCGCGTTTGCTCGGCGTCTCCGCTGTGATTGCGGAAAGTTATGAACGCATTCATCGCTCGAATTTGGTCGGCATGGGAGTTCTGCCCCTGCAATTCGTGGCGGGCGAGAACGCGGAATCGCTCAAGCTGACAGGCGAGGAAGTGTTTGAGATCAGCGGCATCCGCGATGTCGTCGAGCACTTCGCCGCGGGACGTCCGGTGAAGGTACGCGCGCTGGGCAAGGGTGGAGTCATCGAGTTCAACGCGCTGGTACGCATCGACACGCCGCAGGAGGCGCTGTACTACGCGAACGGAGGGATTTTGCAGTATGTGTTGAGGCAGTTGCTGGCGGGGAAGCCGAGTGCGCAGACGGTGGGGGTGTAGGGGAAATCCGCCCTAGCACCAGCCCGAAAATGACGCCGGAACAGTTCGGCCACTGGGGCTGGAGCCCGCACTCATTTCGGACTTACGTGGCGCTGAAGCGCCGCTCTTCCACGGTCGCTGACACATTTCGGGCCTAGCATGCTTTGTGCAAGGTCAAAGGCAGCGGACAGGAGTGTCCGCTCCATACGGTCCACGGGCGGAGAACAGCAGGTTCCTCCGCTCCGCCGTCGCTGACGCTCCGGCTCCGGTTGGTATGACAAGGGGGTGACCAGGCTCCCAACACGGGGACAGTTCGGCCACTGGGGCTGAAGCCCGCACTCATTTCGGACTTTACGCGGCGCTGAAGCGCCGCTCTTCCACGGTCGCTCACGCATTTCGGACCTGGCATGTTCGTGCAAGGTCAAAAGCAGCGGACAGGAGTGTCCGCTCCACACGGTCCATCTCTAAGGAAAGAGAGCAGCAGGTTCCTCCGCTCCGCCGTCGCTGGCGCTCCGGCTCCGGTCGGAATGACAAGTGGTAGTGAGACTGTCAGCAATGCAAGATCAAAGTCAGAACCAAAGGTCAAGATCAAAATCAAAATCCAAAATCAAGATCAAAATCAAAAGCAGCGGACAGGAGTGTCCGCTCCACATGGGCTATTTCTTCCCGCGGCGGGGGCGGAGGAGGGGCCAGGCTTCGCGGTATCCCTCGTAGCTGTAGCGATTTTTCTTTAGGGGCTGCATGGGGAAGAGCATTAGGCCTTGTTTGCGCGCAGCGCCGCCGAGAAGGACGCGGGCTGGGATGAGATACCAGGCGTCCTGCATGATGACGTAGGCGGCGAAGAAATCGAGTTGCTTGAGGGTGTAAGGTGGGCCGAGATAGTTGGGCTTGAACTGGCAGAAGTATCCGGTACCGACGCGGCAGGAAGTGGACTTTACCTGGACTCTTACAATGCGGGAGCCGAAGTGGAGGGCGACATCGAAGGGCGAGGAGTCTCCCCAGGGCTTTAGGACCTTGAAGCCGTGGCGCAGGGCTTCGGCCATGAAGCGCAGTTCGACCCACTCGCCGCGCTCCTTGAAATTCTTGAAAACCTTGAACTCGTCCATCTCGCTCCTGTCTGCAGGCCGAACTTCTCTGCGGAACGTTCCCACGAAACGTATCCAGAAGCCCAGGCGCACAAAAGAAAAGGCGCGGCCTGTAGGCCGCGCCTCGTTTTCCTAAAGTTTTAGCTTATATATTCATTATATCACATTGGGAGGGGTAAATGTGACACGATTCTGGATATATTTAGGTAGTGTTGTGAGCAAGTTAGCCCGATTTCCTCGTTTTTGCCTATTGACAACTTTTTGGGTGGAACGAGCTCGTGCAGTTTTGACCTGGAATGTATGACTCTTCACCTGCAACGCCAGGAAGCGCCGCCCCTGACTCGCTGCAAAATATAACAACGAGCCCACACACAGGATTACCAGCCCCATCCGAACATATACTGCGACCGATACGGAGATCCCGATCCCGCTTCCTATCGCAAGGTAAGCGGCGACACAGGCCGGGCACTTGGGCAACAGCGCCAGAATGCCACCAGGAACAATCCACCCTGCGAGGTCCAGCCAACGCCGCGCCAGCATTGGCGGACGCGGACCGCCAACCGCAGTCCGCGCTCCGCGCCTCATCCAAGCAGAACCGGGACTCGATCCGCTCGAAACACCTTCACAGCAATGCTGCGTGCTCACGAGTGATGCTCCCCCGCGCAGCACGAAGCCGACCCTTTCGGAGCCACATACGGCGACTTCGGATCGACGATGTAGCCCTCGGCATATCGATCGTGATGCCGAACCCAGGACATCGAGAAGGCCAGTCCCTCCTCGTCTCTACCTTTCGGAACGAGATCGAGGAAGTTGTAAGCGCCCACCAGAATGTCGAGCCCGCGCGCGAAAGAGGAATAGGTGTGAAAAATATCGCCCTCATCATTCTTATAGAAGACGCTTACTCCCGGCCCTTCCTCGCTGGGGAACTCAACCATGTCGTAGTTGTAGTTCACTTTGCCTTGCGCCTTTTCCTCTTCGGTGAACGAGACGTGGTAGTCCCGGTTGAAGTCGTTCCCGAACGACGACACCCACCGGAACTGCCAGCCCATTCGCTTCTGGAACGCCTCAATCTGTGCCATCGGCGCTCGCGAAACCACGGCCAGCGTCACATCGCGATTCGCCAGATGCACCAGGCTTCCACCGAAGTGATCGGCCAGATACGAGCAACTCGGGCAACCTTCCTCCCACCCCGGTCCAAACATAAAGTGATACACAATCAGCTGGCTCCTCCCGCCGAAAAGTTCGGCAAGAGTTTCTTTGCCGTTCGGCCCGTCGAATACATATTGCTTTTCAACCTTCTCCCAAGGCAGTTCACGGCGTTGGCGGCTCAATTCGTCGCGCAATTTGGTGAACTCTTTTTCCTTCCGCAACAGCTCTTTGCGGCTCGCAATCCATTCTTTTGGCGAAACAACTTCGTGTCCTTGAATTCCTGTGTTGGTGGCTAGTGTAGTCATGAGCATTCTCCTATTTAGTATTTTTTCCGGTGTTTCTAACGCTGCTTTGTTTCGCAGGCCGCTTCTGGCGGCCTAATGTTTTCTCCGCTTGCGCGAGCTTCCCCGCGTTGCGGCCGGGCGATCGGATTCGGCGATCTCCTTGATCCGCAGCAGTTCGCCCGACCAAAGTTCCTGAAACGGCCCGACCCATCGTTCATAAATCTGCCGGATGGGTACGACGTTCAGCGAGTTCACCCGCTGTCTTCCCACCTCGCGCGTGTGCACCAGTTGCGACTGGCGCAGCACGTCGAGATGCTTCATCACTCCAAAGCGGCTCAAGTGCGGGAACGACTCCACAATTTCGGTAGTGGTGCGCGGACGATCCCTCAGAAAATCCAGGATCGCGCGCCGGGTCGCATCCGATAGCGCCTTCCACACCACGTCGAGTTCGTCCCCGCGCCGAGCCGCAATTTCTCTCACGCCGCTACTCGCAGTCCTTTCTTACGTTGCCGAGCATGTGGTTCCAGCCCGTACCAACGTTTTTGCGATGATCGGGGTCGATCATTCCGATGGCGCGATGCCGCAAGGCAACCCGGCAGCCTCCGGCAACCGGTTCGATCTTTACCTCCACATGATTCGTCGCCGGGTAGGACATGAACATCGGGCCGCTCAGTTCCAATAACGCCGGCGCCTTGATCACCTGCACAAACCCCCACAGGTGTCCGACTCCGTTTCCTCGATCCCGGTACCACCGGCCACCTGGTTTGGGCTCCAGCAGTAATTCCAGGGATTGGCCATCAGGCCGAGTGTTGCCTTTCCCAAGGCGATTCAGGACGGCCGCGAACGCTTTCTCCGGGGTAGTTTTTACGTCTATGTGCTGTTCAACGTCGAGTATCAGATCTTCCAATTTCATAACTGCTTCCTCCTTCATGAGCGATCCAAGCATTACGTTACCTAACAGTAACGTAACTTTACGCTCACGTCAAGAAGTATTTTTCAGTTTTTATAAAGGATGGGATTGCGCGGCCGTTTCCCCGGTCCGGGTGAAGAGCTGTGAGGGCGCAAAGTCGATTGCGGCCGCGGCGGTCCTCATCGGATACTGAGAGCCATGGCAACAGAGAGTCTCGCACTACGATTAACGACCGACGACCCCGGTGCGGTCTTCAACGACGTCGAGCGGTACAACCGCCCGCTGCTATAATCAAAGATTGTGCCCATGTCCACCAAGCGACTGATTCGTTCCACCACAGTTTTATCCATCCGCCGCAACGGCAGCGTGGTTCTTGCCGGCGACGGCCAGGTTACGCTCGGCGAGTCCGTCATTAAACATACGGCCAAGAAGATTCGCCGCCTTTACAATGACAAAATCCTCGCCGGATTTGCCGGTTCCACTGCCGACGCCTTCACCCTTTTCAGCCGCTTCGAATCGAAGCTGGAGCAGTACCACGGCAACCTGGGACGCGGCGCCGTGGAACTCGCCAAGGATTGGCGTACCGATAAGTTCCTCCGCCATCTCGAAGCTTTGCTGCTGGTTTGCGACAAGGAGCAGACGTTCCTGCTCAGCGGGCAAGGCGACGTGATCGAGCCGGATAGTGGCGTGGCCGCCATCGGGAGCGGTGGCCCTTATGCCCAGGCCGCGGCCGAGGCCCTGGCCAGACACACCGAGCTAAGCGCCCGCCAGATTGCCGAAGAAGCCATGAAGATTGCCGGCAAAATGTGCATCTATACCAATGACGTGGTGACGATTGAGGAATTGTAAAGCAGTGATCAGTGATCAGTGTCTAGAAACACCGGAGATACTGACCACTAGCCACTGACTACTAATTTTATGGCCATCTACTTACCCAGCAGCTCCGAAGAAGAACAGCTCGCACTCGACGAACTGACTCCCCGCGAAATCGTCGTTGAACTGGACAAACACGTCATCGGCCAAAAGGACGCCAAACGCGCCGTGGCTATCGCCCTGCGCAACCGCACCCGCCGCCAAAAACTCCCGCCCGACCTAGCCGAAGAAATCATTCCCAAAAACATAATCATGATAGGGCCGACGGGGGTGGGGAAGACGGAGATTGCGCGGAGGCTGGCAAAGCTGGCGAATTCGCCGTTTTTGAAAGTGGAGGCTTCGAAGTTTACCGAGGTTGGCTATGTGGGGCGGGATGTGGAGTCGATGGTGCGGGATCTGGTGGAGATTGCGATTGATAATGTGCGCGAAGAGAAGTTGGAAGATGTTGCCGACAAGGCGGAGCTGAATGCCGAGGAGCGGCTGCTGGATATTCTTCTGCCGCCATCGCCACCACCATCGTCGCGGTCCGGGGAAGCTACTACCGCGGGCGGAGTCGTTATCGACAGCAGCACGGCGTTAGCGGAATCTTCTTCGCGCACGCGGGAGAAACTGCGGCAGCAATTGCGCGAGGGCAAGCTCGACGAGCGGCAGGTTGAGATTGACGTGCGGGAGCGGAATTTTCCATCTTTTGAAATTATGACGAACCAGGG
>PMSQ01000010.1 GCA_003168355.1 Acidobacteriaceae bacterium | reverse complement strand
TTCAGGAGTTGTTCGCGCGTTCCAGTGGGCAGGGCCGAGTTTTTGTTAATATGCAAGGGGAGCCGCTGAAGGGCTACAAGCACTGGTTTGACCCTGCACTTCGCGAGGCTGGCATCAGCTTCTTTACTGGGTACTGCTTGCGGCATCCGTTCGCGAGCCGCTTGGTGATGGCCGGTGTGGATCTTCGCACCGTAGCTGAATTGATGGGTCATAAGACGATCCAGATGACGATGCGATACGCCCATCTGGCGCCTGCTCACAAATTGGCTGCCGTCGAAAGGCTGGCAGTGGGGTTTCAGATGGATCGACCAACTGACACCAAAACTGACACCAGCACTTTCGAGCAAGAATCGGGGCTTGCAGGGAAAGCCAGCTAACTCTCGGCGTTTCTGCTAGATTGAAACAAATGTGGACGCGTAGCTCAGTTGGTAGAGCNNGGTTCGCCGGGTTGCCATAAGTTCTTGATAATACGGCCACCCGTCTAATCCGGCGTTCGCTGAAATGGCGTTACATGCCCTTCACTAACGAACAATGGGACGCAGCACTTTTCCATCTACCAGAATCATTGATCCAGGTGTCGCTGCAGAGGACCGTTCGCGCCCGATGCGTGCCGTTTAACTCCGCGTCGTAGGCGAACGTATAACGTGAAACTGCGACGTTTGGACCGAAAGTCGCCACATTCACGTCGCTGATCTCGCCGCTCTTCCACTTAGTCGTCTTGTTCTGCACATCCTTGAGGAGATCGTCCTTCGTCTGCCAAGCCCCCCAGCTGTTTCCTTGCACATATCCGTCGGCCAAATGCTCCCGCATCCATGACACATCGTTCTTCAGTTGGGCATTCGTGGAGTCCTGTTGCAGTTGTTTGATCTTCTGGGCGACGTCGCCGCCAGCCTGGGCTTGAAGGTTAATGGATAGAGTGAGACAACAGAGCAGAGTTATCACAGCGAAAGCCGTTGTTTTTGTCAATGTGCGCTCCTCCATAGAGTCGCTGGCATTCTACACCTCGCTCGCTTATTGTGCATGCGCGGGTCCCCAGGAGAACGCCCAGTCGCCGCCCCCCATCGCCCATGCGCCAATACCGATGGGAGTAATCTCTAAGTCGGAGTTGCCTAGATGTCGAGTGTGCACAGGTTTTCTTGGATGATTTTAAACGCAGGAAGACGCTTTGCGTTACTCTCGCGCCGTCGTTCCTCCATGGAGCACATAAACTGTCTTTCGCCGACTGCGGCGGGCTCTTCCCTGCCCGTGGAGCGAAGGGGGCAGGTCTCCCACGGCGCGCAATTTCTTCTGCCGTGGGCCGATGGCACAAAACTTCTCCGTAATCGAAGATGACGGCCTTCGCAGCCTCGGATCGCTTTTCACGATGGATCGACATTCAGCCTCTGATACTCCTGCATTCATCTTCCAACGGGAACAGTTTCCGTGTCTAATCCAGATTCGAGCATGAATCCCTCTTCTATTTCAGCCAAGGTTTAAGATAGCGGCGTGAAAGAAACCTGGCGGTGGTTTGGCCCGCAAGACAGAGTTTCGCTCGACCATGTCCGGCAGGCGGGAGCAACCGGAGTTGTTTCGGCATTGCATCATCTCTACCGCGGGGAAGTCTGGCCGCTCGACGAAGTGCTCAAGCGCAAGTCGGAGATCGAGGCGGCGGGACTGACTTGGTCGGTGGTCGAAAGTATTCCCATTCACAATTCGATTAAGCTGCAGAGCGGTCCGTTTCGGCAGTTCACGGACGCCTGGAAAGACTCTCTGTCGGCCATCGTACAGGCTGGCGTAAAGATCGTTTGCTACAACTTCATGCCGGTCATCGACTGGACCCGCACCGACTTGCGCTGGCAATTGTCCAGCACCGGATATGCCCTGCGCTTCGACGTGAGTGATTTCGCCGCGTACGACGTATTCATTCTGCAACGTGTGGGCGCCGAAGGAGATTACCCGGAAGAGCGGGTTGCGGCAGCGCGAGCACGTTTCGAGGCGATGTCGGAGGGCCGCCGCAATGAACTGGAGCAGACCATCATTGCCGGACTGCCCGGCGCCGAAGGATCCTACGACCGGGGGACATTGCGGGAGTCGATAGACCAGTACAAAAATGTGACCACATCCGAGTTGCGCGGTCATCTCATTTCGTTCCTGCGGGAGGTAGCGCCAGTCGCTGAAGAGCTCGGGGTTCGTCTCGCGATTCATCCCGACGATCCGCCGTGGCCGCTGTTCGGTCTGCCGCGCGTTGTCTCAACCGCCGAGGACGCGCGGTCGATTCTTGCTGGAGTTGATACCGCGGCAAATGGATTGACGCTTTGTGTGGGATCCTACGGCTCACGCGCCGATAATGATCTGCTTAGGATGGTGGATGAATTTTCGTCGCGCATTCATTTCGTACATCTTCGGCAAGTGATGCGCGAGGCCGACGGCTCGTTTTACGAGGCGGAACATTTGCACGGGAGTTCGGACATCGTCGGCGTGATCAGCGCTGTGTTAAAAGAGGAGGCTCGCCGGCGCAAGCAGAACCGATTGGACAGCGAGATTCCCATGCGTCCCGATCACGGGCACTTGTTGGCTGATGACATCGGACGGAAGGTGAATCCGGGTTACTCGCTGGTCGGCAGGTTGAAGGGCCTCGCTGAATTGCGAGGGGTGGTGGAAGGGCTGAAGTATGCCATGCCAGAGTTAGCCGAGTAAGTTTGCACCGTCGATCGGCCAAGACAGATGCGGTCCGCTGCGATCCACCAGAAGGAGCCAGGCATATGAAAGAATTTGAGAACCAGGTCGCGATCGTTACCGGCACGACGGGGATCGGTCGGGCAATCGCAAAGCGCCTCGCCGCCGGCGGATGCAGCGTGGTAGCGTGTGGCATCGAGTCGTCAGCCAACCATGAACTGCAGCAGGAAGCGCAAGCGAGCGGATTATCGCTGCTTGTGGAAACTTGCGACGTGAGCCAGCCCGAGCAGGTTAAGTCGGTCGTTGCCAAGACCGTTAAAACGCATGGCGGCCTGGATATCATCGTCAATGCCGCGGCGATTCATCCCTTTGGCACAGCCGCCGAAACCGAGCCCGATTCCTGGAATCGGTGTATGGCGGTGAATGTTGGCAGCATCTTTCTGCTAGCCCATTTTGGAATTCCCGAGATCAAAAAACGAGGCGGGGGATCGATGGTGAATCTTTCGTCGGTGCAAGGTCATGCGTGCCAGCGCGGTGTCGTGGCTTATGCGGCGTCCAAGGGCGCGGTTCACAGTTTGACGCGGGCGCTTGCGCTCGACCACGCCAAGGATCACATTCGTGTGAACTCCATCAGCCCGGGCTCGATTCGCACGCCGATGCTGGCGCGCGCCGCCGCGCATTTCGGACCTGACTTGCCCGCGGAGACCGTGATGGAGCGGTTTGGCGAAGCGCATCCGATGGGACGGATCGGCACGCCCGAGGAAGTGGCCGAGTTAGCGGCATTCCTGGTCTCGGACAAGGCGGGATTTTGCACGGGCGGCGATTATCTGGTCGACGGCGGATTGCTCGCGGGCATAGGTGTGCAATGAACTCAAGAATGGTCGGTGATCCCGTTTGTGTCGCGCCCACCGGAGATGTGTGCGGCGAAGGCGCAGTCTGGCATGCGGCGCACGACGCCGTGTATTGGACCGACATTAACCGCTTCCTGATCCATCGCTTCACGCCAGCGGATCAATCGGTCCGCACATGGTTCTTCGATGAGCCGGTAACGGCGCTCACCCTGACGGATCGACCGGAGGTGCTGGCGGTCGTTCTGGGATCGCGCGTGATTTTGTGGGAACCGGCTACGGATACGCGGCAGGAGCCTCTGTTTTGTCTTGAGGGGTGGCCCGCAGTGCGGCTGAATGATGCGCGCGTGGATCCGCGGGGTTCGCTGTGGATGGGAACCATGCGCAACAACGTCAATCCCGATGGGACTTCGAGCGAAGCAGGTGAGAAGGATGGCGTGCTGTTCCGACTTGATCCGGATGCCAAAGTCTCAGTGTGGCGACGAGACATCGGAATCGCGAATACTCTGACGTGGAGTCCGGACCGCCGGCGCTTCTATTTCGGCGACAGCCTCGCCAACGTGATCTGGCAATACGACTACGATGCCTCGAGCGGCACGATCGAGAATGAACGTCCATTTCTTGCGGGCTTCGAGCGGGGCGCGCCCGATGGGTCGGCCATGGACTCGGAAGGATATCTCTGGAATTGCCGGTTCTTTGGCGGATGTATCGTTCGGGTTGCGCCCGATGGAAAGATTGATCGCGTCGTCGAAATGCCTGTACAGAACATTACGACCTGCACGTTTGGCGGAGCCGATCGCAAGACGCTTTACGTCACCACGGCGAAGGCCGAGGCGCCCGCGGGAGACCGACTGGCTGGCGGGTTGTATGCCATTCAGACGGAAGTCGTCGGCCAGGCTGAGAATTCGTTCCGCGCATTCGGTCGGTAGGCCTGGGCTTCTGCTGCCGCAAGAAGCTTTTGACCGCTGCGTTCGCAGAGACATGTCGCAGAGAACGCAGAGGAGAGCATGCCTGCGAGGCGGTAGATCGCTCTCTACTCCTTCATTTTTTTCTGCGGCAGGGCGAGAAACGGGCGGTCGAGCTGGTGGCCGTGCCAGTCTTCGAACTTTGTGCGGGCGCGCTGCGTATCTAGAACACCGAATGGTCCGCGAAAATTCCACAGCGCCCATCCGGAGCGCAGATCGCCGAGCACGCTCAAGGTGTCGTCGAACCACGTTAGGACTACTTCCGGGGGCGTGTGCTTGTAGCAACCCATTTCGCCGAAGTGAATGGGAACCCGGGCGCCGCGAGTTCGCCCCGCGGCTGGGTCGATCGTGAGAGAGAACCACGAGGATGATTTGGAGCCATACTGGCGAGACGAGAAGGACTGGCTCTGCACCGTCGAGTTCTTGCCCACTGATAAAGAAATCGGCGTAACGCGAGCACTCACTTGCCTGCGAGAGCCTTCGGCAGAGCGGCAGCCTCGACATTCTGGACAGCACTGTTATCGAGCGCCGTTCGTCTGTGGCTAACATGCTTCGGGAAGATTATCTGCGGCCAGCGGCAGTGAAGGTGGGCATTCTTTCATCGCACCGAGACGACGAAGGCAAACTAGTAGATGATGACCCGCAGCGATTTGGTTTCCCATAATCCGCGTCACAGCCTGGCATCGTTTCTGGTACGCATCAGAACTGATCCGAAAACGGTACAGACCTTGCTTTGCCACAGTGATGTTAAGTTCACCCTGCAGTGTTATACCCACAGTGT
>PMSQ01000189.1 GCA_003168355.1 Acidobacteriaceae bacterium | reverse complement strand
TCCAGGAAGGAGTTATCGCGGAGGAGGGCCTCGGCCTTTTCCACCAGTTCGGCGGGGTCAGGGGCCGCGACGGCGACGCAGACCCGGGGCAGCCGCAAAGGCAGCAGGCGAGGCGGGTAACTCCTGGGAGCAGAAATCATCTAATAATCAATAAGTTCGGCAAAGGTTCGGCGCGAATCTTACAGGGGTCGAATTCCAGATGCAACAGGGTATTCACAATTTGCGCGAAAAAACTGTTTCCACGCTCGGACTGACACCCTCGTAACCTTGACCCCCTCTTACCCCCTTGTTACCTTCCATCTGAAGCTTTGCTTCCATGGCATATGACTAGGGAAGGGCACAGAGCGTGCCTCTTCCCGGAGGTAACATGAAGAAAATAGGACTTTTAGTGTTGTTGGCCGCCACGGCGACCTGGGCTCAATCGGCGGCGGACATGCCCCCGGCTGGAACGCCCACTCCGGACGGAACGATTGCCACAACGGCCAATTTCCCGGTGCAGCGGGTACAAATGCCCACCTATGCTGATGTTTACTGCGCTGGTTTCATCAACCGGCAAACTCTGCCCGATGCCAACTTCGTGGCCGGCGGGTTGGACACGCCGGAAACCACCAAGTTCGTCAAGGACGACATCGTTTACTTAGAGGGCCGGGGCTACACGCTCGGCGCAGAGTATGAGATTGTCCGCGCGCTGCGTGACATCAACGAATACGAAATGTATCCGGGACAGAAGAAGCTGCTCAAGGAAACCGGACATCCCTACGAGGAAGTCGGCCGTGTCCGCATCATCGATACGCGCAGCAAGACCGCGATCGGCCACATCGAATACGCCTGTGACCCTATCAACCCGGGAGACACGGCGATTCCTTTCGCCGAGAAAACCATGGTGGTATTTCATCCGCCGCTGCGTTTTGACCGCTTCCTGCCCACCGGCAGCAAGGTTTCCGGCCGCATCGTGATGGGAAGAGACTTTGACTCGGAGCTGGGCACGGGCCAGAAGATTTACATGAACGTAGGAGCGAACCAGGGAGTCAAGGTCGGCGACTATTTCCGCGCCGTGCGGACCTATGAGGCGGACCTGAGAGATCCGGTGGATTCGCTTTCGTTCAGGGCTGCCCTCAGTGAAGACACGCAGGCAAAGCAACCGTCGGTTGATCCCGGCTTGTTTGAGAGGTCTAACGGTCCGGTGATTCACGTCCGCGATCTGCCGCGCCGCGCGGTAGGCGAGATCGTCGTCATCGGAACCACGCCCACCACGGCCACGGGAATGATCGTGTTCGCGATGGAAGATGTGCATGCCGGTGACGGCGTGGAACTCGACGAACAAAACCAATAACTTTCGCAAGCACCACGAGTACCCTCGAACCGGGGACGGGCAACCGTCCCCGGCTTTGCGTTTGGGAAGCGCACTGCTACATCAATCGGCGGATGGGTGCGCGAGCGCTGGCGCACGTGATAGAGAGTGCTACCTGCTGTTTCGTGCCGCCGCTGGTTGCCGAGACGGTGATGGAATAGGTACCCACCTTGGCGCTGCCGGTTGCTGTGAGTTTGAGGACGCTGGCGCCCGATCCCGGCGCGGACAGAGTGGCCGGAGTGAAAGTGGCGGAGATTCCGCTGGGCAGTCCGGTCACTGAAAAAGCGACGGCGGCGTTGAAGCCTCCGCTGACCGTGATATTCAGGGTGACGCTATTGTTCGATCCGGCGGTGACAGAGAGAGAGTTAGAGGCAGCAGTCGCGTGAAATTCGGGCGTGGTCGTGCCATCGCTCCAGTGGTTGACCAAGACCGAGGCATCGACGGAGCCGAGTCCGGTGGCCTGATCATATCCCGCCGTGGCGCTGAAGCCCGTTAATCCGGGGACGCTGTTGTTACCGGTTGTGATGTCGTGAAAAACGGAGGCTCCGCCCGTTCCTTGTTTGGTAGCCAGGGGATAGAACACAGTGTTTGCATCGCCCTGGCGGGCCGCCGCGTGCTGCACCACGAGCGCCATGACGCCGGCAAATGACGGAGAAGCTGCCGAAGTGCCGCCGACCACGTACAGTCCACCATTCTGATAGATGAGATAACCGTCATGTCCCGCGGCAGTGAGGGCAACGTCGGGAACGTCACGCTTGCCGTCGGCGGGAACGCCCGTGCCGGCTTGCCAGGAAGGCTTGGCGTAGAGCGTGCTTGCGCCGCCGCCGCTCGCCCACAGGCCGCCGGAACCGCTCTCGTTCCAGACCACCTCCGGTATATAGCTCAGCGCCGATGACTGCGTGCCGGCAGCGTTGGATGACGCCCAATAGAGAGAGGGATTGGATGTGTCGTGGAACTCCGTGCCGCCCACACACACGCTATAAGGCGAGGAGCATAGACCGTTGACGGCGCGTCCATGGGTAGCCGACGAGGCGGAGGCGGAATCGCAGCCCGCGGCTCCATCGTCTCCCGACGATACAAATACCGTGATGCCTTGCGCCGCCGCCTGTCGCCAAAGACTGTTGATGAAGCTGTTTCCCGAAGAACCGAGCGAGGCCTCGCACAGACCGAAGCTCATGCTCATCACCGGCGCCAGATTGTGACCGACGATATATTGCGCGGAAAGATAAGTGCCGTCACTGGAGTTTGTGGACTTGGAGACGACAAACTGAATCGCAGCGTTCTTCGCCACGGCGCCGGACCACTCGACATCGAGATCGGCTTCGGTCTCTTCGCCCGTACTCCAAATCCCGGGGTCGGTTCCGTTGACGATGATCTGGGGGTCGTTCGCCGGCAAGTCGAAAGATGTGCGGAACTGGCGAACATCGGCGATGTTGATATTCGAACGCGCCACGATGGCGACAGACTGTCCGGTGCCGTTGATGGATGCTTGATACAACGGGCCGAGGTCGTAGATGGTGGCAAAGTCTGCCGGAGCAAGGTAGTAAGAGCTGCCGCTGGTGAAGTCGGGTGCTGCCGGCAGGCGGGCTCCGGTGTGCATCGCTGCGCTGCGGAAATCGTGAAGCGAGACCACGCCTCCCACAACCTGAGCGAACGCCACGGGGATAGAAGGATCGCTTGTGTTGGCGTGGTGGACCTCATCGCCAATCTTGTAGGAATGAATCCGAGTGTGGAAGGCTGACTCAACCTGACCGGCGGTGCCGCTGAAGACGATGGAAAGCCGGCCGGCGGTGACCTCTTCCACCGCCATGCCATGCGTTTGCAACCAACTTGTGATCTGCGCTAAGTCGTCTTCGGAGACGCCGAAGCGCTCCCCGTATTGTTCCGGCGTGAGCCACTGACGGTAGTAAGGCGACTCTGGATTGTGCTGCGCTGCCAGCAACTGGTCGAGAGCATCTTGCTGGGTGTCGTCGGGCAGCAAGGTGAGCAGCATCCGATCCATGCGGAAGCCAGGCGAGACCGCGCCGGTGTCGTACTGCGGGAGGGCCAGGGGATGGCGGTTGCCATGCAGAGTCACGGTTTGCTCGTCATCGATGAAGGTGGTGATGCGGTCTTGAGGCTGCGCGAGCATCGGATTCGGCGAGTCGGGTGGAAGTTGACCGTTGGCGGGTATCTCCAGAGAAAGAAACGCAAAGAAACTGGTTAAGACTAGCGCTAAAGTCGTGCGACTGCATAGAAACGTGGCAAACGAACGGGACATTCGGCCTCCGAGGCGAGATGCGGCTCTAGGTTTCATCGGCAGGAACCCGGCAACACTGCAGGGGTCAGCCCGTCGTTCTAAATGACAGAAGTAATCAGCCGGCGGAACTTTCGGGAAGAAAGTCAGCTCGATGACTGCGAACAGAAAATGTCGGGGTCAAAGAACTTTGTCGCCAAACACCTCGGCGGTGAAGGCTTCGATGGTTGCGCCTTCCTGCCATGCGTCCAGCGGCAGGCCGGCTTTGCGGCAAGTTTGTTCGAGGAACGTGGCGAGATCCCATTTGTGTTCGACGGGGACCTGGGGCAGGAGCAGGCCGCGGCGGTCGTTCTGGCTGATGAGGAGACCGTGGCGTCCGACTTCGATTCCTTCGGCGTGAATCGGCAGCGGGGGTGAGAGAATGCTGAGCTCGATTTCGAGATGAGGAGCTTCGCTCGGGGTGACGGGCGGGAAGCGGTTGTCGTCGAAAGCGGCGGCGCGAGCGGTTTCCGCCACCGCGCCATATACCGAGGAGGAGGGCAGCACGTAGCCGACGCATCCGCGCAACTCTCCGCGCAGGTAAAGCGAGGTGAACGCGCCACGCGGTTCAGCCAGGTGAGGAGTGGGGGGATCGAAAGAAATTTCGCGTTTCTCCAGCGCGGAGGAAATGGAATCGTGCGCCAGGCGAAGCAGCACGGCACGCTCTTCCGGAGAGAACTCCTGGTGGGAGACTTCTGAGGAAGCGATCACCGGCGACGGATTAGGTTGTAGGGGCGACATCGGCATCGGCCGCTCGTGGGGCCGGTTGCGGCTTGCGGCGCCGGCTGAGAATGAAAGCGCGGCGGCGGCGCTTGGAGACCCGACGGTCAATCTTCGACCAGAATGCGGCGAAGTAATCGATGGCGGAGACCAGCGAAACGCACACCACAAACCAGATGGCGGCGTAAGCGATCCAGTGCACCGGAAAGACGAAGTTTCCGTAAACCGGCCATTGTTTCCAGCGGTGATCGAGAATAACCGCGACCACGGAAACGATCTGCACCACCATCTTGAACTTGCCCAGTTCGCTGGCTTCGATGGTGAACCCCTCGGACGCCGCGATCGAGCGCAGGCCGCTGACCAGGAACTCGCGGCCAATGATGATGACTGCGATCCAGGCTGGAACCAGGCTGGGATTGAACTGCACCAGGGTCACGAAGGCGGCGGCGATCAGAAGTTTATCGGCCATGGGATCGAGCAGAATCCCCATGGTTGTGATTTGACCGCGCCGGCGCGCGAGGTAGCCATCAATGCCGTCAGTCATGGAGGCGGCGATAAATATTGCCGAAGCCAGTAGTTCTTTAGCGCCGTGGTCGCTGCTGAAATGATTGGACGATAAGATCCAGATCAGCAGAGGAATGCTGCAGATGCGGATCAACGTGATGGAGTTGGGCAGGTTCACTGCGGCTCAAAAACTTTCCAGGAGATGACCGGAACGTGATTTGATTATCCTCCACGGTGAGAGGGAACGCAATAAAGGCTAGTCGGTTTATCGTCCCGCCTCAACTCTAGCCATCGAATTTGGGAACGCCGACAGCCCAAGTTACAGCAACCCCAAGTGGTCGGGATATTTAGCCTGCAAAGAACTCACCAACAGTTCAAACTGCGCATGGCTACGCAAGTTTTTCAGGCGGGGATCCTTCAGAAAAAATGGCCAGCACGCGAAACCGGTATCAACGCTGCGTTCCAACCACTCAAATGCGACTTCAGGCCGATTCAGCAGGGAGAGAATACAGGCTATCTGATAATACGTGTGGTGAGCGTGACCGAATGATTTCGAGTTCGTACACGCATAATTCATACACTGCAGAGCCTGCTCGGATTCTCCCATGGATGCATGCATTACGCCTTGAAGGGCGGTGATCATGGGTTCTTCCTGCACAAGGCTTCCGGCTCCATCGAGCAAGTCCTTTGCCTCTTCCCATTCGCCGGTCAATATCGCGAGTTCCAGGGCAAAATGGATGGCGTACTTATTCCCCGGACTCTCCAGGCGCCAACTCCTCAGCTCTTCCCGCGCGAGTTCGTACTCTCCGCTCCACAGATAGGCCTGCGTAATACTGTGGCTGATGGTTTTTCTCGGATCGAAAGGCGTGCCTTTTTCGAACATGGCACGAGAATGATCAAGCAGACCGATGTGCGCCAGAATCGTTCCCAGACGGCTGTAGGCATGAGGCAGATTCTTCTGAAGGGCGAGTGCACGCTTCAATTCTGCAATCGCTTCGATATGCTGGAAGTTTTTCGATGGTCCCCAGAGCAGAAACGCCTTGGCTACATGTCCTTCGGGTAGAGCCGCATCCAATTCCAACGCCCGCTGGCAATGAAATTCGGCCTTCTCCAGCCAGCTCCGCCGGGGATCGGTTTCGAAGTGGCGTTTCGCGCAAACAAATGAGAGAACCGCATGTGCGAGCGCAAAGCCGGGATCGCGAGCCACGGCATTCATCAGCGGTTGCGCAGCTTCTTCCAAAAGCTTTGGGTCGCCGGTGGAAGTGCGCCGGTAACCCTGGATGAACTCGGCATAAGCCAGCGGGTCCCGGCTGTAGCGAGTTCGACTCTGGAACCCTGGCTCGTGAAGAGGACGCTTCAGCACTCTGGCCGTATGTGTGGCGATGTCGTCAATGTGTTCGAATGGGCGACTGACGTCGAGAACAAATTTCCTTATGAAGCAACTGCTTTGCGAATGAGAATCAAACAGTTCCACGGACGAACGCCATTGTTCCTTGGACGCCTGAATCGCGCCATGAACCACAAACCGGACTCCTAATCGGGAAGCAACTTGCGATGCTGGCGCACTAGCAGGGACATGCAAAATCGAAAAGGTTGGGAGGACATCAACACCCTCCAAATTGGCCAGGCGCGAAATCAAGGAGTCAGCAAAACCCAGGCAGAGGCCCTTGTCATCCCTGAACTCCCCGAGAAGACGAAGCGGAAGCACGGCGAGCGACGAGCGGTCCGCCCGCCAGGTCAGATCATCGGAAACTGGCGTGTTGACGCCTGAAGTTTCAGGCGAATCCGAGTGTGGGTGGAGAGGACTGATGAGACGGATGGGTCCGACGAACCGATAACCTTTGCCTACCACCGTTTCCAGGAAACGTGGTTTAGCTGCAAGGTCCCGCAAAGCCCCGCGAATTTTCCGCACGATGTTATTAATGCTCCGTTCAGTGTCGATGAAGAGATCGGATTGCCAGAGCTTGGCTACTATGTCCTGGCGAGAAACCAACTGCCCGCGCCGACCAACCAGGAAAATCAGGAGCTCCATGGGCTTCTTCTCGAGCTTTACCCTGCGACCCCCGAGGCGAAGCTCGTAACGACCCAGGTCAAGCTCGACATCGCCCAACTTCGGACGAGACTTTGAACCGGTTTTGATGGATAAGCCCATAATTCCCAGTAAGCTACGACGATACACGAAAAATACAGAAAAGTTACTCCAGCCTCATTGCAATGTCATGGGAATCAGGCCATATTGTCTTCCATAAGTCGAATCGCGAAATCAAGGAGGGAACACTCATGAAACGAACTCTGTGGCTGTGCTTTGTGCTCGCGCTACTCGCAGGTATGTGGTGGATGAAGCAGCCCGGCAGTGGCGTTATGGCGGCTTCTGCTGAGAAAAATGTATTCACCCCGGATGCAATTCCGTACGGTCCGGCACCGTCGTTTGTGCCGCCGGGAGCGCAACTAGCCGTGCTGGAAGGCAATCCTCTTGCACCCAGCGGGGACTACACTGTGCGGCTGAAGATGCCCGATGGATACCGAATCGCGCCTCATTGGCATCCCAATCGGGAGAACGTAACCGTAATCTCAGGCACGTTTAAAGTCGGAATGGGAGACCGCTTCGAGGAGAGCAGCATGCTGAACTTTCCGGCCGGCAGCTTTGCTTATCTTGACCCCAGCATGCACCACTTCGCAAAGGCCAGCGGCGAGGTGGTCGTCCAGATCCACGGCACGTCACCTGTCCAATTCAACTACATCAATCCCGACGACGATCCCAGCCGGAAGAGATAGTCGAGCTCCGACTACTGGATCTTCGGCTACTTGGGGGTGGCAGGAGTCATCCCGCTCGGCTTCGGCTGCTTGGCGATGATCTGGTCTTTGATCTTGTCGTAGGTGGCCTGCGGAATGATCTTTCTGTGGACCAGATCCAGCTTTGTGCGGTACGGGCGGCCGTCGATAATCTTCTGTGAATAAACGTCACCGATGCCGGGCAGAGCTTTGAGTTGGTCCTTCGTCGCGGTGTTGAGATCGAGCTTGTCGGCGGCTGCGGCCGCCGGTTGTGCGGTGGCGCCGGCAGAGGAAGCTTCCGCCATCCCCGCGCTCAAGCCCAGCGCGAGGAAAAGCAATACGAGAATGCGCGCGGCCGATTTCCAGTGAGCGACTTTCATGACTGCTCCTACGCGTAAATTCCGCGCTGGCGGATGGTGTAGGCCACGCGATCGATGGCCAGCATATAAGCTGCGATGCGATTGTTCACCTTGTGAGTCTCGGCGTAGCGGACCACATCTCCGAAAGATGAGACCATGATCTCTTCCAGTTGCTCGTTAACTACAGACTCCTTCCAGAAGTAGCCCTGGCGGTCCTGCACCCACTCGAAGTACGAAGTAGTGACTCCGCCGGCATTCGCCAGGATGTCCGGGATCACGAAGACTCCCTTGTCGGTTAAGACATCGTCGGCGGCCGATGTGGTGGGACCGTTCGCGCCCTCGGCCAGGATGCGGCATTTCACGCGATCGACATTGCGCGAAGTGATGACGTTCTCCGTGGCGGCGGGAATGAGGATTTCGCATTCTGTGGTTAGCAGCTCCGCGGCATCATATGCTTCCGCGCCCGGGAAGCCGTGCACCGTCCCATTTTTCTGGCGGAATTCGACCAGACCGTTCAAGTCGATCCCGTTCTTGTTGTAGAGGCCTCCACCCACCTCGGCGATGCCAACAACTTTGTATCCTCCCTGATGCATGAGATGGGCAGCGTTGGAGCCGACGTTGCCGAATCCCTGCACAATCACGCGGCTGCTCTCACGCGACAGGCCGAGCTTCTTGATGGCCTCGTCGCATACCACCATCACGCCGCGGCCGGTAGCCTCGCGGCGTCCTCGGGAGCCACCGATGTTGATGGGCTTGCCGGTCACACACGCCGTCACGGTCTGCCGCATGTGCATGGAGTAGGTGTCCATCATCCACGCCATGATCTGTTCG
>PMSQ01000065.1 GCA_003168355.1 Acidobacteriaceae bacterium | reverse complement strand
GTCGGTGACACTTAAAGCTTCCAACTTTCCGGCAATGAGCAAGACGAGCGCGGACACCAACGCGATCGAGCTTAACATCCGCCGCGATCCCACGATCTACGACGGGCAGTTCTCCAACAACGGCTGGCTGCAGGAATTGCCGAAGCCGATGACCAAGCTCACCTGGGACAACGCCGTACTGATCGGTCCCAAGATGGCGGAGCGTCTCCAGATCAAAGTTGAGGATGTTGTCGAACTGGAACTGAACGGCAAGAAAGTCACCGGCCCGGTCTGGATTCAGGCCGGCCATCCCGACAATTCCGTCACGGTCACACTCGGTTACGGCCGCGCGCGCGCGGGCCGCGTCGGAACCGCGGTGGGTTTCGACGCGTATGCGCTACGCACAAGCGCCGCGCCGTGGATCGCCACCGGCCTGCAAATCCGCAAAACCGGAAACACCTACAAGCTCGCCTCGACCCAGGGCTACCAGAGCATGGACACGCCCGATGGCGGCCATCGACCGCTGGTGCGCGAGACCACGCTTGAGGAATACCGCAAAGAGCCGAACTTCGCGAAAGAAGAAGAACCCGCGCCCGGACTCACGCTTTACAAGCCGTATCCGTACAAGGAAGAAGACTATGCCTGGGGCATGACCATCGATCTCAACTCCTGCGTAGGCTGCAACAACTGCATGCTGGCCTGCCAGTCGGAGAACAACATCGCCGTCGTCGGCAAAGAGCAGGCCGTTATTGGCCGCCACATGCACTGGATTCGCGTCGACGCCTACTATCAGGGCGACCGCGACAATCCCAAGGCATTCTTCCAGCCCGTGCCCTGCATGCAGTGCGAGAACGCTCCCTGCGAAGTGGTTTGCCCCGTCGGCGCCACCAACCACTCCAGCGAAGGCCTGAACGACATGGTCTATAACCGCTGCGTGGGCACGCGCTATTGCTCGAACAACTGTCCGTATAAGGTGCGGCGCTTCAACTTCCTGCTCTTCCAGGACTGGGAGACGCCGCAATACAAGATGATGCGCAATCCCGACGTCAGCGTGCGCAGCCGCGGCGTGATGGAAAAATGTACCTACTGCGTGCAGCGCATCAGCGAACGCCGCATCGACGCCGAACGCGAAGACCGCAAGATCAACGACAGCAATCACGAAGACGAACTGAAGACCGCGTGTCAGCAGTCCTGTCCGGCGGGTGCGATCATTTTCGGCAATATCAACGACCCGAACAGCAAGGTTTCAAAATTAAAAGCGCAGTCGCGCAATTACAGTCTGCTGGGCGAACTCAACACTCGCCCGCGCACCACGTACCTGGCGGAAGTAAGCAACCCAAACCCGGAACTGAAGTCTTAGGAGGGTTTGAAAGGGCACGGCTTCAGCCGTGCCGTTAAGAGCCGATTGAGATTGGGGCTTTAGCCCCTGAGGGCACCGCGTAGCGCATGGACGAGCAATACAAAATCACGGCGAACGCGCAAGAAGCTCCCGTAATCGGGCCGGGCTATACCTTCGGCACGGTCACGGAAAAAATCAGCGCCATCGTGCTGACCCGTCCCGCCTCGAACGGGTGGTTCGTGGGTTTCGGCATCGCGTTTCTGATGACGATGATGATGCTCTACGCCATCGGCTACCTGGTGTTGAAAGGCATTGGGATTTGGGGCGTAACCATCCCCATCGGCTGGGGCTTTGCCATCGTCAACTTCGTGTGGTGGATCGGAATCGGCCACGCCGGCACGCTCATCTCCGCCATCCTTCTTCTTCTGCGGCAGTCGTGGCGCAATTCCATCAACCGCTTTGCCGAGGCCATGACGCTGTTCGCCGTCGCCTGCGCCGGAATCTTTCCCGCCATCCACGTCGGACGACCATGGCTGGCCTACTGGCTGTTTCCATATCCCAGCACCATGGGCGTCTGGCCGCAATTCCGCAGCCCGCTCATGTGGGACGTCTTCGCCGTCTCGACCTACGCCACCATCTCGGCGTTGTTCTGGTTCATCGGCCTCATCCCGGACATGGCCACGCTGCGTGATCGCGCGCAACATCCCGCTACCAGAATTATCTACGGCATGCTCTCGCTGGGTTGGCGCGGATCGGCGCGCCACTGGCACCGTTATGAGACGGCTTACCTGTTGCTCGCCGGATTAGCTACGCCGCTGGTGCTCTCGGTTCATACCGTCGTGAGTTTTGACTTTGCCGTCGGCATTGTTCCCGGCTGGCATACGACAATCTTTCCGCCCTACTTCGTCGCCGGCGCCATCTACTCCGGGTTCGCCATGGTGCTGATGCTTGCCATTCCAATCCGTAAAATTTACGGTTTGGAAGACTTCATCACCGAGCGGCATCTGCAGAACGCCGCGAAAGTGATGCTCGCCACGGGATTGATCGTCGCCTACGGCTACGGCATCGAAGCCTTCATGGGCTGGTACAGCGGCGACCGCTACGACGCCTTCACGCTGTGGAATCGCCTGCACGGGCCGTATGCGATTCCCTACTGGGCGCTGCTCATCTGCAACATCTTCATCCCGCAGGTCTTGTGGGTTCGCAAGCTGCGCACCAGTCCGGTGGCGCTATTCTTCATTTCCGGCGTAATTCTTGTCGGCATGTGGCTGGAGCGCTTCATCATCGTTGTGGTCAGTCTGCACCGCGACTTCCTCACCTCGTCCTGGGGCATGTATTACCCCACGCGCTGGGACTGGATGACTTACTTCGGCACCATCGGCATGTTCCTCGCGGCCATTTTCCTCTTCGTGCGCCTGCTGCCCATGATCTCAATCTTTGAGATGCGCACCCTCCTGCCGGAAGCGGAGGTAAAGGAATGAAGCGCGAGCGCATATACGGCATCATGGCGGAGTTCGATTCGGCTCAAGCTCTGATCGACGCGGCCAAACGCACGCACGAAGCTGGATACAACAAGATCGATGCCTACAGCCCGTTTCCCATCGAAGGCCTGGCGGAAGAACTTGGCTTTCACCGGGACGAAGTTCCGTTGGTTGTACTGATTGGCGGCATCATTGGCGGCCTCACCGGCTACCTTATGCAGTACTGGATGTCCGCCGTGGACTATCCACTCAACATTGGCGGCAAGCCCTATCATTCCTGGCCCGCATTCATTGTGATCACGTTCGAGATGACGATTCTTTTTGCTGGAATCTTTGCGGTGTTCGGCATGCTCGCCCTGAATGGCCTGCCCATGCCTTATCATCCCGTATTCAACGTGCCTCGCTTTGCTCTCGCATCCAAAGATCGCTTTTTCCTAATCGTATTTTCTTCCGATCCTAAGTACGATCCGGCAGGCACGCGTGGTTTTCTGGCAGGCCTGCAGCCGCGCTCGATCTCGGAGGTGCCCAGCTAAATGTCGGGCCTCAGCCAAATTTCCGTCGTGGGTCTACTGGCAGCCGGGTGCCCCACTCTTGCGCGCTTTTTGCGCAAGGGTGGGATTCCACGCCCGCCTGGGCAATGGGATTTTTCGTTGGATCCTCAAAATGCAAGGGCGATTTCCCTCGGGATATTGTTGGCAACAGTCGCGTCTTTCGCCGGCTGCCGCATCGACATGCACGTGCAGCCGCGGGAGAATCCGCTTTCCCGTAGCGACTTTTTTACCGACCAGCGCTCCGAGCGTCCGCCGGTCGAAGGCACGGTAGCCCGCGGCCAGTTGCGCGAAGACACTTACTACTATACCGGCAAAGCCGGCAACAATCCCGGCGACTACATGCCGTTTCCGGTAACCAAAGAAGTTCTCGACCGGGGACGCGAGCGCTACAACATTTTTTGTACTCCCTGCCATTCGCGAGTCGGCGATGGCAACGGATTCATCCCTTCGCGTGGTTTCGCGCGCCAGCCACCATCGTTTCACATCGAGCGGCTGCAGAAGGCTCCCCTCGGCTACTTTTACGACGTAATCACCAACGGCTTCGGCATCATGCCCGATTACGCATCGCAGATTCCGCCGCGAGACCGCTGGAACATCGTGGCCTACATTCGCGCGCTGCAACTCAGTCAAAACGCGACCCGCGCAGATGTGCCCACCGGACAGAACTTTCCGTCGGAGCCGCCGAAGTTCCGCGGCGAGCCGGGATCGGGTGCGACCCTGCCCGTAGTTGCTCCGGCGACGCAATCGACCGCTGAGGAATCGAAATGAGCGCCGCAACCGCTCCCCTTCTCGATTTGACAGCACCCGAGGTCGTAAGAAAAATATCTCAGCGCTCGCTCGTGATCGGCGCGGTTTTCGCCGTGATCGCAGCCGTCCTGGCTTTCATTCGTCCCGACGAGTTCTATCGCGCCTACTTGCTCGGCTTCATGTGCTGGCTGGGCGTCGCGCTCGGCTCCATGGCGATTCTCATGATCCGCCATCTCACCGGTGGCGGCTGGGGCACGGTCATCCGCCGCATCCTGGGCGCGGCCATGCGCACGCTGCCGCTGCTCGCGATCCTCTTCATTCCCGTCATTCTTGGGATTCACCGGCTCTACATCTGGGCGCAGCCACTCGGCAACATCGAAGACAAGCATCTCCGCGAGCACCTCGAAAAGATCACACAGACTTACCTCACCGTGAACGGTTTCATCATTCGCGCCATCTTCTATTTCGCGATCTGGAACCTGCTGTCCTATCTGCTGTCGAAATGGTCCAAGCAAACCGACCACGCCGGTGCTCCGGACAACAGCGAGCGCTTTAAGGCGGTCGCCGGACCCGGCCTCATCCTCTACGGATTCACTATCTCCTTCGCCGCCATCGACTGGGTCATGTCGCTCGATCCCAGTTGGATCTCGACCATCTTTGGCTTGCTCATCCTCATCGGCGAAGTACTCTCCGCGATGTGCTTCGCGGTGGTCGTGGAGCGCATCCTTTTTAACTACAAGCCCATGTCAGAGATGCTGACGCCCGACTTTGTCCACGACCACGGCAAGTGGATGCTGACCTTCATCATGGTTTGGGCGTATTTCTCATTTTCGCAGTGGCTCATCATCTGGGCCGGCAACCTGCCCTCGGAGATCACTTTTTATCTGCGACGCCTGCATGGCGGCTGGGAATCGATTGGGCTGTTTCTGGTGGTGTTCGCGTTTGTCATTCCCTTCGCGATGCTGTTGTCGCGCCCCTTCAAACGCGATATCCGCCGCCTGGTGTGGCTTGCGGCGTGGCTACTGTTGATGCGCTACCTCGATCTGTTTTGGATCATCGAACCGAATTTTTCCAAAACCCTCGTTCTGACCTTGGCCGATGTAGTTGTCCCTATCGCCATTGGTGGAATCTGGCTTTGGTATTTTTTCCGCAACCTGTCTTTGCTGCCGCTGTTGCCGGCCTACGACCCGGATGCGCACGAAGTTCTGCAGCCGGCGCATGAAACGCATGCGTAACGAAACATGTGTAACGAAAGATGACCAACGCAAAATGACGAACGGGAAATTGTCAAAGAGACGATGAGCAACGAGACCCAACACGAGAACGCAACCGGGCACGGAAGTTTCGAGCGCCAGGATCTGCAGGCGCGCGGAATTCTCTATTTCCTGCTGGCCTTGGTGGTAGGGACGGTGCTCTGCCTTTTCGTCCTTAGAGGTCTCTTTGTATTTCTCGATCACCGCGAAAAAGCCTTGCAGCCCCCGGTGAATCCGCTGGTCACGAATGTTCCCCAGGACACTCGACACATCGCTCCCGGATATCCGCAGCGTGCCTTTCCAAATCCGAAGCTCGAGGAAGACGAGCGCGGCCAACTGAACGGAATTCGCCTGGAAGAAGAGCAAACTCTGAACAGCTACGGCTGGATCGATGAAAAAGCCGGCACGGTGCGCATCCCAATCGAACACGCCATGGACCTGTTAGTGCAGCGCGGTCTTCCCGTGCGTCCGCAAGGCGCAACCGGCGACGTGGCTGTTGCAACCGCGGAAACAGCCAAGAAGGAAATGGGCAAGGCCGGAACCAGCAAGAAGGGTGTGAAGAAGTGAGCTGTAAGCGCAACAATTCGATTTCCGCCGCATGCGTCCTATTGGCGCTCGTGCTGCTGGTGCCTGCTGCCACTGCACAGATGAACAATGGCGTTATGTCTCCGCCCGCGAACTCGCGGCCTCCCAGGCTGGAGAACGTTGGCATTGAGCAACATCTTGACGCGCAGGTTCCACCCGATCTCACTTTCCGCGACGACACCGGCACGAGCGTGAAGCTGGGAGATTACTTCGGCCGCAAACCCCTTATCCTCAACCTGGTCTATTACAACTGCACGATGCTGTGTGGTGAGGCTCTGGCCGGACTCGCCAGCGCCATGCGCCTGGTGAAGTTCGACGTGGGCGATCAATTCGACGTCGTCACCGTGAGCTTCGATCCGCGCGAAACTTCCGAGATGGCTGCGGCTAAGAAAAAGGACTACGTCGGGCGCTACGGCCGTCCGAATGCCGCCGCAGGCTGGCATTTCCTAACCGGCCAGCCGGACTCGATCAACGCGCTCACCAAAGTTGCCGGCTTCCAGTATCAATACGATCCCAAGATCAATCAGTTCGCGCATGCCACCGCCATCATGGTGCTCACGCCGCAAGGCCGCATCTCACGCTACTTCTACGGCGTGGATTTTCCGCCGAAAGATTTGCGCATGGGGCTGGTGGAGGCTTCGCAGGGCAAGATCGGCAATGCCGTGGATGCAGTATTGCTCTATTGCTACCACTACAATCCTGAGACCGGAAAATATGGCGCTAGGGTGGCCAACATTCTGCGCCTGGCGGCCGCCGCCACAATTCTTCTGCTGGGTACTCTCTTGTTTATTTTGTGGCGGCTGGATCGTTCGGTGACCCGAAAAAAAGCAGCGACGGCGGTGACGAAGACTGGGTATGCTCAATAATTTTCCATTATGGCCGGAGCAGGCCTCCACGATGGCGGGCCACGTGGATGCTCTCTACATTTTTCTGCTCATTGTCACCGGGATGATGACCCTGCTGATCTTTGTCTGTCTCATCTACTTCGCGGCCCGGTACCGGCATCGCCCCGGCGTTCGCGCCGAGCAGCTCGAAGGTTCCACCCCGCTGGAAATCACCTGGAGCGCGATTCCATTCGTCATTTTTATGGTCATCTTTGCCTGGGGCGCGACGGTTTACTTCAAGGAGCGCACCCCGCCCGACGACGCGGCCGAAGTTTACGTCGTCGCAAAACAGTGGATGTGGAAGGTGGAGCACGCCGAAGGTCAACGCGAGATCAACGAACTGCATGTTCCCGTGGGACGCGACGTGAAACTGATCATGACTTCGCAGGACGTCATCCATAGCTTTTACATTCCCGCCTTCCGCATCAAGCAGGACGTGCTGCCCGGCCGCTATACGGTGGAATGGTTCCGCGCCACCAAGCCCGGCGTTTATCACCTGTTCTGCGCGGAATATTGCGGCACCCAGCACTCCGGCATGGTCGGCGACATTGTGGTTCAGGAACCGGCTCAGTATGAGGCTTGGATGAATGGCGGCTCGACCGGCCCGCTCTCTGTGACCGGCGAAAAGATTTTCGCCGAACTAGGCTGCTCCACCTGCCATCGCACTGACACGCAGGGGCGCGGCCCCAATCTGCAGGGAGTTTTCGGCAAGCCGGTCCAGCTCGAAGATGGCCGCACCGTCACTGCCGATGAGAACTACGTTCGCGAGTGCATCCTCGACCCGGGTGCCAAGCGGGTCAAGGGATTTCAGCCGATCATGCCGACCTTTCAGGGGCTGGTCAGCGAAGAGCAGGTCAATGCCCTGGTCGCATATATCAAATCGATTTCCGCGGCCAAGCCGGGGCATGCGGATGAAAAGAGTAAGACTAGCGCCAGCACGGCCGCACCCCAGATACGGGAAGAAGTCCAACAAAACGCTCTACCCAATGCCCAGTCAAATGGAAGTCAGGTGCAATGAGTATGCCGACCCCGATGCCTCAACCCGAACGCGAGAACTACCTGAATAAAGAGTACGGCGTTTGGTCCTGGCTGCTTACCACCGACCACAAACGCATCGCTCTTCTCTATCTCCTCTCGATCACGTTCTTCTTCTTCATCGGCGGCTTTTTTGCGCTGCTCATCCGTCTCGAGCTGCTCACACCGGCGGGGGACTTGGTGCAGGCCGATACTTACAACAAGCTCTTCACCATGCATGGCATGGTCATGGTCTTTTTCTTTCTGATTCCATCCATTCCCGCGGTGCTCGGAAACTTCCTCGTGCCCATGATGATCGGGGCCAAGGATCTCGCCTTTCCCCGCGTCAACCTGTTGAGCTGGTATCTCTACATCATCGGCGGCGTGATGATGCTGCACTGCATGTTGACCGGCGGCGTCGACACCGGCTGGACGTTCTACGCTCCCTTCGCCACCAACTTCACCAACACGAAAATCGTTGAAGCCGGACTCGCGATCTTCGTCGCCGGATTTTCTTCCATCCTCACCGGCCTGAACTTCGTTGTCACCATCCACCGCATGCGCGCCCCTGGCATGACGTGGTCGCGCCTGCCCCTGTTTATCTGGGCTCATTACGCCACCAGCATCATTCAGTTACTCGGCACGCCGGTCATTGCCGTCACCATCGTGCTGGTCGCCGCCGAACGCGCTCTGCACCTTGGCATCTTCGATCCCAAACTCGGAGGTGATCCACTCCTCTTCCAGCATCTGTTCTGGTTCTATTCCCATCCCGCCGTCTACATCATGATTCTGCCGGCAATGGGCGTCGTTACTGAGATCATCGCCTGCTTCTCGCGCAAGCGCATCTTCGGCTACAGCTTCGTGGCGTTTTCTTCCATTGCGATCGCGGTCTTCGGTTTTCTCGTCTGGGCGCACCACATGTTTGTGGCCGGAATGTCGGTCTACGCCGCTCTGGTATTTTCGTTGCTGAGCTATGCGGTGGCCGTGCCCTCGGCCATCAAAGTCTTCAACTGGACGGCGACTCTTTACAAGGGTTCCATCCACTATGATGCGCCCATGCTCTACGCATTCGGCTTTCTCGGACTCTTCACCATTGGTGGCCTCACCGGACTGTTCCTGGCCGCTCTCGGCATCGACGTCCACGTTACCGATACCTACTTCGTCGTGGCCCACTTTCACTACATCATGGTTGGAGGCGCGGTGATGGGTTATCTGGGCGGAATGCATTTCTGGTGGCCCAAAATTTCCGGACGCCTCTACCCCGAAGGCTGGGCGCGCCTTGCCGCTCTGATCGTCTTTATCGGCTTCAACCTCACGTTCTTCCCGCAGTTCATCCTCGGCTACATGGGCATGCCGCGGCGCTACTACGATTACAGCCACATGCCCGAATTCCAGGTGCTGAATGTCTTATCGACGGCCGGCGCCACCGTCCTCGGCGTGGGATATTTGCTGCCCATGATTTATTTCCTCTGGTCGATGCGCTACGGTAAGCCTGCATCCGACAATCCTTGGAATGCCGCCGGACTGGAGTGGAAAACAGCCTCCCCGCCACCCACCTTCAACTTCGACGAAGAACCTGTCGTGACCTGGGAGGCCTATAACTACGAGGAACTGGACGCGCCTCACAGCGAGGAGGTCCCCGTTGGCCGATAACTCCGCAGCCGCCGTTCAAGTGAATGCCCACGGCGAAGCGCACAATCCGGCGCTCCTGCACCACTTCGCCGAACCGCAGCAGCAGCGCGATGCCGCCAGCCTTGGCATGTGGGTTTTCCTGGCCACCGAAGTCATGTTCTTCGGCGGCCTGTTCTGCGCTTACCTGGTTTACCGCCGCTGGTACTTCGGAGATTTTGCTGCTGCCAGCAAAACCATCAATATGGGCTACGGCGCTACCAATACTGCCGTGCTCATCTGCAGCAGCTTGACCGTGGTCCTGGCCGTGTGGGCCGCGCAGACCGCCCGCAGGACCCTCCTGATTGTAAGCCTCGTGATCACCATGCTCCTCGGTGTCACTTTTCTCGGCATCAAAGGCATCGAGTACCGGGAAAAGTTTGTGGAGCATCACGTCCCCGGAGCTTCCTTCAGTTTTGATAAGGTTCCGATCCCCGGGCATCCCGGTCAGTACGCTAACCCGCGCCACGCGCAGCTTTTCTTCTCCCTCTACTTCGTCATGACCGGCCTGCATGCCCTGCACATGATCATCGGCCTGGGCATTTTTCTCTGGCTCTTAACCATGGCCTGGAAGGGACGCTTCACTCCCGAGTGGCATACTCCCGTCGAGATCGGCGGCCTCTACTGGCACTTCGTCGACATTGTGTGGATTTACTTGTTCCCCTTGCTCTACTTGATCGACCGGCATCCGTGAGGCTCTATGTCTGAACACTCCAAATCGTCGCCGCTGCCCACTTACTTCGCAGTCTTCTTTGCGCTTCTTGTCGGCACCGCTCTTACCGTTTATGCCGCAACGCTGGACCTGGGCAAGTATAACGCCGCCGTTGCCCTCACCATCGCCAGCGTAAAAGCAACTCTGGTCGCTCTCTTCTTCATGCACGTCAAAGGCGCCAGCGAAAAGCTCACCAAACTGGTCGTGATCGCGGCCTTGTTCTTCCTGCTCCTGTTGCTGGGACTCACCATGACCGACTACGCCACCCGTCTGTGGAGCTAAGCCGGTGCCGTAAATCATCTTGGAAAAGCGCAGCTTTGGGTTGGAAAGGCATGACTTCGCAGGCTGCGGAAAAACTCAAATGTTGGCGGCAACGTGGAAGAGCGGCGCTTCAGCGCCGCGTAAGCGTCCAGAACTAATCCGGGCTTTAGCCCCTGAGGGAGCTTAGCTCTCTTTCCCATCCAATCTGCGGTATACTCCCGCCGACTGGGTATTACACTGCATCGGTATGAGGTGATTATGGCATTCTGCAATTCTTGTGGTGCGAATATCACTCCCGGAACCAGGTTCTGTTCCAAGTGCGGCGCGGCGATACTCGCTTCGTCGCTGCCGCCGGCGGCCACGCCACAGGCTGCGGCTGGCTCCATGCCTCCAGCCGCTTCTTCACCTCCCGCCCAGGGCGGCGGCGCTCTTAAAGTCATCCTCATTGTGGTGGGCGTAATCGTGCTCCTGGGAATTCTCAGTGTAGCTTCGATTGGGTTCTTCGCCTGGCGGGTTGCTCGCCACGCGCACGTTCACCAGGACGGCAACAATGTGACAGTGGAGACCCCGTTCGGCAGCGTTAAGACCACGCAGGATCCTGCAGAAGCAGCGCGCAATCTGGGAGTCGATCTCTACCCCGGCGCGGAAGTCTCCAGAAACGGCGCACAGTCGGCAACTTTTGGTGGCGTTCATACCGCTTCGCTAACTTCCGAGAGCACCGACTCCGTGGATAAAGTATCGAGCTTCTACAAGGCGAAATTTCCCAACGCGATGGTCAGCAGCTCCGACGCGGGCCGGTGCACCATCATCTCCAACGATAATAAAACCATGATCACCATCAACATCGAAGCGAGAGGCGACAAGACCAAGATCCAGATCACCAGGGTTAGCCGTAATTCTGACTCCACAAACTCGTCTTCGAACTAATTAAGTCAGGCCGATGCCAGGCAGATTCGTAGAACTCACCCCGGCCGCCAAGTCCGCACCAGTAGACGCGGAGCGCTTGGCTGAAGCTCTGCGCGCTCAGCTTAGTGGCGGATCGCGCGGGGACGTCCGTTTCGATCGCGGTACTCGCGCTCTCTACGCAACGGACGGCTCCAACTACCGCCAGGTCCCCATCGGCGTAGTGTACCCGCGCGATGCCGATGATGTTCTGGCAGCGGTTGCACTCTGCCGCAAGTTCGGCGTGCCCTTGCTCTGCCGTGGCGGCGGCACATCTCTTGCCGGGCAGTGCTGCAACGTCGCTGTCATACTCGATTTTTCTAGGCACATGGCGAAGATCCTGGAAATCGATCCCGCCCGCCGCCTCGCCCGTGTACAGCCCGGAGTCGTGCTCGACCATCTTCGCGCCGCCGCTGAAGAGCACCACCTTACTTTCGCACCCGATCCCGCCACTCACGATCGTTGCACTCTCGGCGGCATGATCGGAAACAACTCCTGTGGCGTCCATTCCGTCATGGCCGGCAAGACCGACGACAACATCGAGGAACTCGAAATCCTCACCTACGACGGCACACGGATGAAAGTCGGCCAGGATCTAATCGAGCCATGTGGAGACAGCCGCCCTCGGCTGTCCGGCGGTCCGGAAGTATCGGGCCGCAGCGACTCCGCTCGAGCCGCTCAGATCTACGCCGCACTGAAGCAAATCGCCGCCACCTATGGCGATCTCGTCCGCCAGCGCTTTCCCAACATCCCGCGCCGCGTCTCCGGCTACAACCTGAACTTCCTCCTGCCCGAAAATGGCTTCCACGTTGCGCGCGCACTCGTCGGCTCGGAAGGCACCTGCGTTACGGTTCTCGAAGCAACCTGTCGTCTGGTCGAAAGTCCGCCTGAGCGCGTGCTGCTGGTCGCCGCCTATCCCGATATTTATCAGTGCGCCGACCATGTGCCCGAAATTATGGCGCACAAGCCCATCGGCCTCGAAGGCTTCGACGATCTTCTCGTCGGCTATACGCGAGCGAAAGGCATCAACTCTGACGGCCTCGCTCTGCTTCCCGAAGGTGGCGGCTGGTTAATGGTCGAATTCGGCGCCGAAACCGCGCTGCAAGCCGAATCCCAGGCCCGCGGCCTGATGCAGTCGCTTGGCCGCAGTGCGAACCCTCCCCACATGCGTCTCTACATCGACAAGCAACAAATCAAACGCATTTGGGAAGTTCGCGAATCGGCTCTTGGCGCGACTTCGCACGTCGCCGGTGAACCGATGAGCTGGGAAGGCTGGGAAGACGCCGCCGTCGCGCCAGAAAAACTTGGCGGATATCTCCGCGACCTGCGCCAAATGATGGCCGCCTACGGTTACAAAGGCTCGCTCTATGGCCACTTCGGCCACGGCTGCGTGCACACCCGCATCAACTTCGACCTGCAATCGAAAGACGGCATCGCCAAGTTCCGCAAATTTATGGAAGAAGCCGCCGATCTGGTGGTGAGCTATGGAGGTTCCATCTCCGGCGAACATGGCGACGGACAATCTCGCGCCGAGTTGCTTCCGAAAATGTTCGGCCCCGAACTGGTTCAGGCTTTCCGCGAATTCAAGTCGGCCTGGGATCCTGAATGGAAGATGAATCCCGGCAAGCTGATCGAGCCCTACAAACTCGACGAGAACCTCCGCCTCGGCTCCGCCTACTCACCATGGGAACCGAAGACCAACTTCCAATTCCTCGATGACCACGGCAGTCTCGCCCAGGCCACTCTGCGCTGCGTGGGCGTGGGCAAGTGCCGTCGTGAAGAGGGCGGCCTGATGTGCCCCAGCTATCGCGCCACGCACGAAGAAGAACACTCCACCCGCGGCCGCGCTCACCTGCTCTGGGAGATGACTCAAGGCCAAAACCGAAGGGATGGGATCATCCGCGACGGCTGGCGCAGCGAAGAAGTCAAACAGTCGCTCGATCTCTGCCTCGCCTGCAAGGGATGCAAGACCGAGTGTCCGGTCGGCGTCGACGTGGCCACATATAAATCCGAATTTCTTTCCCACTACTACCAGGGCCGCGTGCGCCCGCGCCAGGCCTACGCTTTCGGCAACATCGACTTGTGGGCGCGCCTGGCATCGCACGCACCCGGCTTCGCCAACCTGACCACGCAACTTCCATTCCTGCGCGACATCTCAAAGTTCGTTGCCGGAATTCCCAAGCAGCGCGCTATCCCGGCCTTCGCCCCAGAGACTTTCAAAGCATGGTTCCATCGCCGGGACACGCCGGATAACTTGGACGCCCCGCCCGTTCTCCTCTGGCCCGACACGTTCAATAATTATTTCCACCCCGGCACCGCCAAAGCCGCCGTCGAAGTCCTGGAAGCCGCCGGCTTCCGAGTCATTGTCCCGCGCGCGAATCTCTGCTGCGGGCGCCCGCTCTACGACCACGGCATGCTCGACCGCGCCCAGTCGCTCCTGCTTCAAATCCTCGACGAGCTCTCACCCGAAATCGCAGCCGGCATTCCCATCGTCGGCCTCGAACCCAGTTGCGTCGCCGTCTTCCGCGACGAACTCCTCAACCTCTTCCCCCACGACGAACGCGCGCAAGCCTTGTCTCGGCAGACTTTCCTGCTCAGCGAATTCCTCGAAACCCGCGCAAAGAGTTTTCCGCTCCCCCGGCTCGATCGCAAAGCGATTCTCCACGGCCACTGTCACCAAAAATCCCTGATGAAAATGACTGCCGAAGAGGCCGTCTTGCGCCGTCTGGGCATCGACTTCCAAAGCCCCGCTCCCGGCTGTTGCGGCATGGCCGGTTCTTTCGGCTTCGAGCCCGATAAGTACGACTTGTCCATCGCCATCGGCGAACTCGAACTACTCCCCGCCGTCCGCCAGGCCCCACCCGATTGGCTGATCATTGCCGACGGCTTCAGCTGCCGCGAACAGATCGCCCAAGGCTCTCCCCGCCACGCCCTGCACCTGGCTGAAGTTCTGCAAATGGCCATCAACAATCCCGGCGCACAGGAGCCGCTCCCCTATCCCGAGTCCGCCCGCACACGCCGCCGCGAGGCCGAAGTCCTCCGCTCCATGAAACGCGCCGGCCTGGGATTGGCTGCCCTGCTAGCGGGCGGAGCGCTATTATGGAAATTCTACAGAAAGCACTGATTCTAAATAGTTTGCTTGGTTAATGGCCCGGCGGTAACCCTTACCCTCGCCAGATCGCTCGACTTCTGGGACAATAGAAGTCTCACCGGTCGGGGTCCTGAAGTCGCGGGCCCTGAAGCCTCAAGGTAGCGAAGTCATGGATATTGAAACCACAATCACCACGTCAACCGTCGGCAAGGTTCCCGCCGAAGCCCTACCTGCGCTGGTAACCGCCAATTCGGCGGAGGCGCCGCTATCCGGGGCGGTACTGGTGATGATCCAGTTCGACGTTTGCGAAGAGATTCGCCTTGACGAGCTTCGCCGCATTCTCGGCGCGCGCACTGTCGACACCAGCTTTAAACATATGGCTCCCGGGTACGTCCGCTTCCAGCGTCCTCCAGTTGAAGAGGTGCTCGAGCCCCTCATTCTCGAAAGCGGCGAGCGCCTCCAGGGCGATATCAAGTACTTCGACTACGGCGTAGTCAGCGTGGTCTTCGAGCTGCCCTTCTCCGGCGACTGGGACAAGCTGGTTCAACTTTCCAGCCGCTGGGTTTGGGACACCAACTTCGAAAGCCTGGCTACTCGCATCGTCAAGCAGAAACTCGAGCGCGCCGCGCCCGCGCTGGTCAAACCATATTCCACCGAGTGGCTCCAGGAAGACTATTTTATCTTCCACCTGCGCGAGATTGCCGGCTCGCCCTCCGCCACGGAACTCCTCGCTTCTCAAGGGGACTTCATCTCCCAGGTCGTGCGCGGCGAAACCCAGCCGCTCTCCGACGGCGAACGCCAGGAAATTCTTCAATCCCGGATTTCCTACTATCCTCACGATCTCGCCGTAATCGGATGGAATGCCGCCTTCATCTATGACAGTCCCGTCGGCGCCGAGACTGCCATCCAGCTCCTGCAATATGCCAACTCGCAGTTGCTCGAGTTCCGCCACTACGACGAACTGCTCACCAAGCAGCTCGAACAGGTCTACGACTTCCTCGAACGCGGAGGCCGCGGCCTCTGGTCGCGCTGGCGCACCGCCCGTGCCGCCTCCAAACTCCACACCGTCCTGCTCGACGTCAGCGAGCTGACCGAGCGCGCCGATAACGCCATCAAGTTCCTCAGCGACATGTTCTCCGCCCGCCTCTACAAGCTAGCAGCCCTGAAGGTCGGCGTGCCCGACTACAAAGACCTCGTCCAGGAAAAACTCCAAACCGCCGAAGACCTCTACCGCTTCATGGTCGACGAATTCAACCAAAGCCGCGCCTTCGTCCTCGAATTAATGGTCGTAATCATCCTCATCATCGAACTCGTCTACTTCTTCCGCGGCAAACCCATCTAAATATTATTTGTCGTTCCGAGAGGCGCTATTTCTTGTCATTCCGAGGAGCGAAGCGACGAGGAATCTGCTGTCCGCCTGCGCCGCCACTGCTCCCGCGTGGAGAACAAACGGAAAGGGCGCAACTTCAGTCGTGCCGTTAATCCACCCCTCTTCCGACCCTGTCATCCTGAGCGCAGCCGGAGCGCCAGCGACGGAGGAGTCGAAGGATCCCTGCACCCTCCGCGGCACTGCATTCGGCCTCACGTCGATTCGCAAGTTGAGCAAGCCCCTCGTTTTCCACATCACCCTGTGACATCTATCCTTGCGCCGCAAATTAAATCGCGCAATCCTAGTCGAGGCCGCGATGGTCGGGTCAACCCCATTAGTCGCGCCCCTAAGTCCTTTGCTTCACGGATTTTAGTATCTAAGTTCTTTGGAAGACGTATTTTGCCAGGAAATTTCTGCTAACGGTAATAATATCCTTGACTAACCCAAGATAATTTGCTAGAGTTGGGTCATGGAAAAGCCAAAGACACTCCAAGAGGCAATCCAGCACTTCTCGGATGAGCAGGTCTGCATTGACGCGGTAGCCAAGATGCGCTGGCCCGATGGCCCAGAGTGCCCCGCCTGTCTCGCTAAAAAGCCTTACTACCTCAAGACCCAGAAGCGGTTTAAGTGCCGTGATTGCAGACGGCAGTTTAGCGTCAAACTGGGGACGATCTTCGAGGACTCGCCCATCCCGTTGCAGAAGTGGCTTCCCGCCATGTGGATGCTCACAAACTGCAAGAACGGTGTTTCGTCTTGGGAGATTCACCGCGCTCTGGGCATCACTCAGAAGTCGGCATGGTTCGTTCTCCATCGGCTCAGACTCGCCATGAAAGCAGATTTCGGATATGGGCCATTGAACAAGATCGGTGGCCCTGAGAACAAAGTGGAAGTAGACGAATCGTTCTTCGGCGGGAAGATGCGGAATATGCACCGTGACAAGCGAGAGCGTTACGCGGCTGTCACAGGTCACACAGGCGGGGCAACTGGCAAGACTATCGTTGTCGGACTGCTGGATCGGGAAGCACGAGAAGTCAGAGCCAAGGTTGTGCCGGACACAAAGCGCGAGACACTACAAGCGGAGATTTTCAAGAATGTGAAGTTCGGCTCTGCCGTCTACACTGACAACGCCGTGCCTTACGACAATCTAAACTGGAAGTACATTCACGAAGTCGTAGACCACTCGCAGGAATACGTTCGCGGGCAGGTCCACACAAACGGATTGGAAAACTTCTGGAGTTTGTTCAAGCGGCATCTTCGCGGCACATACGTTGCCGTGGAACCATTCCACCTTGACCGTTACTTAGATGAGCAGGTTTTCCGATTCAACAATCGGCAGAAGCCGATGGACGATTACGCACGCTTTGAAAAAGTTCTAGGCCAAATCGCCAACAAGCGTTTAACCTATGCTGAGTTGACTGGCAAGACAGACGAAGCGAGGACTACGACGCCTGAGCCTTTCTAATCCCCGCCGTTTGAAACGAGGCAGGAGAAGTAGCGATGACCGAAAGCGAGAAGAGAGAGCAGCGCGTAAGACTCGGAGTGGAAGTTGAAGAGGCGAGTGAGAACTTTGCCCATGAACGGGAGCGGGCGCGTCGTCTTGCCAATGACCTAGAGGCTTGGTCACGATGGCTACGCCATCATGCCGAAAAGCAACCATCTGCAAGCGACTTTTCCCCGACACAGAGCGATGCGGAGATGCGTCTTTTGGTCGATGAGAAGCGCAAAGAGTGTCTCAATTTCACGACTCTACTGCAAACGGAAGAAAACCTACGCAGTGCGCGGCAGAATGTATCGAATCTTGAGTTGAGACGTATGCAGCTTACTTCTCCGCCGGGAATGACGGTCAAGCTCTAGGAGCGCGGCTTCGGGCCGCGCTTCGGCTTGTCTTTGCGCGAATCCTGGTATTGCTTCTCACGCTCTTGGAGTTCTGCTTTCGAGACTGTCAGAACTTGCCGCAATCCGTCCTGGAACTGTCTGTACTTTTGCGCTGGCGTCGTATCGGTGTCGAGTTTGGACTTCACGCACCCATCATAGCAAGGCTAGCCTGTCCATATCCATTTGACGAAACGAACGGTGCCCATGATTCCTGTGAGCACACCGATCAAGCCGGACAAGAGTGCAAGGGGGAGTTGTAGTTCGTCGCCGTCGCAGAACCGGACGATAATAATGCAAACGAGCCAAGCTACCCCGGAGCACAGGAGCCATCCCCACCACGGCAGATCGGACGGACTGAAAGGCACGGCGGGGATTGTACCACTCAGAAATGGCTCAAATACGAGATGTTCTCATCCGTCAGCGTTGTGGCTTTAACTTCGACGTTGATAATTAGCCGAACATGATTCTCGTCTGCTGGAGATGTGGCCGGTTCCAAGAGTCTGTCAGTTGTTACGCGAAAACCAGTGATAAGTTTGTCATCTTCGGTAAGGCACAGGAAAAGGCTCTCATCCTCACCTTTGGGCGCGAGGTCACGCACTTCATTGTCATCCTGCGGGATGCGTAGCGCGTCGAACAGTACCTTGATGCGATTATCCAAGTCTCCGCCGCTTCGGATAAGTCTCCCCGGATCGTCACGGCGTAGAAAGAGAATGTCAAGATCGCACACAAGATTCAGCTTCTCCCTCACGAGCGCGGTAAACGTAAAGGCTCCGCGCTGCACGGTGGGAATCTTATCGCCCGCAAGGGCTGCCTGTTCAGCATCAAGGAATCGCGAATCGTGCGCTAGATACAACGTGTCGAGCTGGCGATGGAAAGCTCGCCGTATCGCGTGCTTCTCCAGCCGCCGCGTATCGCTCTGACTGGCAGCTTTGAGCGGTCCATCGTAAGTGAGACGGAAATTCACTTCATCTCCGATTGTGAGCGGATACAATAAGCCGCGTTGTCCATTAACTGTTTGCAATCATCGGTTACGCTCTCTTTCTGCTAAAGTACAACGAATCGCTGGGTTAGTCAACGATATCATTGCCCTGCTAACCGCCTGATTCTAGAGATTTAGGGGTAGGGAGGGGGAGGGGGGAGGCGTACCCAAAATCGCCAGAACTTAACCCGGAACGGCTGCGATGCGGTAGCAGGAGGTCAGTCCGCCTCTGGATGGCTGATAGAATTCAGCATCCCTCGATGCGCGGCCTGACCAACAAGCGAGTCCTCATCACCGGAGGCGCCAGCGGGATCGGCGCAGCCACCGCCGCGCGCTTCTTGGAAGAAGGCTCGCGTGTCTGTATCCTCGACCGCGACGCCAAAGCGTGCGCAGCCATTCGTCAGCAACTTCCGGCAATCTCCGAGGCCATCATCGCCGACGTCACCGACCTGATGCAGGTAGAAGCCGCGCTCGCCGACGCCGTCCGCGTGATGGACGGAGTCGACGTGCTCATCAACAATGCCGGCATCAGCATTCGTCACAAATTCCTCGACATTACTCCCGAAGAATGGGACAAAGTGATCGCCGTAAATCTCACCGGCGTCTTCTATGTAGCGCAAACCGCGGCGCGCCACATGATGGAAAATTACACAGTAGAGCGCGGCAGCGGAGTGATTCTGCAAACCGCCTCCACCAATGGCATCATGGGCTATCCCTACTATGCCGACTACAACGCCACCAAGGCCGGCGTGATTGAACTAACGAAAACCATGGCGCTCGAACTCGCGCCCAAAGTTCGCGTGTGCGCCGTCGCTCCCGGATACGTGCTCACGCCCATGCAGCGAGCCGAGTATAGCGACGCGATGCTCGACGAAGTGAACCGCAAGATTCCTCTCCGCCGTCATGCCCAGCCCGAAGAGATCGCCGCCCTCTTTGCATTCCTCGCATCCGACGACGCAGCCTACGCCACCGGCCACGTCTACACCCTGGACGGCGGCGAAATCGCAGGAGGTTTGGCCAGCCGTTGAGCGCCAGACAATTATTATTGACGAGCGAATCGGGACGCCAGCCGCGCCAGCCGCACCAGCCGCACCAGGTGATAGAGCGGAAACAGAGTCCTAGGCAGACGAATCGCCTCCCACTCTCCGGGACCGGGAGTAAAAGTCAGCCGCGCGAGAAATCGCAAACGGTCTGTTCTGCGTTCACGAAGCCGTATCATGAGTCTAAAGTACGATAACTGCTGTTCCTCGTAGGTGACTCCAGCAGCCACGGCCGCGGCGATCTGATCCGCGAAGGCCCGCGCAGCGCGGTCCGCGAGAATTGCATTTTCTATCGGAGGCGGAATCGGCGTTGCCAGAAGTCGGTTCGCCAATAGCAACGTGATATGCAGAATCCGCTCAATGCCAAGTTCTCGGGCTTGAGACTGAACCCAATCCCAATTCAAATTCTCCCGCTTCACAATCTGCGCAATGTCGCAGAGCCAGATCAGCCGTCCCCAGACGTGTTTTGCGGTGTGTACGGAAAGAACCAGCAGCAGATCTTCGGGCGAAGGCGTTTTCACACGGCGGCCCGCAACCGTGACGCTCACCGCACGCTCGAACAATCCATCCATATCAAAATCGACGGCATAGAAGCGGGGCTGCAGTGCCCACTGGAGCTCCAGCAGATTCTTTCCCGCGTAACTGTCGAACGTGTACTCGTATCCCGACGCAATGTAATCCTGCTCCGCATCTTCAGGAATGGGCACGCGCGGCGTATACCCCAGATCGTTGACGGCGTTCTTAATACGCGCCACGTCCCGCTTGCGGACGAACAAGTCCATGTCGCCGGACTGGCGTAACGCCATATCGCCGTAGTAAGCCTCCGACATGACGACGCCTTTGTACGGAATCACTTCGATGCCGAGCGCATCCAGGCAGTTCAGAATGCGGATCAGTTCGCGCGCGAGAAAGAGCGACTTGTGTACGTTCCTTTCATAACGCCGGCGAAGCGATGCGAGCACAGGGGAAGGCACCGCGTCGGCCAAACGTGAGAGATTCTGATACAGCAGCGAAGATGTGCCGTGCTGGTCCGCGAGACGAAGCGCAGTCTCCCAGTCGATTGGCCTTTCCAGCATTGGTGGCGCGAGGGCGGACCGCATGCGGGCGAAATCGCTCTCGCGCGGATCGGCGGAACTGGCGGCGCAGAGCAGACTCCACTCGGGCACAACTGGCGCCGTTGCCGCTCGGCGGCCCAAAGATGAGAGAAGTTCTGGGTTCACTGAACTGGTTCACTGGTCGACTTCACGAATGTCGACATCTTAACAGGGCACGCTGGCAGCCTTCGATAGGATGAAGGCCCCGCGCGTTGCCTAGCCCTCTAGCAATCTGGGTTACTTTCGTCACCTTCGCTTCGTCTTCTCACGTCCGCGTCCAGCCTCGGTTCTGTCAAACTATGTGCAGGCAGTGCAAGTCCCGTGCGGACGAACGCAGATGGAAGTATTCACACCCAAGACGACGAGGCGCAGCACGCGAGTGCGCGTGGTGATTCCCATCACCGTGACCAGCATGGATCGCAGGCATTCGTTCGCTGGGGAGTGTGTCGCGCTGGTGGTGAGCCCGCAAGGCTGCGGATTCCGCGCTTCGCAAGCCTTGCCGCTCGAGACGCCAGTACTGCTGAGTGATCTGCCGGGCGGCGGAAGCGCTTCCGCCCGGGTGGCGAATTGTCTTCCGCTGGGACATGACGGGAAATACTTTCTTATTGGAGTCTCGCTGTACAACCACGGGAACGTGTGGGGAATTCCCGCTCCGCCGGAGGATTGGAATTGCTCCTCCAATCCCGCCGCTGCCTCTACGAACATCGCCGACAAAGTCACCTCCAAGAGCAAGGAGGCCTGGCCCTACAACCAGTTTTCCGGCCATGGCGAGACCCATCCCAGGCGGAAATAACTGCTCAAAAATAAGGCTTGCCAATCGTCTGAGTTGTGGTGCCGTTCTTTCGTAACCTCGTGCGGAGGTGCGGCCGATGCCATACTCAATCCACGATGTCGCACACTCCAGAATCGGCCGCAGTTGAAGCTTCTCCGTCCAAGGCGCCCGGCATTACGCCGCGCGCATTTCGGGTAAAGCTGCGCGGCTCAGTCCTGGCGCTCATTCGATTGCCCAACCGGCGCGAAGTGAGGGGCAAATTGCATCAGCTATCCACCAGCGGCGGCCTGATAAATCTGGAGCAGCCGCTCGACGAAAAGCTGCACGTGGAGTTGATCTTCCATCTCGGGGAAATCACGATCCGCGAAAAGGTCGAGATGCTGTTTCCCATGTGGGCCACGCAGGGTTGGCTACAACCCTTCCGTTTCCGCGACATGCCAGAGGCAAGCAAGAATGTCTTGGAAACGTGTCTGCTGTCGTTTATGCAGCAGACGCAGGAGCCGACGGCCTAACAGTTTGCAATCCGAACCGCCCTGCCCTCAACGGCATTCCGCGGACAGTAATGTCTGCGCCAGACGATATTCATTTTAAAACCAGAACCCTTGTTTCACTCGCGACACATCCTTCGCTTCACGACTTCCGGGGCTGTTCCCGCTGAATCAGAAATGCTGACAAGCATCCAGCGAGCAGGACCCCTACGGAGATCATTAGCGCGATGCGAATTCCGGGGATGAAAGGGCGATGGCGCTCGATGAGCGACCCAAACAACGCAACTCCAATGACGCTGCCTGCCTGGCGCGAAGCATTGAGCACGCCCGAGGCAACGCCTGACAGTTTGGCGCCAACAGTGCCGAGAAGTGCGGAGGTCATTGGGGGGACGGTCAACCCCACTCCCGCACCCATTGCCAGCAGTTGCAGGCAGAGTGCCTTGTAGGAGGTATTCTGATTAATTCCAATGAGAGTAAGGCATCCGATTGCGAGCAGCACCTGACCGATCAATATCGGCATGCGCAGGCCGACCCTCGTGGCAATCGGCCCCACCGACAGATTGGCAAGCAGCACGATAACTGTCATCGGAAGAAATGCCATTCCCGTCGCCAACGGGGTGTAGTGTTTGACCTGCTGGAAGTACAGACTAAGCATGAATATCAGGCCGTAAAATGCGGTGTTCATTAACAAACCGATCAGAGTTGCCGCGCTGAAGGTTTGGTTCTTAAAGAGAGACAAAGGCAGCATCGGGGCCCGGCTCTTGATCTCCACAACTACAAACGCCACTGCCGCCAATACGAACAGCAGAAAGGCGGCCAGGACTAGCGGGTGCGTCCAGCCAACCGCGCCGCCCTCGATCATCGCCGCAGCCAAGTCAGCCAAAGCGAACATTCCAATAAATTGCCCGGCGAGATCCAGAGCGCGGCCCCGAGTTTGGGTGGACTCCTCCGCATAGCGCCACGTCAGCCATATACCAAAGATGCCCAACGGGAGATTGACAAAGAAAATGCTGCGCCAGCCAATCCCTGCGATTAGCCCGCCGCCCACAACTGGCCCAGCCGCGAGCGCAGCGCTGGCACCTGCCGCCCATATTCCGATGGCCTTTGTGCGCTCGTGTTGGTCATGAAAGGAATGATTGAGCAATGCCAGCGAACAGGGCACGAGAATGGCCGCGCCCAATCCTTGAACCGCACGGGCGCTGATCAGTGCTGCCAAGTTTGGTGCAAGCCCGCAGCCCAGCGAGGCAAGCGTGAAAACAACAAAACCAACGATAAAGCAGCGCTTGGCTCCAAATCGATCGCCAAGCGCCCCTGCGGTCAGAATCGCCGCTGCAAAAACCAAGGTGTATGCATTGACGACCCATTGAAGTCCGGCGACTCCCGCACCCAGCGACGATCCGATGTGCGGTAACGCCACGTTGACGATGGTCACGTCGAGTTGCACCACGACGAAGCCGAGGCTCATGGCGGCCAGCGTCAAGGGTTTTGACAAGCGGGTTACGGCCGACATTCTCTTCCGCGCTTCGATTTACTCATGAATTCTCGCTTAGGATCTTTTAGAAGTGGAATCCAAGTTCCGCGGTTAGCGTGCGCGGCGTAACGTAATGCGTGCCGCTGAAGGTGGAGAGAAAGTTGTAGAGCTCATAATTGTTCGCCAGGTTAATGACGGTCAATTGCGCGCTCCATTTGTACTTGTCGCCATGGAACAAATTGTCATGGCCGACCGAGACGTCGAAGAGGTTCCGCGACGCGATACGCGGTGGATTGTGGTCGTCATTTTCGGTGTTCTGCGCAGGTACCTTTATGAGCTCGGAACCAAACGCCGATGCGGGGCAATTGAAAGGCAGGGGTGCCGTAGGGGTTGCGCGTACGCCGTTGCAAGTGAACCCGGCCTCGGACTCCTGGTCGGCAGAAAGCGGAATCTCACCCACGTTGGCAGCGCCCATGCTCACGTTATTCACGCCACCAATGACAACCGATCCTGGGCAGTCGTTGAACGGGACGTCCTGCCCGAAGCAGGGCGTTGCACCTGCGACCAGCCCGCTGTCATACCGCCAGTTGAAGCCGACCCATGGGCCGCGTTTCCAAGGCTGGTATTGCAAGTGGGTGGTCTGGTTGAACTTTTCGTCGTGGTCAATGCGGAAGGGTAGTCCCGCGCTGGTCGCGACCGTCGCGCCAGCTCCGCCGATCTGGGGCTGGAAAAAGCGCGCCGCCACACTGGAGAAGACCATGAGCGCCGAAAAGCCATGGATATCGGGCACGCTCACGCGGCCCGCATATCCGGGAATCTTGGAGTTGTGCCATTCGATAGGGAAAGTGATAGGAGTGTTGCCGAGCACGCTGAAGTCGTAGCCATTGTGAGTGTACTTCGTGATCCACTCACCAGAAAAGACGAGGTAGCGCCCGAACGCCTGCTCGAGGCCAGCGTGGAATTCATTGCGAAAGCCGGGGCTCAACGCTCCGCTCGCTCCGGGCGTACAGAGGAGAAGCGGGGCTAAGACAGCATTTTCGCAGCCGATGCTGGACAGTATCAGATTTTCATTGAAAGGAGATTCCAAGGTACGCGCGTAGGAAGCGCGAAGAATCGTGTTGGTCTTCTTAATGTTGTAAGCGGCACCGAGGCGAGGCTCGGCCTGCCGCGCGATGGTGAGGCCGTTATACAAATCGCCGCGCAAGCCGAGGTTCAAAGACCAGTTTCCTTTTGTGATCACGTCCCGGATGTAGAGAGCAAGCTCCTTCACGTCAGTGTGGCCATTGAAGGTGTACGGGCTTCCGCCGCGGGTCAAGTCGTAAGGAGCCAGGATCGGGTTGTAATAAGGGTAAAAGGCGGAACCGGGCGCGTTCGGGTTGGAAGGGTTGTTCTGTTGGTCGATGCCGATGATGCCGGGACAGTCTGCAGCAGTGAGCCCGGGCGCCGCGACATATTGGTACGGGTTCACCTGACTCGTAGCTACGGACGTAATGCAGGGTGCGTTGTAGGTTGGATCGACGATCCCGAGAGTGTCGTTTTCATTGAGGAACGTCTGTTCGTAGGTGACCCCTGCCTTGATTTGGTTAATCCCCTTGACATAGGCGAGATCGGATCGAAGTCCCGCATTGGTGAGCGTGCGGTTCTGACCCACGGATTGCCTCTGAAGACTCGGCGGTCCGAGGTCCGCGAACGGATCGCTGCTGGGGTAGTAGTTGTAGTCGTCGCGGCGCACGAATGCGCCTAAAGTAGATACGGCGTTGGCACTCAGCACATGCGTCCAAGAGGGAGCAATGTTGAACGTTCCAATCTTGGAGCGCTGGTCCGTTGGTCCGACGATATTTCCGTTCGGGTCTGTGCCGTTAAAGGCTGCCATTTGTGGTTCAATCCCGGCCAGTCCACTCCAGGGCGTCGCGTTTTCGGCATCCAATGAATTCGGGGTCTGGAACCAGCTCCGGCTATAGCCGAAGTTCAGGTGAACCGAGTCGGAGGACGAGAGTTGATAGTCCACGCGGTCGAACAGATTCTCTTCGTTGCCCTTGTCGTGGAGCACCGTGAATTCTGGCGGATCAAGGAAGCGGCCGCTGTTCAAACCACTTGCGGAGAGGAAGTTTCCCCAGTTCTTGCCCCCGTAGGCGAGGTCGGCTGCCACGTTCGATGATCCAAACGATCCATAGGAAGTGGTCACGCTGCCATGTGGCGTCGTCACACCTTGGCCCGAGCGTGTGGTCGCCACAATCACAACGCTGGTTTTGCCTCCGTATTCCGCGGGTGGCGCGCCCGAGATGACTTCCATCGATTGAACGGAATCGAGCGGAATCTGGTTCGAGAACACCTTGCTTTGCTGGTCCGTAATCGGCTGGCCATCGACGGAGAACGAATTCTCCGCATGGTCGCCGAGTCCATGGAAGAGGCCATTGGAATCGGCGGCGATCCCCGGCGTTGAAAGAGTAACCAACGAACTCACGGAAGATGTCGAACTCTCCAGAGGAATCTTTTCGAACGAGTTTCTGTCGATGTCAGAATGGAAACTCGAATCGTTTTCGACTAAATCTCCTCCCGCCTCGACCGTCACCGTGGTAGAGGAACCCGAGACTTGGAGATTGACCTTGAGGCCGACAGGCACGACCGACCGCACGTCCACATCCTGCGCAGTTGGAGTGAATCCCTCCGCAGTCACCGTCATGTGATACGGATTGAAGGGAATATTAGGGAGGCTGAAATTCCCTGACTTATCGGTGGTGGTTGATCGATCGAAGTGGCTCACCGGATTGTGAATTTCCACGGTTGCATTGGGAACGACGGCGCCGGTAGGGTCAACAACGGTGCCACTGATGGATCCGGAATTGCCCGTCTGCGCATAAGCGTGAAGGCCCAGCGCAAAAAAAAACGTTACTGAAAAAGCCGCGTGAAGAGACTTCTTGTAAGAAGCCAGCATGATTCCTCCATAGAAATAGGTCGAAAGATCTTGGTCGAAAGGATCGAGGGAACGGTTCAATGGAACGAACCGGCCCTGAGCAGAATAAAAGCTGATCTTTAGACCGCAGGAGGCGGGCGGATGTACAAGGCAAAAGCTATCAGGTATTGCTTGGCAGCCGTGGGCCGTGGCCGGAGTTGGACCACGCGACGGAATACCGGCTTGGGCGTTGGAGACGCGGTGGCGGGCGATGCGGAATGCGCCGCAACGCAAACCTGGCAAGTGGCGGACTCATCCTGACTCGAATGATGATGCACAGCAAACGCCAGCGCCGACCAGAGTGTCAGCAGCAGCGTAAGCCAGCCGATTCGTCTCGAGATGGACCGCATGATCACCAGAAGTCCTTTAATCGAATTTACAACGAAAGAGCAAGCCTGCGCAACGAGAGCACGACCTTTGGATGCCAGGGTAGGAGGAAAGGAACTCTATTTCTTGAACGTTCATGAGCCCTGAGGCGTGGGTGAGTACATGGCGAAATCGATCCGCCGAAGACGTAATAATTGAAGATTGCGCAACTGCCACAAATCCGTCGCAGCGCGTCTTAGCGCAATAATAAGCGTGCGCTAACCTCGTGAATCATTGGTGGGCCCGCAAGGATTTGAACCTTGGACCAATGGATTATGAGTCCACTGCTCTAACCGCTGAGCTACGGGCCCAGGATTTCTCTAAACTAACACAACCGGTACCTTGCGCATGGACCCGTAAACCGGGGTCATTTACAGCCAGACAAGGAATAATTGCGTAATTTGTTCTGAAAATGTAACAAGAAACTGGCGTATCTTCTTTAATGGCCGGAACCTGCAACCATCTCAGGTGTATAAACCGACCGCGTCTGGAGTGCACAGCCATGGGTCGCAAAAAATCACTTGGTAGCTTTGGGTGCGCATGGGCAACGGTGCTTGCTTTGATTTTCACGGTGGGATGTGCCGACGGGCATCGGCGTCCCGGAACTGAACCGGCTATCTGGTTTGTTCACGCCACCGACCCTCACTTATTCCTGGATGTGTCGACCCCGGAGGACAAGAGAAAGGTTCAGGAAAAACTCGACGAACAGGCTGTGTCCGACATGTGGCAGCGCCTGCCTTCGCTGGAGAACGGCGGTCGCACCTTTTCCTTCCTGGTGCTGACGGGGGATTTCGGCGTCGAGCCATGTTCGATCGCGGACCTGCCTGCTGCCGCGAATCCTGCTGCCACGATTCCTAAAGAGAAACTGCCGTCGGCAGCCAAGGATTGCCTGGACAAGGTTAACGCCACCAAGCGAGCCGACCAGGTTGGCAGACTGGCCGACCTGTTAGGGAAGAGTCCCGTGCCGGATATCTACCTGGTTGCGGGCAACAACGACATAGCATCCGAGACGGCCGATGACGCTGGACTCATCTACTTCAATCAATTTATGGATGAAGTCCAGAAGAAGATTGACGACGCCAGGAAGACCGTGCGTTTGCATAACCTGACGCGATGCTACCTCAGCGACGGCAGTGCATCGACTTGTTACGCGGACATTGCGGGCACATCCTACCGATTGATTGGCTTCCCCTCGTATTCCTTCAAGAACAAAGACACGGACAGAAAGTCCAACACCGGCGACCAGGAAAAGCAGTTCGATAAATTTGAAAGCCTGCTGGAGCAGGCGCGCCAATTGGGCAAGAGAGTGCTGATAGTAAGCCACGTTCCTCTGATTGACGATCCCTACACTATGGCACAGGAGCGGTATGCCATACCGCTCACCAGCGATCGAGATCCGGACAGTCCGCAATCGCACTGGTCCACCTGGAATGTGAGCAAGAAGCTGTCTGAGGAGTGGGAAGAGGTGATCGCGTCGGACTCCGTGGCCGGTGTTTTGGCCGGTCATCTGCATGACTCGCACAAAGAAATCTACCGGCCGCCGTACACCTGGTCCACGGTTAACGATCCGAGAACCGGTTTCAGCAAGTTGTTCATGGCACCGCCGCTCGCGGTGAAGAATCAGGACACATCTCCCATCCAGGCACGCGGCTTGTCGATCGTAGGCCTGGAGCCTGACCAGATTGAATACTCGATTTATTGGTACAGCTCAGAGACCCATGACTTCGTGCCGGATAGGGGGACCCGCTTCCAGAGGGAGGAAAGGCGTGGACGTTGGGGATGGTGGCAGACGACAAAGCGGACTGTAGCATGGCTGTGGGAGTTGGCAGACTCCGCGGAATCGCTTGACCGCATGACGGTGTTGCTCATTGCCTTTGTCGCCGCATTCCTCACCGTTGTCCAGGTCTGGCAAATCCCGTCTCCCGATAATCCCCAGGCCGGTCAAAAATCGGACTCCGGCACGGACTCTGCCAACAGTGGGAAGGACAACGATACTGGAAAGACCAAGACCAGCGCATCCAAATCGGCCTACGAGCCTTCACCCTTCGCCAGCAATTTCGGGAAGACGGTAATTACGGGCCTGGGAGGTCTGGCCGCGGAGAGCGTGTTGAAGTCGTTGGAGAACAAGCCTTCGGCGAACGACAAGGAATTTTACGTCGTATGGTTCGTAATCTTTTTCTTTCTGATTCTGGTGTTAGGCGCCCTGGTGCGGGCTCTGGGGGAGGCCGTGCGGGAGCGCATCGCCATTGTCCATCTCAAGTACCAACGAACGCCACTTCCGTTCCCAGCCGAGAGGGCATCTGGGTGGGTACGGTTCAAATACCGTATCAGTAGTTCGTTGAACTGGACTAGCTATTGGGCGCTACGTATTGCCTACTGGCTTTTATCGCTGCGCTCGACGCTGCTGATTTTTCTCGACACCTTCCTCAACTTGATTCAGGGCAAGAACCAAACGTTGACCCGGGTGTTTTCCAAAACAATCATCGACCAGCAACGCAATATGGTCTGTGTCGCACAATCTGTGCGCACCTACTTGAACGACGAGATTCGGCAACGCGTGTTGGCCCATACCAGACATCCTGATACCGACGAGAGAGTCCGGATCCTGGATTCGCGGAACGTTCGCGTAAACATAAGCGTAATGTCCGCTGACCAGTCGAAGGTGTTCTACATCGCACGAGCACCTGGAAGCGCGAACACCGGATTCATCAAACGCTCGGTGGCATGGGTCTCCGTTTTCACCGGAAAAATCCGCTGGTACAAGAAGGATTATTCCGACGCTAAAATCATTAAAGATATCGTTTTATTCGACAACAAAAAGGGAGTGATTCCAGGGGACGAAGAAACCATCTATCTGAATAGCCACTACCAGTTGCGAGACGACGATTACGAGGCATTTATCATGTTCCCGTTGCCCTGGCCCCGGCGCGGCTCTGGAAGCGAAGCGGTGAAAGGCGCCATCCACATTTCGTTCAGCAAGCAGGAAGATTTTGAGAAGTTATGGGAGTTTCCGGCCCTCACGGAGAAGGATAAGAACACTCTGAAGGAAAAGATGACGCAAGAGGACTGGCAGAAAAGTGTAGACCGCAGCAGGGCAGAGCGCGATAAGGCAAGAGAAGCACACGAAAGAGCAAAGGAAGCGCACGAAAAGGCAAAGGCAGAACACGAAAAGGCGCAGTTAGAACACGATAAGGCAAGGTCAGAACACGACAGGACGAAAGCAGACGCTGACAAGGAGAAGGCGGACCGCGATAAGGATAGAGCTGACCGGGCCAAGGAGAAGGCAGACACCGAGAAGGCGAAAGCGGATGCCTTTGCGAACGACCCGGTGCTCCTCGGAAACACCTATGAATTCGAGGACAGAATGCTCGGGGAATGGTGTGATGATGCTGAAACCCGCGTTAGCCTCCTTCAAGCAGTTAAAGTATTGGGAGAATTGCTGCACGGCTTCAACGAGAACATCTACCTGAGTTCAAAAAAGGATGATCAATGCAGCGGGGGTTAACCACCATGGTTTCTTCGCTGCGACATTGAGGAAGAAGGGGGCGAGCTCCGCTCGACCGGACAGCCGAGGGTGGTTGTCTCTACATAAGCATCTCCGTACGCTGAGATACACTCGAACTCCTAGTGCTATCTTGACCGATAAGCGGCATGAGCGCTATGCTATGCATTCGCTAATTATTCGCCCCGATGCGGCGTAGATGAGTCCGCAAAGCCAAGATGCAGCATATCCAGAGTCAACCCGCACTCACTGACCACGCCCTTTCCGTCCTCGAGAAGCGTTTCTTGTTACGGGATGAGCACGGCCAACTTGCCGAAGACCCTTCCGGCTTGTTTCGGCGCGTCGCGCGTGCTATTGCCGCGGTCGATGACCTTTACGGCGGTTTCCAGCGTGGCGAATCCGAAGAAATCTTCTATGACCTGATGACCTCGCTCAGGTTTCTGCCCAATTCTCCGACCTTGATGAATGCCGGCACGCCACGTGGGCAATTGGCGGGCTGTTTCGTCTTACCGATAGAAGATTCCATGGAGTCGATCTTCGGAACGTTGCGGGATACCGCCTTGATTCAGAAGAGCGGCGGGGGCACGGGGTTCTCATTTTCTCATCTGCGTCCGCGCGGCGATTACATCCGCTCGACCCGTGGAGTTTCCAGCGGGCCGGTGTCGTTCATGCGGCTCTATGACTATTCGACTCAGATCAATCGCATGGGCGGGACCCGCGCCGGGGCGAACATGGCGGTGCTCAGGTATGACCATCCTGACATTCACGAGTTTGTGAACGCGAAAAGCGATGGCGAGAGCCTCACGTCGTTCAATATTTCGGTGATGGTAACCGACGCATTCATGCGCTCCGTAGACCGCAAGCAAGAAATCGATTTACGCTTTCCATCAACGAACAGCAACGGGATCGAAGCGGATAGAGGGAAAATCAACGCAGCCGCGCTCTTTGACGAGATCGTGGCCAACGCCTGGCAAAGCGGGGATCCGGGTCTTCTTTTCTACGATCGAATTAATGCCGCGAATCCCACGCCCCAGCTCGGCTCCTTCGAGGCCACGAATCCCTGCGGCGAACAGCCGCTGCTTCCTTATGAGTCATGCAACCTCGGCTCGATTAACGTTTCGAGATTTGTGCATAGCGGCGCAATCGATTACCAGGAGCTGGGCGTGGGGGTGGAGAACGCTGTACATTTTCTCGATAATGTCCTGGATGCCAACTGCTATCCCGTGGAGGCCATCAGGGAAGCCACTCTGAGGAATCGCAAGATCGGGATCGGGATTATGGGGTTTGCCGATCTGCTGGTGGCGCTTGAAATACCGTACGCGTCAGAAACCGCGGTGGGGGCAGCAGAGGAGTTGATGGGTTTCATCCAGCAGCGGGCGAAGCTGGCTTCCGCCAAGCTCGCCGAGACTCGTGGGCCGTTTCAGAACTTTTCTGAAAGCCGCCTCAAGACTGAAGGCCATCCTCCTCAGCGCAATGCCTGCGTTACTTCGATCGCGCCGACTGGAACGATCAGCTTGCTTGCGGACTGCTCCAGCGGCATTGAACCGTTCTTTGCCCTGAGCTATCGGCGCGCGGTGATCGGGTCCACGAAGACGATTGATGTCCATCCCCAGCTGATCAAGATGCTGCGCTCGGAAGTTCCCAATCCCGAGCCAGTACTACAGGTGGTGCGCGCGACTGGCAGTCTGGCTGGCACCGCAGCGTCTGCGAAACTGATTGGACTGTTCGCAACTGCCCACGAAATCCCGCCAGAAATGCATGTTAGAATCCAGGCAGCTTTTCAGCGGAATACGGATACTTCGGTCAGCAAAACGATTAATCTAGTGAACAGCGCCCAGCCCGAGGACATCGCTGCGGCTTATCGGCTTGCGTTTACGGCTGGCTGCAAAGGAGTCACGGTATTCCGGGATGGATGCAAGACGCATCAGGTGATGCAGGCTGGCGCCGATGCTGAGCGTTGCCCTGAGTGCGGAGAGCCACTGATGATGCAGGGAGGTTGCCAGACCTGCGGCTCCTGCGGCTACAGCATGTGTACGGTGTGACGGAGAATCAAGAGAAGAGGGCGCGCGTTTCCGGCACGTGATCGAAGTCCCCAACTTTCATCGAGGTTGAAGGCAAATGCCCACGGTGTTCCTTAGTCCCAGCAATTCCACTTTCCCGCGTCGCTACAAAGAAGAGGTCGAGATAGTTTTTTCCGCGATCGACTGCCTGCTGAACCGCGAACTGGCCATCTATTGCAGTAGCGAGATCACCTCCGGCCTCCGGCTGTTTCAGGCGCTCCGCCGGCAAAACGTGAAGACAGCATCCGAACTGGTGGGACAAATGGGCGAGGCCTGGTTTGACGCCAACATCAAAGGCGTGAACGTCAACGCAGCCAATGAGTTCGCGAGATTCGTACGAGATGGTTTGAGCGACAACACAATGGTGATAACGCCGGCGCCATTCGACGCAGCGGGCTGGGATCAGGATCAATACCTTTTCTTCTGGGAGACCCTGATCCGCACTCGCATAAAATCCGTCTGGTTTAATCGAGACTGGCAGTTCAGCAACGGTTGCACGTTCGAGTTTGCGGTTGCGCAAGATGCGGGACATCCGACCTTTGATCATCGTGGAGAGGTTCTGGATCGGGTGGCGGGACTGGGGGCCATCGGAAGCGCGATCGAGCGACTGGAAGCCGACGGATTCGATACCGCAAAACTCCGCAAGAATTTTGAGCGGGTGCGTGCCGCTCGCATGGACCCAGCAGAAGATTTTCGTTCTCGACGGTAGTTTTAGCGGATACCCGCAAGGTTCAAATCCTGACGGGCGGGCCGAATAGTTGCTCGGAGGGATTCCAGCCGGTTTGCCGAGATGTTTCTGGCAATGTCACAATAACCTCATGCACAAATCCTTTACTGCAGCGGTAAGTATATTAGCGGCTGGAATGCTGTTGCTGGGCAATGCCCTGGCACAGCAGACTCCGGCCGCGACGAATCAACCAGCCAGTTCAACCCCCGCTACTACAAGCAAGGCGCAGACTCCCGCGGCGAAGCGGCCAGCCACGGCGGCTAAGAGTCCGGCTACCCTTACTCTCAAAACGCAAAAAGAGAAATTTAGTTACGCCCTCGGAATGAATACGGGAAAGAGGATGGGAGACAGCCTTAAGAAGCAGTCGGTTCCATTCGATCCCGCTATTCTGGCGCGCGGCCTGAAAGACGGTTTGGCGGGTGGTAAAACCCTGCTTACCGACGACGAAGCGCAGGCAGTGCTCAACGAAGTGAGGACCGAACTGGGCAAGAAGCAGGAAGCGAAGGTGCACGAAGCTGGCGAAGTGAACAAGAAAGAAGGAGACGCTTTTCTGGCCGGCAACAAGGGGAAAGACGGCGTAGTCACACTGCCCAGCGGTCTGCAATACAAGATCCTGAAAGCAGGAACAGGAGCGAAGCCTGTGGCGAGTGACTCCGTGGTCTGCAACTATCGCGGCACGCTCATCAATGGCACGGAGTTTGACAGCTCCTACAAGCGCGGCC
>PMSQ01000035.1:279-18155 GCA_003168355.1 Acidobacteriaceae bacterium | reverse complement strand
GAACATGATTACCGGCGCGGCGCAGATGGACGGCGGAATTCTGGTGGTGGCTGCGACGGATGGTCCGATGCCGCAGACCCGCGAGCACGTGCTGCTGGCGCGGCAGGTGGGCGTGCCGTATCTGGTGGTCGCGCTGAACAAGTGCGATGCGGTGGACGATCCTGAGCTGCTCGAGTTGGTGGAGCTCGAAGTGCGTGAGTTGCTGAAGGCCTACAAGTTTCCCGGCGACGATGTGCCGGTGATCCGGCTGTCGGCTCTGGGCGCGCTGAATGGCGAAGAGAAGTGGGAGAAGCAGATTGACGCGCTGATGGAGGCGGTGGACAAGAGCATACCGCAGCCGGTGCGGGAGCTGGACAAGCCGTTCCTGATGCCGATTGAAGATATATTTTCGATTCAGGGGCGGGGCACGGTGGTGACGGGGCGTATCGAGCGCGGCAAGGTAAAGGTGGGCGAGGAAGTGGAGATCGTCGGCTTCCGCGACACGCGTAAGACGGTGGTCACGGGCGTGGAAATGTTCAAGAAGCAGTTGGACGAAGGCATGGCGGGTGACAACGCCGGGCTGCTGCTGCGCGGCATCGCGAAAGAAGATGTGGAGCGCGGCATGGTGCTGGCGAAAGGCGGATCGATTACGCCGCACACCAAGTTTAAAGCGGAAGTGTACATTCTGACCAAAGAAGAAGGTGGGCGGCATACGCCGTTCTTCAAGGGATACCGTCCGCAGTTTTATTTGCGCACGACGGATGTGACAGGAGTGGCGGAGTTGCCGGCAGGCACGGAGATGGTGATGCCGGGGGACAACGTAAGTCTGGTGATCGAACTGATCACGCCGGTGGCGATGGAGAAGGGCTTGCGCTTTGCCATCCGCGAAGGCGGGCACACGGTGGGCGCGGGCACCATTGCCGAGATTGTGCAGTAAGGAAGCGCGCCGAACGCGCGAATGTTCGTGCGGCGCGCCCAGGTCCTTCGCGAGACAAAAAGCGTCTCGCTCAGGATGACAACTTAATTAATGCCGGCGGGACGCCGGCGCTATAACGCGGCTTGCATCCTGCCGCCAGTTCTTTCCTCCCGCAGAAAGCGGGAGGGGCAAAGAGAGTGAAGCGTGATTGGAAAAGAAAGAATTCGCATCCGGTTGAAAGCTTACGACTACCGCATTTTGGACCAGTCGACGGGCGAGATTGTGGAAACGGCGCGGCGCACGGGCGCTCAAATTGCCGGCCCCATTCCGTTGCCCACGATGAAGAACAAGTACTGCGTACTGCGTTCGCCGCACGTGGATAAGAAGTCGCGGGAGCAGTTTGAGATCCGCACCCATAAGCGGCTGCTCGATATTCTCGAGCCGACGCAGCAGACGGTGGACGCGCTGATGAAGCTCGATCTGCCGGCGGGTGTGGATGTGGAGATCAAGGCGTTCGGGAAAGAGCATAAGTAGCTGTCAGCTCTCAGCCATCAGCTTCTAGTTGATGCGAAGCTTCCCAGCCAATAGCCGCGGTCGTGAGACTGCGAGCCATGCTGGTCGGAGAGAAGGAAATGGCGACGAAGGTTACGGGAATTCTGGGCAAGAAGGTCGGCATGACGCAACTGTTTGACTCGAAGGGCGACGTGCGCCCGGTCACGGTACTGCAGGCGGGTCCTTGCGTGGTAACGCAACATAAGCTGGCGACCAAGGATGGGTACGAAGCGGCCCAGATTGGCCTGGTGGAGTTTGTGAAGGAATCGCGGCTGACCAAGCCGGCGCGCGGACATCTGGCTAAGAACAATCTTCCGCCGGTGAAGTTTATGCGTGAAGTGCCGCTCGAAAGCGATGGCGATGGCGAGGGAGCTGTGAAAGTCGGCGACCGCGTGCTGGTCGAGATTTTTGAAGGCGAAAAATTTGTCGACATCGTGGGCGTGAGCAAGGGAAAAGGCTTCCAAGGTGTGGTGAAGCGGCATCATTTTGCCGGCGGCCCGAAGTCGCACGGTTCGATGTTTCAGATCACGGGTTCAATTGGCTCGTCGGCGTTTCCTTCGCGCGTGTTCAAGGGAATGCGCATGTCCGGACATATGGGCCACGCCCGCGTCACGCAGCGCAACCTGCGGGTGCTGGGTGTGGATAAAGAGGAAAACCTGCTGGTGGTGGAAGGCAGTGTGCCGGGGCCGCAGGGCGGATACCTGGTGATTATGAAGGCGAAGAAGCCGCCCAGAGAGCGCCGCGGATTCGCCGGCTCGGCTACGGTCGATCCGTTGAAGGCGGCGAAGAGAGCGGCGAAGAAGGCGTAGTGCCGAGCAGCTAGCACCGAGTAGGACAGTGAGAACGCAATGGCAACTATTGATATTCACAATTTGAGCGGCGCCAAGGTCGGGACGTTCGACCTCGCCGATGAGATTTTCGGCGCGGTCAATGAAGATCTGCTCTGGGAGGCGGTGAAGCATTACCGCGCCGGACAGCACCAGGGCACGCACGCGACCAAGGCCCGCTGGCAGGTTTCCGGTTCGGGCAAGAAGCTGTGGAAGCAGAAAGGCACGGGACGCGCCCGCATCGGTTCGATCCGTTCGCCGCTGTGGCGGCACGGCGCGACGGTGCACGGTCCGACGCCGCGCTCCTACGACTACGCTTTCCCGCGCAAGAAGCTGCTGGGCGCGTTGCGCTCGGCGCTGGCGGCGAAGTTTGCCGATGGCAAGCTGACGATCGTGAATGCATTCGAACTGAAGGATGCCAAAACGAAGGCGTTTCGGGCGGCGCTCGATGCGCTGAAAGTTGAATCGACGGTGCTGATCGTCGAAGCTCCCAATGCCGGCAACCGCAACCTCGAATTAAGTTCGCGAAATATTAAAGGGCTGGAGCTGATCCCGGGTAATGAGGTTCATCCTTATCACTTGTTGCGCTACGACCGTGTGATTTTTTCTCATCCCGCCATCGAAAAGCTGCAGCTCACGTTGAAGGATACTTTGCCCAAGCGGCAGCGCAAGGCGGCGAAAGAAGACGAGGGAGCGAAGAAGGCGTCGGCTGCCCCACGCAAGCGTACCCGGCATGAAAAAGCGGCGGAGGTGGCCTGATGAAATCCGCATACCAGATCATTCGCCGTCCGGTGATCACCGAAAAAGGTTTGGCGATCAAGGAACTCCAGAACACGCTGGTCTTCCAGGTGGCTCCGAAGGCGACGAAGACGGAAATCAAGCAAGCGGTGCAGACGATTTTCAAAGTAAAAGTATTCTCTGTGCGCACCGCAACCTATCCGGGTAAAGAACGGCGGCGGGGAAAGTTTGCCGGCTACCGTCCGGACTGGAAGAAGGCGTATGTGCGCCTGCGGGCCGGCGAGAAGATGCCGGAGTACGCGCAGAATTTGTAGGAAGCAAGAAGCAGATTCCTCACCGGTAAAGAACGCCGGTTCGGAATGACAAACAGTTTGAGCTAAGAGCTAGTAGCTAAGAGCTGATTATGGCGATCAAAACATACAGACCTACGACGCAGACGTTGCGCTACCGTACGACGATCGTCAACGACGACATCACGACGCAACATCCGCACAAGCCGCTGATCGAGAAGAAGCAGCGCACCGGCGGGCGCCGCAATTCGGGCGACATCACCAGCTGGCACCGCGGCGGCGGGCACAAACAGAAGCTGCGCATTATCGACTTCAAGCGCGAGAAGGCGGGCATCCCGGCGACGGTGACCACGATCGAATACGACCCCAATCGCTCGGCGCGGATTGCGCTGCTGGCGTACGCCGACGGAGAGAAGCGTTACATTCTGGTGCCCGAAGGAATGAAGGTGGGGCAGAAAGTGGTGAGCGGGCCCGACGCGGACATTCTTGTGGGCAATGCATTGCCGCTGCGAAATATTCCGCCCGGCACGTCGATTCACAATCTGGAATTGAAGCCGGGCAAAGGGGCGCAGATGGTGCGCTCGGCAGGCGGAGCGGCGCAGTTGATCGCGAAAGAGTCGGATTACGCTCTGGTGAAGCTGCCTTCGGGCGAGACCCGCAAGGTTTCGCAGGACTGCATGGCGACCATCGGGCAGGTCGGAAATCTCGATCACGAGAACATCACCATCGGCAAAGCGGGACGGACGCGCTGGCTGGGATGGCGTCCGGTGAACCGCGGCGTATCGATGAATCCGGTGGACCATCCGCACGGCGGCGGTGAAGGCAAGACTTCGGGCGGACGGCATCCGGTGACGCCGTGGGGCCAGCCGACGCGCGGGTACAAGACGCGGAATAACAAGCGGACGGATAAGTTCATCGTGAATCGGCGGACGAAGTGACGCCGTTTGGCGGGCGTCAGCCCGCTGGCGTCATCCTGAGCGTTCTTTGCGAAGGATCGCGGTGGTTAGCAAAAAGCAGATTCCTCCGGCTCGCTTCGCGAACCGTCGGAATGACAAAGTTTGTGGAAGCTGTTGGCTAAGAGCTGACGGCTGAAAGCTGAGAGCTGAATTTTATGGCACGTTCAACCAAGAAGGGCGCATTTGTGGATGGCTTCCTGATGACCAGGGTCGAAGCCATGAATTCGCGCAACGAAAAGAAGGTTTTGCGCACCTGGTCGCGGCGTTCCACCGTGGTTCCCGAGATGGTGGGTCACACCATTGCGGTGCACAACGGCAAAAAGTTCATTCCAGTGTATGTCACCGAGAACATGGTGGGGCACAAGCTGGGCGAGTTCAGCTTCACGCGCAACTTCAAGGGCCACTCCATGCGGGCGGCGACGGAAGTAGCGGCGAAGCCAGCGGGCATTCCGGGAGGTCCGGGAGCAATTACTCCGTCGGCGCCGCCCGCGGCGCCGAAGGCATAAGGGAGACGCTGAATGGAATTCCGAGCAGAAATGCGCTACTTGCGTGTCTCGCCGCAGAAGGCGCGCCTGGTGCTGGAGTTGATTAAGGGGCGCAAGGTGGAAGAAGCGCGCAACACACTCTTGTTCACCAAAAAGCGGGTGGCGGCGCATGTTGGCAAGCTGCTGCAGTCCGCGCTGGATAACGCGAATTTTCTCAGCACCGAGAAGGGGCTGGATATCGAGCTCGACAATTTGTATGTGAAGAGTGCCATTGCCAACGACGGCCCGCGCATGAAGCGCATCCGTCCGGCGCCGCAGGGACGCGCCTTCCGCTACCAGCGGCGTATTGCGCACATCACGCTGGTGCTGGCGGAGCGCGGGAACGGCGCTGCGCATCCTGCCGGGCAGACACGGTCGGCGGCGAAGCGGCGCGCGCCGGTGGCGAAGAAGGCTGCGGGCAAGACGGGGAAGAAGAAGGCGGCTGCGAAATAGCTTTTGGGCAGCGCGATTCGTTCGAGTACAGGTTGTGAAAGGGTTTGATTAGGAGAAGCAATGGGACAAAAGGTCCATCCTTATGGTTTTCGCCTCGGCTACACCAAGCCGTGGAAGTCGCGCTGGTTTGTGGAGCGCGATTACGACAAACTGCTGCTCGAAGACGTCAAGCTGAAGAACGAGCTTAAGGAAAAGCTCAAGTCTGCGGGCGTGAGCTCGATCGAGATCGAACGGCCGGGCAACAAGCTGCGCATCATCATCAAGACGGCGCGTCCCGGGATCATCATCGGTCGCAAGGGTGCGGAAATCGACAAGCTGAAGGCCGATCTGCAGAAGCGCACCTCGCGCGAGATGTTTGTCGACATTCAGGAAGTGCACAAGCCTGAACTCGATGCGCAACTGGTGTCGGAAGCGATTGCGCTGCAACTGGAAAAGCGGGTTGGATTCCGGCGGGCGATGCGCAAGGCTGTGGATTCGGCCCTGCGCTTCGGGTGCAAGGGAATCAAAGTGCGGGTGAGCGGGCGCTTGAACGGCAACGAAATCGCGCGCTCGGAGTGGTACCTGCAGGGGCGTTTGCCGCTGCACACGTTGCGGGCGGACATCGATTATGGATTTGCCGAGGCGCACACCACTTACGGCATCATCGGCGTGAAGACGTGGATTTATCGCGGAGACATATACCAGCAGAAGCGGCGTGAGCCGCAGGCGGCGGTGGGGGCTTCCGTGTTCTAAGAGCAGCTGCTAGCTCTTAGCTGTTAGCTGGATTTAACAGCGGATAAGAGTCGCGGTGAAGTTGAGAAAGCTAAAGGCTAATGGCTAAAAGCTAATAGCTGATTTTAGGAGATTCGAGCTAGCAGCTAAAGGCTAGCGGCTAGTAGCTGGTTTTGAGGATTTTTTATGTTGATGCCAAAGAAGGTGAAGTACCGCAAGCAGCAGCGCGGGCGCATGACCGGCAAAGCCTGGCGCGGCAGCACGCTGGCGTTCGGCGACTTCGGGCTGAAGGTGCTGGAGCCGGGCTGGATCACCGACCGGCAGATCGAAGCCAGCCGCGTGGCCATGACCCGCTTCGTGAAGCGCGGCGGCAAGATCTGGATTCGGGTGTTTCCCGACAAGCCAGTGACCAAGAAGCCCGCCGAAACTCGTATGGGCAAGGGCAAGGGAGCGCCCGATCACTGGGTCGCGGTGGTGCGTCCGGGAAAGATTCTGTTTGAGATGGAAGGGGTCACGGTCGTGGATGCGACGGAAGCGATGCGTCTGGCTTCGCACAAGCTGCCGCTGCGCACGAGTTTCGTCAAGCGCGAAACGGCGCACTGAAGGAAACTGTCAGCTCTCAGCAAGAAGGAAGATGCTTTTACTGAAAGCTGATGGCTGAGAGCTGAAAGCTCTTGAGGAACTTATGAAGGCAGACAAAGTCCGGAACTTAACCGACGCCGAGCTCCAGCACCAGGGGCAGGATCTCGCCGACCAGCTGTTCAAGCTGAAGTTTCAGCTGAACATGGGGCAGACTGAGAGTCTGAAGAAGATTCGCGGCCTGCGCAAGGATATTGCGCGCGTCAAGACAATTTCAGGCGAGCGCTCGCGCTCGGCCGCAACGGAGAAACGCTAATGGCGGAAACCGCAACTGGAAAGTCTGCTACCCCGCAGAGCGAGCATGTGCAGGGCCGGCGCAAGGAAGTGGTGGGAGAAGTGGTCGCGAACCGCATGTCCAAGACGATCGTTGTCAAAGTGACGCGCAAGAAAGCGCACCCCTTCTATGGGAGGGTGGTGGCGAGGAACAAGAAGTTCTACGCGCACGACGAGAAAAACGAAGCGCATGTGGGCGACGTGGTACGGATTGAAGAGACTCGTCCGCTCTCGAAGTTGAAGCGCTGGAAGCTGAAGGACATTGTGCGCAAGACGACGCTGGTGCCTGAGGTTGTGCTGGCGCAGGCCGGCAAGTAAAGGAAGCGAGCAAAGCGCGCGATTCACGCGTCGCAAAGAATGCTTGCTCGGGATGACAGAGTGAACGGGAGATTGAAGCCATGGCCGTGATGATGAGAAGCATGCTGGAGGTCGCCGACAATTCCGGCGCNNAGCTGCAGATGATTCTGCCGCTGGGCGGTTCGACCGGGCTGAATGCCGGCCTCGGCGACATAATCACCGCCGCCGTGAAGGAAGCCGCTCCGGATGGGCAGGTGCAGAAGGGCAAAGTGGTCAAGGCGGTGATTGTGCGGACACGCAAGGAGCATCGCCGGCGCGACGGCACCTACATCCGCTTCGACCAGAATGCCGCGGTGCTGATCAATGACGCGGGCGAGCCGGTGGGCACGCGCGTTTTCGGTCCGGTGGCACGCGAATTGCGCGAGAAGAAGTTCTTGAAGATTGTTTCGCTGGCGCCGGAAGTGATTTGAGAATTTATAAGTTTGCAATCGGGTAATTTGGTACTGGAAAACCGGAGTGTGTTGGGTTTTGAATTGCAATTGCCAAATTACTCAATTACTCAATTACTAAATTACGAAATGGGTTTATAGAATGCGAACAGTCAGCACAGTACAAAATCGAGTGGATATCCGCCGCAACGATAACGTGAAGGTCATCACGGGGCGGGATAAGGGCAAGGAAGGACGTGTGCTGCGCGTGTTTCCCAACGACAGCAAGCTTCTGGTCGAGCATGTGATGATGGTGAAGAAGCACGTGCGTCCGAACCCGCAGCGCAACATCAAGGGCGGCATCGCCGAGCAGGAAAGCCGGATTGCGATTTCCAATGTGCAACTGGTCTGCGGGACCTGCGGCCCGGTGCGCATCGGACACGAAGTGCGCGGCGACCGTAAAGTGCGGGTGTGCAAGAAGTGCGGTACGACGCTGGATAAGTAGCCGCTAGCTCTTAGTCATTAGCTTTTAGCTTGTGGCCGATGATGCAAGCGGCGGTGGTCGGAATTTGGTCTCACGCAGCGGTATATGCAAGAGAGCTAAAGGCTTAGAGCCAAAGGCCAAGAGCTTCTTGAGAGCTGAAACAGTGAGAGGGAAGCTGAAGAGACGCGATGGCAAAAGAGAGAGATAAGAAAGCATCGAAGGATTCGGCGCAGGAGCAGAAGGCTCCGGCGCAGGCTCAGCACAGCGCCAAGGAGCGGCCGCGGCTGCGTTCCAAGTTTGATAAGGAAGTGGCGCCGGCTTTGCAGAAAGAACTCGAACTCAAGAATTCGATGGCGGTGCCGCGGCTCAATAAGATTGTGGTGAACATGGGCATGGGCGAGGCCACGCAGAACTCGAAGATCCTCGATCCGGCGGTGAATGAACTGGGGCAGATCACCGGCCAGAAGCCGATCGTCACCAAGGCCAAGAAGTCGATTGCGGCCTTCAAGGTGCGCGAGGGGCAGGCCATTGGAACCATGGTGACGCTGCGCGGCGACCGCATGTATGAATTTTTCGACCGGCTGGTGAATATTGTTCTGCCGCGGGTGCGCGACTTCCGCGGAGTTTCCACCAAGTCGTTTGACGGCCGTGGCAACTACACGCTTGGCCTGCACGACCAGTTGATTTTCCCGGAGATTTCTTACGAGAAGGTCGACAAGATGAAGGGAATGAACGTCACCATTGTGACTACGGCGGCAAACGACAACCAGGCGCGCACGCTCTTGAAGCATTTGGGCATGCCGTTCCGGACGCAGTAATCGAGGTTTCAGGTTCGAGGTTTCAGGGTTTGACCGAAAAGATTCTTTAAGGATGGCATGACTACAGCGAAACGAGTTAAAGACGCGAAGATCGAAAAGAAGTTTGAGCTGGCGCGCGATAAGAAGGAGAAGAGGCCGAAGTTCTCCTCGCGCCGGCACAACCGGTGCAAGATATGCGGGCGGCCGCGGGCTTACCTGCGCAAGTTCGGCCTGTGCCGCTTGTGCTTCCGGGCGCTGGCGTTGCGCGGGGAAATTCCCGGGGTCGCGAAGTCGTCCTGGTAGGAAGCTTCCGCCGGGTCCGTGGAGTGGGAGACCCTTCGCGAGACAAAGGGCGTCTCGCTCAGGATGGCAAGCTGAAGAATGGGCGTCATCAGTAAGTGGTAGGCAAGCTGCCGCAGGTTCTCCGCGGAACGCGGAGCGAACGGGTGGCGAGAGGAGAAGCAAAAGATGAGGTTGACCGATCCGGTCGCAGATATGCTGACGAGGGTGCGCAACGCGCTGCAGGCGCGGCACCAGAAGGTGGATATCCCGGCTTCGCGGCTGAAGGTGGAGATTGCCCGCATTTTGAAGGAAGAAGGCTACATCTCGAACTTCAAAGCCACCGAGGAAGAAGGGCACAAGGTCATCAGGATTTATCTGAAATACGGCGCGCACAATGAGGCGGCGATTTCAAAGGCGGAGCGTGTGTCGCGCCCGGGCTGCCGCGTGTATGTGCGCCGCAGCGAAATTCCGCGGGTGCTGGGCGGGATGGGAATCAACATTCTTACCACGCCGCGCGGGGTGATGACTGGACGGCAGGCGCGCAAGGAAGGCGTGGGTGGCGAGTTGCTGTGCGAGATTTGGTAAAGCAGCTTCTAGCTACTAGCTTCTAGCTGCTAGCTAAACCCGCTGCAACGGTTGAGAGAACGAACGTCAGATTAAAATTGAAGCTCCTAGCTAAAAGCTCGGAGCTAGAAGCTAGAAGCTCTTATGTCACGAATTGGAAAAAAGCCGATCCCGATCCCCCAAGGGGTGACGGTAAAAATCGAAGGCAATACGGTATTGGTGCAGGGGCCCAAGGGCAAGCTGGATACGGCTCTTCCTTCGGGCATCACGGTGCAGCAGAAGGATGGAAACATCGTCGCCATCCGCGAGAACGATTCGCAAGCTGCTCTGCATGGGTTGGCCCGCGCGCTGGTGAATAATGCCGTCGAAGGCGTCACCAAGGGCTGGACGCGCGAACTAGAAATCGTGGGCATCGGCTACCGCGCCGAGATGAAGGGTAAAGGGATGGTGGTGTTCAGCCTGGGATACTCGCATCCCATTGAATATCCGTTGCCGACCGGCGTGGAGGCCAGTGTCGATCCCAAGCAGACGAAGATTGCGCTTACTGGAATCGACCGGCAGCAGGTGGGTCAGGTGGCGGCGGAAATGCGGTCCCTGCGTCCGCCCGATCCGTACAAGAACAAGGGTGTGCGGTATGCGGGCGAGAAGTTGAAGAAGAAGGTCGGTAAGACCGGAGCGAAGTAGGAACGGGTCTTGGGTGCTAGCTCTTAGGTCACAGGAAACCAAGACGAGAGCTAATGCCTATCACCAAAGGCACGCGGTTTTGAAGTGTCGGGCTTTTGGGCTAACGGCCAACGGCTGACGACCAAGGACAGATTTTATGCTTACCAGAATTTCGAAGAACCAGAAGCGCGATCACATTCACGATCGCATTCGCAAGAAGTTGCAGGGGACAGCGGAGCGTCCGCGGCTGAATGTTTACCGTTCGTTGAATCACATTTATGTGCAGGTCATCGACGACCTGCACGGCACCACGCTGGTTTCGGCGAGTTCCGCCGAAGGCAAGAAGGAAGACCGGCGTACGGGCGGCAACGTGGCGGCCGCAAAGGCGCTGGGCAAAGTAATTGCCGAGCGGGCCAAGGCCAAGGGCGTGAGCAAGGTGGTGTTTGACCGCGGCGGCTACATTTATCACGGACGGGTGAAAGCGCTAGCCGATGCGGCCCGCGAAGCGGGGCTGCAATTTTAAAGACAGCTACTAGCTACTAGCTACTAGCAACCCTTTCGGACTGGGTAGCTAGAAGCTTAGGAGCTAGAAGCTAGAAGCTAGGAAAAGAATGCCAACTGTAATTAAGAAGCTTGATGCGAATTCGTACCAGTTGAAGGACCAGGTGGTGGCCATCAACCGCGTCACCAAAGTGGTGAAGGGCGGCAAGAACNNGCTGGTGGTGGTGGGCGATCCTTCGGCGGCGGTGGTGGGTCACGGCGCGGGCAAGGCCAAGGAGGTTCCGCAAGCCATTCGCAAGGCGATTGAGTCGGCGAAGAAGAACCTGATCAAGGTGAACCTGACGCAGACCAGCATTCCGCATCTGGTGCTGGGGCGCTATGGCGCCGGCAAAGTGCTGCTCAAGCCCGCTCCGGAAGGCACGGGCGTGATTGCCGGTGGTGCGGTGCGCGCGGTGATGACTTCGGTGGGAGTGCTGAACGTGCTGACCAAATCGATCGGCACCACCAATCCGCACAATGTGATCAAGGCGACTTTTGACGCACTCCGGCACCTTAAGAGCAGAGAGAGCGTTGCCGCCATGCGCGGCAAAACAGTACAAGAGATTTAGTCCCGAGTGCCGAGTACCGAGAGATGGAGCTGAGGATTTACAGATGACAACGAAGAAACCGAAGGCGGTCAGCGGAAAGATTCATCTGAAGTGGGTCGTTTCCGCCATTTGTGCCCCGGTGAAGCAGAAGCTGGTGGTCAAAGGGCTTGGGTTTACCCGGCTGAACCAGGTGATTGAGCGTCCGGACAATCCGGCCATTCGCGGCATGGTGGCCAAGGTTCCGCATCTGGTCGTGATTTTGCAGTAAGGAAGCGCGCCAAACGCGCGAGTTAGCATTCTCGCAAAGAACGCGAGAATGTTCGCGCGGCGCGCCCAGGTCCTTCGCGAGACAAAAGGCGTCTCGCTCAGGATGACAGAGATTAGAGGTTCGAGATCATGAATTTATCCAATATTCGAGCACCGAAGAAGGCGTCGGAAAAGCGCAAGCGCGTGGGGCGCGGCATGGGCTCCGGCATGGGCAAAACGTCCACTCGAGGACACAAGGGCCAGCGTTCGCGCACCGGTATGCGCCTGANNGCGGCCAGATGCCGCTGCACCGGCGCATGCCGAAGCGCGGCTTCACCAACATCTTCCGCAAGGAATTCAACATCGTCAGCCTGGAGCGGCTGGTGGCGCTGGGTGGGGATATGCACGCCGCGCCCATCACGCCCGAGGTGCTGCGCAAGGCGGGAGTAATCAAGACCAAGCATCCCGTGAAAGTTCTCGGCGATGGCGAACTCACGATTGCCATCACCGTACATGCGCACAAGTTCTCCAAGTCAGCACAGGAAAAGATCACCAAGGCAGGCGGCAAGGTTGAGGTCTTGCAGTAATGTTTGAGAAGCTGGCGAACATCTTCCGTATCCCTGACCTGCGCAAGCGGGTTCTGTTTACGCTGGCCATGCTCGCGATCTACCGGCTGGGCGGACATCTGCCCACGCCGGGAGTGAACTTCCTCAAGCTGGAGCAATACTTCAATCAAAACGCGGGATCGTTTCTCGGATTCGTGGATCTGTTCTCGGGCGGCAGCCTGCGCCGCCTGACCATCTTTGCCCTGGGGATCATGCCGTACATCACGGCATCGATCATCCTGCAGCTCTTGACCGTGGTATATGAGCCGCTGGCCAAGCTGCAAAAAGAAGGCGAGATGGGCCGCAAGAAGATTACCCAGTGGACTCGCTACATCACGGTGATTCTCAGCGCGGTGCAGTCGTTCGGCATCGCCATCGGCCTCGAAAAGGCTGGAGATTTCGTTCTTCACCCCGGTCCGGCGTTCATCCTGATGACCATGCTGACCCTGACCACGGGCAGCGCATTCATCATGTGGCTGGGCGAGCAGATNNCGCTGCTGATCTTTGCCGGCATCGTGGTGGGACTGCCGCGCGGCGTGCAGGACCTGGCGCAAAAAGCCATGAACAGCCAATGGGGAGCCATCACCCCGGTGCTCATGGCGTTTCTGGTGGTGTTCATGATCGCGGTGGTGGCGTTCATCGTGTATGTGGAGCGTTGCGAACGGCGCATTCCGGTGCAATACGCCAAGCGCGTGGTGGGGCGCAAAGTGATGGGCGGCCAGTCCACTCACCTTCCCTTGCGGGTCAATGCGGGGGGTGTGATGCCGGTCATCTTCGCTTCTTCGATTCTTACTTTGCCGCAGACCATCGGCTATGGCGTCCGGAACAGCCGCTACTTCGGGGATTTGTTTCGCATGCTGGGCTGGGGCGAGCCGCTCTATACGTTGTTGTATGCGGTCGGCATTATTTTCTTCGCGTATTTTTATGTGTCGATCGTTTTCAATCCCAGTGAAGTGGCCGACAATATGCGGAAGTATGGTGGGTTCATTCCGGGTATTCGTCCGGGCAAGCGTACAGCGGACTACATCAATGAAGTGCTGACCCGCATCACGCTGGTGGGCGCGCTTTATCTGATCATCATCTCCTTCATTCCGGAGTGGATGATTACCGGCATTCACCTGAACCACTTGCCGTTCTGGCTGGGAGGGTCGCTGTTTGAGAGGTTGCCGGTATGGGTGACCAACGGTCTGGGAGTGAATTTTTATTTTGGCGGAACGTCGCTGCTGATCGTGGTGGGCGTGGCCATGGATACGGTCACGCAGATCGAGGCGCAGCTCATCATGCGCCATTACGATGGATTCACGCCGCGCAGCGGACGCATCCGAGGGCGCCGCAACTGGTCGTGAGGGGATTTTGTGATTGAGTGATCGGGTAATTTGGTGATTGAAGAACAAACGCAGCGCAGCCGTAAATTTTCAAATTACCCGATTACTCGATTACCAATTTATGTGGGGCTGCTGAACACTGTTGGGGAGGCTTTGGCCAACTGATGGCGCAGGAAACCTCACGCGATGTAGGTCCTGTGGTTCTGCTCGGTCCGCCGGGCGCCGGTAAGGGCACCCAGGCCAAGCGGATCATGGAGCGGTATCTGGTGCCGCAGGTCTCCACGGGAGACCTCCTGCGGCAGAACATAGCCCAGGGCACAGACCTCGGGGTGGCGGCCAAGGCGGTGATGGCTCGAGGCGAGCTGGTTTCCGACGACCTGGTCTGTGAAATGGTCAGGCAGAGACTGGTACAGCCGGATTGCAAGCGCGGCTATATTTTGGATGGCTTTCCCCGGACGGCGGCTCAGGCCGGATGGCTGGACGCGTTGCTGGACGACAAGCTCTTTGACAACTCGCGCCCGACTCGGGCCTGGCCAATTGTGATCCGCCTGGACGTGGACTATAATCAACTGTTGCTCCGGATTACTGGACGCCGTTCTTGTCCCACCTGTGGACGGATTTATAACGTCCACTTCCAGCCGCCTCGTGTCGATGAACTTTGCGACGTGAATGGGGCGAAGCTGGTGACCCGCAATGACGACCGGTTGGAAGTGATTCAGCCCCGCATCGCGGCCTACCAGGAGCAGACAACTCCCGTGGCGGATTATTACCAGCGCACGGGAAGGCTGATCTCGGTGAACGGCGATCTGCCGATGGATGAGGTCACGGAACAGATTTTCAGGATTCTCGAGGATCACCACGCTTAGGAATGGCGATTGTGTGCAAATCGGCGGCAGAGATTGAGCGGATGCGGCAAAGCGGCCGCATCGTCCGTCAGGTTTTAGACCATGTGCGCTCGATGGTTGCTCCCGGTGTAACGACCATGGACCTGGAGCGCGCCGCTGAGAAAAAGATCGGGGAACTCGGAGCCAAGCCGGCATTCAAGGGGTACTACGATTATCCCTGTGTGTTGTGCACGTCGGTGAATGAAGAGATTGTGCACGGGATTCCGTCGGAAAAGCGGGCGCTGAAGGACGGCGATATCGTTTCGATTGATTGCGGCGTGGTGCTGGACGGTTACTACGGCGATGCCGCGATCACGGTTCCAGTCAGCGAGACGGTGAAGCCGGAATTACGCAAACTGTTGACCGTGACCGAGGAATCGCTTTACCGCGGCATCGACCAGGCGCTGATCGGCAATTCGGTGGGCGATGTGGGAGCGGCGGTGCAGGAGCATGTGGAGGCCGCCGGCTTCAGCGTGGTTCGTGAATTTGTGGGGCACGGTATTGGAACGCACTTGCACGAAGAGCCGCAGGTGCCGAATTACGGAGCCCGCGGTCACGGCGCGAAATTGCGTGAAGGAATGGTGATTGCCATCGAACCGATGGTGAATTGCGGGAAGCCGGAAACCCGGGTGCTCGGCGATAAGTGGACGGCAGTGACCGTGGACGGAAGTTTCAGCGCGCATTTCGAGCATTGCGTGGCAGTCACGAAGAATGGGCCGGTGATTTTGACGAAGTAAGCAGTTAGCTTTTAGCTCTTGGCTTTTAGCTAAGAGCCAGGAGCTAAAGGCTAAGAGCCGATTTTAAGGAGTCGATGAGCAAAGAAGACGCGATTGAAGTGATGGCAGTGGTCCTGGAACCGCTGCCCAATGCCATGTTCAAGGTGGAACTGGAGAACAAGCACCAAGTGCTGGCGCACGTTTCCGGCAAGATGCGCAAGAACTTCATCCGCATCCTGCCCGGCGACAAGGTTGCGGTGGAGCTCTCGCCCTACGATTTGAATCGGGGAAGAATTGTTTATCGGTATAAGTGAGCGTTGGTAATTGGTTTTGTGGTCCAGGGATTTTGCTGATGGCCGAAAGCTGACAGCTGAAAGCTGGTTTATGAAAGTACGAGCATCGGTAAAGAAGATTTGCGACAAGTGCAAGGTCATCCACCGCAAGGGTGTGGTGCGGGTGATCTGCGTCAACACGAAACACAAACAGCGTCAGGGGTAAACCCGCCCTTAGCCTTTAGCTCTTGGCTTTTAGCTAAGAGCCAAAAGCTTAAGAGCCAAGAGCTGGGAGAGGTTAAGAACACATGGCACGTATCGCAGGCGTTGATTTACCGCGCCAGAAGCACATTAACATCGCGCTGACTTACATCTACGGCATCGGGCATCCCCGTGCCGGCCAGATTCTCGACGAGGCCAAAGTGGACCCGATGAAGAAGGTCCAGGATCTCAGTGAAGAGGAAGTCAACCGCATCCGCACCGTGATCGAGGCGCAAGGGATGGTGGAGGGCGATCTGCGCAAGGAAGTTTCGATGAACATCAAGCGGCTCATCGAAATCGGCTCCTATCGCGGNNGCGCGCACCCGCAAGGGCCCGCGCAAGGGAACGGTATCGACCAAGAAGAAGGCGACGTCGAAAACGTAAGACCAGCCTTTTAGCTCTTAGCTTTTAGCCGTTAGCTCAACGGCCAAAGATTCAAGCTAATGGCTAATGGCTAAAAGCTAAAGGCTAACTATGGCTAAACCAGCAGCAGCGGGCGGCACNNAACACGATCGTGACCATCACCGACATGAATGGCAACGTTCTGTCGTGGAAGAGTTCGGGATCGCTGGGTTTTCGCGGATCGCGCAAAGGCACGCCATTCGCCGCGCAGCAGGCAGCCTCGAATGCGGCCAGTTTGGCGCGCGACCACGGAGTGCGCAGCGTGGACGTGCGCGTGAGTGGTCCCGGTTCCGGCCGGGAGTCGGCGGTACGCGCTCTGGCCTCGTCCGGCATTGAAGTGCGCTCCATTCGCGACGTGACGCCCATCCCGCACAACGGATGCCGTCCGCCGAAGCGGCGTAGAGTGTAAGAAGTTTCCAGTTTCTGGTTTCCAGTACTGTTGGAAACAGACACTGGAAACCGGAAACTAGAAACTGTGTTTTACCGTCCGGGACGAAGGGTGAAGCCNNTTCCTCAAAGGCGCAAAGTGTTTCAGCGATAAGTGTCCCATCGAGAAGCGCAACTTCGCTCCCGGACAACATGGGAAAGACCGCAAGGCCAAGATTGTTGGCTACGGCCTGCAGTTGCGCGAGAAGCAGAAAGCCAAGCGCATCTACTTCACCCTCGAAGGCCAGTTCCGCAACTACTTCGAGAAGGCCGCGCGCGCCCGGGGCGTGACCGGCGAACTGCTCCTGCAACAGCTTGAGCGGCGTCTGGACAATGTGGTTTTTCGCCTGGGCTTTGCGCAATCCCGGCGGCAGGCGCGGCAGTTGGTTCGCCACGGGCACGTCGCCGTCAACGGCCGCAAGGTCAACATTCCTTCTTACGAAGTGAGTGCGGGCGAGGAAATTTCCATCCGGGAGAAAAGCCATAAGCTCCTCGTGCTGGAATTGGCCAAGGAATTTGCCAGCCACGGCACGCTGCCCAACTGGCTGGAAGTCGATCGCGACGCATACAAGGCGCGAGTGCTTTCATTGCCGAAGCGCGAAGATATTCAGCTGCCAGTGAATGAGCAGTTGATTGTTGAACTTTATAGCAAGTAAGGCAAGCGGGCGATCTGGCCACCGGGTCATCGGGCGATTTTCAAATTACCCGATCACCCGATCACAAATCACCCGATGTTTTTGGTCCATATTTCGAGCCAGATCAGCCTGTCCTGGCGCTTGACCTGAATCCGCTTTACGTAACACGGACCGATTCAGGGAGCTGGGACTGAGCCAAACGGCCGAAGGAGAAGCAAATGCTTTGGAAAGGTTTTCAGAAACCGAAACGTCTCGCAGTTGATACCTCCACCCTCACCGATAAGTACGGAATTTTCTGGGCGCAGCCGTTTGAGCGCGGCTTCGGCACCACAGTAGGCAACGCTCTGCGGCGCGTGCTGCTGAGCTCCATCGAAGGCGCCGCAGTCACCGCGGTGAAGATGGAAGGCGTGCTGCACGAATTTCAGTCGATCCCCGGCGTGGTGGAAGATGCGACCGACATCATCCTCAACCTGAAACAGATTCCATTCAAGCTGAGCGGCGAGGCGCCGAAAGCCATCTACCTGCGCGCCGACCAGCCCGGCGTGGTCACCAGCGGCATGATCGAAGCCGATGGCGACGTGGAAGTACTGGACAAAGACGTCTATATTGCAACGGTCAGCGAAGGCGGCAAGCTCGACATGGA
>PMSQ01000035.1:0-220 GCA_003168355.1 Acidobacteriaceae bacterium | reverse complement strand
ACCCTCGAAGTGTGGACCAACGGCTCCATCACGCCCGCCGATTCCGTCGGTCTGGCCGCGAAGCTGATCAAGGACCACATGAACATCTTCATCAATTTCGAGGAAGAAATCGAAACCGGCACGTCGTCCTCGGACGATCGCAAACCGGAGATCCACAACGAGAACCTAAATCGATCCGTCGAGGAGCTCGAGCTCTCTGTGCGCAGCTACAACTGCCTGA
>PMSQ01000154.1:3836-5922 GCA_003168355.1 Acidobacteriaceae bacterium | reverse complement strand
TCGACATTGCTGACAGTCAGAATCATGTGGTCGAGCATTGTTTTCTCCTTCAAATCTGCAGCCAACATAAATGCCGGATCGAGACACCGCAAGGGCCGGTGTATCGTTAATTTCCACGAAAGAAGTCTGAGCAGTGGAGATTAAGTGGCCTGCGTCTCGTCCGTGACCTGGTACTTGGTGATGGCTTGCGGTGACGCGCATCAATCCGCTCATCGATTCTGCCGGAAGCGCGACGCACGCCTGATCAGCGCACGCAGACGCGGAGCCAACTCCCGCGGGCTGAACGGAATGGTCACGTAATCATCGGCACCCATTCCCAGAAAAAGGACCTTGTCTGCGGCATCGGAGCTCGCACTAAGAATTACGAGCGGCGTATTAGGAATCGATTTCGCAATTTTCTTGCAAAGATCACATTCCGAATTGCCTGAGCGCTCGATATCGAGGATCACTGCAACCGGTGGCCGTTGGCGAAGCATCTCGAGACCAGCCGTACCGTCTGGAACGACATCGACCTCATATCCTTCCGCGGAGAAAAGTCGCCGCAGAATCTTCTGCAAAGCACCATCGCGCTCGATAACCAGAATCGACTTCATTGCGGCCAGTCGCAGTTCGGATCTTCGAGTGTTCAAGGTTTCTGCCAGGCTAGTTGGCTGAAAAAAAGGTTGGACTGTTCGCTGTCGTCGGCTCAGGCTGATCTAGTTTTCACACTTCTCCTTTAGGGAATCGCCTCACGACGCCGCCATCTACCCGCAGCGCTACCCTAGACACGATACCGCTCATTTTCCCCTCTCCGCAGCACTACCGAGTGTGTGCGATGCTTCTTCGATCAGAGCTGCAACCTCCTTTGGGTGGGAGACGTAGACTGAGTGGCTGGCGCCTGAGACTTCGATTTTGTGGCTGTTGGCTCGTGCGGCATACCAGCGTTCGAGATCGGGGTTGATGGTTCTGTCGCTGCCAGCTACGACCATCCTGCTCGGTTTGCTTCTCCACGCAGCCGTGGTGATGACTGCTTTGAAATTTTCAGCTTTGTTCAGCACCTGCGATCGCGCCATAAAAGAAGCCTGTTCGGCCGACAGGTCGGCTGCGAAGTACTCATGAAATTGCCCGGGGTCGAGGTAAGTAAAACCATCTGGTGCCTTCTTTATCGCACTCGACTTGCTGAGGTCACTTGGGAAGCGCTTGCCATCGTCAGCTTCATTCTCTCCAGCATCTGGCATGTGGGCGGCGATGTATACCAAACCGACAACCGACGGATCCGTCCCCGCTTCGGTAATTACGGCTCCCCCGTAGCTATGCGCGACAAGAATGCAGGGTCCATCTTGAAGAGCAAGGNNGTTGTAACCATCCTTGACAAGAATGTCGTAGACGCCTTTCCAGCCGGAACCGTCGGCCCAGGCACCGTGAACCAGAACAATATTCCGAACGCGACGCTGTTCGTCCTGTGCTAACAGTGCGAAGCAGGAAGACAGCAATAATGCAATGCAGAAGAACCCAATTCCGCGCTTGAGAGTTGCCATGTTAATTACCTTCCTTCCTTATGGTTTATTGTGAACATTAAAACTGCAGGTATAAGGGAATAGCGAAGAGTCTCTCGGAGCGCTGACCTGCAAATAAGTACAACCGTGCCAGTCCTTAGCCTTTAAGTCTTAAGACTTGAGGAGCGCGAGCAGATCAGCATTGACCTGGTCTGCATGAGTCGTGCAGAGACCGTGCGGTGCCCCAGGATAAACTTTCAAGGTCGCGTCCCTGATGAGCTTGGATTGGAGAAGGCCAGAGTCGGCGAGCGGCACGATCTGGTCGTCGTCGCCTTGTAGGATCAGCGTCGGTACGTCGAACTTCTTCAGATCCTCTGTTTGATCCGTTTCTGAGAACGCCTTGATGCAGTCGTACGCCCCCTTGATCGAAGCTTGCATTCCCTGCAGCCAGAACGAATCCCTAACGCCTTGCGAAGTCGTAGCGCCTGACCTGTTATAGCCGTAGAAGGGCAGGCTCAGATCCTTGAAGAACTGGGAGCGGTCAGCTACGACGCTGGCGCGAATTTGGTCAAATACAGAGATGGGCAAGCCTCCGGGATTGTTCTTTGTCT
>PMSQ01000154.1:0-3799 GCA_003168355.1 Acidobacteriaceae bacterium | reverse complement strand
GAGCTTGGCGAGGTCATCCGCGTATGTGTCCATCTCATTGCCGTTCCACGACTGGCTCGAGCGACCGTGGCCGCGCCGGTCATGAGCGATGACGCGATAGCCTTTCTCGCCTAGAAAAAGCATCTGTGAGTCCCATGCATCCGCAGTGAGCGGCCAACCGTGTGAGAAGACAACCGGTTGTCCAGTACCCCAGTCCTTGAAATAGATTTTCGTCCCGTCTGTGGCGGTGATCACGTTCATAAGATTTTCTCCTTGGCTATCGCCGTGCGGAGCTGGCGTGCTCGCAGGGCTTGGTTGATCGGCAAGTAAGGGCATCGGCAATCCGAAAGCAGCAACCATAGCCCCGCCGCCAACGATAAGGTCGCGGCGCGAAATATCAAATAGCGGAACCGGGTGCGTGCGAGCGTCGATTCGATTACGAGCCATATGGTGTTTTCTCGTCGCTATGAACATCGCTTTCTCCTTTTCGAGTCTGTCTTTCTTCGACAAAGCTAGCTTCTATTTAGGAGTTATACGGCTGACACTTACGCCGTGACTCCTAGACGAGGCATTGGCAGTCCATTGCCGCGCGGAAAAAGCGCGGCGAGGTCTGGAAGTCGGCGCAAAGCTTTCATTCGCGCTTGTGCTACTCGGTTCATGCTGCATCCCATCAACAGAGCGCAGTCCCAGTTTGAATAGCGCTCCAAAATCGACATGACAAAAACGAAGCGCTCTAAAGCAGCCAGCTTGGTCACGCTATCGATTTCGCATTCTCTTTGTGCCTCGCGTTGCCCTGAGCTCCAGAGCTCCCGTCTTTGACCGTTTCCAGCTAACGCAGGCGAAACAATCTTGATCGCGTTCTCGATTAGCCTACGCTTTATCCAGGATCGAACCCATTCCTTGAACACCGCCGGTTCTTTGAAACTTTCCTCGACTGCCGATAGAAAACACTGCTCAGACTCCTCGTGATTTGCTGTCAGTAAAAATGCGAGCAGATACAAGTGTTTCGTGTCGTTTCTAAATACGTCGCAGAAGTCAGCGTGCTTCGCATAGTCGACCCGGAAATTTGTGATCTTCGGCTTGTTGGAACGAAACACGAGTCACCTTGTCTCTCCGCCAAAACTTTGTGAGAACGGAACTACTATTCGACGTTCACTTCCTGGCGGTCCGTTGTGCACAAGAATGAGCGAAGTCNNGGAAACTCGGTAGGGTCACGGATGCGCTTAAACGGGATCCCAGCGTTTGTGGCCGGAGTTATTTAAAGATTCACAGATCTTGCAGCATTTCGCGGTGCATGTATGTTGTTCGGGAGAAGGAGCTCAGATCGGCCGTGAGCCCACTCGAAAAGCGGCGTGCAGACTCTGCTCCAAGAGCAGAGGCGTTGGGAGTTCCGCGGTCTCATTTTCTTTCCCTTTTGTTATTTCTCTTCGCAGTAAGCTCGGTCTGGGCAGTCGATCCGTCCCGCCACATCTCCCAATACGCACACACCGCATGGAGGATTCAGGACGGAGTTTTTAGCGGCACTCCATTTGCTGTTACACAAACCACTGACGGATATTTGTGGATCGGAACGCGGTCCGGCTTGCTGCGCTTCGATGGGGTTCGATTCGTTCCGTGGACTTCTCCAGATGGAAAGCATCTACCGTCCTCTGATATCAGCTCTCTTTTGGGGGCGCGCGATGGGAGTCTGTGGATCGGGATGGAAGGTGGTCTGAGCCACTGGGACAAGCAGCACCTGACCAATTATCTCGTCAAGCCGGAACGCATCAATTCCATTATCGAAGATCGCAACGGAACGGTCTGGTTCGTGCGTTCCCGATTGAGCGAAGCGGTCGAGGGAGGTCTCTGCCAGATCATCGGCACAGGAATGCGGTGCTATGGCAAGGCAGATGGAATGTCGGGTTCAGACGGCGCCGGGACTCTGGTCGAGGACACCCTGGGAAACCTTTGGATCGGGAGCGACACAGCGGTTGTCCGCTGGAAACTAGGCTCATCCAGCACGTTCGTCTTGGGGGACTTGAAATCGAAGGAAGGGATAGATAGCGTAAGGGGCCTTGCCGCCAACCCCGATGGCTCCGTATGGGTTGGAATAAATTCGCCTGGCCGGGGCTTGGGATTGCAGCAAGTGATGCAAGGCGTCTGGAAGCCATTTGTCACCCCCGAATTGGATGGCAGCACCCTGAAAGTTGGAGCGTTGTTCTCGGACAGCGAAAATGCTCTTTGGATTGGGACAGACAACCATGGCATTTACCGTATTCATGGCCGAAAGTTGGATCATTTTCACAGTGCCGATGGCCTTTCCGGCGACTCTGTGAATCAGTTCTATGAGGATCGTGAAGGCAATCTGTGGGTTGCGACATCCAACGGTATTGATTGTTTCCGCGACGTCCGAGTTGCTACCTTTTCAACCCGGGAGGGACTAGCCACGCCAGAAGTGGATGGTGTTCTCGCCGCGAAGGATGGCACTGTGTGGATAGGAGGCGATGCTGCTTTGGATGCCATTCATCAGGAGGGAGTGTCTTCTATTGAAGCGGGGAAAGGCTTGCCAGGGAGTCAGGTTACGTCGATGCTCGAAGATCATGCGGGCCGGTTGTGGGTCGGCGTAGACCGCACAATGTCGATTTACAAGAACGGAAGTTTCAGGACGATCGACAGGCCGGATGGCAGACCGATCGGAGTAGTTGTCGGGATGACGGAAGATGTGGACAACAACATCTGGATAGAAACCATTGGACCTCCCAGGACGCTCATTCGCATTCACGATCTTAAAGTGCAAGAAGAGTTTCCGGTGCCGCAAGTGACTGCCGCCCGCAAAGTTGCAGCCGATCTCCAAGGCGGCATCTGGTTAGGCCTAATGAATGGTGATCTGGCACGATATCGGCGGGGCAAGACAGAAATCTATCCTTTCAAGCACGGAGAGGATTCTCGCGTAAATCAGCTCATTGTGAATTCCGATGGTTCGGTATTAGGAGCAACACCGCTAGGGGTTGTTGCGTGGAAGGAAGGAAAACAGCAGACCCTCACAGTCCGGAACGGCCTTCCCTGCGATACGGTGTATGCACTCATTCAGGACAACCAAGGTGCTCTTTGGCTATACACACAGTGCGGGCTCGTCGAAATTGCAGATACGGAAATGCAACGATGGTGGGCACAGCCTGACATCAGGGTGCAGCTTAAGACTTTTGATGCATTTGATGGTGTGCAACCGGGCCGCGCTCCTTTTGGGGGAGCCGCAAGATCTCCAGATGGACGGCTGTGGTTTGCAAATGGTGTTGTGCTGCAAATGATCGATCCGGATCATCTGAATGGGAATGCATTGCCTCCGCCGGTGCACGTTGAAGGGCTTATTGCCGACCGAAAGAACTATCCTCCTGGCAAGGATCTTCGTCTTCCTCCGCTTACACGTGATCTCGAAATTGACTATACGGCGCTGAGCTTTGTAGTTCCGCAGAAAGTGCGCTTTCGCTACAAGCTGGANNAGCGTCGCGCCGTCGTGGTATCAAACAAACTGGTTCCGAGCGCTGTGCATTATCTTAGGTGGCGGCATCATATGCGCCACGTTCAGATTACGCGTTCTGCGAATTTCCAGAGCCATCGCCGCCCGCTTCGACGAGCGATTGGCAGAACGCACGCGAATGGCGCGGGAGCTGCATGATACCTTCCTCCAGACCATCCAAGGCAGCAAGTTGGTTGCGGATCAAGCGCTAAGGCCCTCCACAGATCTCATTGAAATGCGTCGAGCCATGGAACAGCTATCCGCCTGGCTTGGACAGGCAACCCAGGAGGGAAGAGCAGCGCTGAACTCTCTGCGCACGGCGAC
>PMSQ01000101.1 GCA_003168355.1 Acidobacteriaceae bacterium | reverse complement strand
CTCTTCGGACTCAAGCGAAGACGCATCGTGCATCTCAATCATGGCGTGGTACTCGACCTCACGCTCCGAAAGCGGGATCGTCTCCAGGCCGGGCGCCGGAGCCTCTCTCAGGGTTGGCAGCGAACTCTCCGATTTGCGCCCGATCGGCACGAGGCACAAGGAAACCTCGCGCCGCGTATCGAGATCAAGCAGTCGGTTCACTTCGATGTCCACGAATCCGAGCACGATCTCGGCGGGCAGCCCCGAAGCCGTAGAAACGGCCAGCATATTCGCCAGCAGCGTGCCGTTGTCCCAACCGAAATGGCGATAGGTGCGCGCCTGATACTTCCAGGCGTTCCGCCAGTATGTTCCGGTGCAGATGATCGTCGCGGGCGCGTGAGCCACCGCAGGTTTCATCGCCGTCGCCTGAGCCAGGTCTCCGCGAAAATCACCTTTTCGCAGAAGCCGTAGCGATATATCCGCCGGATTGAAGTGATACACGCCGGCATCCAGGCCCGCGAGATCGCCCGTCACGACGTACAGCTCGATCTCGTAGAGAGCTCCAGTGCAGGCTGCGGCGCGAAAGTAGATTTCTCCGCCTGGATGTGCGCGCTGTTTGGTAATCCCCGCCGAGAAATAGAGAATGCGCGCCAAGTCCTGAAGGCCAGGGGCCGAATCGGCCCGCGACGAGGGCACTGGCTCTGAGATCGCCGAGAGCGCAGCCACGCCTGTATGCGGCACGTCCCGCGGCAGCGGAAGCGGCTCTATCTTCGGATAGATTTTGAAAGGCTGCGGCCGATTCGCCCAGTCCAGAAAATGAGGACTGTTACGAATACTCCAGTAGGAGTGCTTCGTGCCGTCGTGATACTTCCAAGTCGCCTGCATGTCGCGGTTGTTCATCGGTTATTACGTCAGACTAGCACCTGTAGTGGATCGTGGGCGCAGGCAATGGACCTGCGACTGGGGATTACGCCCGCATAACGCGCTACTCTTCCCTAATCTTTGTAAAGGAAGGTTAGCCGACCGCTCGCTGGGAGTATGCCGGGCGGGAACAGCACTTCTCTATACAGCTCGTTTTACCTCGAACTGTCCGCCGGAGATGCTTAGGCTGTCAGGAATGCCAATCAAAATCAAAGACCGGCCATTCAAATTCGGCACCCGCTTGTGATCTTTATTTGTTTCTGGTAACAGTTCAATAAATGAATCTATCCATTCTCGTCTCCGTCCTCTTGCTCGGATTCCTGGCGCTCTACCGCTTCCACCGACGAATGGTCGAAGCTCTGGCTTTGCGCTCGGTTTCCCTGCGATCGAGGACGCCTAGGAAGTTACCGATGAAAAAGAAGCTCCGTACGTGGTTGGCTGGTGTGAGCTCGGCCTTTCCCACCGCCTTCAGTCCCTACTGGCGCGTGCTGCCGCTAGGGCGGATGAAGATGTTCCTGGCAGGGTACTTCTTCGTAGGGGCCGCCGGCGGTTTCGCGTTCGATCTATTGCTACTCAATGCTTCGCGCGTCGGCGGAGGTTTCTTTTGGCCTGTCGTAGTGGGCACGGGAGCGATGGCGCTTAGGGCCGCCGGAATCAAAAGAGTTCGTCTTATCCCTCTACTGTTGCTGCTGGTTGTCGTGACCGCCTGGCTGGGCTACTGGGCCTCGCACGTTTCGACGCCTCTCCCGGTCCCCGTCGCTGTACATCGGCGCGTGCTATTCGATGCGATCGGGATCTTGGTTGGTATCGGTGTCGGGGCTCGATTTCTGCTGTTCTTCGCTGGTACGGAGGGCGTGGCCAGCGTGCGTATGCAGACAGAGCTTTCTTTGGCCCACGGTATTCAGGCGACCCTGGTTCCGGCCGTCTCTTTCCAGAACGCGAGTTTCGAGCTATACGGCAAATCGATCCCTAGCACGGAAATGGGCGGCGACCTGATCGACGTCATCGAGAGCGATGGTGGGTTGGTGGCCTACGTCGCCGATATCTCCGGCCATGGCCTGCCCGCCGGCCAGCTCATGGGGATGTTGAAGACTGCCATGCGACTCGCCGTGCAATTCTGCCAAATGCCGGTAGCAGCGCTCGAGAGTGTGGACCGCGTGCTGCCAGATCTCAAGGAACGTGAAATGTTTGCCACCCTGGCCCTGCTCCGCTTCGATGGCTCCAGTGAAGCCGAATACGCGTTGGCCGGCCATCCGCCGATCCTCCACTATCGGCACGGCAGCAGGGACACGGCCCGTCTCTCCATGGAGCAGCTTCCGCTGGGACTGATCCCCGGCGGTTCCTATGCTAGTAAGCGCGTCATCTATTCACCGCGCGATCTCTTCTTGATGGTTACCGACGGCATAACGGAAGTAGCCAATGCCAGAGATGAAGAATTTGGCCTGACCCGCCTGCAAGAGCTGCTGACGCAAAACGCTACCAGAGCCTTACCGGAGATTTGGGATCTCATCATGCGCGAGGTGCGACAATATGGTCTGCAGCAGGATGACCAAAGTCTGCTCCTGCTGCGCGTGCTGGATCCGGCCATCCCTCTCGCGACCTGAATTCCAACGGGGCGCAGGAAACCCGAAACCCACTTGGACGCACAATGGGCGAACCGTAATGTGCCCCGGGCTTACACAGTGATTTCTCCCGGATGACGGGCTAACCGGAAATTATTCCGGGCCAGAAGTCGGCATATGGGAAGTAATTGCGATTGCGCACGAAGGACAACTCGGAACAGATCCCACCGACGGGAATCTGCTTTTCCCGCCGAGTGGTGGAAGTCGCGCAGCAAAGCGCAGGCAAGAATCTCTGAGAATCCCCATTCATTCGCTCTTTGACGAGCGATTTTTGTGGAGATACTTTCTCTTTGGACTGGGCGCCCAAGCAAGTAGTCATTGCGCACCCAAATGTCTTTCCCTTGCCAAGGCACGAAGGTGACCACTTTCAGCCACACTATCGTATGCCGTTCGCCTTAATGAGCGGACGAAAAGATGGACTGTTTTTTGTCGATCTGCGGCCAGTCACTGCCCGTTGATTCTCTGGTTAAGTGCTGCACCGCCTGCAAGTTACGCAAACGTCGGGGGTTTGCGCATTTCAAAACGGTACTGCGAGTTCGAATCCCGCTTGCTCCGCCAGCAAGTCTTAACTGCAGAGAAATTCCGCCGCCCTTTACTCCGAAATACGCGAAACATGCCCGTATTTCGCGATATTTGCTAACCAACATGGACTGCAGAGAACGGACTGCTTAGGAGAGATCGGGGGCACTGTCTCGGCTTTTCTCTGGAGGGCACATGTGCAGTCCGGTTTCGAGGAGGACATCCGGCGAATGAAATGCGATCATAAGCCGGGGATTCAGCCATAGCGAGTTGACTTTTGTCGGCATCTTGGACGGCGGTTCCGGTGCTTCCCATAAGCGATGCTTTGCCTTCATTGTGGCCGCAAAGCTTGGCTTCGTAATGTTCTTCAATGCCAACACATCCTTCCATACTTCGAGCAAGCCACGTTATACCATAGGGTGTGGACCTTCCAGTAAATCCGCCGATTCCGCCGATGCTCGCGAAACGGGTGGATGAATTGCCCGCAGAGGGCGATTGGGTTTTCGAGCCGAAGTGGGACGGTTTTCGCGCCCTGGTGTTTCGCGATGGAGATGAAATGTTCATCCAAAGCCGCGACGGAAAACCACTCGATCGTTACTTTCCTGAGTTGCTGGAACCACTGCGCGCAGCGCTGCCCGCACGGTGTGTGCTCGATGGAGAGATGGTGATCGTCAAAAATGATGGACTCGATTTTGATGCGCTGCAATTACGCTTGCATCCCGCTGCGTCGCGCATAAAGCTTTTATCCGGGCAGATTCCCGCGTCATTTGTATTTTTCGACCTGCTTAGCCTTGGAGATCGCGATCTCCAAGGCGAGGCATTTCAAAAGCGGCGACGCGAACTGGAATCACTGCTTGCTTCAGCTTTACCCCCGATTCATCTAACCCCTGCAACCAGCGATCGGAGTATTGCCGCCGATTGGTTTCGCCGCTTTGAAGGGGCAGGCCTGGATGGTGTGATGGCCAAAGATCCTGCAGGAGCTTACGAGCCGAACAAGCGAGTGATGCTTAAAGTGAAACACGAACGCGACTGCGATTGCGTGGTGGCTGGATTCCGCTGGCATAAAAAGGGCGAGCACACAATGGTCGGCTCGCTGCTGCTCGGGTTGTTCGACGATGCCGGAGCTTTGCAACACGTCGGAGTCTGTGCGAGTTTCAGCACGGCAAAACGAAAAGAGCTGGTGGAGTTTCTCAAGCCTTATCGAAAAGATGCGCTGGTGAGCCATCCGTGGAAAGCTTGGGCTGAGTACGCGACCGAGAATAATGAAGGTGTCAAGCGAATGCCCGGCGGACAGAGTCGCTGGAGCCAAGGCAAAGATTTGTCGTGGCAACCGCTGCGGCCCGAATTAATTGTAGAAGTTGCGTACGATCACATGCAGGGAGATCGCTTCCGGCACACGGCGCAATTCCGCAGATGGCGAACGGACAAAAAGCCCAGCGACTGTACCTACGCCCAGCTTGAAGTTGTTGCTCCGCAGGAATTGGCGGCAATTTTTCCGGAGGGAAGGTGAGCCTTACTCGTTTGCCTTTTTCTTCTTCCAACGCTCCCGCCACTCACGTGTGGGATCATCGTCTGGTTCTGGAGTTTCCTGCAGTGGCCGTTGTTCCTCGGGGAGACATGACGCAGGTTGATACGGATGCGTGTCCATGTGGATGATCTCCCGCGCATCGAGTCGACCAGCACATCGTCCACTGCAAGCAGACTTGCGATATCCGCATGTTTGGTCTTCCATCGGTCAAGCCCCGCCAATGCGGCCGCTTTATCGAGCGAATTCGCGACCGTAATCAACGGCATCTTCACGCGCGGCTTCTTTACGGCTGTCTTCTTCGCGGCAGATTTTGCGCGGGAAGGCATCACGCGCGCAGCCTCACCTCGCATCTTGCGGAAGTGTGGAGGCCATGGCGCTTCGGCGATACCCGAGGCTTCGTTCTTATCGGCCAGTTCCAATAATTTTTCCAGCGAGCCAGCCGATGCATCCATCTCGGCATGCGGATTGCCGATTTTCGCGAGGCGCTCAGGAACCGTGAAAATGGTAAAATCCGCCGGATCGCAATTGGGCACTTCTTCCCAATAAAGAGGAGTCGAAACGCGAGCATCTGGGAGCGGGCGCACCGAATAGGCAGAGCATGTCGTGCGATCCTTTGCGTTCTGGTTGTAGTCAAGAAAGACGCCATGACGCTCTTCCTTCCACCATTTCGAACTGGCCAGTGTTGGGGCCCGGCGCTCGACCGCTCGCGATAGGGCAACCGCCGCACGTCGAAGTTGCGTGAACGTCCAACGCGGTTCGATGCGTACATTCACGTGCATGCCGCGCGAGCCGCTGGTTTTCGGCCAGCCACGAAGGCCGACTCCATCGAGAAAGCCCTGCACTTCAAGTGCGACGCGGCGAACATCATCCCAACTAACGCCGGGAATTGGATCCAGATCGATGCGTAACTCATCCGGATGATCAAGATCGCCGGAGCGCACCGGGTGCGGGTGCAATTCAATGCAGCCAAGGTTCACAATCCAGGCAAGCCCGGCTGCGTCATCGACTACGATTTCTTCGGCAGTTCGGCCGGAGGGGAACGATAAAGTGACCGTACGCAACCAGGCAGGCCGCTTCTCTGGCGCGCGCTTTTGATAAAACGCCTCCGCCTCGGCGCCGTTGACGAAACGCTTTAGAACAATTGGCCGGTCTCGAATCCCAGCGAGCGCGCCCGGCGCAACGGAGAGATAGTATTGAACAAGTTCAAGCTTGCTGACTTTTGCCTGTGAGGAAAAATAAAACTTCGTAGGATTTGTGATCTGGACTTCGCGCCCTTCAATCGAGAGCACCTTGTTACCTGATTCCTTTGCCACAAGACAAGGCTACCACTCCTGCGGGGCCGGTTGGCGGCGACCTCTTCGCGTACATCAACTTTCAGCAGCGAATTCCTATTGCGACTGCCTCTTCCACCAGAGAGAATTTCGCTTTCACGACTGCGCGCCCATGCGGGTAGTCATCGCGCGCCAATTTCGCCGCGGCTTGCCAGCGCGTGCTGCTGGCCACTTTCAGCCACACCATTGTATGCCGTTCGCCTTAATGAGAGGACGAAAAGATGGACTGTTCTAATCGCCCTAGCGGCCAGTCACTGCTCGTTGATTCTCTGGTTAAGTGCTGCACCGCCTGCAAGTTACGCAACCGTCGGGAGTTGCGGAATTCAAAACAGTAATGCGAGTTCGAATCACACTTCCTCCGCCAGCAAGTCTTAACTGCAGAGAAATTCCGCCGCCCCTTCCCTCGAAATACGCGGAATATGCCCATTTTTCGCGATAATTCTTCGGCAAACCGGACTGCAGAGAAGGAACCGCTAATTCTGAAGTAGTGAACTTTCATGGCTTTTCTCCGGGGGGCACATGTGCAGTCCGGTTTCCAAAACAGCTTTAGGCGAATGAAATGCGATCATAATCAGGGGATGCGGCCATCCCGAGTTGACTTCTTCAGATCGTTGGAGACAACGTTCCCAAGCGTGGTTTCCCGGTAAAACTCCATGCAAGCTGACTTCCCCGTAGCGTTCTCCACTACGCCATGCGGGTAACCGGTGAGTATTGTCTACCAGACGCCAGGAATGAGCCGCTTCGTCCGTGCCGAGTACGCCGCGTATTCGTCGCCAAACTCCTCAACCATCATCCTCTCCTCCGCGCGGACGCGAAGCGCGCAGAGGATCGCGAACGCGATCAAATTCGACGGACCTGCTACCCAATTCGGGATGACGAGCGCCTGGCCGATTGAATACAGCGCCAGCGCCAAGTACATCGGATGGC
>PMSQ01000180.1 GCA_003168355.1 Acidobacteriaceae bacterium | reverse complement strand
GCGCCGGTGGAATCGAGCCACTGGGAGAAGAACCAGGTCAGCTGCTCGCCGTAGTATTTCTCGGCGATGGCGCGGAACTCATCCATGGTGGCCGATTTGCCCGCGTAGGTCTCGGCGAACTCACGCATGGTCTTGAGATATTTGTCTTCCCCCAGCACCCAGCGCAGCATGTGCAGGATCATTGCGCCCTTGTCGGTGACGAGGGACTGAAACTCGGTAGAGAACGGATCGAGTTTGCTGGCGCTGGAGAGAGGAATGTTGTCATACGCCAGCGCCCCAACCGACATATCTTTTATCGCCTCTTCCAGACCCGCAGACCCGGCCGCACTCTCCACATACATCGCCTCGGAGTAGCGCGAAAACCCATCCGTGAGCCACCAGTCATCCTTTGTAGCGGGACTTACGGAAACTCCCCACCATTGATGAGCGATGGCATTAGCCAGCAGGCGATAATTCGTTTTTTCGGTGATGGACGGGCCAGCGAGACCGGCTATTTCCGGCGCCCACACGTAGGGAACCGTGTCGCCCGGGAGTTCCACGACGTTGAGCCTCTGCGACAGAGGCGTGCCATACAGCGTGATGAAGTAGGTAAATTCCTGGACTGCGGTGGTCGTATATTCGGGAGCCAGCTTCTGACGGTCAGGCTTGAAAAAAACGTGCAGGTCCATGCCGGCTTCGTCGCTTTTGTATTCCTGGAAGATGCCGGCGACGATGGTGCCGGGGAAGCTGGGTTTTGCATAGACAAACGTAAATGTCTTGGTGGGAAGCCCGTTGGAATTGGGCTTCTTCGAGGCAGGATTGTCAGTGACCGTGGCCTTACCGCTGCCGATCACCAGCATGTGAGCGGGGACGGTGATGCTAATGGTCGAGGTGAAGCGGTTGAGCCCGTAACCGCTGACCGGGAACCAGCGTCCGGAGTACAGCAGATAGCTGGTGTCGTCGCCAATGTAGGCGAGTTTGAGTCCGGGAACTGGGCTGTCGTCGGCGCTCTCGATCTCGCCTTCGTATTCGAAGGTGAGTGTGGTGGAGGCATCTTTTGCCAAGCCTGCCGGAAGCGGCACGCGAATGGTCGAATCCTGGGTGACGCGCTCGGCCGACAGCGGCTGGTCCTTCTCGTCGAGCACTCTGGTGACGCGAAGCCCATTATGCAGCTCGAAAATGGCAGTGTTCAGATCCTGAAGCGCGGTGAACTTGACCTTCGCCCGCGCCGAAATCTGATGCAGATGAGGCGTAAGCTCAGCCTCGATCCGGTAATCGTCGACACGCAGGCGGACCTTTTCGGCGGCCCGCGAGGGGATTGCGACAAAAGCCAATAGCAGCAGGGCGAGGGAACCCGACAGGACGCTCTGAGCGCGCCGAAGGCGATTCTGCATTAAGGAGAGTCTCCCGGAAATGGGCCTATCCATTCCTATGATGAAGATTCTCCACTAAAAGATGCTGGGAGCACAAGGTTTAGGGGAACGGCTACTAGCTGCTAGCCTTTAGCTCTTAGCTCGAACTGCGGCGCAGCAGGGCCAGAATAATCTCTGCGGCTCGGTCTGCCGGGTGCGGAGCCGGGCTAGCAGCGGCGCTTCCCGGAGCGCGGAGCTTGGCCTTTACCTGGGTCAGTCCTTCCCGCATGCGGTCGCGCGCCGTGCCGTCAGGAAGGACTTCTTTGATCCTCTCGACCACGTTGGAAGCCGTAAAGTCGTGCTGCACCAGCTCGGGGACGATTTCTTTCCCGGCAATCAGATTGACCATGGCAAAGTGCGGCACTTTGACTCGTGGCTTGCCCAGCAGATAAGTGAGAGGTGAGACCCGGTAGACCATCACGAACGGAGTGCGCATCATGGCGGCTTCCACTGTGGCGGTGCCGCTGGCGATAATTCCAGCGCGGGAATGCCAGAGTGCGGGCAGAGACTCGGCGACGAGCGTGACGCTTTGCTCGCCAATCAAGCTGTTCAGGAAGGCGCGGTCTAACCCGGGCGCGACCGGGAGCAGAAATTCGTAACTGGAGCCAAGCTGGGCCGCCGCTTCGAGAATAGTCGGCAGGTTCATGCCAACCTCTTTGACGCGGCTGCCGGGCATCAGCGTGATCCAGGGCTTGCCCGGACTGAGATGAAATTGCTTAGCATAGTCGCTGCGCTCGATTGCCGGGTGCGGCAATTCGGCCAGGGGATGCCCGACGAAGGTCGTATCCACTCCCCGGTCGCGGTAGAACTTCTCTTCGAACGGAAAAATCACCAGCGCCTTATCGATATACTTGCGCAACAACCGCACCCGTCCTTGCCGCCACGCCCAGAACTGCGGTGCGACGTAGTAGACCACCGGAATGCCACGCTTCTTCATCTGCCGCGCCACGCGCCAATTGAACGCGGGCGAGTCGATGACGATGGCGAGATCGGGCTTGCGCCTATCGGCTTCTTTGATCAGATGTTGGTAAAGCCCATAAATCTTCGGCAGATGGCTGAGAATTTCGGTGATGCCGACCACGGAGAGATTTTTCGCGTCGACCACGGTGTCACAGCCAGCAGCCCGCATGCGCTCTCCGCCCACGCCGAAAAATTCAAGCTGTGCGGTGGAGAGCTGCGATGCTGGTGCGGACTGAGATGCATATGTGGGGACAGCCGCCCCCGGCTGTCCAGCGGAGCGAAGCTCCGCAGTCTTTCCCTGGGCAGACCGCTGCAGAGCTTCAATGAGCTGCGCCCCATACATTTCCCCGGAGGCTTCGCCCGCTGAGATCAGGATTCGCAAGAGGGTATTGTAAGGCCAGAACACGCCGATAGTAGGTTCAGCAGGAATCCGACCGACATAATCAATTTCTCGATCAAACTCCCCCGCAGATTGCTATAATTCGCGCCAAATGCGAACCGATAGATCTACGAGAAACCCAGGGCGGCGGCAGGGGTATCGTGATCTCTGGGCGGTTGCACTTCTCCTTTGCTGCGTTGTGCCCCGACCCGGACTGACCCAGGATGAGCCGCTGAGCCGCGAAGACCGGAGCAAGGCGAAGCAAATGCTCCGCGATATTCAGGCTGACATCAAGGAGCACTATTTCGACAAAAAGTTTCAGGGGCTCGATTTGGATGCCCGCTTCAAAACAGCCGAGCAGAAAATCGAAACTGCGTCGTCCATGAACTATGCGCTCGCCGACATTGCCGGTGCAGTTGACGCCTTAAACGATTCTCATACTTTTTTCATTCCTCCTCCTCGACCCTACAAGCATTCCTATGGATGGGAGATGCAAGCGATCGGCAGCTCCGGCTGCTTTGTTACGGCCGTTCGCCCAGGAAGCGACGCGGAAAAAAAGGGACTCAAGCCTGGCGATCAGATTTTGAGCGTCAATGGATACAGTGCCATACGTGAGGACATGCGGAAAATCAAGTTTGTCTTCGATATCCTTCGGCCTCAGCCCGGTCTTCGATTGGTTGTTCGCTCGCCGGACGGCGCTAGCAGGCAGATCGACGCCATGGCGTCGATGCACGCTACCGAGCGGCTTAGGGACCTAACGGACTATTGGTCGTTTGCGCAGGAAGCCAGAGATTCCGAACGACTTCACCGTTCGCACTTCGTTGAATACGGGAGCGATGTAATCATATGGAAGCTGCCCGATTTCGTCTTGCCGACGGATCAAGCCAGCAAGATACTGGATCAAATTCGCTCGCATAAAGCCTTGATACTTGACTTGCGCGGCAACCCCGGCGGCTCGGTGGATTTTCTTGCACACTTCATGGGAGGGATGTTCGACCATGAAGTTAAGATGTTTGATCGTATCCATAGGGAAAGTGTCAAGCCTCAACTAACCAAATCACGCGGCGATAAAACGTTTAGTGGGAAGCTAGTTGTGCTCGTCGATAGCGAATCTGCATCTGCTTCCGAAATCTTGGCTAGAGTCGTGCAGTTGGAAAAACGCGGCACGGTGGTTGGGGACTTGTCGTCAGGCAGTGTCATGGAAAGTCAGCTGTATCGACACAGGATGGGAATGATGGTAATGACGTTTTACGCCGCTTCCATCACCGAGGCAGACGTTGTCATGGCCGACGGAAAGAGTCTGGAACATGTCGGCGTGGTGCCTGATACGCGTGTTACGCCCACTGCCATTGATCTTGCAGCCGGCCGAGACCCCGCCCTAGCTCATGCCGCTGGCCTTCTAGGTCTTGAACTCACGCCCGAGAAAGCCGGCAAGGTGTTTCCCATCGAATGGCCAAGTCAATGAGCCCGCGTGCTCCAGAATCGTCAATTCCAATTCCCAAGGATCACTCGTCCACAACGGCATTAGGCGACTAACGCGGACACAACGTCCTAGTCATCCGCGCTGGCAGTTACTCCGGAAGTCGCATTCGAGGGCGCCCGCGCCACATTCATCTCCTGATCCTTGTACTGCAACTGATAAAGCTTGAAGTAGATGCCGCGCTGGGCCAGCAGTTGCTGGTGCGTGCCCATCTCTCGCACCTGGCCTTTGTGCATGACGATGATCTTGTCGGCGCGCTGCACGGTTGAAAGCCGGTGGGCGATGATCAGCGACGTGCGTCCTTCGACCATGCGGCTGAGTGCGTCGCGCACCTTGAATTCAGTCTCGGTATCCACGCTCGAAGTGGCTTCGTCGAGAATCAAAATCTTCGGTTCGTGAGCCAGGGCGCGGGCAAACGAGATGAGCTGCTTCTGGCCAGTAGAAAGCGTGGAGCCGCGTTCGCGGACTTCTTCGTCGAAGCCTTTGGGCAGCGCGCGGATGAAGTCGGCGAGGTTCACGTCTTCGGCGGCCTGCTCGATGTCTGCGTCCTGAATGCGCTTCGTGCCGAGCCGGATGTTTCCGCCAATCGTTCCGCTGAACAGGAACGGATCCTGCAGGACTACGCCGAAGCGGCTGCGCAGGTCGG
>PMSQ01000009.1 GCA_003168355.1 Acidobacteriaceae bacterium | reverse complement strand
GACGGACACTTCGGAATGCAAGGAATGCGGGAGCGTGCCGTTCGCATCGGAGGCAAGCTCACGCTCGTGAGTTCCTCGAACTCGGGAACTAAGATTAGTCTAATAGTCCCTGGCGGCATCATCTTCCGGGAGAAGATGCCTGTTCGACGGTCTCTAGTCAGAAGGATAAGGGCCATTTTTCGCTGAAAAGACCAAACATCCAATCTGGACTGATTGCGATTCGCAGAGTTTTCCATACCAACCATAAGATCTGGTAGCAGGTTTCTGAAGTGTGTCGCCCGATGCAGGGAGCAACGGGGCACATTGAAGTCGCCGGCATGCGGTTTTCCGCAAGTCTTTTGCGACGCGATCAGATTTGTAGCAGGCCACGCCGGAGCGCGATGGTAACCGCGTGCGTCCGATCGTTGGCCTGGAGCTTATCCACCAGGTTCTTGATGTGAAAATTGACGGTATTCTCCGAAATCGCCAGTTGATCGGCAATCTGTTTGTTGCGACGGCCATCTCTAATGAGTCGAAGAACGTCCAACTCTCGAGCCGTAAGGTCGTCGTCACCCAGATGCTCAGAGAGGCGGGCCGCCACCTCGGGCGAAATGTGCCGCCGGCCAGCGTGAACCGACCGGATCACGCTCAGCAACTCGTCCATATGCATGCTCTTCAGGATATAGCCCGAGGCTCCTGCTCGCATCGCACGCCGGATGTCGCCATCGCCATCGGAGGTTGTAAGCATGATGATGCGGGCTTGCGGAAACTCGCCACGAATCGCAATGAGCGCGTCGGTGCCATCTGTACCAGGAAGCCGAACGTCCATCAAAGTGATGTCGGGCCGATGACGACGAAACTCAGCTACAGCGTCGACCGCATTTGACGCCTGCCCAACAAGAAGCATGTCGCGCTCAGCACTGACTATCGCTGCCAGTCCTTGGCGGAAGACCGGATGGTCTTCTACGCTCAGAATGCGAATTGGCTTGGCCTGAACCATAGCTATGCCTTATCCCGGCAATTGTAATCGTTGTTTGTGTCTCTACCAAAGCACCATCCTACGCCGCGAATATCAAGAAACTGCCGAGAGTAGAAGCAGGGGAAGCGCCGACTTGCATCGCCGACTTCCCCGCCGAATCCCCTACAGAAAAATGTAGTGTCAAAACCACGGCATTTGGTGTGGTCACAAAATCCAATCACGTTCATTCTGGTGCGAAACAAAAAGAGAGCGAGGGGGAATGGATACTTTGACCGTATCGCTGAGAGTGACACATCATACCGCTCGCCTCAACGGGATCACTCAGCACTGGGTGACTGCCGGAGGCGGCCCGCCGGTTTATCTATTGCACGGCTTTCCGGAGACCTGGTTCGCGTGGCGCAAGCAGATACCGGTGCTCGCGGAGCGGTACACAATCATTGCTCCCGATCTCCGCGGTTACGGCGATACCGAGAAGCCCGCCTTCGGTTATGACAAGCGCACCATGGCTAACGACCTTGCCGCACTGATGGACCACCTAGGACACAAGCGCGCCGCCATTGTCGGTCATGACCGGGGCGCAAGGGTGGGAACTCGTTTCGCTAAGGACTATCGGGAGCGGATTGATCGCTTCGTCGCGATGGACAACGTCCCCACCAGAATCCTCGCCCAGAGTGAGAATCCGCATGTAAACCAAATCGCCTGGTTCGCGCGCTTTCTTGCTGTACCTGATCTGCCGGAGGCGCTGATCGCCGGACGCGAGGAGGTCTGGTTGACCCATTTCTATCGCTCCTGGTCCTACGACCCCAACATGCTGTCCCCTGAAGAAATCGACGTCTACGTCCGCGCCTACCGGCAGCCGGGGGCCGTCCGCGGCGCTGCGATGGACTATCGCGCAACCGGCGAGGACGTGAAGCAGGACATGGAGGATGTCGCACAGCTGATCACTTGCCCGATCCTCGTTCTTTGGGGCCAGGACTTCGAGCTGAACAGTCGCTTCTTCAACCTCTTGGACGTGTGGAAGGGGATGGCCGAAGACGTGCGCGGCCTGGGCATGCCCCAATGCGGACACCTCTGCCAGGAGGAGAGGCCGGACATAGTGAACGAAGAACTGCTGCGCTTCCTTAAAGACTGGACTGGCTGACCACAACGCATTGATTTCGTCTCAGAGATCAAGGAGACCTACCAATGAAGCTCATCGCATATCAGAAGGATGACCGCCGAATCATGGCCAGGGTGCTCGACAACAAGGCCATGCCATTCGCCAGCCTCGATGACTTCTGGGCCAACCCGCAGCAGAGTCTATTGGCAGCCGCCAAGGCGCAATCGGGCGTAGAGCCGATTGCGGACTTGGTTCAAGTTCCGCCACTGCCCGACACCGCCCGCGTAATCTGCGCGGGTCTGAACTACCTCGCCCACGCCCAGGAAGCACACTTTAAGGTGCCAGAGCAGCCCGACATTTTCGCGCGCTGGCGCTCCACTTTGGCTGTCACTGGCCAATCCGTTCCCATCCCACCGCGCGATAATAACTTCGACTGGGAAGGCGAGTTGGCCGTGGTCATCGGCAAAGAGCTCAGAGACGTCACACCTGAGGCCGCCCAAGCCGGCTTCCTCGGCTACGCCTGTTTCAACGACCTCAGCGCCCGCAAATTTCAAATGGCCAGCGAGCGCTGGACGCTCGGCAAGAACACCGACAGCTCAGGACCGCTTGGCCCGTGGATCGTTACGGCGGACGAAGTCCCCAATCCCGATCAACTGCGAATTCAGACCCGCGTTAACGGCAACACCGTGCAAGACGGCAACACGTCAAATCT
>PMSQ01000036.1 GCA_003168355.1 Acidobacteriaceae bacterium | reverse complement strand
TGCCGGTTCAGGAAGCTCACCAACCCCGCAATTGCCGCGCCCACCATGTAATAAGGAAAGGCCCAGAGATAGGAGTCGGTCCAGACTTTGGAGAACGGCTTGTCTTCCGTCAATCCAATGATGATGGCGGTAGCCAGCGTGTTCACCGTAAAGAGGCTGACCGTGGCTGCGACCAACGCGAGCGCGCCGGGCCCGTGGAGAACATGAATGCAAACAAGCTGATACGCCCAGTAGGCCGCCGTACCCGAAACCGTCATTTGCGACAGATTGAACACCAACTGGATCAGGCGCAGGCTTCTAGCCGGTTTCCAATAAAACTGCCCCAGGGTGCTGACCAGCCCAATCAATAACGTCTCGGGCAAACCCATTTCCAGAATGCCCAGCAAAGTGAACAGGAAGTTCACCGATAAAGTTCCGCCCGGCAGACTCACCTTAAGCGGAGAAGCGATGAGCGCAGCGGCCATGTAACAAACGAACTTGACCTGGTCGCTGGAGTGCCAGTGGGTACACGCAAACGCGAACGACCCCAGCGCCGCGATAGCCATGCCGGCGATGAACACACGTGCCGCGGGTTGGCGAGTTTCTGGCATGCGAAGCCTCTTCCAATTTTGCGGGCAAGTGTGGGTCACTTCACCCCAAAAACGACATCGCCTAGTTACCATCGTGCTGGGACACGTTGTCCCGGTGGCCTGACGGTGGGACAAGGTGTCCCATGCAAAAGACGACTCTGCCGCTAAGTCACTGATTTGTAAGGGCCATCAAGCTTCGGTTTCGGACCTCTGAGTGCATCCTGAAAGGGGCAACGCAGCCTGGCTGGGTATACGCGGGCGCGTGCACATTTGGGGGATTTCGAATGAAGCAATTTGTGCTCGTCTTTTTGCTGGTCGCAGGGACACTGTCCTACGCCAATGAGTCGAAGCTGTCGCCGGATCTTCAGACATCGACCGCTCCAAAGGTCCAGGTCATCGTGCAGTACAACCAGGCCCCGGGACTTCTCGACCTCCAGCTCCTGAAGACCCTAGGATCGATTCTGAACTCTCTGCCCCTGGTGAATAGCGTCGTGGCGCAATTGCCGCTGTCGAACATTCTTTCGCTGTCGAATCAGGCGAACGTGAAGTACATCAGTCTGGATCGTGTGCTGGCGCCGAACCTAAGCAATGCCGCACCCGCCATTAATGCATTCGCCGCGTGGCAATCGGGCTACACGGGAGAAGGCATCGGTGTAGCGCTGCTCGATAGCGGCGTAAGCAGCCATCCTGATCTCAAAGGCGGATTCCTGGGCGGCTCGCGCGTGGTGTGGAACCAGAGTTTTGTTTCGGGCAACATTAGCGCGAACGACCAGTACGGCCATGGCACGCATGTTGCCGGACTAATCGCCGGAGACGGAGCGAGTTCGATCGGCTCGAAGTATTCTCGCACGTTTGAAGGCATCGCGCCCGGGGCGAACCTGGTTAATCTGCGTGTTCTAGATCAGAACGGCGAAGGCAGCGACAGCGCGGTAATCGCCGCCATCAGTGAGGCCATCCTGCTGAAGCCGCTGTTCAATATCCGAGTGATGAATCTTTCCCTCGGCCGCGAGGTCTACGAAACCTATAAGCTCGATCCGCTTTGCCAGGCAGTGGAAGCGGCCTGGAAGAGCGGCATCGTCGTCGTGGTGTCGGCGGGAAATAACGGGCGCACGCTGTCGACCGATGGTTACGGCACGGTCACATCTCCAGGAAATGACCCTTATGTGATCACAGTCGGCGCGATGAAGCCCATGGGAACGCCCACACGCGTGGATGACCTTATCGCGAGCTACAGTTCGAAGGGCCCGACGGCCGGCGATGCAGTGGTGAAGCCCGACGTTGTGGCTCCCGGCAATCTACTGGTCTCGCTGGAGGCGCCGAATTCCACGCTCTACAACACGTTTCCGGGCGACCGGATCCCTTACAACTACTACATGAACGGCGGAAGCAGCGCGTCGTCCTCCAGCTACTTTAGTTTGAGCGGAACCAGCATGGCAGCCGGCGTGGTCAGCGGAGCTGTCGCCGATCTGCTACAAAAAACTCCTGGTCTCACTCCCGATCAGGTGAAGGCCCGGCTCATGAAGACGGCATGGAAGTCGTTGCCCACGTTCAGCAGCTATACGGATCCGGTTTCTGGAGTCACCTACACATCTCAATACGACATCTTCACGGTAGGCGCGGGCTACGTGGACCTGGAGGCCGCGCTGGCCAACACCGACCTCGCCAAAGGAACGGCGATGTCTCCCGTCGCGACCTTCAACGCGAACACCAACAGCGTGTACTTGAACGACGATCCTTCAGCCGTCTGGAACACATCCGCGACATGGTCGAACGCCGCGGTGTGGGGATCTTCGCAATTCGTCGTAGGCAGCGCGGCGACCACCGCGAGTGCAACAACCTCTACCGTTTCGGGCAACAATGCACTGTGGGGCGGAAATGCCTTGTGGGGTGGCAACGCGCTCTGGGGTGGAAACGCCTTATGGGGTGGCAACGCCTTATGGGGCGGTAACGCACTCTGGGGTGGAAACGCGCTCTGGGGCGGCAGCACCTCGACTGGCGAGAACTAGACAGTCAGTAGGTGGGTGGCCCTCGATAAGAGTGA
>PMSQ01000006.1 GCA_003168355.1 Acidobacteriaceae bacterium | reverse complement strand
GAGGCAGTTGGGACCGATCAGTCGCATTGTGCCGCGGCGCAAGTGCTGTTGGATCTGTTGCTCCAGCGCGGCGCCGTCCGAACCTTGCTCTCGAAATCCCGCTGAGATCACGACGGCCGCTTTTACTCCTGCATCGATACACTCGCCAATGACATGCGCAACCGTGAGTGCCGGGGTGACCACTACGGCTGCGTCCACTTGCTCGGGAATATCGCCAATACTTTTGTAAGCCTTAAGTCCGAGAACCTCCGAATGGTTGGGATTGACGGCATATACTTTCGACCGAAAACGGCTTTCAATCAAATTCGATAGTACCGTTCTGCCCACAGTACCGGGCCGCTCGGTTGCGCCGATTACTGCCACGGAGTCAGGGACGAACAAGGCGTCCAAACCAGACCTCGCTCCAGCTTTCGCCGACTTCTCCGCCGCAGTCTGTATTTGCTCACCCAAACTTCCTTGCATGTGACTCACAAAACTCTCCAGCCAAGGATATCAGCAGACATGCAGCCCGCGATCCTCCGACTGGTGTGAATGTTTCCTGATTTCGATCCGGGCTTCGAACTTCGGTACTGTTGCAAGTGCACGCGACACCAGACACAGCGCCTCGGCTTTACGCAAGAGACTGATCGCCCTCTCCCGGTGCTCTTCATTAGGAATCGTCAGGCTGGGACGGATGGCAATCTCGCTGAAGCAATAGCCATTGTCCGTTTTACCGACGGTTCCTTCCGCTTCCACTGCGAAGTCCGTGTACTCGAATTTCGAGGACCCCGCGATTGCATGGAACGTCGTCGTAAAGCAACTCGCGAGAGCAGTCATCAACAGGTCTTCGGGTGTCCATCTGCCTTCGAGACCGCCGAACTGAGGTGGCGCGGTGAAATGAATTGCGTTAGGGGCCGATTCAGACTTTGCGATGCCAGCCCGTCCGGACGTCCACCAAGCTACAACGCGGTACTTATGTTCATTTTCCATTCAGTACTCCGGGTCCTGCACTCGTTTCCAAAAACCGCGGTTGCTACTCCGCCAACTGATTCTGAGGATGGGAATGTCACGGTAACCACGACCATTATCCCTTATGATTCTGTGCCAGCGGACCCCATAAAGCGGTGGCCGAGATCACGGCTGTTCGTGATGCCAATCACACATCGGGTGCTACAATACACTCACTTGGGAGGTGCTGAATGCGCGCCCCTTACGGCTTGAATATCATCGATAACTGCCTCATCTGTCCCGTGCGGGAGGAGCATTTATTCTGCAATTTACCTTTGTCTGCAGTACAAAAACTGAATGAAATCAAGTCCACTGCGGTTTATCCGAAATCGACCATGCTATTTGTCGAGGGCCAACAGCCGCGTGGGGTGTTCGTGCTCTGTGCGGGAAAGGCCAAACTGTCCACTTCTTCGAGCGAGGGCAAAACCATCATCACGAAGATTTCGGAAGCTGGGGACGTCTTGGGTCTGAACGCGACCATTTCCAATCGGCCTTATGAGGTAACGGCCGAGATGATGGAGCCCGGCCAGGCCAATTTCATCGCCCGCGACGCGCTACTGCAATTCCTGCGCGAATACGGAGAGGTGGCATTGCGAGTTGCGGAGCAACTCAGCCGCAACTATTACACCGCATATGAGGAAATCCGCACTTTAGGATTGACGAGTTCACCTTCAGAGAAGTTCGCAAAGCTACTCCTCTCCTGGTCGCCCAACGCGGAGAACGCGACCGAGCCTGCGCATCTGAGATTGACGCTCACGCATGAAGAAATCGCGGAAATGATTGGCACCACGCGCGAGACGGTCAGCCGCTTATTCTCTGATTTCAAGGAGAAGCAGTTGTTGCAGTTGAAGGGCTCCACCCTAATCATTCGTAATAAACCTGCCCTGGAGAAAATCGTAAACTCCTGAGTGCGTCGTTTGCTGCACGCCACTCTGCGCGAACCGACAGGCAACCTGTTTCTCCTAGGCTTCTGCCAGCTTGGAGAATTCGACGCGTTCCTCCAACAACGGATCCTTCAATTTCGCAAGCTGCTGTTCGATCCGGGTGATCTCGCTACGCAACCAGCCGGTGAGGGCTTCTTCCATTTCCAGTTGCGTGCCGCAGCGATAGAAATAATCAATGGTTTGCCATTTTTCATTGAGTGGGATAAAGCGGCACGGCGAGCTCTCGCTCCGCAGTTCACTGGGAACGAACTTTATCAATCGACATTCGTTGCACGGATGGGGCCGCGCCGGATCGCCCAGGTTCGGACAACTGGGGGAGTCTTCCAGGATGTAGGGAGGACGCCAAGGTGTGCGGGGAGAGCGCCCGTACCCTCCATCTTCCACAAATTTCAACTCAAACTTGAGCAGTTCCAGCATTTGGTGCCCATCTTGTACCATACGTCACCTCTCGCTATAAAGGGTATGTTCGCAGAATACCGCTTGGGCTGCGATGATGCTGGTCACGTGATTCTGTGACCAGGATCACAAGCGTGGGTTGGAGCATTGGTGACGCGAGCGTTTCCATGGGGTTACAGTCATCGTGGCCGGTGCGAGCCCGCACACCGCTTCTGCCGTTGCCCACTGACTATTCCGCCAATGCGATACACATCTGCGCACCAAACAACATGCCGGGTTGCCAGCGTCAGCGTCTCGCGCGGGGAAATTCGCCCGAACACCGGGAAACGACTTTCGTGAGAAGGAGGATTCGACGCGTTGCGGACGAGCCCGGAGTCCTAAGGAAACCCGTGAGCCTTCAAGTAATGCGGCGAACATTGGGAACCGCTGCCAAAATTAACTGTAGGACTCGGGCAACTCTGGCGAACTGGCGGGGTGTCCTTTGCAAAAGGGATTTTGTGCTCGAATACCCGCACTCGTTGCTCCTGCCTGAAACTAGCCCTTTGACCAAGATTCGAAGCAAAGAAAATAGTGTTTGGAATCACAGCATGGTGTACGTCGAGTCACTGAACTCTGATTCATTATCACCTATTCTGACATTGTTTTAATGATGTTGACTCGTAATCCGCTCCCAGGTGGCTCAGCTTGCAGGTCGCACCAATTCTCAAGAAGAAAAGGAGAACTATCATGTTTGCCCGCATTGTTGAATTTATTCCGAAGCTCGAACAGAAAGAAGAGTTTGTGAAAGTTGTGCGAAACGACGTACTGCCGATGCTGAAAAAGCAAACGGGATTTCTTGAAATCCTGCCCTTGTTCCCGGAGACCAAGACCGAAAAGATGATCACCATCACTCTCTGGGCCGAGAAGCGGGATGCAGAGCGCTATGAACGCGAAATGTATCCTAAGGTAGAAGGGATCCTCAAGCCCTATCTGACCACCCCCGTCACCTTCAAACACTACAACGTGGAAACCTCGGTTTGCCAGCACTTCGTGGAAGCCCTGACGGCCTGAAGCACCGGCCGGAGCAGCACGGCTGCTCCGGCTTCTATTTTGGGCGCACTGGGCTCGAGGTCTGCCGACTTCACCACCGCTCCCATGTGGCTGCGCTTCGTCTCACACCGAGTGCGCGCGATCAAGATCACACGCCATCTATTTCTGCTGAATTGACTCTATGTACTTGGTGATGGCGTCCAACCTTACTTCTCCCCAGTCTTGGTCCGCTTCGACCTCATGGAAGATTGGCTGTGATGCGCGAGCGCGCGGCTCCGATCCCGAACTGCGCTAGTTGCAGAAAACCTGTTTCTGCGAAAACAGCTCGCGTTTTATCGCGAACACAACGTCAGACCGCGGCCGCTGACCGACGCGGCTCGCCTGAGCCTGGTGTTCTGGTCTCGGTTATTCAACTGGAAAAACGCTTTGATGATCGTCAAGCCTGGCACCCTCATCGGTTGGCATCGGAAGGGTTTTAGGTCGTTTTGGCGGTGGAAGTCCCGCCCAGGCAGGCCACCTCTGCCGCAGGAGATTCGGGCATTGATTGCACGCATGGCTCGCGAGATCCGACTTGGGGGCAACTGCGGGTGGCCGCCGAGCTCTCGCTCAAGCTGGGCATTGTCCTCTCGCCGCGCACGGTGGGAGCCAAATGATCGAGGCAGGAGAAGAGTTTCCTCCCAGTGCTGGGCTACGTTCGTGCGCAATCACGCGATGGCTATAGTCGCTTGCGACTTCATGGTTGCGGTCACAGCGCAGTTCCAATTCCTTTACGTGTTCGTGGTCTTAGAACTGGGAACGCGACGGATTCTGCACCACAATGTGACAGCCCATCCCACGGCGGAATGGACATTGCAGCAAGTTCGCGACGCGATGCCGAATGAGCGCCAGCGCCGCTCTCTCATCCATGATCGCGATTCGATCTTCTCGGCGCAGCTTGACGATGAACTGTTGACACCAATGAGGTTGCTCCACCCTCTGACGCACCATCGAAGAAACAAGTCGGCGCAGGTTCCGAAAACTAACCCCGAGGCGGAAGTCCCCCGTTACCCGTCAGATTTGCAGCTTAACCGGGTCAATGAGTGTAGTCGCGATTTTGCGCCAACTGTCCTTGGGGAAGTCCCGCCGACCCATGGCTTTCATTGACATGTCCCGTTCCACCCAGAGTATCGCGAACAGGCGAGACCAGCGTAGTATGGCAGCCAAAGTCCGGGTTGCTGTACCAAATGCTCTCAGCACCGCTCATCGACTAGGCGTAGCTTTAAGGTAGAAAGGCGAATATGCGCCCGATAACGCAACATATTTCAATTTTGACATTGCTGCTCGTGGCCGCCGCGTGCGCGGCCTTCGGACAAAGTGACTATCGCGTAATCTCGGTGAGCAACGGAGGCACGATCTCGGGCACCGTAAAGTGGGTCGGCCCGTTGCCTCGCAACCTCGACTTCCCAGTAACCAAGGATCCCCAAATCTGCGATCCTGATTCCAAGAAAACAGCAGACCTGGAACGCCTCATCGTCGGTCCCCAGGGTGGGGTGGCCAATACGGTTGTATATCTCAAGAACATCTCGAGGGGTAAAGCGCTCGAATTGCCGGAACAGCGCCGTCATCTCGACCAAAAGCACTGCCGCTACATTCCTCACATTCTTCTCGTTCCCGAGAACGGTGTATTGAGCATGCAAAGCTCCGACGCCACACTGCACACCGTTCATATGGACGGCGCGGCCACTTTCAATCTGCCATTTCCTTTTCCCGGCCGAGTCAGCTCACGCACGCTGTCAAACCCGGGACTGGTTCATGTACGGTGCAACGGCGGACATACCTGGATGAGCGCTGAATTGCTCGTCGTGCGGCAGCCGTACTACGCCGTCACCGGCGAGAGTGGAGAGTTCGAACTAACCGACGTGCCGCCTGGAACGTATCAGATTGTCGCCTGGCATGAAGGCCGAAGCACGGGCAAGCAGCCTTCCCTCGACGTTTCGACCGGAAGCAATGTCGACCGCCCGGTATTCGCGGAACCGAAGACCTGGGTACAATCCGTAACCGTCGGCAACAACGAGGCCGTCGTCGTAAACTTCGTAATCGGCGACAAGTAAGATGCTTATAATTTCGGTGAAATGCTTCTTCTTGACGGGCAAACCGGAAGTAACTGTTTGATAACAGGCAATTACGCTCACAATCCGTCATTGAGTGGCGATTTATCGACAGGAGTTTGGTGGCCTCAGCGATGCCAGCTGCCGCCGGCTTCGCCAACTCACAGCCATATTCGAGGCTGATCCCAACGCAGTAGTCTCGAACCGACCACCAATTAAGCCCGGCACTCGCCTCGTGCGTCAGTGGAAAGAGCAAGTCCATGTGATCGAGGTGGAACCGGAAGGCTACGAATACAGAGGTGCTCGCTACGAGAACCTTTCGGAGATCGCACGTCTGATCACCGGCACTCGCTGGTCGGGACCACTCTTCTTCGGTCTCAAAGCTAAACAATCAAATCCATCCCACGAGGCTCAATGACCACTGAATCGAAAGCCGTCATCCGCTGCGCGATCTACACTCGCAAGTCCTCGGAAGAGGGCTTAGAGCAATCCTTCAATTCCCTCGACGCTCAACGAGAAGCCTGTGAGGCCTTTGTCGCAAGTCAGCGACACGAGGGCTGGCGGGCGCTCCCGGCTAACTATGACGACGGTGGCTATTCCGGGGGAAATATGGAGAGGCCAGCGCTTCAGCGGTTGCTCGAAGATATTGAAGCCAGCAAGGTCGACACCATCGTGGTTTATAAGGTCGATCGCCTCACCCGCAGCCTGGCCGACTTTGCCAAGATTGTGGAAGCCCTGGATGCCCGAGGAGTCTCTTTCGTGTCCGTCACTCAGCAGTTCAATACCACGACTTCAATGGGACGACTGACACTTAATATCCTTCTCTCCTTCGCGCAGTTCGAGCGCGAGGTAACAGGAGAGAGAATCCGGGATAAGATTGCTGCGTCTAAGCGCAAGGGCATGTGGATGGGTGGCACGGTGCCGCTCGGTTATGACGTCAAGGATCGAAAGCTAATCGTGAATCCGGATGACGCGCAGATCGTGGTTCGACTTTTCAATCTTTATCTTGAGTTAGGATGCGTCTCGAAGTTGAAGGCTCGGCTCGATCAAGAGGGAATCAAGGGCAAGGAGAGGACTAGCGCAGTGGGGAACCGATCGGGAGGAACTTCGTATTACAGAGGCGCGCTCTATCAGATCCTGAAGAACCGAATCTATCTCGGAGAGATCCCTGACCGTGGACAGAACCATCCCGGAGAACACGCGGCCATTGTTCCCAGAGAGTTGTGGGATCAGGTGCAGGCTCAGCTTAAGAGCGATCATCAGGGGCGCAGGAATGGTCTCAGGGCGAACTCCCCTAGCTTGCTCGTAGGGCTGCTACAGGATACAGAGGGCAATCGATTCACTCCGTGCCACACCTCGAAAAATGGAAGACGCTATCGCTACTACGTTTGCCAAATTACAAGCGGCAGAAAAGAAGCAGAAAACAAACCGTCCAAGGTGCCGGCCCATGATGTCGAACGGCACGTCGTCCTCAAGTTGCAATCCTTCTTACAGTCCGGCAGGGAAGTCATGGACGAACTCTGCTTGTCCGAGGACGCTCCGGCACGGACGCAGCAGATCATGGCCGGAGCCGCGAAACAATTCGACCAGTTAAGTTCCGGCGCGCCCGCGGTCGTGCAGGATTTCGTGAGAAGAGTAGTGCAGCGCGTGGTGGTTCATGCGGATCGGATCGAAGTTGAAGTCTGGAAGCAAAAGCTGCGTGACACACTTACCGCAGACTCACGTACCTCTTCAGCACGACCCGCAACCCAGCATCCGGAGCAAGCTTCAACCGATGTGATCCGCCTTGATATCGAAGCACGGGTCAAACGTTGTGGCGGAGAGATGCGTCTTGTGTTTCCTCCCGATCATCCTGGGCCAACGAGGGTGCCGGCTTCGTCGCTGTTGAAGGCGCTGGCACGCGGTCGTCAGTGGTACGAATGGATTGTGGCGGGAGAAGTTTCGGGACGCAGATCACTTGCCGAAAAACTAGGACTCGATGAGCGCTACGTAGGCCGGGTTCTGGAGTGCGCTTTTCTCGCTCCCGACATTGTGGAAGCGATCCTCGATGGACGCCAGCCCCCGGATCTAACCTTCAAGAAACTCACCAACTGCTTGCGGCCGAGTTGGACCGAGCAACGCCGGGAACTCGGCTTCCCCTCGCTGCAACCAGGACAATAACACCATACTGATCGCCTCATGCTTGTGCACTGCCTTAATCGAGGTCCACAGAAATGAACAAACGTCGAGTTGAGAAGAGAAAAACTAGCCGCAAACAATACACCGGTGTTCACGGAAAAGTCGCGGATCGTGTTGAAAACAAATTCGAATAAGGATTGCTTTTCATAGACATTCAATTAGTGGACAAACGGCACTCTGTTGGAGCATCGGCACGGCGCTCATGAACCAAGAAGCCCACCTGAGCGATTGAAAAACCGGAGACTTCAAACTGCTCAAACGTTTCGTGCAGAACAAAAGCGGTCGGGCGTGATGTTGTGGAGGCGCGAGTCTCCAGGATAACTTGCAGGCGCGTTTTCTTCTTCGCGCGATAGCCTCCAGCGGCTCGGCGAGCCGCAATCCATCTCTCCATGCTCTCCGGAAAAATCTCACTGCAACAAATTCTCTGATAAGGCAAACAAATTCCCTGATGCCTCCCTGTTACGTCCCTGATAATTCCCTGTTCCGAATTACGCCTGCAGAGGCTAGTTCTCCTGCCAAATGTGTGACTTAGCGAGAAAGAGTGCGGTTTTAGAGGGCAAAATCTCGCAAATTCCCTGTTATTTTCCCTGTTAGCAGGGAATTCTCCAGAGAAAGGTTAGCGCCAGACTGCGCGCTCCGCCAGCAAGTCTTAACTGCAGAGAAACATCGCCGCCCTTTCCCTCGAAATGCGCGGAATACGCCCATTTTTCGCGATAATTCCTCGGCAAACCGGACTGCAGAGAACGGACTGCTCGGCAGCGAAGGGGGTCACTATCCCGGCTTTTCTCCGCGGGGCACATGTGCAGTCCGGTTTGGAGGGGCGCACTAGGCGAATGCAATGCGATCACACACCGGGAATTCGGCCACAGCGAGTTGACTTTTGCCAGCATCTTGGAATCTGAGTTCGGCGCTTCCCATAAGCGTGTTTCTGGATAACGTTGGCAAATTGCGGCTGGCGCTGGTTGACGATTGGAGCGGATGACGATATAGCCGGAAGCTGCTCCAAAACTGTTTTTTGGATGCTTCCAATCCGAATCCAACTTTGTGGTCATTTGCATCACCGCTAAGTTCGATGACGGAGCTGTCTCGTGCGCCCAGCTACTGGCCGATTCCGTTCAGAGCGACGGTGTGTGGACTGCCAGCGCCATTATCTTGCACCGTAAAAGAACCTTCCAGAATTCCTTGAAGATTGGGGGCAAACTGAACTGAAATCGTGCACTTCGCACCGGCCGCAAGCGATGCGCCACACGTATTCGCCTCGGTAAAAAACTGCGGCGAGGCGGTGAGGCGATCGAGTCTTAGAATGCCATTGCCGGTGTTGGTCAGCGTCTTCTGGCGATTGTCCAGGATGACGAAGCGAAAGCGGCATTACTCGGGCGTTTCTTGCCGGACGACAGCGCTATAAGAGAACAGGTGACTAGCCTAGAAATGAAGCTGGAGCGAAACCGGCAGGAGATTGATGTCATTGAATCGAAGGTTGCAGATATTGCGGTGAAACTCGATCAGCTCCCTGCATTGCTCGACAAAGAAAAATCGTTCAAAAAACTGGGATTGGAAGAAGAGCTGGAACAAGTCAAATCGCGCGAAACGCAGCGCGCGTATCCTCTTCTGAATACCGGAGGCTAGAATGAGGCTTTTTCGTGTCGCTACCCTTCTTGTCATGTGTGGCATCGCCCTGTCTGCTGTCGGGAAATCTGGAACGCTACAGAACTCAGCAACGAAGGAAGCCGCCCCGCCGGATGACATTCCCAAGTCCATCGCGGAGAGCGTCAGCGGCACGCTCCAGTTTGCGGAAGGGAATTTTATCGGCCTCGCTGAAGCCATGCCGGAAGACAAGTATTTGTACATCCCCACAGTCGGCAAGTTCGAGGGAGTCCGCAGCTTCGGGGAACAAGTGAAGCACGTCGCCTGCGCCCAGTTCGCCTTCTTCAACGAATTTGAGGGGAAGAAACCACCCGAAGACTGCGAAAAGGGTGGCCACGATCCGGCGAAAACCAAGGCCGAATTGATTAAGTATCTCAAGGACTCCTTCGACTACTCGAACAGCGTGACCGCAGGAACCAAGCCACGCAGCAGATTAATCAAGTTGAAGACAAAGTTCCACACCAAAAGAGCCGTCATCAGAACCGTTCCGATCAGCGCCAGCAACGCCGCGTTTTTGAGTGTCATGGTCGGAGTATGAACGTTGCCAGTGACAGCCGCAACTCTGGCTTCTGCGTTGGGGCTGCTCGCGAGTCTGAAAAGGCGACGGGCAACGAGGGATAGTATCGTAGAGCGATTGCTGAGAGCGTCCGGACATTCCCGTAAACCTAGAGGGGAAGCGGAACGATGGTCACGAACTGGTCAATAGTGAGCATCTGGGAAAGCCTTGCAGGCTGGATCATGGGTTATGACAATAAGGGATATGTTCTTCACTCGACCGCCTCCGCCTCCCGCACTGTCCGCGGTACAGCGATTGGACTGGTTTCTAGACTCGATCCGGGAGAAAAACTCTTTAGTCGTCACGGGAAAGCTTGAGGAATTTGATGAGCCGTACGAAGCGAGAAGCCAATTTGAGAAGGGAAGGCCGGTGATCGATCTGTTAGACGGACTCAAGCATTCATCCGAGGAAATCACCGTAACCACTCCGCTTAGTCATAAGGTTAAGGTTCGAATGAAGAACCTTGGGGACGATGTATGGGACACAACGCTTGTTTACGTGCGGCAGTCACGTCGGGTCGGAAAATTCAAGGGTTGGGACCACGCTATCCAAGCAGCAACCAAGAAAGCGATAGAAATCGCCGATGCCCCACCGTCTCCCGGTTAGGTCATTTGCGTGGACGAGCAACCCGAACACAAGAACCCTAAGACAAACAACTAACCTTTACCCACGACGACGTGCTCCTTACCGCCTCTTCCGAGGCATCCTGCCTCGGTGTCCCGCCGGGACGCGAATGCAAAAATCGATTCGCCGCTCAAAAATCAAAGACATTCTCGTAAACTCAGTCCAAGAAAAGACTTTCGTAACGAACGGCATGAGCAAAAGTGAGCATTTTCCTTTTGGCAATGGTTAGATCATGGGAGAGTGAAAATAAAGAAACTTTCAGCCCGTCAAATTGTCTCGGTCGCCTGTCATATTTGCGGCGCACGAATTGGCGAGGCTTGTGTGCAAATAGGAGACAGACGATTCGAGCCCCACGCAGATCGAAGGCTGCTCGCGAATAAGGCCATCGAGCAAAGAGTAACAGAGCGGCATCTGGCAAACTTCAAGGAGTGGACTGATGAGCTATATCGAAGCGAGAAGCCACTTTGAGAAAGTGAGACTCAGCACCGTTGATAAGGGCGTGATCGAGATGTTAGACGGACTCAAACATTTATCGCA
>PMSQ01000205.1:239-48068 GCA_003168355.1 Acidobacteriaceae bacterium | reverse complement strand
ACCATGAATCACGACGAAGCCTGGCATTTTATCCAACTCGGCAAATACATTGAGAGAGCCTGCAATCTTAGCGTCCTGCTGGACGCTTATTTCGTCGTCGACACGCACGCCGATGATTTGGATTGGCTGGGATTGTTGAGCAGTTGCGCCGCGTTTGAAGCGTATTGCAAGGCCTGCACCGCAGAACTCAAACCCGAACGGATCGCGAATTTTCTCCTGCTGAAGCCCGAGTTTCCTTATTCGGTCCGTTATTCGCTGGACCGCATGCATGAGGCCTTAACTGCGATCAGCAATCTTTCCTTGAGCCGCAGGACCGAAAAGATCGAAAGATTGATCGGGCGTTTGCGGTCGATGGTCGCCTATGTGCAGATTGGCGAAATCATCACTGGATTGCACAAATATCTTGCGGCGATCATCGAGCAATGCCGCGAACTGCATGCGGCGGTTCACGAACTCTATATCGAATATCCGATTGAGGTGGCTTTCCAAAGCTGATGTTCTACGCCATTCGCCATTTCACGCGCTATCGCTACAGCCACTTGGTCTGGCAGAGCATGATGGAAGTTCGCATGCACCCCAGGAGCGAAGGGAACCAGCGCTGTTTTGTTTTTCAGCTCTCAGTTAATCCCCGGGCCCGCATTTTTGGCTATACCGATTCCTATGGCAATCTTGTACACCACTTCGACCTGCCGTCGCGCCATGGCCAGCTCACGATTATCTCGGACGCTCTGGTGAATATTGACGCTCAGGCCTCGGTTCCGGAGGTCATGGACTACGAAGGGTGGAGTGATCTGGAACAGCTGGTTGAGAAAAAAGATTACTGGGACATGCTGTTGCCGAGTCATTTTGCGCGCTCGTCACCGGAACTCGAAGACTTGGCCAGGGAGATCGGCGCGACTAAAAGGGATGGGCGCAGCCCTCTGGCATTTCTGCAGGATCTTGTCGCTGGTGTGCATCGCAGTTTTAGCTACGTCAAGAAAAGCACCGCAGTAAATTCGCCCATTGAGCATGCCCTTCGGTCGAGACAGGGTGTCTGTCAGGATTTTGCGCATATCATGATCGCGCTCGTTCGAAATGCCGGCATCCCCTGTCGCTATGTCAGTGGATATCTTTACCACACCAGCGAAAATGCGCATCCCTCGGCGGACGGAGCCACCCATGCCTGGGCGGAAGCCCTTCTCCCGGCCATTGGCTGGGTAGGTTTCGATCCCACGATCAATCGCCTCGTAGCTGAGAAGCACATTCGCACCGCAATCGGCCGCGATTATGCCGACGTTCCACCCACTATGGGTACGATGAAGGGAAAGGCAGACACGCAGCTCCAGGTTCGAGTTCGGGTCACGCCGTCCCAAGCGGTGCTCCCTCCCGATGAGGAGTTTGCGGCGGACGAAGAGTGGTCTCAATTTCTTGACGAGACCCAGCAATCGCCGTTGGTCGATGCTCAGCAGCAGTGAAAACGTCTAAAGCGCTTTGTAAGCCTCAATCTGCTCTCCTCGACTACGGAATTACACCCAGATCTTAGGGAAAAATGGGGTAAGCCGTCACAATCGCAATCTTCGCCAACCGCGTTGCGCTGAAACGGCATCAGAAGGGTGTGCAAAGTTCAGGTTCGCATTCGCCGCAAGAGATCCGCATCCTGGTTGTGGATGATAGCGCCCTGATGCGCCGCAGCTTGCGAAACCTGCTGGAAGCCCAGGATCATTGGAAAGTGTGTGATGAGGCGGCCAATGGCCGGGAAGCGCTGGCAAAATTTAACGATGAGAAATTTGATGTGGTCGTGCTCGACTTTCAGATGCCCGTAATGGACGGGCTGGAAGCTGCAAAACAGATTACTCGGCGCTCCGCGGGCACGCCCATTCTGATGGTCACTATGCACGCCTCCCCACAGCTTGCGGTGGAAGCGCGCAAGGCCGGCATTCGCGGTGTCTGCGCCAAGGCTGACATCAAATGTGTGATCGAAGGGGTTACCGCAGTTCTAGAGAATAAGCCTTACTTTCAAAACTAGGCTGAATAAATGGGGCTCTGCTCCCTGTTCGGGCGTCTGCGCCCGGCAGACTCCGATTGTCGTGCCGTCTGCGGTACACGGGGGAACCGTAACCGATCGAGAATTAAAATTGATGCTGGGCGGCGCTTTGGAGATTCGGTCTGAGGAAAATGGAACCCTGGTTATCGCGGTCCTGAAGGTCGGAAAATGGACCGCTTCCGGATAACTTACAGATTACCGAACCTGCTCGCCGACAACGCTGCCTCTCACTCCGCCGCTTCTCCCCACCCCACCGTCCGCCGCTCCCGGCTGCTCTTGTGCGCCAGCATCACCGCCCGCATCGTCCGCAACGCCTGCTCCGGCGTTACGTCCAGGGCAGCTTTCTTTTCAATCGCATCCCGCACGTTCGCATAAAACCCGCGATAATCTCCGCGCTCCGTTTTTATCTTCACGCTCGGCTCGCCCACCATGCTCAGAGTGCCCCACAGCGCTTCCGCTTCTTCTCCCCAATCCGCGCCCCAATCCGTCCCCTGCGGAAAATTTTCTCCCCGCAACCGCGCTTCCTGCGGATCCATTCCATACTTCACAAACGACCCCTTTGTCCCATGAAGCAGAAAATGCGGACCCGGCGCAAACGCGATGATCCGGGCCCGCCCCATCGCCCGCAGCGCGGGATACTCCAGGCAAACATCAAACGAATCATCCACGCGCGATGTTTCCCGCTCGCAGAACGCCGACGCCGTGATCGCCCGCGGCTCTCCAAACAACACCAGCGCCTGATCGATCACATGCGGTCCCAGGTCAAACAACACGCCCGCTCCCGGCTGACCGGCACGTTCCCGCCACGCATTCGCCTTCGGCTCCAGGCGGAACCGGTCATAGCGGCATTCGTATTCGACAATCGTCCCCAGACGACCCGACTGCACAATCTTTTTCACTGTTCCAAAATCCCCATCCCACCGCCGGTCTTGATACACCGTGATCAAGCGCCCGCGCTCCGCCGCCAGCCGCACCAGTTCCTCTGATTCCGCCAGCGTGGGCGCGAATGGCTTGTCCACCACCACATCGCGCCCCGCCAACAAACAGGCCCGGGCCAACTCGTAGTGCGAATCATTCGGCGTTGCGATTACACAGAGTTGGATTTCCTTCTCCGCCAGCAATTCCTCAATCGTCCGCGCCACTCGCACTTCAGGATATTTTTCCCGAGCCCGCGTTCCTTTGCGCTCCAGAATGCAGGCCAGCTCCATCCCCGGCACGCCCCGGATCACCGGCGCGTGAAACGCCTGTCCCGCCATACCAAATCCAATCAATCCCACTCGCACCATCGTGACTCCTTTGTCGTCTCCGCGTTGCCTTCTACCACTCCGCCGTTAGCGATGTACAGTTTTTTCCCGATACCCTCCCGCCACTCGCTGCCATATAAGCTAAGGTACCTAAGCCTGAAGGCTTAATGTTTACAGGTGATTAGCGCTTTTCGGAGGCGTAAGATGAGGTCCGGACCGTTCCTCGTGCTCTCCCTGCTGATGGTCATTTTCTGGGCGGAAAGTTTCTTGCTTCTCCACGTAGCCAGCTTTCTGATTCATCTGCTGCTGTTGGTGGCCGTCCTCTTTTTCGTCGGCTATCTGCTAAGGGAGACGACCACAACAACCTAGCTTGTTGAACCTATTCAGCGATGCTCAGTCAGAAACGTTGAGGGCCGTCCGCGGCATTCACCCCTTTCGATCCTTCACCCGCCGCACAAACTTCAGCCCTGACCAAACCTCGGTCACCGCGCACACCTTTACATCCACCAGCCCCGCGGCCAGCCCAATCCCGCGCACCCCGTTTTCATCCACGTCAGTCGCCACGCCAGAACTTTTCTTCGGCCAGCTCACCCACAACATTCCTGCCGGAGCCAGCAGCTTCGCGATCCGCGAGAATTCCTTTGTCAGCTCTACGCGAGACTTGGTAAACAACATGGCGAAATCCAGCGTGTCTCCCTGCTTGGCCACGTCGCACTGGTTCAACGCCTCGCGCAATTCCATCCGCACGTCCGCCGGAGCATTCGTCAACTGCACGCGAAACCCCGCCTTGATCCCCAATTTTTTCGGCAATGGTGTCCCAGAATATCCAGGCATGCTTATTGCTCGAGAAGGAAGAACGGCTCAACCCAAGTCAGAAACTAGACCAGGAAACTAGAAACTGGAAACTGGAAACCGGAAACTCATCAACCTACTGCACCGGCGCGTAATACCCCCGCCGCGCCCTCACCCGGAAGTTCTTCCGGTCACTGGCCACAATTTCGATGGTGCGAAAGTGCCCGTCCGCCTTGAAGTCCGCCGGCTTATAGGAGACCGCATACTGGCTGCGCAACTCCTCCTGAATCTCGGCCAGGTCGTTGGCCACATCGCGAATCTGAAAGGGAAAAAACGCGCGCCCTCCCGTTGCATCCGCAATGCGTTCCAGAACCTTGTCGCCCGCTCCCTTGCTGCCGCTCACGTTCGTGCTGATGGTGTAGACAATCGCTTCCGCCCGCTGCGCCATCTCAATCGCTTCCTCGCGCGACACGTGGCTCAGGTTGTCTTCCCCATCGCTCAGCAGGATAATGGCCCGCCGCGTCGGACCGCCCTGCCCTTTCTTCAGCAGCTTGTCCCGGCACGCATAGTACAACGCATCGTACAACGCCGTTCCGCCACCTGGCCGCAGCTCGCGAACCCCGTGCGCCAGCTTCTCCGTGTCGTCGGTGAAATCCTGCGTCACCTCCGGCGTGGCGTCGAAGCCCACCACCATCGCCTGGTCAAAATTCCGCCGCACCGTCTGGTTCAGGAACTCAATCGCCGACTCCTGCTCGAATTTGAACCGGTCGCGCACCGAGTTGCTGGCATCGATCAGCAAACCCACCTGCATCGGCAAATTCGTCTCCGCATGAAAGCTCCGGATCTCATCCGCCGGCTTGTTGTCATCCACAATCCGGAAGTCTCCCTGCTTTAGATCCGTTACCCGCTTCCCGTGCTTATCCGTTACCGTGAACACCACGTTCACTTCGTTGGTGCCCACCCGGATGCGAGGAATGTCTGAGTTGTCGCCATCCGAATCGCCGGGCTTCTGCGCGCCAGGGCTCTGCGGCGATTGGGGCGAGCCCGTCGCGGGCGGCGAGGTTTGTCCTGCAGGTGGCGTGGAAGACTGGGATGTAGACTGCAGGGAAGGCTGGGATGTCGATTGCGAAGCCGGTGCCGTCCCCGACTGCGCTGTAACGGCCTTGCGCACTCCCGCCACTAGCAACACAACCGCCGCCCACCGCACCACGCGATTTCTCGTGAAAATGCTTTCCGTAAAGACGCCCCTCATTCATTGTTCATTATATCCGCAACCGCCAGCATACTCTCCGCGACCTCCGCGGCCTTCCTCAGTGACCTCCGTGTTAAAGGCTTTTGACTTTCGCCAATCGCCGCGACAAACCCTACTACTGTTCCAATTTTTCCAGAAACGCCCGCAACTCCTCCGGCAATTCACTCTTCAGCGCAATCGTCTCCGCCGTCCGCGGATGCCGAAACTCCAACTCCGCCGCATGCAGAAAATTTCTTTTCAACACAATCACTGCTGATTTCCCGCGTGCCTGCGCTGGAGCCCCATACGTCGTATCCCCCACCACCGGATGCCCCATTGCCGCCACGTGCACCCGAATCTGATGCGTCCGCCCGGTATCGATCTTTATATCGAGCAACGTGAACTTCCCAAACTTCGTATCCAAGCGCCGCACCACGCGATAATGCGTCACCGCCGCGCGCCCGCCTTCGAGCCGCGTGGTCATGCGCATTCGCCGCACGGGATCGCGACTGATGCTCTGCGCCAGCGTTCCCGAGTCTTTCTTTACCCAGCCATGCACCAGCGCCACATATTTCTTCTTTACTTCCCGCGCCGCGAACTGCGCGCTCAGCTTGCGATGGGCGTCATCGTTTTTTGCCACCACGATCAATCCGCTCGTCTCTTTGTCCAAACGATGCACAATCCCCGGCCGCAACGGGCCGCCGACACCGGACAAACTCCCAAGATGATGCAGCAGCGCATTCACCAGCGTGCCGCGATTGCGCGCATCGTCGCTCGCACCCGCCCCCGCATGCACCATCATCCCCGGAGGCTTGTTGATCACCGCGAGATCATCGTCTTCATAAACAATGCCGAGCGGAATCTCCTCGGCCACAGCCTTGAGCGGCGCCCGCTGCGCCTCACCCAGCACGCGGATGCGCTCCCCGCCGCGTAGCTTCAGCGAAGGCTTTGCGGGAGCATCGTTCACGAGCACTTTCCCTTCGGCAATCATCTCCTGCACGCGAGCGCGGCTGATGGTTTCTAGCCGCGTGGCGAGAAACTGGTCCAGGCGCTTGCCAGCGTCTTCAGGCGAGGCGGAGATGAGGATGGGGAAGGCTTCGGGCATTCGCTGGAGGATACCAGACGCCACCGTACAAAGAAGGCGTTGTAGAGCGACTATCGCCGCACGATTCTGCGGCCGAAGGACGCTGAAAGTAGCCCGGCGTTTTAACGCCGGGTAGGGTCGGAACGCGGACGCGCATCCCGTAGGGATGCCTGAACTTGCTTCCAAGAGTAGTTGAGAGAAGGAGCATCATCGGAAGCGCAATCTTGAATAGAGGTCGAAAGAGAGGGCGTAGAATCAACCGTCCCTACGGGACGGATTCCAACACGGTCCAGGCTACCCGGCGTTGAAACGCCGGGCTACTATCAAGCGTCCTACGGACGCGGGCTCCGGAAATTTACTCGCACGAAGTTGCTTCGTGTTCAGATACAGCATTTCCATACAGAATCGCCAGCAAGTTCGGAGATTGTTACGCCGTATGGCTACCACTTGGTTACCGCGTAGCCCCGACCGTCTGCGCGGACACCGTCTTCGCCCCCGGCCGCAACCACCAGATCAGCCCGCCGCCTACAACCAGCCCAATCGCAATCAACTGCGTCCCGGTCATTGCCCCGCCAAACACCGATCCGCGGCCGGGATCATCGCGCAGGTATTCCAGAAAGAAGCGGGCGACGCCATAGATAATCATGAACGCGCCAAATACCTGCCCATCGAATTTCCTGCGCTTCAGCAGCCACATTAGGAAGAAGAAATTCGCCAGCTCTACCGCCGACTCGAACAATTGCGTCGGCTCCAGCGGCACGTTCAGCGGAGTCCCGGTGATCTGATGCGCCAGCGGATTGGTAAACGTGACCGCCCAGAAATGATGCGTCTCTTTTCCGTAGCAGCATCCCGCCGCGAAGCATCCAATGCGCCCGATCGCATGCCCCAGCGCCAGGCCCGGCGCAAACGCGTCGCAGGTTCCCAGAGCCGGCATGTGATGCCTGCGCACGTACCACGCCGCGGCCAGCAACGCGGCAATCAAGCCGCCGGAGAAAACTCCCCCGGCCTGCAGCGTGGCGATGCTGAAAATATCCGAAGGATGCGCCGCGTACGTGCTCCAGTCGTTGATGACATAGAGCACTTTGGCGCCCACAATCCCGCACAGCACCACGAGAATGCCAAGGTTCCAGGCCTTTTCGCCGTCAATCCCCAGGCGCTCGGAATTGCGCACGCTGATCCACAAACCGATGAGTACCCCCATCGACACCAGGAAGCCGTAAGTCGGCAGGAAAAACCGCCCGAAATGCACTAATTCTGGATGCACAGTTAAGTTGGATGCAGAAACCGCTGAATTTGTACCAGATTCAGTCTAGCAGCAATGCTTGTGTGGAGCGGGCACTCCCTTCGGCTTCGCTCCGGGCAGGCTCTGCCCGCTGCCTTTGATGTGCTTTTGTCCTTGTTCCTGCTTCCGAGGCTCCCGACAGCCTCCGTCTTGGGTGGAGCAGCGCTTTCCGATCTGCCCGTCAGATTACCCTCGTACTCTACGCGCTGGTGGCATATTGAGTCGGCTTTCGCCTATGATTATGCATCTCGATGCGGACGGAAACCTAACCCCGCCCGCCGGAGTCCGCCGTGGGTGCGTTCGGAGAAAAACTTCGCAAACAGCGCGAGCAGCGCGGCATCGAGCTCGACGCTATCTCCAACACCACCAAAATCAGCACCCGCATGCTGCGCGCCATCGAAGAAGAACACTTTGACCAGCTTCCCGGCGGCGTCTTCAACAAAGGTTTTGTCCGCGCCTACGCCCGCCAGGTCGGCCTCGATGAAGAAGAAGCCGTAGCCGATTATCTGGCCGCTTTGCGCGAGAGCCAGATTCAGGCCCAGACCGTCCCGCCCAACTTCCGCGCCCAGGCCGGCAAACCCGCTCCCGAGGTTCACGAACCCGAGCGCCGCAATCACGATCCTCGCCGCAATGATCCGCCTCGGCCTGATCTTCACAAAAACGAGCCTTTTAAGAGCGATCCTCGCAAAAAAGACCTTGGCCACAACGGCCGTCCCAGCGAACTCCGCCACCAGGAAAACTCCAAGACCGTCGCTGGGCGCAAACCAGAACGCGGCAGACCGGATCGCCGCAAAGAAGACCGTCGCAACCAAGCCCGAAGCAATGACCCGCGCGTTAGCGAAAGCCCCGCGCCGCATTCGACCACACAACGTCACCAACCGAACTATCCCGAGCAAATCGCCGCGCCGCTAGCCGATAATTCCGCGGCTCTCGTCCCCTGGGGAAAACTCGCCGCAGCTTTGCTCCTGCTCACCCTCGCGCTTGCAGTCTGGAGCCTTCTCCGGCGCGGCCAGCCCACCCCCGCGTCGCAGACTCACGCCTCTTCGCATCCATCTCCGCCTCCCGGCCCCGCGCCCGCGCCAGCCCGGGCCCAGCCTTCCGCATCTTCGGCCTCGCTCACCGCAGGCAAAGCGCTCTCGACCGGAAACCTCACTGCCGCCGGTACGCCCGTTCCCAAGACCGCACCCACTCTCGCCGACGCCACTGCGCTTAAACCTTCCCAGGCGCCACCATCCCTGCCGTCATCCACAAACAAGCCCGCCGCGAACTCCGGTGATTCCGACGATAATGCGCCCGTGGCCAAATCCTCTGCTCCTGCCCCAGTGGCCAATGCGCCGCCCACGTTCAGCCTGCTGATCCGCGCCACCGAAACCTCCTGGGTCTCCGTCGTCGCCGACGGCCAACCCCTGCTGCGAGAAACCCTGATCGCACCCGCGCACACCTCGGTTCGCGCCACCCGCGAAATCGTTGTCCGCGCCGGCAACGCCGCGGGCATCAGCTTTCTGCTGAACGGCAAGGAAATCCCAGCCTCCGGCAATGAAGCCGAAGGCGAGGTCCGTACCTACACCTTCGACAGCACAGGCATGAAAGCCTCCACCGCAGCACAAACCCCCGACCCCGCCCGCTAGCCGCGGCTCCTGAAATCCAATTGATGTGCGGAGGAAGAACTTTCGCCTGAACCCGCGTAAGCAACGGAGCGAAAGAGAACCGTGAGCTAAGGCTCGTCAGGCACTCTCTGACGATCCCTCACCCAACCCTGTCATCCTGAGGCCCGCGCTCTTTGCTGGCCCGAGGACCCATGCAATTCGCTGCCCCGGACCACCAGCCCCGTTAAGACACTTCCCAACGCGGCGGCACGCGCATCCACCCCACATCCCCATGTTATAATCCCTTATTCCCAGTCGCGTAGCGCGCGGAGGACCGTATCGACAAACGTTTTATCCGAACCAATGACCGTATTCGAGCCCGCGAAATTCGCGTAATCGGAGATGAAGGTGAACAGATCGGCGTGATGCCTCCCTTCGAAGCGCTCAAGTTGGCCCGCAGCAAAAACCTGGATCTGGTCGAGATTTCGCCCACCGCGCAGCCTCCCGTGTGCCGCATCATGGACTACGGGAAATATCTTTACCAGCAGGAAAAGAAAGAGCGCGAGGCCAAAAAGCATCAGAAGACGATCACCGTGAAAGAGGTCAAGTTCCGCATCAATGTGGACGACCACGATTACGACACCAAGAAAAATCACGTGCTCCGCTTCCTCGATGAAGGCGATAAAGTAAAGGCCACGATTTTTTTTCGCGGCCGCGAAATGACGCGCACTGGTTTGGGTCGGCAAATACTCGAGCGCCTGATTAAGGACGTGGAACCGCATAGCATCGTGGAGTTCCGGCCGCGGCAGGAAGGCAACACCCTGCACGCCATCCTGGCGCCGAAGAAATCGGCGGTCGAGCGGGAGAAGGAAAGAGAAAAAGAAGCCAAGCAAAAAGCCAAGGCGGAACAGAAGGAAAAGATGCTGCAGGAAAAGCTGGCGCAAGCCAAGCTGACGCCAGAGAAAAAGGAAGAGGAGTCGGCCGTGACGGCGGCCGCCGAGGTTCCGAATCCGGTTTCGCAGGCCTAGCAACTTCCGCACAGAACTATAGAACTTAAGCACACAAGAACTAAAGACGGGCGCGAGTCGCGCCATCGATTCCAAAGCAATCGAACAGTAGGCGGTCAATCACAAGAACTGGCAACTGGCGGCTGGCAACTGACTAAGAGGATCTATGCCGAAATTGAAATCGCACAAAGGCGCATCCAAGCGCTTCAAGTTAACCGGGACCGGCAAGGTGAAGCGGGGACATTCGGGCCTGCGCCACATGCTGACCTCAAAGGCTCACAAACGCAAACGCAAATTGGGCACAGCCACTCTAGTGAGCGACGGCGATGTCCGCAAAGTGAAGCGGATGATCCCGTACCAGTAAGAATTTTTCTTCGGGGATTCACGAAGGAAGCGCGGACCGAAAGGTCTGCATTGCGGGCTGACGTCAATCCCGCAGGCGCGTGAAGAGGCCAGAGATCGCCACACCGGCGAATCGTCCTTGCCTCCAGCCGCCAGTACGTAGAAAGCAAAAAGGAGAAAACCATGCCTCGTGTAAAACGCGGAACCAAACGCCGCGCCAAGCGCAAGAAAATACTCGACCGCGCAAGCGGATACTTCCTCACCAAATCAAAACTCTATCGCTCAGCCAAAGAAGCCGTCGAACGCGGGCTGAAGTTTGCCTACTCTGGGCGCAAGCAAAGGAAGCGGCAGTATCGCTCGTTGTGGATCGTTCGAATTGGGGCGGCTTCGAAGCTGAACGGGTTGAGCTACAACCAGTTCATCCACGGGCTGAAGGTGGCGGGAGTGGAACTGGACCGCAAGATTCTGGCGGACCTGGCGGTGCGGGATGCGGCGGCGTTCAAGTCTCTCGTGGAGCAGGCGAAAGGCGCGCTCGCGTAGCCGCTTTCAGTTCTCAGCTATCAGCTCTAATCATTGTCATTCCGAGCCGCTCGCAGCCGCGCAACGCGCAGAGAGCAAGCGAGGAATCTGCTTTTTTGCTGTTGGCGAGAAAACAGCAGATTCCTCACCGCTGAAGCGGTTCGGAATGACAAATCCTGAAAGTCCTCGGGAAAATGGCATATACCGTTTCTAAATTGACGGACTATTCGTCGAATGCATTGCTAAAGGCATTCGGCGAAGCGAAGCTTGCGTTTCGTGAGGAACTTCGTGGCGCAAGCTCCCCGGCGGGATGGAAAGCCGTTCGTGATCGCTGGATGGCGCGTAAGAATGGGATCCTCACGCAGATCAACGATCGGTTGATGGCTGCTCCCAAGGAAGCGAAGCGGGAGATTGGTCAATACCTTAACGACCTGAAGCAGTTCGTCGAAAAGGAAATTGAAACTTGGCAGGAGCACGAAGAAGGCAGCGTCGGCAAACTTGCGCCTCTTTTCCAAAGCGTCGACATCACCCTCCCCGGCATCCGACGTCCCATCGGCGCCGAGCATCCAGTGATTAAGACGACGAATGAGATGGTTCGCGTCTTTCAGAAGCTCGGGTATTCCGTTGCCGACGGGCCTGTGGTGGAGACGGATTATTACAACTTCGAGGCTTTGAATTTTCCACCGAATCATCCCGCGCGGGATACGCAGGATACTTTATTTATCGCGGGGCAGCAGGGGAAGGCGCAGCGGGAGCGATTGTTATTGCGGACGCATACTTCTCCGGTGCAGATTCGGACGATGGAGACGATGCGGCCGCCGATCCGGATTTTGATTCCGGGGACGGTGCATCGCAACGATCCTCCGGATGCGAGCCACTCGCCGATGTTTCATCAGATTGAAGGGCTGGCGGTCGACACCAACATTACGTTCGGCGATTTGAAGGGGACGCTCGATCATGCCATGAAGGAATTTTTTGGGTCGAGCGTGAAGACCAGTTTTCGTCCGTCGTTTTTTCCGTTCACCGAGCCGAGCGCGGAGATGTTTGTTTCGTGCTTTATCTGCGGTGGGAGCGGGAGGCGTGGGGCGGAGCCTTGCCGTCCGTGCAAGCAGACGGGATGGATTGAGATTCTGGGCTGTGGCATGGTCGATCCCAACGTATTTCAGTTTGTGAAGGACAACGGGTATGACCCGAAGAAAGTGTCGGGTTTTGCCTTTGGCATGGGCGCGGACCGGATCGCGCTATTGAAGTATGGAGTGGATGATTTGCAGTTGTTTTTTCAGGGGGATGTGAGGTTTTTGGGGCAGTGGGCATAGCGGTCAGCTATAAGCCGTCAGCTTTCAGACAAGAACTTGCGGAGGCATCGTAGGAATTCCTCGATGCGCCGGTTTCGGCGCCGAGTTGCAGGGGTCCTTCGGGCAAAGAACGCGCCTCAGGATGACAGAGTTTTTTGATGACAGAGCATTTTAGAACGTCATGAAGATTTCTCCACAGTGGGTGCGGGAGTTTGTTGAACTGGCGGTCGATGACCGGCGGCTGGCTGAGGATTTGACTGGCGTCGGGATTGCAGTAGAGGGGAGCAGTGGGTCGGGTGCGGACACAGTTTTCGAGATGGAGATTGGGACGAATCGTCCGGATGCGATGAATCATTATGGTGTGGCGCGGGAGGCGGCGGCGATTTATGATTTGCCGTTGAAACAGCTCTCAGGCCTCGGAGATTCGGGGGCTAAAGCCCAGTCAAATTTTAGGGAGCCTAACGCGGCGCTGAAGCGCCGCTCTTCCACGGTACATGACGCTGCTGGGACGAAGACCTCAGCGGCAAAAGCCGCGTCTTCGACGGCCTCTGACGGCACGACTGAAGTCGTGCCCTTCCCGTCCGTGTCATCCTCGGCTGTTTCTTCGCATGACGCTTCCTTCCCGATCGCGGTGGAAGAGCCACAGCTTTGTCCGCGGTTTACGGCGCGAGTTATCCGTGGAACGATGATCAAGCCTTCGCCGGAGAAGATTGCGCGGCGGTTGCGGTTGCTGGAGCAGCGGCCGATCAGCAACGCCGTGGATGCGACCAACTATGTTTTGTGGGAGATGGGAAAGCCGACCCATGTGTTTGACATGGATTTGCTGGAGGGCGGCCGGCTGATTATTCGTCGCGCTCGGAATGGCGAGAAGTTGAAGACGCTCGATGGGGTGGAGCGCTCGCTCATTTCCGAAGACCTGGTGGTCGCCGATGCGAAGAAAGCGGTCGGACTCGCGGGGGTGATGGGCGGCTACGACACGATGATCACGGACAAGACGCGGAACATTTTGATTGAATCGGCGTGGTGGGATCCGTTGACGGTGCGTAAGATGTCGCGAAGACATGGGCTGCACACGGACGCTTCGCACAGGTTCGAGCGTGGGGCGGATTTTGAGTCGACGATTTTGTCGTGCGATTTGGTGGCGGCGTTGATACTGGAATCGGGCGGTGGAGAACTGGTTGGCGACGCGATCGATGTGGTGTCAAGGAAGATGGACCAGGCGCCGGTGGTGCTGCGGCTTGCCGAGGTGCAGCGCATCCTGGGCGGGAATCTGAGCACGCGAGAGATTCTCCGCATCCTGAAGAAGCTTGGGTTCACGGCGATCCCCGAAGGCCAGGCGGACATGCAGTTCTATGTAACCGCTCCGAGTTGGCGGCTGGACGTGGAGCGCGAGATTGACGTGATCGAAGAAATCGCGCGGCTGCATGGATATGACAAGTTCGAGAACACTTTGCCGGCTTACAGTGGCGCAGTGGTCGAGCTACCGCACGCGGCCATGGACGCGACTTTGCGCGAGCGCGCACTGGCGCTGGGATATAACGAGGCGGTGTCGCTGACGTTTATTTCCCATGCGGATGCGGAAATGTTTTCTTCGGCGAAAGTGCTGGAGCTGGAAAATCCGCTGAGCGAGGAAGCGAGTGTGATGCGGACATCGATGGGTCCGGGCATGCTGGACATGCTGGCGTGGAATCTGAATCGCGATTCTGAAAATGTCCGGCTGTTCGAGATGGGGCGCGTCTACGAAATGGCGGGCGGGGAGCGGGTTGAGCCGACGCGCGCGTGCCTGGGGGCGACTTTGGCGGCGGTGAAGGGATCGCTGCTGGCGGGCGGAGCGCTGGATGTGAGCACGGGTAAACATGCCGTGGTGGCAGAGGCGTTTCGCTCGTTCAAAGGTGATGTAGAAAATCTGCTGGCACCGTTTGCGTACGTTGAACTGACGTTCGATCGCGAGACGTCCGAATATTTTCATTCCGGACGATCGGCGCGGGCGTTGATGGATGGGGCTGTGGTGGCGCAGTTTGGGCAGATTGCCGAGGACGTTAAGTCGCAACGCAAATTGCGGCAGGACGTTTTTCTGGCGGAGATCGATTTGGAGCGGCTGCATACGCGCGGGTTGCGGACCGTGAGGTTCAAGGCGCCGGGGAAATATCCGGCGGTGGAGCGAGATTTTTCTTTTGTGTTTGCCGATGTGGTGGAGTTTGAGGCAATGCGACGGGCGGTGACGGGGCTTGGAATGGGTGCGCTGCGGTCATTTACACCAGTCGAAATCTTTCGCGGCGGGTCAATTGGCGCGGGAAAGTATTCAATTCTATTGCGGGCGCGGTTGCAGTCGGACGAGGGGACGCTGCGCGACGAACAGATCGCGGTGTGGTCGGGGGAGCTTGTTCGGGCGCTGCAGGGGTTGGGGGGAGTGCAGCGGGCGTAGGGGCGCGTTCTGTGACGGCAATAGGGATCCTTCGACTGCGCATTTGTTTTCGTTTCGCGATAACAAATGCTTCGCTCAGGATGACAAATCATAGTTGACCTCGTGTGCTAACCTGCCAGCTATGGCGGACGTAATCTCTTCTCTATCCAATCGAAGCAAACAATTTCTTAGCGACAAGGTTTCGCAGTTTACCGAGTCGGTGATCCGGGAGATGACCCGGCAGGCAATGCTTAATGGAGCGGTGAATCTGGCGCAGGGGTTTCCGGATTTTGCGGCTCCGGCGGAGATCAAGCAGGCGGCGCGTGCGGCGATTGAAGGCGATGTGAATCAGTATGCGATTACGTGGGGTGCGAAGAACTTGCGCAACGCGATTGCGCGGCAGATGGGCGCGTGGCAGGGCATTGCGGTTGATCCGGAGAAGGAGATTACGGTTTGCTGCGGATCGACGGAGGCGATGATTTCGACTTTGCTGGCGGTGTGCAATGCGGGCGATGAGGTGGTGATCTTCGAACCGTTTTATGAGAATTATGGGCCGGATGCGGTGCTGAGCGGGGCGCGGCCGCGGTTTGTGAAGCTGCGTCCGCCGATCAGCGAAGGCGGCGAGTGGACGTTCGATGAGAAGGAGTTGCGGGCGGCTTTCGATAAGAACACAAAGGCCATCATTCTAAATACACCCAACAACCCGACGGGGAAGGTTTTCACGCGGACGGAGCTGGAATTGATTCGCGATTTGTGCGTGGAGTTCGATGTGCTNNATGCGGGAGCGGACGGTGACGATCAATGGGATGTCGAAGACGTACAGCGTGACGGGATGGCGCGTGGGATGGGCGGTGGGGCCGGAAAAGATTACGAATGCGATCCGGAAGGTGCACGATTTTTTGACAGTGGGAGCGCCGGCTCCGCTGCAGGAGGCGGGCGCGGCGGCGTTGAGTTTGCCGGCGGAATATTATGCGAAGCTGGCGGAAGGATACCGGGTGCGGCGGGATCATCTGATTCCGGCGCTGGAGGCGGCGGGGTTTAGATGTTTTCGTCCGCGCGGGGCTTATTACGTGATGACCGATATTTCGGCGTTTGGGTTTGAGGATGACGTTAAGTTCGCGAAATATTTGGTGAAAGACATTCGAGTGGCGGCGGTGCCGGGGTCGAGTTTTTATCGTGAGGCGCGGGATGGGGCGCGGCAGGTGCGGTTCGCGTTCTGCAAGAAGTTGGAGACGCTGGATGCGGCGGCGGAGAAGTTGGGGAAGTTGCGGGTGACGAAGTGAACCTCAGGGGGCTAAAGCCCTTTATCAATCAGAAACGATCATCGCAGCGCTGAAGCCTGCGCCACCCAAAACGTAGTATCACCCTTTAAGCCGCTACCAAAATCAAAGGTACGCGGGCAAGAGTGCCCGCGCCACACGGTCCATCCTACGTGAGTTTACTTACTTCGCGATTACGCCGCAGGCGATGCGGTCGCCGGAGTTGCCGGAAGGATCGGTCTTCATGTCGTCGGCCTTGGCGTGGATGACGATGGCGGTGCCGCCGTTGCTGAAGAGCGAGTGAGCGCCGTCGCCGAGGGTGACGTCGTTATCCTCGAGGGTAGTATCGGCCTTGCCTTTCACGTCGATGATGAAGTTCTGCATGTCGCCGGCGTGGTGGCCTTCGGGATTTTCCAGCCCGTGCTTCTTGCTGTCAGGATTGAAATGCGGGCCGGCGGATTTGAAGTCGGGGGCGTCGCACTTGGGATTCTGGTGGAAGTGGATGGCGTGCTGGCCGGGCGGGAGATCATGAAGGTGAAGCTTGAGACTGACGCCTGGTCCTTGCTGCGACACGGTGACGGTGCCGACGGCCATGCCTTGAGTGTCCTTGATTTCGACCCTGGTTTTGGCGGCGGCAGGAAGCGCGGTGACGGCTAGAACAACGGTGAGGGCGATGAGGGGGAATCCGAGATGTTTCATGCGGGGATTATAGCGAATTTTGGTGGAGACAATCTCTTTTTGGTGAGAGCGATGGCAGGTTTCAGTTTGCCGACATCGAAAAATGCGTGGAGCTGCGCTCGACCGGACAGCCGAGGGCGGCTGTCCCCACATGAGTATCGACGAACTGAGAGACAACCCACCAACGTGCCATGCTTGATTCACAGCAAGGTGGAGTATACTGCGGGGAAGTTTAGAAATCCTTTCGGGGAAAGTGCAATCATGGCTTTGGAAGCGGCGGAGCAGGTGACGGAACAGGTTCCGGCGGACGATTTTCAGGCGCTGGAAGAGAAAATTTACCGCACTATCGAGAGGTATAAGGCGGCGCGGCAGGCGCAGGCTGTGGCGGAGCGCGATGCGCAGCGGGTACGGCAGCAACTGGAGGAGCGCGACGAGCAGTTGGTCACGTTGCGGCGGGAGACGGTGCAGTTGCGCAAGGAGCGGGAAGAGATTCGCGGGCGGGTGGAGAAGATGCTGGAGCAGATTGAGTCGATTGCGGAGGAGCGGGCGAGCTAGGGCGATCGGGCGATTGCGTGATTTGGCCATCGAAAACCCAGCTTCGACCCAGTAGTTAATCAGATTACACAATTGCTAAATGGACTTGGTTATGGCTACGGCTACCAAGAATTCGACGTTGAAGGACGCGCAGAATAGCAGCGTCCGGGTGGAGATTTTCGATCAAGGGTATAACCTGCGGGGGTCGGATCCGGAATACATTTTGAAGCTGGCGGAGTATGTGGATTCGAAGATGCGGGCGGTGGCCCAGGCGACGAATACGATCGATACGGTGCGGCTGGCGGTATTGGCGGCGCTGAACATTGCCGATGAGTATCACCTGTTGAAGCGGAGGCAGGAGAGCGGAGCGACCGATTATCAGAAGCGGGCGCATTTGTTGGCGGATGCGCTGGACGAAGTGTTGGAGGAGAAGCCGGGTTTGCAAGAGGAGAATCCGGGTGCCTGATTACTTTGGTTGCAAGTGGTCTGCCAACTATTTGCAGTTCCCCTATTGCTAATCCACTGGGAGTTCTCCTAGCATCACAGGTGAAAGCCGGCCTGCGGGGTTGGTGATGACGGTAACCGATTTTTGAACCAATGCTGAATGAACGGGGACTCGACTCGAACTAGGATCCGGTGTGCGACGCTCCGCCATGCGGAGATGCCTAAAGGGTCTCGGCGGGTTCCCAACGTCTACCGACGGGTTCATTCTCGGCCCGTCACACGGCACAGTGGGTCGGCTTGATTTTTCTCCGCAGAATTACTTCAGCAAATGAAGGTCTCAGGTCTTACTCCGCTTATCTCTGTGTTTGACATGCCCGCCTCGGTGGCTTTCTATCGGGACATTATTGGCTTTGAAGTGGTCCAGCAATCGCGGTCTGGAGACCACTTCGATTGGGCCCTGTTGCGAATGGGCAAAGCATCGTTGATGCTGAATACTTGCTATGAAGCGCACGAGCGTCCCGCAGAGCCTGATGCGGCGCGGTGGGCGGGACATGGCGATACGACCCTGTATTTCGACTGCCTCGAATTGGACGAGGCCTATGAATATCTGCGGTCGAAGGGCGTGGCGGTCAAGAAGCCGGTAGTGCGAGATTATGGGATGAAGCAGTTGAGCATGAGCGATCCTGATGGATATGGACTGTGCTTTCAGCATCCCGTGAGGACTGATTGAGAATTGCATAATGAGTTAAGCTGCCCAGAAACTGCGAGCGAAAGGAGCAGACATGGAGACGGCGCACAATGTTTCGATACCGGAATTGATTGAAGCGATCTCGGCACGGCTCATCGCCCAGTGGGACGGCTGGAAGAACCAGGATGCAGCATCCAATAATGCGATCATAGCCGATGACTTCACTTCTTTCTGGCCCGATGGCTCCCGCCACATAGGAAAACCCACGGCACAGCAGATGAAGGAGCAGCCTATTACGGGGTACAAACTGTGCCAGTTTCGCGTCGTGCCGGTTGGAGCGGATACGGCCCTCGTCACCTACTTCGCCGACGTCAAAACCCCCGGCGACAACGTTGAGTTTCAGATGGCCGTGGGAGAGGTCTGGGTGAAGCGCAACGGCGAGTGGCTAATCCGCGGTTACTCGGGCACGCTAATGAAATAGGCTAGCCTGCTGCCAAAAGGCGGCGACCGTCGATGAAGACGCTTTACGCGGCCCGTTCGGCTTGGCTCAGCGCAGGCGCTGAAACACCGTTCCTTCGCGTTACTGCCCGCATTCCCGAGTTCTTGGATGACCTGCCGGGGAGGCGTTGCCGAAAAGAGAGAGCTGGGCGGTTATTCGAGTTTTTTCCGCAGCACGAGGGTGAATTCGGTTTTGCAGGTCTTGGCCGGATCGTCGAAGGCCGAGGCTTCGCGGCCACCTTCGGAGGAGCGGAAGAAGAGTCCTTGCTTGGGATTCTCGGGTAAGCCTACGAAGCGGGCTTTGCCATCGGCATTGGTTCCGACCTCGAGATCGAGCTTGTGGAGGTTCATGAACCGGTAGGCGATGTGGACGCGGATGTCGGCGGCGTAGACCGGAGTTCCGGCAGCATCGGTGACCGTGAATTCGGCGGAGCAAGAGCCGATCCCTCCGTCGACGACCGGAATGGTTTTCGGGTCTGCTTTGGGGTCCGCTCTCTGGTTTTGAGGCGAGGCAGCGAAGGCGGTCATGGAAAACAGGGTCAGGGCGAGGAGGGTCGGGAGCGTGGGTGCGAGTCTGGCAGACGGGGGCCTACTTAAGAGTACGCCCAAGGTCAACCAGGGTGGGCGGTTGGGGCCGCCTCGGTGGCTGAACAGTCTGCGGGAAAAGTATTTCCTGCGTCACCGCCTCACCTCAGTGGCTAAAGCCGCTGTTGGAAGCAGGACAGTTATCGCAGCGCTGAAGCGCTGCGCCACCCAAAACCAAGTGCAACATCCCAAAATCGAGTGAACATCCCAAAATCAAGTGCAACATCCCAAAATCAAGCGCAACATGGAGTTTTTCCGGAGCCTGATGGAGGGTTGCGGGGACTGGAAGGAGAACACCCCATTGGCTTTAGGGGTTCTGGTTACCAACGTTCATTGCCCGGGGTGCTTGGGGCTTTTATAATTTTTGGGACTGCCACCCGTCCATGCCAGGATTCGTTCGATTCGAAGATCGAGTTCAGGTTCAAGGTCAAAGGGTCGCGGGCGAAGATGCCTGCGCAACATCGGAGATCGAAGAACTGAGATCAGGGAACCAAGCATGCCTGAGGGCACCGGCACTCAACTAACCCGCCAGAGGCAGGAACTCAGCATCTTTCACGACGTGGCGAAGGCGCTGACGTCGTCGCTGGACCTCGACTCAATTCTGCAAACGATCATGGAAAAGATGGCGGAATACTTTCGCCCCGACACCTGGTCGTTGCTGATGGTGGACGAGCAGAAGAATGAACTCTACTTTGCCATTGCGGTGGGCCCAGCGGCCGAAACGCTGAGGGATATTCGACTGAAGGTTGGTGAAGGCATTGCGGGATGGGTGGCGAAACATGGCGAGCAGGTGATTTTGCCGGATGTGGAAAGCGATCCGCGCTTTGCCAAGCGCATCGACGAAGCGACGCAGTGCGAGACGCGGTCCGTTATTTGCGTGCCGCTTCGTTCGAGACTCCGGGTGCTGGGCGTGATCCAGTTGGTAAACGCTGACATCTCGCAATTCAGCGAGCAGGAAGTTTTCTTTCTGCAGGCGCTGTGCGATTATGCCGCCATTGCCATCGAGAATGCGCGCTGGGTGGAAAAGATCCAGGAACTGACGATCACCGACGACTGCACCGGACTCTATAATGCGCGGCATCTCTATAAGACGCTGGAGACGGAGGTATACCGCTCGTCGCGGTTTGGGTATGAGTTCAGCGTTCTGTTCATTGACCTTGACCATTTCAAACAGGTCAACGACACGCACGGACATTTGATTGGCAGCAAGTTGCTGTCGGAAATCGGGTACCTGGTGAAGGCGCAGCTGCGGTTGATCGACTTTGCGTTTCGCTACGGCGGGGACGAATTCGTGGTGCTGCTGCCGCAGACCGGGAAAGACCAAGCTCTAGTGGTGGCGAAGAGGCTGCGGGATGCGCTGCGTGCCAGCTGCTTTTGCCGCGACGAGAGTTTGAATTTGAATGTGCGCGCATCCATCGGCCTGGCGACTTATCCGCACGATGCCCGCGATGCGCACGAGATCATCCGGCAGGCCGACGAGATGATGTATGTGGTGAAGAACACCACTCGCGACAATATTGGAATTGCACAGCGGGGAGTGATGAAGTGAAATTTGGCGATTGAGTGATCGGATCATTTGGTGATTTAAAAACCAAAATCCAACCCTCGCGTGTTGCCTGTTATTCAGTTTTTTCTTAAATCACCAAATTACCTGATTACACAATTACAAATTCTCCTTCGGCTTCTGCGGTTGGGCGGCGTCCTTACCTTTATCCTTTGCATCATCCTTCACATCGGGCTTCCATGGATTGGAGTTGGCGGGGGCGTTGGGATTTACGGCGAACGGCCAGACGTAGAGGTTCATGCCTTCGCTCTCCTTTGTCTCGACGATGGCGTACTCACCGGGCGCGAGGTCCTCGGTGGGGGTTAGCTTGAGCCAGCCGCTACCAACCCGGTCGATGGTGGTTTTCACGGCATTTTGTTCCTGGCTGGTCTTGCCGGTCGGGGCGCGCTTGATGTCGCCGACAATGCGCTTGCCGCTTTTTACCTTCACGTGGACGATCCAAAAGCGGTCAAAAGGAACACTCGCTTGCTGTGGCTGCTGCGGCTGTTGTGGTTGTTCAGGGCGTGGCGAGGAGGCGGTATTATCGCCGGCCGGGTTGGGTGGTTTGCCAGCCGCACCGGATGAAGAGTCCGCGAGATTGATGTAGATGGAAGGCACGGCCACGTGGGCATACACGGCGGCGTGTTCACCATCGAGTTCAATGGTTTGCTTCGCGCTGGCGATGGGATTAAGGGCTCCGCGAAGGATGTTGCCTCGGGCGTTGCGATTGACGTCACCTTCGGTCTGTTCGACCTCGACTAGCTGAGGCTGGCCGTGAAAATTATCGAGGAGAAACATGCCGGTAGGCTCGGGCAGACGCAGGCCAGGAGCGACCTGGGGAAGGTGAGACTCGGCGGCTTCGCGGTCGGCGTCGGTTTCCTTGTCGATGAGGGCGGCTTCGGGAATGGAGGGTGCAGCGGCGCGGTCCTTCTCGAACTTTTCGGTGGCGCGCCAATCCACGAGCGCTGTAGGGATCTCCTCCCATTCGTCGCGCTCGGCGCTGAGGTAGCGCACGCGGTCGCCTTTGACTTCATACTTCGTGATTGCCTGGTAGGAGCCGTCTTTGAGAATGAGGCGGCGGGCGAGTTGCTGGGCTGGGGAGTGCGCGGGGAGAGTAAGGATGAGCGCGAACAGAGCCAGAGCGGCAGTTCGGATGCGCAGAGAGCGTGGCTGGCTTATGATTGCGGACGGCATACGGCTTTCGACGATCGTCTTCCCCGATTATCTTCTTCTCGATTATCGTCCAGGGTGGGTTTTTCGCCAAGCCGGGGCTGATGCCCGCGAAAAGAGCTTTAACACAAAGGGCACAGAGGAGCACAGGGGACTACGAGAGTTCCCGGACTGTATTAGCTTCTGCGCTTCACTTCCTTACTTCTGTGCTCTGCGATAGAGTGAGAGCCATGAAACGCTCGCTGCAACAGGTTGCGCAGGCGGTTGAAGGGCGCCTGCAGGGGGATGGGAGTGTAGAGGTTGGCGGAGTGGCCAGCATCGCGTCCGCTGCGCGGCACGATCTGGTGTTTGTGGAAGAAGAAAAATATCTTGCGCGGGCGCTGGGGTGTGGCGCGGGTGCGGTGATTGCGGGAGAGTTCGCCGCGGGTTCAACGGGGAAGCCATTGCTGATCTGTCGTCATCCTAAGCTGGCGTTTGCTCGGGCGGCGCGGTTTCTGCAGGATGGGGATCGGGACGGGCTTGATGCCGGCGTGCACGCGAGTGCGGTTGTGCATGCTTCCGTTCGACTGGGGGCGGGAGTGGTGGTGGAGGAACGGGCTGTTGTTGCCGGAGATGCGGAAATCGGCGATAGCACGCGGATCGCGGCGGGTTGCGTGATTGGGCGAGGAGTGACGATTGGGCGGGAGTGCGAGATTTATCCGCAGGTGACGATTTATGCGGGGACCACGGTGAGCGATCGGGTGATCGTGCATGCGGGCGCGGTTTTGGGAAGCGATGGGTTTGGCTATGTGCGCGACCCGAAGAGCGGGCGCTATGAGAAATTTCCGCAGGTGGGCAGACTGGTGATTGAAGATGACGTGGAGATTGGCGCCAACACAACGATTGACCGTGGGGCGCTGGACGAGACGCGGATTGGACGGGGAACGAAGATCGATAATCTGGTTCACATCGGTCACAACTGCCGGCTGGGGCAGAATGTGGTGATCGCGGCGCAGACCGGGCTTTCCGGCAGCATTGTGATTGAGAATGACGTGGTGCTCGGAGGGCAGGTGGGTATTGGTGAACACGCGCGCATTGAAGAAGGAGTGATGCTGGGCGGGCAGGGCGGGGTGTTGCCCAATAAAGTTTTGCGCGGCAAGGGCGTGGCGTTTTGGGGAACTCCGGCGCAGCCGGTGCGGCAGTATTTAAAGCAGTTGGCGGCGCTGGCGCGATTGGGGAAGAAGAGGTAGGCGTGGCAATCGTGGTGATTGGTGGGCATTCGCGAAGCGTGGGGAAGACCAGCGTAATGGCGGGGTTGATTGCCGCGTTGCGCGAGTTCGATTGGATGGCGGTGAAGATTACGCAGTATGGACATGGAGTTTGCTCGGCCGATGGAGCGGCTTGCGACTGTGCGACGGACGATCACAGCTGGGCGATCTCGGAGGAGAAAGATCGCCGCGGAGAATCGGATACATCACGCTTTCTGGTGGCGGGGGCGGCGCGGGCTTTGTGGGTGCGAACCGAGCAGGGCAGGCTGGCCGAGGCGATGCCAGCGTTGCGCAAGCGGCTGGAGCAGTCGCGCAATGTGATGGTGGAATCAAATAGCGTGTTGAGGTTTATGCGGCCGGATTTATATCTGACGGTGCTTGACCCGGGCACGGAGGATTTCAAGAAGTCGGCGCAAGAATTTCTGGACCGGGCCGGGGCGGTGATTCTGCACGATGTTCGGGGATCGGCCTGGCAGGGCGTTTCTTTGAAGCCGGTGGCGGAGCGGCCGGTGTTTCGGATCGCGCCTCCGCCTTATGTGACGGCGGAGATTGTGGAGTTTGTGCGGAGTTACGTGACGAGCAAAGCAGGTTCCTCACCGAGCTTTCAGCTCGGTTCGGAATGACAAGAGTGGTTGAGCGCGCTCTTTTGAGTGCACTCTGATGACACGGATGTTTTGTTATTCTTGGCGGTGCGACAAATTCACTTCAGCGCCTGGTTGTTGGTTGGTCTCTCCTCGCTTCTGCAGGTTCTGATTTTTCCGCTTCCCGAACTTTATGTTTTGTCGTGGGTGGCGTTTGCTCCGCTGGTCATCGCCTTGTTGCGGGCGCGGCCGGTGGGGGCGTTGGAGATCGACGGGTCGGTCAATCTTCGGGCTGCGAAGCCGGGGCAGGCTTTTCTGCTGGCATACGTTTCAGGGATTCTCTGGTATGCGGGGACGTGTTACTGGATTTACAACACCATGCACGAACATGGTGGTCTGAGCGCGCCAGTGGCGTTGCTGGCTCTTTTTCTCTTTTGTCTTTATCTGGGGCTCTATCACGGGTTGTTCGGGTTACTGATCGGCTTGATGGCGGGGCCGGGCCGGGACAACCGGCGCGCCCTGGCGGCTGCACCATTTTTCTGGGTGGCGGTGGAGTTGGCGCGGACGCGGTTCACCGGCTTTCCCTGGGACCTGCTGGGGACGGCGCAGGTGGACAACATTTCGCTCAGCCGCATCTCCACTTTGACCGGGGTCTACGGTGTTTCGTTTGAGATCATGCTGGTGAATGTGGCGTTGGCGGCCGCGTTCCTGGTGCCCAGAAAAAAACGCAGCACGCTCCTGATAGCTTCAATAACGGCGGCTGCGGTGCTCCAGGCGGGGAGACTGGTGGATGCCCCCGCACTGCGGGCGGATCACGAGGCGCTGCTGGTGCAGGAGAACATTCCAGTAGATGCGACCTGGACGCGCGACAATTTCGAGCGCACGCTGCGCGAACTGACTGAGCTCAGCGTGAGAGATGCGGCTTCTAGTTCATCATCTTCTTCGCCCGGCGCGATCGAGTCGACGCCAGGCAAGGTCGATTTGATCGTGTGGCCGGAATCGCCGGCACCTTTTTTCACGAACGATCCGCTATTTCTCGGCCCGGTGAGCGAGATGGCGCGGGAAACGCATAGCTGGGTGGTGACGGGCGCCATTGGAAGCCGACCTGCGATGCAGAGTGGGGCTTCGACTGGCACTTCGGCTCCGGAGGTGTTCAACTCGGCTGCGATCGTCAGTCCTTCCGGCGATTGGACGGCACGTTACGACAAAGTGCATCTGGTGCCTTTTGGAGAATATTTGCCGTTTCCCCGATTGTTTGCCTTTGCCGGAGGTTTGACCCAGGAGGTGGGAGAGTTTAAGGCGGGAGCGTCGCGAGCGCCGCTGGAGGCGGGAGGCACACGGCTCGGAATCTTCATCTGCTACGAATCTGTGTTTCCTGACGAAGTAAGACAGTTTGCGGATCAGGGTGCGCAGGTCTTTGTGAATTTATCGAACGACGGCTGGTATGGCGACAGTGGCGCTTACGCGCAGCACCTGAATCAGACGCGTATGCGCGCGATTGAAAATAACCGCTGGATCTTGAGTGCGACGGACACCGGAGTGACGGCCTCCATTGATCCTTATGGACGAACGGTGGCGCGGCTTGCCCGCAAAGAGCGTGGGGCTCTGGTGGCGCCGTATGCGCTCACTTCGGTAACCACGTTCTACACGCGGCACGGGGACTGGTTCGCGTATCTGTGTGCGATAATTTCAGCAGGGGCGCTCGTCACGCGCTTCGGACTTCGCACACAAGCAGGCAAGAAAGCAGAAGCATCCTCATGAATCAAGAGTTCGAGCAGGAATACGGAACATTGAGCAAGAAGGTACGTGAACTCCGGGAGTATCTTTGACGCGGACAAACTCCGTCCGCAACTAATCGAAATTGAAAAGCAGTCCGCCGACCCGAACTTGTGGTCTGATCCGCAACGCTCGAAAAAGGTGATGCGCGAGAAGAAGCGGCTCGAGCACGCGCTTACTACCGATGCCGACCTGGGCCGCCGCGGCGACGACATTGCCGCTTACTTTGAACTGGCGAAGGAAGGCGAGAATGTTGACGCCGAATTGCGCCGCGAGATCGACTCGCTGCGCGCATTGGTCGACAAGCTGGAGACGGAGACGCTGCTCTCGGGCGACAACGACGCACTGAACGCGATTGTGACGATTCATCCTGGAGCGGGCGGGACGGAATCGCAGGACTGGGCCGACATGCTGCTGCGCATGTATTTGCGGTGGGCGGAGCGGCAGGGCTTCGAGACGGTTCTCTACGATTACCAGCCGGGCGAAGAAGCGGGGCTGAAATCGGCGACCTTTGCGGTGAACGGCGAGTATGCTTTCGGACTTCTCAGCAGCGAAATTGGCGTACACCGCCTGGTACGCATTTCTCCCTTCGATCAGGCCAAGCGGCGGCATACTTCGTTTGCCAGCGTTTACGTTTCGCCGGAAATCGACGACAGCATCGAGGTGATCATCAAGCCTGAGGACATTCGCACCGATACCTACCGTTCGAGCGGTAAGGGCGGGCAGCACGTGAACACGACCGACTCGGCGGTGCGGATCACGCACATTGCCACAGGCCTGGTCGCAAATTGCCAGAACGAGCGCTCACAGCACAAGAATCGCGAACGTGCCATGAGCATGCTGCGCTCCAAGCTCTATGAATTTGAGATGGAGAAAAAGCGCGCCGCCTCGAAGAAGATTGAAGATTCAAAACTGGACAACGACTTCGGCTCGCAGATTCGTTCCTATGTGCTGCAGCCTTACCGCATGATCAAGGATCACCGCACGAAGACCGAGGTGGGTGATGTGGACCGCGTGCTCGATGGCGATCTGCAGCCGTTCATTCGGGCGTATTTGTCGGCGCGGCGCGGTGAAAAACAGGAGAAGTAATCGTGAACGCAAAGCCGACAAAAGCGCTGGTGAAGCCGGGGACTGCGATAAAACTTGGTCCGCGATTCCTGCGTGCGTTTGCTTTTGCGGCGGGGAAGCATGCGGGGCAGGCGCGCAAGGCCTCGACGATTCCTTACATTGCGCACTTGATGGGAGTTGCATCGCTGGTGCTGGAGTTCGGCGGGGATGAGGATATGGCGATTGCCGCGCTGCTGCACGATGTGGTGGAAGACTGCGGAGGCGCGACTGTTCTGAAAGAGGTCCGGCGGCGGTTCGGGAGCCGTGTGGGGAAGATTGTGGACGGGTGCACGGATTCGGACACCGAGCCTAAGCCTCCGTGGCGTGAACGCAAAGAGACTTACATCCGGCATCTGAAGCATGCCGATGCGGACACGAGACTGGTTTCGGCCGCGGACAAACTGAACAACGTGCGCTCTATTCTTTCCGACTATCGGGAGGTCGGAGAATCGATCTGGGAGCGGTTTCACGGTGGACGCGAAGGGACTCTTTGGTACTATCGGGCATTATTGCAGGAGTTTTTGCGGCGCAAGCCGAAGCGGCTGAGCCGGGAGTTGGAGCTTGCGGTGCGGGAGCTTGAGGCTTTCGCGAAGCTGGGCGATCCTCGTGGTTTTGGGAGGTGAATCGATGGCGCGCACAATCGATCTAATTCGCGCCTCCAAGTTACCGTCGAACATGATGCAGTTTGCGGCGAAGGGCGCGATGTCTGTCCCACCGGACGAGAACCTGGAGATTCTGGTTTACCTCGCCAAACACAATCAGCTGTTTGGTCCTCTCGCCCGCATGACATTGGCGGGGTGGGACGAGAAGGCCTCGCTGGCTGCGGCCGCCGATCCGAAGACGGCGCGCGAGGTGCTCGACTACCTGGTGTCGCCTGATAACCTTCGTCCCAAGCTGCTGCCTGCGCTTTTGGAGAATCCTTCCGTCGAAGAGCGTGAGTTAGCCAAATTCGCCATCTCCGCAAACCCAGAAGGAATCGCGGCCATGTTACAAAGCGCGCGGGTGCGGGCTTCGGCGCGCATTCTGGGAACACTGAGATCGAACCCATACTTGAAGGGTGAACAGGTATCCACCGTTGCCGAACTCCTGGGCGCGGGAAAGACTCCACCGCCCGTTTCTGCTGCCGGCAGCGTTCCGCAGGTTGATAAACCAATTGCTACGAAGGCGGGAGAAGCTGTGCTCGAGCCCGCTGCGGCCAGCGATGAAGCAGAAGAGGTTTCTGAAGAAACTGTTTCCGCCTACCTTGCCGGGCACGCGCCGGAGATTGCAGCAGAGAAGGAGAAACCGTTTCAACCGGTTGGCGGCATAATGGATTTGCTGGGAGCCGATTATTTTCCGGTGTCGGAAAACAAAGCGATGACGGAGATCGCCGGCGGCGCGGAGAAAGCCGCGAGCGAAGCCGCCAGAGCAGTTGCCGCCGTAGCGGCGCGGTCGAAACTTGCCGCCGGCGTAAATGCTGCGCCCGCCCACCGTGACAATGCCATGCAGAAGATCAACCGGCTTGATGTGAAAGGCCGCATCCAGTTGGCGTTGAAAGGCAATAAAGAAGAGCGGTCCTTGCTAATTCGGGACGGTACGAAGGTGGTGGCGCTGGCAGTGCTTGAGGCGCCCAAACTTGCTGACGGAGAGGTGGAAAGGTTTGCGCTGCAGAAGAATGTGCTGGAGGCCGTGCTGCGGCAGATTCCGCTGAAGCGGCGCTTCATGAAGAATTACATCGTGGTGCGGAATCTGGTGTCGAATCCGCGCACGCCACTCGATCTTGGATTAGGGTTGATGAAGCATCTGCAGCCGCAGGACTTGAAGAACATCTCTGGCAATAAGGAGATCTCGGAGACCGTGCGCAAGCTGGCTATGAAGATGTACAAGCAGAAGCTGGATGCAGCCGCCAAGAAATAAGGAAGCGAGCCAAACGTGCAGTTATTGTGGCGCAAAAGACGCGACCCTTCGGCTTCGCTCAGGGCAGGCTACGCCGCGCGGCCCGCCCAGATCCTTCGCTGCGCTCAGGATGACAAATAAGGAAAAAGAACGCTTGCTCGGGATGAAAACCAAACATGACTTCTTCCCTGCAAACTGATCGGGTTACCGAATTACTGAAACAGGCGAAGACTATTGCCGTGGTCGGGCTCTCCGACGATCCACTGCGTCCCAGCCATGACGTCTCGGCCTATATGCAGAGCCGTGGATATCGCATCATTCCGGTGAATCCGGAGATCGAGAGCTGTCTGGGAGAGAAGGCTTACCCTTCGCTGCTCGATGTGCCGGCGAAGATTGACATCGTGAATATTTTCCGGCGGCCGGATTTCGTGGAAGAAGTGGTGGACCAAGCCATTCAGTTAAAGGTTCCGGCGATCTGGATGCAGGAAGGCGTGATTCATGAGAGGGCTGCCGAGAAGGCGCGCAGGGTGGGGATCTTTGTGGTGATGGATCGTTGCATTCTGCAAGACCACAGGGAACGATTCGGATGAGCGCAGAAGACTCGATTCCGCGGCTCGAAATCTCCGGAACAAAGGCTACTTAGGCTGCGTACAAGTTAGGGAAATAGATAGCCTTTCGCCGCACGAGGGAACCCTTGAGTCATGATGCAACCGTAACACTAATCGACCCCATCCCACCCACGCCGCCGTCGGTTCTCCGCAAGGTTTTCATCGGCAAAGACGGTCTCCGTGCCGGCTGGGGCCTGCTCATCTTTATCGCCATCTTCGCCGCCATTGCTTTCTGTGTAAGAGTTATCGGCCACAAGCTTTATCCCTCTGCGGCCGGAGCCCCGAAGGCGGAGATTTCTCCAGCTTTCGGGTACATCGCCGAGTCCGTCAACTTCCTGTTGACCCTGCTCGTTACCTGGATTATGGCGAAGATTGAGCGCCGTCCCATCTCCGTCTACGGTTTTGGCGACCGGCGCAAGCTCTCACACTTTCTGGCAGGCTTGGCGTGGGGAGTCACGTGTCTATCTCTTCTTGTTCTGGCGCTCTGGAAGACTGGGCTGCTCGTGATCGACAGCCGCTTGCTCTTTGGCAGCGACATTTTCCGTTATGCAGCAATCTGGCTGCTCGCCTTTCTTCTGGTTGGCCTCGCTGAGGAGTACCTTACTCGCGGCTACCTGCAGTACACCCTCACTCGCGGCCTCGCCGGCCTTTACCGGTGGATTTTCAAGACGCCACACAGCGCAGCCCTAGGCTTTTGGACGTCAGCCATCATCTTTTCTATCCTCTTTGGCCTCGGTCACAGCACTAACCCGGGCGAGTCCCCCATCGGACTGCTCTCCGCCGGGCTGGCCGCCATGGTTTTCTGCTTCAGCCTCTGGCGTACCGGTTCGCTGTGGTGGGCCGTCGGCTTCCACACTGCATGGGATTGGGCCCAATCCTTTCTCTATGGCGTCGCCGACAGCGGACTCATGGTTCAGCACCATCTTCTCGCCACGCACCCCGTCGGCAAGCCCATCCTCAGCGGTGGAACCACCGGCCCTGAAGGCAGCATCGTCGTCGTCGCTGTTCTGGTCCTTGTCAGCCTCATCATCGTCATCACCCTGCCCCGCACTCACGATCGCGACACGCCGGAGCGCGGCATCTAACTCCGCCGAGGTGAGCGCTGGTCTGCATGCAGGAAGAGATCGTTCAGAGAAGGCTGCCGAGGAAGGCAGCGCGGGGCGGTGATTTTTGTGGTCCGATGATGGTTCCTACTGCTTAACCCCGACGAAGACCACGGTGGCATCGTCGCGGACGCCAGAACCATTCGCGAAGGCGCGGACATCGTCAACGATGCTGACGGCAGACGCGCCAGCGGTCACCGCGTGCTCGGCGAGCCGCTCAAGGCCGTACTCCTGTTCGTCGGCGTCCACAGCCTCGGTGATGCCGTCGCTATAGAAGACAAGGCGCGAACCTGGGGATAGCGCCACGGTGGTCTCGGAATAATCCCCGCAACTCAAGCCCAGCGGCACTCCGCGCTCGGTGTCGAGGAACTGAGCGCCATTGTTATCGATGAAGAGCGGATGCAAATGTCCTGCGTTGGCGAAGGTCACGATGCGAGTTACAGGATCGAGCACGGCGTAAACCAGCGTGACGAATTTGCCCGCGGGAAAGTCCTCCACGAGCAGGGCATTGAGCTTGGTCAAAACCTCGCCCGGACCGCGGCAAGCTTCCGCCAGGGAGCGCAGCATTCCGCGCGTAGCCGACATTAATAGCGCTGCAGCGGTGCCTTTTCCCGAAACATCCGCCAGTACCAATCCCCAGCGGCCGTCGGGAAACGCGATGAAGTCGTACCAATCGCCGCCCACTGCGCTGGCAGGGACGCTAAGGCCGGAAATCACGAAGCCGGGTATGAATGGCGAACTCTTGGGCAATAATGCCTGCTGCATGAGGCGGGCTTCGTGAGCATCGCGGCTCATCACGTCCCGCTCCGCACGCTCGGATTGGAAGCGGCGGGCGTTGTGCACGGCGACGGCCACGTGATCGCACAGCGCCTGAAGAATTCTCAATTGTTGGCGAGGGAACGCGTCCAGTTCATGATGGGACGCGGTGAAGACACCCACAAGGCTTTCGCCGACATGCAGCGGGATCGCTACTTCTGACAGCGTCGAGTTCTCGCAGCCGATATAGTAGTCGTCCTTGCGCACGTCGGGCGCATAGCGCATCTGGCCGGTTGAGGCGACGTAGCCGACCATGCCTTCCTTGCCGATCTTCAAACGATAACCTTTGTGGTTGACGCTGCAGCCATGCACGCCGGCAAGCACCATCTCTGCGTGTTCCTCGTCGTGCAGGTAGACGCCGGCTTCAACGCAGCCGAAGGATCGCGCCACGTCATTTACAATGTTGTCGATGAGTTGATCGAGATCGAGGATGGAGGTGATCTTCTGCGCCGCTTTCTGCAGCTTCTGCAAGTCCTCCACCTGGTCGATGCGCAAGGGGCGAAGAGGAACGGAATCGGGGGCGACGGATCGGGGAAACGTGGCCATAGAACTCAGTCCTCCCTCACTCTTGGCGGGCGCAAGATATCACGTGGTTCTTCTATTCGATGCCTTGCAGTATCGCTAAGATTCTTCGCTAAGATTTTTTCCCGGGATGAGAGGGTTTGCTCCCGGCAGGCGAGGCGCGCAGTTTCTTGATTTCTTCCATCCGCTCGCGGATGCGTTTCTCGATGCCTTCATTGGTGGGGCGGTAGTAGATGCGGTCGTGCAAATTTTCCGGCAGACACTGCATGTTGGCGACCTTACCTTCGACATCGTGCGCGTACTGATAATCTTTGCCGTAGCCCAGTCCTTTCATGAGACCAGTGGGTGCGTTGCGCAGGTGCAGGGGGACCGACTCGGCGGCGGTCTGTTCAATATCCTGCTGAACAGCGCTATATGCGGTGTAAAGCGCATTCGACTTGGGCGCGACCGAAAGATAGACGACGGCTTGCGCCAGGGCGAGATTGCCTTCGGGCATGCCGATGAAATCAACGGCGTCGCGCGCGGCCATGCAGAGGGAAAGCGCATTGGGATCGGCGAGGCCGATATCCTCGACTGCCATGCGCACTACGCGGCGAGCAATGTAGAGCGGGTCTTCGCCGGCTTCAATCATGCGGCCGAGCCAATAGAGGGCGGCGTCAGGATCGCTGTTGCGCACGGACTTGTGCAGGGCGGAAATCAGGTTGTAATGTTCTTCGCCGGCTTTGTCGTAGAGCAGAGTGCGCTTCTGCAACGCGTCGCGAACGATGTCGTCGGTGATTTCCGCGGGTGTTCCGGCTTGCTCAGCCAGCCCGGCCGCTACTTCCAGCACGTTGTAGGCGCTGCGCGCATCTCCGCTGGTGTAGGCGGCGATTTTCTGGAGAACATCTTCGGATGCGCGCAACCTCATTGTGCCCAGGCCGCGCTCTTCGTCTGCGAGGGCACGCTTTAGCAATTGCACAATCTCGTTTTCGGTGAGTGGCTTCAATACATAGACGCGGGTCCGAGAGAGCAACGCGGAGTTGATTTCGAACGACGGGTTCTCGGTGGTGGCTCCGATTAGGCGAATATTGCCTTTTTCCACGTGCGGCAGGAAGGCGTCTTGTTGTGCTTTGTTGAAGCGGTGAATTTCGTCGATGAAGACGATAGTGCGGGTGCCATATTGGCGGGCGCGCTCAGCGTCGGCCATAACTTGCTTGATTTCTTTGATTCCGGCAAGCACGGCGGAGAATTCGATGAACTCCGCCTTGGTCATGTTCGCGATGATCTTCGCGAGCGTAGTTTTACCCGTACCCGGCGGACCCCAGAAGATGAGTGAACCCATGTCGTCGCGTTCGATCTGGGTGCGCAGGGGCTTACCGGGGCCGATCAGGTGCTCCTGGCCGGCGTATTCTTCGAGGATGCGCGGACGCATGCGGTCGGCTAGCGGCCGGGTGCGGTCGGCGGCCTCGCTGGCGGCGTTCGGGATGGGCTGAAAGAGTCCCATAAGAATGAGCTTTTAGCTCTCAAGCCTTTGGCCTTTAGCTAAAAGCCAAGAGCTAACGGCTAAGAGCGTTTTTTCTTTGCCTCGCCGCTTCGTACAATACGATGCTGGCGGCCACGCCGGCGTTCAGCGATTCTACTTGCGCGGTGTGCGGGATGGCGATGGATTCATCCATTTTGGCCATCACTTCGCGGGGCAGGCCGGAGCCTTCGTTGCCAAAGAAGATTGCGGCGGGACCCTTCAAATCTGCTTGATCCAGCGGCGTTCCCTTGTGTGAGGAGGTTGCGATCAGACGGACGCCTTGAGCCCGCAGCTTTTCGCAAACTTCCTCCAGTTTGTTTCCTGCCGATTTCGCGCGACCCTGGCCCTGTCCACGAACCACAGGCAAACGGAATACCGACCCAGCCGAGGCGCGAACCACCTTCGAGTTGAAGGGGCTGACCGTGCCTTCGCCAAGGACCACGCCCGCGCTGCCAAAGGCTTCCGATGAGCGGAGAATGGTGCCCAGGTTGCCGGGGTCCTGCAATCCGGCGAGGACGACGATCGGGCCCACTTGCAAACGCTCCAGGACATCATCAAGCGAGAATTCTTTGAGGCGCACCAGCGCGGCCACACCTTGCGGCGATTCGCTGGGTACGAGGCTGTCGAATAACTTGTCGGGAAGCAGAAGAGTTTCGACCTGGGCGCCAATCTGCGGCAGCAGCCGCTCGGCTCGGTCCTGCGCCGACTCGCGAAAGAACACTGCGCTGAAACGCAGGCCGCTGCGGATGGCCTCTTCCAGAATGCGCAGGCCCTCGACGCCGCAGTCTCCGGATTCGGTGAGCTCCGCACGCGAGAACGCCTGGCGCAGTTGCTTGATTAACGGGTTGTGGCGGCCTTCAATGCGGCGCAGCCGGGGGTGAGCGCTGAGAGCGGTTTCTGAGGATATTTTCATGGAGGGATGTTGACTGAATGATACGCCACCCACCCGTCTTGAGTGTGTTTGCCGTATTATGATAGATTCCACGAGAAAAATTTTTCCAGACGCATGCGGGAAAGGGAGCTGTGCGCGCCGAGATCGTAAAAATCAGTAGTGAGACCCCTGAGACTTCACTGATCAAGTACGCGGCTGACCAGATTCGTGCCGGCGAAGTGCTGGGCATGCCGACCGATACGTTCTATGGTTTGGCCGCCGATCCGTTTAACCTGCGCGCGGTGGACCGCGTGTATGACATCAAGACCCGCTCGCGGCATAAACCGCTGTCGCTGCTGATCGAAAGCGTCGATCAGGCGGAAGAGATGGCAAAAACGCTGTCCGAGGAATTTTACGCGCTGGCGCGGCAATACTGGCCGGGACCGCTGACCCTAATCGTAAAGGCGGGATCGCGTCTGCCGCTGAAGGTGACGGCGAATACCGGAAACGTTGCTCTGCGTGTGCCGAACGCAAAGATTCCGCTGGCGGTAGTGGTGGCGGCGGCCATTCCAATTACGGCCACGTCGGCCAATCTGAGCGGGGCCTCGGAATGCACCAGCGCTGAGCAGGTGCGCGACCAACTGCAGGGCCGCATCAGCATCATCGTGGACGGCGGGACTTCCCCTCGTGACATCGCTTCCACCATTATTGACCTGAGCGACGAGGGGCAGCGCTGGCGCATCATCCGCGAGGGCGCCATCTCGGCCGAGGAGATTTCTACTTTTTTTGCCAAAGGATGAACGACGATTCCGTTAACCGGCATCCGCGACGCCGCTGGCTGCTGCGGCTGGAGGCTCTGGGGCTGGTCACACTGGCGGCGTTTCTCGGGCTGACCGGGGTTCGCATTGTGCGGGAAGGGTCGCTGCAGGAACTGCATGCGGCGGACGCTATCGTTGTATTCGGTGCGGCGGAATATTCGGGACATCCCTCGCCAGTCTTGCGGGCGCGGCTCGATCACGCATTCGATCTTTTTCGTCGGGGCCTTGCCCCGGTTGTCATCACGACCGGCGGCGCTGCGTCCGATCCCAGCTTCAGCGAAGGCGGCGTGGGCCGCGACTATCTGGAGCATCGCGGAATTCCTGAGAGGAACCTGATTGCCGAGACGCAGGGTTCCGACACCGCGCAATCGGCGGTGCGAGTGGCTGTGATCATGCGCGCCAACGGACTGCGCAGTTGCGTCGCGGTCAGCGACGCTTATCACGTGTTCCGCATCAAGAAATTGCTGGAGCACGAGGGGATTGGCCCGGTGTATGTCGCGCCGCGGCCCGACTCGCGGCCGCACGGCGTGGTGCAGCGCGCGTATGCGGCGCTGCGCGAGGCTTGCAGCTATTTGCTGTGGAAGCTCGGAATGACCTAGCGGCTTCGGCTTCCGGGCTTCGGCTTTCAGCAAATCCGCCTCTGCTTTCGATATTAATGAACGGCGTGGTAGTTCGCGTGGAGAGATTTTGCCGGAGCCCGATAGCCGAGCTCGAAGCCCGATTCTTCCTACCAGCCATTTCTCTCCCTTAGCGCCGTGACGTGGGCGACGTGATGGCGTCCGTGCCAGGCGTAGAGCACCAGATTCTTTTCCAGACTCATCGGACCGAGTTCGGGATGGCGGAAGGTGCGCTTCCAGTCTTCGGGTTGGAGCGAGCGCAACAGGCGAAGCCAGCGATCGTGCAGCGAATCCAGCAAGACCAGTGAGACTTCCACAGGAGTGGCTTGGGTGTCGGCCAGCTGCGCCCAGCGGTCTTCGGCGTAGGGCTTGATCGTCGGTTCATCCTCGGTGAGAGCCAGTTTGGTGCGGATATACGCGTTGAGATGGCTATCCGGGACGTGGTGCGCAACCTGGCGCACGGTCCAGCCCTCGGGACGGTAGGGCGTGTCGAGTTGGTGCTGCGAGAGCTCTTTCACGGCGGCGCGCAGGTTGGCAGGCGCTTGTTCGATGTGGTGGAGGAGTTCCTGTCTCTGTTCCGGCGTGGGCGGGGCTTCGTACTTGAACTTGCCGATGGGATAGCGCAGGTCTGTCATTGGCATCTCCGAGTCAATAAAATGTAATTCAGAGATGAGCGGAAATGGCGGCAAGTTTCAGAAAAAGCGACGGGATGACAAAGCGCTGCGTATGTGTCGTCTTCCTGGCGAGAAGCCCATATATTTTCGATACCCCATCAGTCCACCGTAAGGCTGAACTGCGAATCCGCGGTTCCAACTTCGCGCAGAACATAAATAATTTTGCCCGATAGCTTGTGGGTATCGATGATGGTCAGGAATTGGAAGCCGGGGCCCCCGGAATCCGACAATTGCAAGCCGCCGGTGCCAGCGGTGAAATCGGCATCCGTGCCCGCGAACAACCCCAGATTGGTGCCTGAAGTCTGGTTCTCAAACGCGAACTTCAACACGGCATGACTCTTCGTGTCCACCGGTATCCCCGTAACGAGATACTTGCCACTGCTCCCTACCACCCCGGTTATCGTAAACATATGGATCTCCTTCTCCTGGCCGTTGAGTTGCTTCCTCGGTATAGTGCGCGAGCCGCAACGTTCGTTTCACCGCCATGGTCGCTTACCGGCATTAGGTTGGCCCGGTTTCCCCTGCGGAATCGGACGAAACCTTCCGTGCCATCGTTCTTGCAAAAGAAGCAGAAGGGAGAGCCCCTTGGAGGTTCACGCCAACAGCACGGGGCGGATGGGCGCGGAGATGATCCGCATGCCTTGGGGTTGTCCGGAGTTCCAGGCGCGGTTAGCTGTCGGCGGCCTCCTTCCCCGTGGAGCTAAATCACAACTTGCTGCCAATCACGCACACGGCCAGCATAAACAGGTACATTCCTAAGAGACTTCCACCCAGGATGAAGACTCGCGTTAGCCAGGGCCTATTCCTCAAGTATGCTGCTTGCAGGTAGACGGTGCTGGAGGAAAAGACAGATGCATAGAACACAGCCTGCACCGCTGGCGCCTCCCGGTAGATTTTCGTGAGCACCATATAGAGAACGGCCATCACCAGTGCGCTCCATATCGCGAACCGCGACGCGATCCGCCGTTCGCTCGGCGAAAGTTTTGGCCCACCGGCAGCGCATCGTTGCAACATTTCGAGTGTCATCGTGTCATCTCCTTTGATCTGTTTCGAGTGTGTATGCTGAATTTGTGGGTGCAGGCGCGCGTCGACGGCTCCGGCTAACACGTCCAAAACCAGGCCCGGGGAGGCGTGCTGGCTTGCCAGCACGGCGCCAAATTCCTCGCCGTAACGCTCACGCCAGGGCGCGGGATACAGCCGCAGCAGCCAGTTCATGCGGTGGCCAGTCTCCGCTGCCCGGTGCGCGCCACTGTCATCATCGAATCCAGGCGGGCGCGCAAGGCGAGTTCGCCCAGGGCGGTCAGCCGGTAGGGGTTGCGGCGGTCCTGGCTTTTCAAGGGCTCAATGAGCCCGCGCGCCTCAAGCCGGGCCACAGCCCCATACAGCGTTCCCGGCCCCAGACGCACCCCGGCAATGGCTTCGATGTCTTCCGCGATGGAATAACCATGCCTGGGCCCCTCCGCCAGGCTTACCAGGATAAGCAGGGCCGGCTCCGAGAACCGGCCAAAATCAGCCAGTTCAGCATCGTCTTTGGTCTTTCGCATCATAAGTATCGTCATGCGTAATACGTGGTAAGTAGTACGCATGGCGATACTACGCGTGACGTACTATTGTGTCAAGTAAGAAATATGCCAGTTGCAGAATCTGGGCGCTGGGAACTGCTCTTCGGCGGCAAATCCCGAACCCGCCCAGTTAACTACTACCCCTAGGGCTTCTACGCGCCAAACCCCATTCCCTCCGGCTTCGTATTTCGGTTCCCCGTGCCCCAGATTTGTGCATCCAACATTGGTTTGTAGGCTAAACTCGCAATTCTGGGTGGGTTAGGCGAGGTGTCACGTCCCTGGTCGAGCTCCGCTCGACCGGACGGCCGAGGGCGGCCGTCCCCACATGAACCTTGCCTTCCCACATCAACCGTGGTGAACGAGGGGGATTATGGCAGCGTCGGTCTGGTCGGGACATTTAACTTTCGGGCTCATCTCCATGCCGGTGCGCTTGTTTTCGGGCGCGCGCAGTAGCGGCATTTCCTTCAACATGCTGCATCGTACGGACAAGCAGCGGGTGAAGCAACAGTATATTTGTCCGCTCGAAAACGTGGTGGTTGATCGCAGCGACATCGTTAAGGGCTACGAATTCCGCAAAGACGAATACATCATCATCGAGCCGGAAGAGATCAAGAAGATCGAGCCGCAGACTGCCAAGACGATGGAGATTCTGGAATTTGTGAAGGCCGGCGATGTGGATCCGGTGTATTTCGAGTCGTCGTATTACATGATGCCGGAGGAGGCTGGGCGGCGTCCTTATGCGCTGCTGACCAAGGCGCTGGAAGAGAGCGAGTATGTTGCCATCGCCAAGATTACGATGCATAACCGCGAGTACACGGTGTTCCTGCGTCCTCATGCCGGCGGTTTGATGCTGCACACCATGTATTACGCCGAAGAAGTGAAGAAGGTAGAAGGCTTTGGCGCGCCCGACGTGGAGCTGAAGGATGCCGAGGTAAAAGTGGCGCACCAGCTCATCGAAGCGCTGGCCGATGAGTGGGACCCGGAAAAATACAAAGACAGCTTCCAGGAAAATCTGAAGAAGCTGATCGAGACTAAACTCGAAGGCGGGGAAGTGGCGGCGGTTGAGAAGCCCAAGAAGCTGGCTCCCGTCGTGGATCTGATGGCCGCTCTGAAGCAGAGCCTGGCGCAGATGGAGGGCAGGAAAAAACCCGCAGGCGCAGCCAAGTCAGAGGAGCCGGCTGCCGCGGCTGGCGCCAGGACCAAGCGAGGGCGGTAAAAATCCCGGCTTCGGGCTTCAGCTTTCGGGCTTCGGTCGTTTGATCCTATTCTCAGAGCTTGTCTTGTGATCTTGCCTGCCGATCATTCGGCGCGCCGGTTTGCGTCCATCCGATGCACGCATAACAATGCGTGTTATCCTTCGCGGCGTCCAACTTGCCCCGTCGTTTCCGCATCCCAGAAAAGGTGAGCAGACGAAGCCCGAAGCCTGACGGCCGAAGCCCGATCCCACTGGCGCAGATGGTGGCCAGCCGTTAGAATATTGAATTCCTCGCAGCTGTAACCAGAAATTCTCCTTGTTGGGGTGCAGATGAGTTTTCGACGTGTGAGCCGATTGGCGGCGATGGTGGTTCCAGTTCTGCTGTGGATGGGGTGCGGACAGGTATACCGCCCGGTAGTGATTCCGTGCTCGGCGGGCGGGGTTCCCGGCTGCCCGGTGGAAACGCCCCCGACTCCGGACAACTTCCACGCGGTCTTTAGCATTAACACCAATCTGCTCAACTACCCCGGCGGGGCTATGCAGATTGATGTGTCGGGCGACACCATTATCGGAGAGACTCCCACCGACGACCCCACGGCACCCAATCTTGGCGATAATCCCACGTCCGCTGCCATTCTTTCCAACGATTCCAGAGTGTTTGTGACGAGCGCGGGCAGTGTACTCTCCGCCGGCCTCGATGTGGTTTCGTCCTTTACCCCGGTATTCCAATCAAGGCTAGCGATCGGATTGGGTGCGGTGGCCACGATTGGTTTGCCCTCGGGCTCGCAACCGGTTTTTGTGAACACCACGCAGAGCAACGCTGTGTATGTGGCGAACTTCGGCACGAATTCGGTAAGCGCCATCAATACGAGTTCGAACGTTGTAAGCAACACGGCCACGGTCGGTCTCAATCCCGTTGCCCTGGCCGAAATGCCAAACGGCCTCAAGATCTACGTGGCCAATCAGGGGGACAATACAGTCAGCAGCTTGAATGCGGTCGATCTGTCGCAGAATACGGTCACCGGCTTCTCCGGAGTCGCACCGGTCTGGGTGGTGGCGCGGGGCGATAACCAGAAGGTCTATGTGGTCACGCAGGGCGATGGACAACTGGTGACGATCGACACCGCTACGGACACGGTTTCGAGCAGTATTTCCATGGGCGGCGGGGCCAGCGGGGCCAACTTTATTTACTTTGACCCGATCCTGAACCGTCTTTATGTGGTGAATCCTGTGACCAGCACGATATTTGTTTTTTCTGATACCGGCGGAGCCAACGACACACCGCTGTTATTGGCGACCATTCCGTTCACGTCCGGATCGGCTGCGTGTCCGAATGGATGCACTCCGGTTTCGGTGACAGCTCTTCCCGATGGCAGCCGCTTTTACGTTGCCAGCTACCAGGCGAATGCAGCATGTCCCCAAGGGAGTGGTGTGACGGGTGCTTGCGTCATTCCCGGCCTCACTGTGTTTGACGCTAACACGTTCACGTTGATGTATCCGAACGTGCCAACTCTAACTTTGCTGACCGGCCCTCCCGCCTGCACCGTTAGTGCGACCAATCCCTGCACGACGAGTTGGCCATTCAGTGCCAGTCAATCCGCTGTGCCGCCGGTCGCTACGTGCGCCACGGCGCCGGGCACGTTGTACTCCCCCAGTGCGACACGCTTCCGGGTGTTCACCACCGCCGCCGAGGATGGAAGCCACGTCTATATGAGCATGTGCGATGCGGGCGCCATCGCCGACATCATTACCAACGGCAACAATGCGAACAATACGGGTGGGGGCATTCCGGCCGATACGCTGATCACGGACCTGCTTACAGCCCCGGCAGCCAGCAGCGGAACCGCGCTGCAGAATCCGATCTTCCTGCTGGCCGGACAGTGACCGGCGCGCACTGCGCTTTTCGTTTGGAATGTTATCGTGACGTTCGTGCCGACGTGCGGGGCGCGTGCGGTATGTCTAGCTCTTAATATAGGCACCAGAGACCCCGATTGAAGAATCCGCTCATCCAACTCCCCTCCGTCCAGGCCCGCCGAATCTGGCTGCATACCCAGCGCCTGGACACCACCGCACCCTTCGGCTCCGGCCCGAAGGCCACGCCGGCAGCGGTGGCGCACCTGGGCTACTTGCAGATAGACACCATCTACGTCATCGAGCGCAGCCATCACCACATCCTCTACACGCGCATCCCTACGTATCGGCGCGAGCATCTGCATCAGGCACAGAGCATCGACAAGACGGTTTTCGAGTATTGGACGCACGCCCTATCGTACGTGCCGACGGAGAGCATGCGGTTTTATGTGCGCGATATGCGCCAGGCGGGCGAGGATTGGCAGCGCCGCAACGGTTGGTTCGGCACGGTTTCAGATGGTGACCTGCGCAAAGTGATGTCGCGCATCCGCAGACATGGCGCACTCACCATCCGCGACATCGAGGACGAGCCCGTGGAAAAAGACTACGCGTGGGCCAGCCGCAAGCCTTCCAAGCGCGTTCTGGAGCTGGCCTTCTACAAGGGCCTGGTGACGATTAGTCAGCGGGTCGGAATGCTGAAGACTTATGAGCTCATGACTCGCCATTTCGGTTGGGACCGTCTGCCACGGGCAGCGACCGAAAAGGAAACTTTGGACTACCTGCTTGATCGTGCCCTGCAATCGCAGGGGATCGTGAGTGTGGAATCGATCTGTCATCTGGACGCTCCACGCAAACCAGCGATGAGGCGTCTGCTGGAGTCGCGAGTCCGTCGCAAGGAACTGATCCCTGTGCAACTGGAAGGAGCGGGCCAATCGCTGCACTGGGTCCGTCCGGACGCCCTCGACGCTATTCCCGATCCGGCGCGGGAACAGATTCATATCCTGTCCCCCTTCGACCCGCTGATCATCCAGCGCAAGCGACTCCGGCTCTTCTTCGATTACGAGTATCGCTTCGAAGCTTACGTTCCCAAACACAAACGGGTATTTGGCTATTTCTGTTGCCCAGTTCTGATCGGGGATCGGATCGTTGCCGCCATCGACCTCAAAACCGACCGGTCGCGGCAAAAACTTCTGGTGCAGCGCTGGAACTGGATCGGCCGGGGGGCGTCCCGCGCCCATCAGCAGCAGGTGGAAGCCGCATTGCACAAGTTCGAGCAATTTCAGTTGTCTCGGAGTTAGATCGAGCGCTAGCCATTCGGCGATTAGCGCGCGTCAGTCGCCCAAAGATCTGGTTCTGCACCTTCATGCACTACGAGATGGTGTTCTTCGATCGGAAGTACGGGAGTTGAATGCGCTCAGAATCCATATCGGGGCTAAAGAGCTACCTATACCCCTAGGTATAAATCGTTACCCATGTAACCGGATGGGACAAACAAAAATGGTGTGCCTGGAGTGATTAAAAATCAAGTGTCAATGGTGTCAATTTTGTCAATGTGGGCTTAATTCTTAGCGGCGAGTTCTTCCTTTTGGCATCTTTTTTCTGCCCATCGTTCTGCCCATCCCTGGTGGCGTAATGGGAGTCGACGTATTCATCGAGGATCCCGATAAACTCGGCCACGATGCGATCGCCCTTGAGCGTGGTGAACAGGCGTCCATCCACATAGACTGGGGCTTTCGGCTCCTCAAATGTTCCGGGCAGAGAGATTCCGATGTTGGCATGCTTCGATTCGCCCGGGCCGTTGACCACACAACCCATGACGGCCAGCCTCATCTCTTCCACGCCGATGTAGCGGCCTTTCCATGAGGGCATCTGCTCGCGCAGATAAGTCTGAATCTGCTGTGCCATTTCCTGGAAGAAGGTGCTGGTGGTGCGTCCGCAGCCGGGGCAGGCCGTGACCTGCGGGGTGAAACTCCGCATGCCCATGGATTGCAGAATCTGCTGCGCTACGCGGACTTCTTCACTGCGGTCGCCTCCGGGCGCCGGGGTCAGCGAGACGCGAATGGTGTCGCCGATGCCTTCCTGCAGCACCACACCCATCGCGGCGCTCGACGCGACTACGCCCTTCGCTCCCATGCCCGCTTCGGTCAGGCCGAGGTGCAGCGGGTAGTTGCAGCGCGCGGCGAGGGCGCGGTAAACGTCAATCAGATCCTGCACGCCGCTGACTTTCGCACTGAGAATGATTTGGTCGGCGCGCAGGCCGAACTTTTGCGCGAGGTCGGCCGAAGTCAGCGCGCTGACTACCATGGCTTCCATGGTGACTTCGCGTGCGTCTTTCGGCTCGGCGAGCATTGAATTCTCGTCCATCATGCGGGTGAGCAGGGCCTGGTCGAGCGAGCCCCAGTTCACGCCGATGCGCACCGGCTTCTGATACTTCACCGCCACTTCAATCATGGTGCGGAAATTCGAGTCGCCCGTGCGTCCAATGCTGGCATTGCCGGGATTGATGCGGTACTTCGCCAGATCGCGCGCGCACTCCGGATACTTGGTCAGCAGAAGGTGGCCGTTGTAGTGGAAGTCGCCGATGATGGGCACGCGCACGCCCTGCTTGTCGAGTTCCTCGACGATGCGGGGAACGGCGGCGGCAGCCTCCTCGTTGTTTACGGTGACGCGCACCAGTTCCGAGCCGGCGCGGGCCAGGGCGGCACACTGCTGGACAGTCGACGGAATGTCCGCGGTGTCGGTATTGGTCATGGACTGCACCACAATCGGTGCATCGGAGCCGACGCGCACGCCGCCGACGATGGCGGTCACGGTTTGCCTGCGTGGAATCATAGCCATGGGAACTACTATTTTAACACGCGGAAAGAGGGCCCTGGATCACAGCTCACGCCGAGAGGTTCTCCCTTTGACACGGAAAGATAGGACGCGGGGCGAGCTACGAGTGGCCGCGAGCTTCCGGTTAGCCGACCATTCGGGGAAGACTTCATTCCTAATTTCTAGACAGAAGGCGTTTTCCAGTACCGATCGTGACATTTCCCAGAAGCCGACTTCTGGGAAATCAGCGAGATTTCATTTGTCCATTACAGACTTGTGGCCGGCATAACTTCCGGGTTGCCCGTGATCCAGGAATAACCGACAAAGATGCTCGAGGCCTGGATGGGGAAGTACCGCCCCGACGAGTTGTTTGACAAGGAAGGACATCTGGTCGCCGAACTGGCGGCGCTGGCTCCGGATGGAAATCGCCGTATGGGTGCAAATCCCCATGTCAACGGCGGACGAGTGCTGAAAGCGCTCGATCTCCCCGACTTAGCCCAATACGCATTATCCATACCTGGCCCGGGCGAGGTGGTGGCAGAAGCACCGCGCAAACTCGGGGAGTATCTGCGCGATGACGTTTGCGTAAGTTACACTGAATCAATAAGTTCAAAATTCTCCTAAGGCTCTCTGCTACCAGCTTTGACGTGCTAAACAGTCCGGTTTCGTAATACTCCCAAGGAGCGAATCGATGACGATTCGGTGGCTTAAAGTGGTCACTTCGGAGCTTCCGAATCGGCCTATCGGGTTGGCATGTGACTGGTTGCCTAGCGGGCAGTCACAAGGTCGAAACTTTCTCCGGCGGAAAGAATTACTTGAGGCGGGGATTTCTAATAATTTTCGACTTTCTTGCTCGCGCTTTCCCGGCCGTTGTGGCTCCACTTCCCACAAGCCGACTTCGGGACAATGTCGTCGAAGTCGGCGGTGGGCGTAACTTCCCGTTAGCCCGCCTAATCGCGTCACGTCAGAGTTACCCGTCTCCCGCCAGGAAGCGGCGCCAATTGCAATTGAAACTTCCAGGCTTTCATAACAGACTTCAGTCTCTAAAATTGGCGGGGTCGCGCTTTAACCGTTTGCGAGTTCAAGACAAAGGCCCCTCAGAAGAATCTCGCTTTGAACTGTTCGTGTCTTTCGCGCGCCTGCGCTGTGATTTCGGCAAACTCGCGTTCTCTGCGCAGATTGTTGAGCAGCGGATCAGATTCGAAATAGGGATAGCAGAAGAAACCGCCTTCAACACTGCGCTGCAGCATTCGCCGTGACGAAGCTCTGTCGCCGAGCACAGCATAAGCTTGCGCCACTTTGTAGATGCCTTCGGCGTCGCTCACTCCGAGCCTCTCGATTTTTTCTTCCGTCTGGCGCAACAGAGCAAGACCAGCGGTATTATCGTTACTTATTGCGTAGCTGAGTGCCTTACCAATCGCAGCCTGCATCAGAGACGGATCCTGCTCGAAAGCGCGATTAAAGTCTGTTGCGGCCTCGTGCATTCTCCCAGCATAGTCTTCCGCGAATCCGCGATAGAACAAGATGTACGGGGAGTCGTTCACGGGCAGACTCTGCAGGAATTTGTCGTACTCACCGAGATAGAGATAAGCGTTCATCGCCGAGCTGTTGATCTTCACATGCGGATCAAGTCTCCGCGCCAGTTCCGATTCCGTGACTGCTTGCGGCAGCATGCCTCCGAAGCGATAGGCGTATCCTAACTCCCAATGCGCTTCGGCATTGTTTGGACTGTTTTGTATGGCCTCTCGGAGCAGAGGAACAGATTGTTCAACCCTTCCGGTATCAGTAAGCAGGTTTGCCATGTAAACCCGCGGAGCGACAAGAGCAGGATCGAGCGCAATTGCTTTTTCAAATGCCGCCTGTGCCCTGCCGTAATGCTCGTGTCCGCCGAACTGCAGCGATGCATTGGTCGCATAGGCACGGCCCAGATATGCCCATGCAGGCGCATAGCCAGGCTCAATAGACGTTGACTTCTCCAGCATTGTGATCGCAGCCAAAAAGTCGTTCAAAGAATAGAGATCGACTCCACGCAGATAGTATTCGTAAGCGTTAGGGTTGATCGGAGCCTGTGGCTTAAGCTTTTTCGCTTCAGCCGGCGAAAGCGTCAGTTGCAATCCCTGAATAATCTGCTCGGAAACACGGTCTTGCACTGTAAGCAGTTTGTCGAATTTGGTGTCGAAGGAATCCTGCCACAGGATCTTGTCGGGCTTAACGTCAATTAGTTGTGTGGTGATTCTCAAGTCATCGCCATCTTTGATGAAGGTGCCTGTGAGCAGGGTCGCTACATTGAGCTCGGCCGCTACCTTTTGCGGATCGATGGTTTGATTACGGTAGCGTTCGACGGAAGACGATGGGCGGACGGTCAATGCACTGATGTAGGCAAGCTTCGTAATCACCGCGTCGGCCAGAGAGAAGCCAAGAAAATCAGCTTGCGGATCTTCGCGAAGATTGCGAAATGGAAGAACGGCTAGCGTACGTGGTCCGGCGGTATCAGCCGTAAGTTGATGCGATCTCCGCGATGCCAGGTAATACCCGCCCGCGAAGAGTGCTGCGACGATTACAGCTATTGCTACGGTTGCTGGCAGCCACCAAGAAGGGCGTGAAGGCAAAGGAGGAGCAGCCGTAGTTCCTGAAGCGGTTTCGACTCGAGCTGTCCCACTCCCCGTTTGCGGCGGCAACATAGATTCGGTCCCACGTTTACTGCTGGAAGCTGGCCGCGCAGTTTGAGTACCGATCTGAGTGATGGGTTCTTGAATACTGTGCCGAGAGTCGCTGATTGGCCGAACAAACGGATCGCTCCGGGCGCTAATCGCTGGATCCGAGCCCGACGATCTTGAGGCAGCGTCATTCCAAGTAGCACGCGAGTGGGTCTCAATCTCCCGCTTCACCCGCTTCAAATCGGCCAGCATCTCGGCTGCACTTTGGTAGCGGAGGTCGCGATCTTTCTCCAAAGCTTTTTCGATGATCGCCTGCATGCTGAGAGGAAGATCGGGATTCAATCGCGCGGCCGGAACCGGATCGTGCTCAAGAATCGCGCTGAATATTACGGCGGAGCTTTCGCCGCGAAACGGCAAAGCGCCAGTGGTCATCTCGTAGAGCACGGCGCCAAAAGAAAACAAATCGGTGCGCGCGTCCAATTCCCGCGCACGGGCCTGTTCCGGAGACATATACGCAACTGTGCCGAGCGCTGACCCTGGGCTGGTTAGGTACTCTTCATCGATCTGACTCAGGGTTCTGGCGCTTGCCAAGCCGGTTGAGGAAATACTCGCCGCAGTCACTTTGGCGAGACCGAAATCCAGAACCTTCGCGTGGCCGCGCTTGGTAATGAAAATGTTTCCAGGTTTGATGTCGCGGTGAATGATGCCTTGCGAGTGTGTTGCATCGAGCGCATCGGCGATTTCGATTGCGATCGAGAGCGCAGTTTCAATATCCAGAGGACGGCCACCGATGCGGTGTTTCAGCGTCAAGCCATTAAGAAATTCCATGGCAATGAAGCGTTTGCCATCGTGCTCGCCAATTTCATAAATCGTGCAGATGCTGGGATGGTTTAGGGCAGAGGCAGCGCGCGCCTCGCGGTTAAAGCGCTCCAAGGATTGAGCATCTCGAGAAACATCGTCAGGAAGGAACTTGAGGGCAACAAATCGGCCTAAAGAAATGTCCTCGGCCTTGTAGACCACCCCCATCCCTCCTCTACCGAGTTTTTCAACAACGCGATAGTGCGAGAAGGTCTGGTTAATCACGGATAGAGAATCCTACGTGCCCCAAGAATGGCCGTCAAACGGCAAGTCCGCAGCAATGTGCGATCCAAATCCAGGTATCAAGCATAATCATAAGGCTTTTGGGCACCGGCGGGGCTCCGAACTCTACCAGCCTGACCCGGCCCTACTGGTACGATCTGGAAGCGTCCCGCCGCATCCCCCGAAAAGCGAAACCGGCGCCATTGTCAGTCGGGACTATAGAACGAGCGCCTCTTGCTTCCTACTTTTTCCTCGCGCTGTTCGTTTCGCGTGCCTTTGCGACCAAGGCGTCGAATCGCGGGTCACTGTGAAGAGACTTCAATTCAGGATCAGCTGAAAGTTCTCC
>PMSQ01000205.1:0-178 GCA_003168355.1 Acidobacteriaceae bacterium | reverse complement strand
GTCCCTCGCGGCTGAGGCCCAGCGCCTCCATTTCCATGCTCTGCAACGTGGAGGTGTGGGTTGGGCCTAGCACGCGGGTCTTGATCTCGATAATTTGGCTCTGGAGCTTGTCGGCTTCGGCGTAACGGCCTTCTTTCATCATGGTGACAGCAAGCATCATCATTGCCCTAAGAGTTTG
>PMSQ01000063.1 GCA_003168355.1 Acidobacteriaceae bacterium | reverse complement strand
AGGCCCAGTAGCATTTCCATGGTGTGAACCATGTTGACCGTGGTGTAGAACCGGTGGTCGAGGTAGGGCTGGGCCGCGGTTCCCGGCGAATACTTGCTGACCACAAACGCGATAGATCGATGCGCGTCGATATGATCTCCGCCGTCTTGCGCGTCGTCTTCGAGAACGAAGATCGCCGTGTCATCCCAGTACCGACTGTGAGAAACCGCTTCCACCACACGGCCCAACGCCAGATCGTTGTCGGCCACCGAGGCTGCCGGACGCGGCAGGTTGGGCCGCGTGCCGCCGGTGTGGTCGTCGGGCAGATAGAGCAGGATGAACGCAGGCAATAAGAACTCGGGCCCCTCGTTCGATTCGCGGGCGCGTGTGTAGGCGGCGAATTCGTTGAGGAATTCGTCGGCACGGAGTTGATCGGGATACTCGGTGTTGAAATCGGGAAACAGCGGGTCGAAGTGATCGCGCAAGACCGCTTTCGTAGCCTTAACGCCCTTGAACAAGGGGACCGCCCACGGGAACGGGCTTGGTCCTCCATGCGGATCGCCAATGTTTGGCGGCAAGGGGTCACCCTGGTGAAGCTCGGTGCGCGGGCAGGGCGCTTCCAGCGAGGAAGGAGTTCCGTGTTTCGGCGACGCGATCTTGCGAGTTTTATTGCACCAAGCGGCATTCACATATTCGCCGTAGTCGCGGTAGGTTAAGCCATTGCGCGCGACGTTGTCCCAAAGAAAGCCGGTGGAGGGATCATCGATATCTGGCTGATTGTGATCGAGCGGCACTTCGTCGGCGACACTGCCGCCGAAATCATAGGTGCGCTCGTGCCCCCGGTAGGCGATCTGCCAGGTTTTTTCGTTGTAGTCGCTGGTGATGGCTGCGGTGGACCAGAGATGGCCGTCGCCGGAAACTTCGCCGCTGTCGTAGAAATTGTCGAGCACCCCGAACTGCAGCGCGAGTTTGTGTTGGTTAGGCGTGATGTCGGCGCCGTACATAGTGAGCGACGGTTCGCCGTCGCCAGGCTTCAGGTCTCCAAGAATCTGATCGTAGGTGCGGTTCTCTTTGATGACGTAGATCACGTGCTTGATCGGATTCTTGCCTCCGGCGAACTGGATCGTGCCGGGATCGTTGTGCAGCAGGTTGTCGTGCTCAACGACGCGGGTCAGTTCATCGAGCTTCCCAAGCGTGGAGGGTATGTTCAGCCGCGCAATCGACCCACGCAGCAGCGTGGGAATGTAAGGGTGCTCACGATGCTTGATCTCCCATGCAGTCTTGCCCGGCCCTGGGTTCGGGCGCGTCCCCTGTCCCTTGGCGGTCGCGATGAGCAGGTCGTCGCCTTGCACGGCGAGCGCGCTGGGATACCAGTCGGTGGGAATGAAGCCGAGGGGTGCTCCCTCCAAGAAGCTGCCAGATGTGTCCGGCCGGGCGAGGAGGTCCGAGACGTCGAGGACACCTACCGCATTGAGGGACGCATCCGCGAAGAACAGCCGCCTGCCATCGGCGGACTGTGCGAGAGCCATCGGATAGGTCCCGCCAAACTGGAGATGGCTGGTTGTGGTGACCAGGAAATCAAAAGGCAGGCCCGTCGAGGTCATCACCACCGCGATCTTATCGGCATTCGATAATGCGACGTAGAGCAGTTTCTCGTCCGCGCTGAGCAGCATTGCCGTGGGATGCGAGCCCGGCGCAAGCGGATCGTCAGGTTCCTTCAACTTGATCCAGCGGACAACTTTGCCGCTGCTGAGATCCAATTCCGCGACACGCGATGCATTCCACAGGCTGCACCACGCACGCCGGCCATCGCGCGTGGCTACGACGGTGTAAGGGAATGAAGACGGAACCAGATCGCTCGTGCTCAGGTCAAAGCGCTGGAACACCTTGCCGTTCTCGACATCGAGCAGCACAACATTATCGGAAAGATTATTGGCCACGAGGAGACGGTCGTGGGCGTTGTCGGGACCGTTCTCTCTCTCTCGAGCGGAGACCAGCGCCAATCCTGCCGGATAAGGAATCGCAGTTCCCGGCGGCGTCTTCTGCAAAGCGATTGCGACCTTTTTCCCGGCGGCGAGCGCTTGCGGTTCAACGGCGATGAATCGCTCGGGCACGACTTTGCCATCGGCGAAGCTGTACACCGCGATGCCGTTGCCAGTATTTCCCGGCTTCTGTCCTATCGCATCGGTGATGGAACCGACCGAGGCGTAGAGGTGCTTGCCGTCGGAGCCGAAGACCAGACCAAGAAAGTAGCTCTGGTGGACATCCTCACCGAAGCGCTTGTCGGGATACTCGGAGATCTGATTAGTTTTGAGATCGAGGACGGCAATCGACTGCATGGCCATGGTCTCCTGGGTTCCATAGCCATTGTTCAGAAGAGCGGCGTAGCGTCCATCCGGGCTGAGCGTAATGGTGGCGGGAAAGCTGTTAGTGCTGCCGATTCGACCGGGAGTGGGAGTCGTCAAGATCTTGCTGGTGGGCAGCGAGATGGATGAGCCTCCAGGCTTTTGTTCCTGCGCGAGCGCAACCGCAGCCTGAAAGGCGAGAAACGCGGACAGGAGGACAATGTTGGAGAGTCGGATCACGGGGCCTCCGCAGATTTGATCTGCAATAGCAGAAGATGAAGAGAGATGAGGTTAATCCAGCCGGGAACCTGCGGTCAAAGCCGATGAGCAACGCGGTGCTGAAGAAAGCACTCTCTCCTTCACCAGCCCACATCGCATAGGAAAACGAGAGTTCGCGAAATGTTGCGGGCGAAACTACACTCCGGAAGCACGGGTAGGCGCCTCGTGGGTGGGCGCGGGCTCAGGATGCTCCTCCACCGCACCAACATTGTGGCGGACGTCGGCGCCCTGCACCCAGAAGATGACATCTTCGGCGATGTTGGTGGCGTGGTCGGCGACGCGCTCCAGATTGCGCGCCACTAGCAGCGCGTCGAGGGCCTGCCGAACTACTTCCGGACGCTGGTTCATCGTCTTCACCAGCTGGATGAAGGCATCGTCCTTCATCCGATCCACTACATTGTCCATTTCGAGCACCGCCTGGGCCAATTCTGCCTTGCCTTCGATGAAGGCCTCCAGGGCCCGGCGCACCATGGCGCTGACGGCGGCTCCCATACGCGCGATATCAACCGGCAAATCCGCCGTAGGCATTTCCACCATATCCATCACACGTTCGGCGATGTTGACCGCCTGGTCGCCGACGCGCTCCAAATCAGAGTTGATCTTGGTCACGGCGAGGATGAAGCGCAGATCGACGGCCATGGGCTGCTGCATCGCCAGCAAGTCGAAGGCAGCCTCGTCGATCTCGCGCTCCGAGGTGTTGATCAGGCTCTCGCCTTCGAGAACCATCTGGCAACGGGCGAGATCGCGGTCAATGTAGGCTTGACGTGCTCGATCCACGGCCTGCTCCGCCAGTCCACCCATGCGGAGCAACTTCTGGCGTAGATCGTCGAGCCCCTGCTGAAAGCGCGTGCGCATTATCCGAACCTTCCTTAATTCAAATCTGCCTTATCCGAATCTGCCTGTGATGTAGTCTTCCGTCTTTTTGTCCGACGGCTTGGTAAAGATTTTTTCCGTCCTGTCAAACTCAATCATCTTGCCCAGCAGGAAGAATCCAGTAAACTCGGCAACCCGCGCCGCCTGCTGCATGTTATGAGTCACAATTACGATGGTATACCGTTCTTTGAGCTGAAAGATCAACTCCTCGATCTTTCCGGTCGAGATCGGATCAAGCGCCGAGCAGGGCTCGTCCATCAACAGGACCTCAGGCTCAACCGCCAGCGCGCGGGCGATGCAAAGTCTCTGCTGTTGCCCGCCGGAAAGGCTGGCTCCCGATTTCTTGTGTACGGAGTCCTTTACCTCGGTCCACAGAGCGGATGCTTCCAGCGATCGTTCCACGATCTCGTCGAGCTTGCGGCGATCGTGAAAGCCATTGAGCTTTAACCCGGAGGCAACATTGTCGTAGATCGACATGGTCGGAAATGGATTCGCCTTCTGAAACACCATTCCCACCCGGCGACGCAGCTGCGTGGCCGAAGTGCCGTTGTAGGCGTCAATTTCGCCGATGCGAACGCTCCCACTCACTCGCGCCTCCGGGATGGTCTCGTGCATGCGGTTCAGGCAGCGGATAAACGTGGACTTGCCGCAGCCCGAAGGTCCAATCAGCGCCGTGGCGTGGTTGGCCGCCATGGTCAATTGAACGTCGTACAACGCCTGCGTCTTGCCATACCACGCGTTCAGGTTTTCGACGCGGATTCCAACGCCCATAAACTATGCCGCTCCGAAGGTGCCACGGCGCACGGCAAAGCGCACGGCCGCGACCGCTGTGACGATCAGAATGATGAGCACGAGCGCTCCGGCCCATGCCTGCCGGTGCCATTCGTCGTAGGGAGAAATAGCATAGGTGAATATTTGCAGTGGCAGCGCGGCGGTGGGCTGGTTGGCTCGCAGATTCCAGAACTGATTTCCGAATGCGGTGAAGAGGAGCGGCGCGGTCTCGCCCGCAACTCGGGCGAAAGCCAGCATAATTCCCGTGATCACACCCGAGGTCGCGGTGCGTAGTGTGATGGAAAGAGTGGTTCGCCAGCGCGGAATGCCCAGTCCATACGCGGCCTCGCGCAAGGCCTGCGGCACCAGCAGGAGCATCTCCTCGGTGGTGCGCGTGATGGTGGGAATCATCATGATGGCCAATGCTACTCCTCCGGCCAGTGCCGAGAAGTGTTTCTGAGTGAGAACGACAATGGCATAGGCCACAATGCCGATCACAATCGAAGGTACGCCGTTCAGCACGTCGGCGGTAAAGCGAATGGCATCGCCGAAACGGTTGCGCCCGTACTCCGCGAGGTAGATTCCCGCACCGACCCCCACGGGAACTCCCAGAATGCTGGCCAGGCCGAGAATGAACGCCGAGCCCACAATGGCGTTGGCCATTCCGCCGCCGGCTTCACCCACGGGTTTCGGGGTTTGCGTGAGAAACGCCCAGTTGATCGAACCTATACCGCGATAGACAAGATAGGTGAATATCGCGAACAACGGCACCAGCACCAGGACGACGGTGAGCATTGCCACTCCGGTCATGACGTGGTCAGTGATCCGGCGCCGCAAAGCAATGGGCGGGACGGCGTGCAGCGCGGACGCGTTGCCAGTATCAGGCATTCGCCCTCGAAGGCTGTCCCCGGGTGACGGTCCAGACCAGCAATCTTGCCAGCGCATTGACTACGATCGTGACCAGGAACAAAGCCAGACCAATCTCGATCAGAGCCGAAAGGTATACGTCGCCGGTGGCCTCGCTGAACTCATTGGCCAGCACGCTCGCCATCGTATATCCGGGAGCAAACAACGACTTCGCAATCTCCGGCCGGTTTCCGATCACCATGGTCACAGCCATGGTTTCCCCCAAGGCGCGGCCCAGGCCCAGAATAATGCCGCCCATGATGCCCGCGCGTGCATTGCGCAGCACGCCGACGCGAATCATCTCCCAGCGCGTTGCACCCAGCGCGAGTGCGGCCTCCCGTTGATGCTGCGGCACCACCATCAGCACTTCGCGTGTGATCGAGGAAATAATTGGGATGATCATGATCGCCAGGATGATTCCTGCCGCCAGCATGCTGATGCCGTACGGCGGACCGTCAAAGAAGCCAGTCCAGCCCAGCGTGCGAGCCAAAAAAGGCTGGACGTAGTTGCTGAGGATGGGTACCAGTACAAAGATCGCCCATAGTCCGTAAACCACGCTCGGAATGGCGGCCAGCAATTCCACGAAAAACGAAAGTGGCCCGCGGAAAACCTTGGGGCACATCTCGGTGGTAAAAACCGCAACGCCCACAGACAGCGGCACGGCGATGATCAATGCCAGGAGTGACGAGACCAGGGTTCCGTAAATGAACGGCAGAGCGCCGAATTGTTCGTTCACTGGATCCCAGTCGTGCCCGGCAAAGAACTTAAATCCAAAAGCGTGCCACGAGGGTCCGGAGCGCAACACCAGTTCATAGACAATCAGAACCAGCATCGCCAGCACGGCCACGCCGCACACCAGCATGGCGAATTTGAAGATTCGGTCGCCGGTTTCGCCACTGGTCCCGCGGAGCACGGGCGCAGCCCACTCTCCCGCTGGGCGCAGGCCGTTAACCTTCGTGTCTTCAACGGGTTGCGGAGCAGGCATATCGGGCTGAGGTAGTGCCGGCAAGGCCATTCCGTTCCACCCTAACAGAATCCTGTTAACAGGATGTTAAAATGACCGTGCTTTTCAGGATTGCCTTTCCCCACGCGGGGCTGTATTTTCATCTCCCGATTCGATTCGCTTTTTTATGTCGATCACACCAAAACGTAGCCAAGTGGTTTTCCAGAAGCTTGAGCGGGATTTGGTCAAGCTCTCCTCGAAACCACGAGCGGCAAACGTACACCGTTTCCGCACCGGCACGCGCCGCCTGCAGATATTGCTGGGCGACCTTTCTCCAAAGCTGGAGCGCAGCCAGAAAAAACTTCTGAAGCTGCTGGGCCGAATCCGCAAACGTGCCGGCAAGGTCCGCGATCTGGACGTGCAACTGGCGGCATTGCGCAGCCTGAAGATTCCGCAGGAACCGCGGCGCAAAACGCAGCTTGTAAGCCGTTTGATCGGGCTGCGCGCCCAGCAAGAGAAGAAGCTGCGTAAGGCAGCCGATGAAGACACTGTCCGCGAGATTCGCAAGCGCCTGAAACGCGCCCTCAAGAACTTCAAGCCGGAAGCGAGCCGCGATCCATTGGCGGTCGCCCGAGGGATGCTGCAAGCGATCGAGCACGGCGACGCACCGGTGACCGAGGCATTACTGCACCAATACCGCATCCTGAGCAAGCGAGCCCGCTATGCGGCAGAGTTCGCCGACGAGTCCAAAGAAGCTGAGCAGTTCATCGCCGGCATCAAGGGTGTGCAAGATGCGTTGGGCGATTGGCATGACTGGTTAACTCTGACCCAAACGGCCATCAAGCATCTCGGCGAAGTGCATGAGTCATCCCTGGTAGCGGAGTTGCGTAACGTAACTGGGGCGAAATTCCGTCATGGAGTCGCGGTGCTCTCGCAGATGCGCAGCAAGCCGGCACCTGAACATCCTGCCCAAACTCACGCTCGCGGCCCAGCGAGGTCTCCGCGCCCTGCGGCCTCTGCTGCATAATCGACACGCAATAAGTGGTTAGCCCCGAATGACAAGTTAACTTGACATCTACGATTCTCCCGGCTACACTATGGAAAGTTAGCTTTACATATGCCTGAGATCCTGAGCCGAGTCAAAGAGCTTCGCAGCGCCCGCGGATGGACGCAGGAGCAACTCGCCAAGGCCGTCGGCGTATCGCGCCAGAGCATTAATTCCATTGAGCGCGACCGTTATGTGCCGAGCCTGCTGCTGGCGCTTACATTTGCGCGAGTCTTCGGCTGTTCGACCGATCAGATCTTCACGTTGGAGAGCGAAAGGCGGAGCAAGAAGGAGACCGAAAAATGAACATTCCTATCGTCGGTAAATTAGTCGATGAACGTTTCCTCAACCACCGTTTGCGGGCCACAAGTCTCGCCGGAATCATCGGTGGCGTCACGGCCATCTGTCTTTTCGCCTACCGTTTTTACGTCACCCACGTCTGGAGTTGGGATCTCTTCGCTGTCGCCATGACCATTCTCGGGGTCAAGTTGACGGTAATGGCCTGGTATCGCTTAACCGACTAAATGTAAAGGAGAACACAATGAGTTTCCGAAATCGCCTGAAAAAACCAGCAGGCATGGTCCCAGTCGCCACGATGTTCCTGGTGGTCGCCATCCTCTGGCCCTACTGCTTCCACCCCACGACCAAGCCGTGGACCGTCTTGAGCGAGGGAGTGCGCGGGACGATGTTCGGCATCTGCTTCGGCATCAACATATTTGCTGCGCTTCAGGCTCGTCGTCAACGCCGCTGCGGTGGGAGCTAAACAGCGGCACGACAGTGTTCCGCCAGACGCCGAAAACGCGGCCGCTGCTGCAAGTCGCTCGTGATCAGCGGCGCTTTAGGGCCTCCAATTCTTCCAGGGTCCGGGGCCAATCCGATCCCAATAGTCGGGACAAACTCCGATCCGCAAGAACTTTGCCGCCGGTTTGGCAGCGCGCACAGTAGTTCGTTTCCTTGTCGGCATAGCGAATGCGTAAAACCTTGTCGCCGCATCTCGGACACGGCTCTCCATAGCGCCCATGAACCGCCATACCCTTACGAAATGCAGTTACCTTTTCCGGAAAGTCAGCCTTCGCCTCGGCGCAAAGTCGGTCCACCCAAAACCCGATCGTGTGCCGGGCCGCAGCGAAGAGTCGCTCCCACTCTTGCGGCTGCAGTTTCTGCGTCAGCGTGAGGGGGGAGAGCTGCGCAGCGTGTAGGATCTCATCGGAATACGCATTGCCGATGCCGCTCAACAGACGCGGATCGGTAAGAGCCCGCTTAAGAGTGTGGTTCTCTGCCGTAAGCGTCGCGCGAAACGAATCGAGATCGCTTGAGAAGATGTCGATCCCTCCAGGATCGAAAGAACGCAAACTCTCCTCGCCGAACAGTATGTGCAAGGAAGCGCGGCGCTTGCTGCCAGCCTCGGTAAGAACCAGAGAACCATTGGGAAAATCGAAAGCTGCCAGACTTTGACGGCCGGCTAGCTTCGCCTCCGGCGCTCGCCAGTGTAACCGGCCGGCAATCATCAGGTGAAGAACCAGCCAAAGATCATTCTCCACGCCAATTGCGATGCGCTTGCCGACTCTCCGCAATTCGCGAACCATGTGGCCTTCTACGCTCGCAACCGGCGGTTGCGCGGTTCGCAGCAGAAAAGCGTTCGCCAGCCTTACCCGCTCCAGCGGCTGGCCGACGATGCGTGTCTCAAGCGCGCCGATGTAGGCGGCAATATCAGGCAGTTCGGGCATGACGTATCACTTTGCACGTGCGGTCGTACTCTTGCAAGCCCTGTTCCCAACACAACTCCAGATGACCGCACCACCTTCGGCATGTAAACTGTTGGCCTTGCCTCATGCCGACTTTTGCCGCGGTTGATATCGGTTCCAACTCTGTTCGCCTGAAGATCGCACGCCTCGTGCGTGGCCGGCTCCGTCCCGTCCACGAAGACCGCGAAGTGACTCGCTTGGGCGAAGGCGTGTTTCGTTCAGGCTTTCTCACTCCCGAGTCGATGGCCGAAACCGTGAAGGTTCTGCGCCGCTTTCACCGGTCCACGCAACAGGTGGTCACCGACCCAGTCCGAGTGGTCGCCACCAGCGCTCTGCGCGACGCCCGCAATTCACAAGCCTTTCTAGAGTGGGTGCGTTCCGCCACCGGCTGGAAGGTCGAAATCATCTCCGGATTGGAAGAAGCGCGTTTGATTCACCTGGGCCTTGTCTCCAATCTCCGAGTGGATAGTTCGCCTGCGTTAATGGTGGACCTGGGAGGCGGGAGCTGCGAACTGACGGTCTCCGGGCGCGGCCACATCCGCGACTTGGTGAGTCTACCGCTCGGGGCCGTTCGTCTCACCGATGAATTTCTTGGCCATGATCCGCCGCGCAAGGGCGAACTGAAACGGCTGCAAGGCTTCGTTGCTCGTGAAGTAAACCGCATCGCCGCTCGCGTGGTGGCGGCAAAAGTCAAGAATGTGATTGCCACCTCTGGAACCGCCGCCGCGCTGGCCGCAGCAGCCAGCCGTCTGCGAAAAAACGGAAGCCGCCAGCGCACGATCGTCTCCCGCGCCGAGATGACCCGGCTCGCCAAACAACTGGCCCGCCTGCCGGTTGTGGAACGGCGCCAGATCGAAGGCATCGGTCCTCGACGGGCGGAAATCATTGTCGCCGGCGCAATCGTCTATCACGAACTGCTTGAACGCTGCCGTCTCAAGGGTTTCCGCTACTCGGCGCTGGGCCTGCGCGACGGTTTGCTGGCGCAGATGGCGGCGGAATACGACCGCAGCACGCGCTCCGGAAAACAGGTTGAATCGGAACGCTGGGAGTCGATCACCCGGGCCGTCTCTCACTATCACGTGGACATGAAGCACGCCCTCGATGTGCGCGAGTCCGCCATGTTTCTGTTCTCCGGGCTGCGTTCGGTGCATGGCTTGACGCCGGAATTCCGCGAGTGGCTGGGCGCGGCCGCCATGCTCTATGAGGTGGGAGATTACCTCAACCGCAACGGCCATCACCGGCACACCTATTACATTATTTCGAACTCGGAGATTCTGGGCTACACGCCCCAGCAGCGCCGCATCATCGCGGCCATTGCGCGCTATCTGGGAAAATCGCGGCCCACCATGGAAGACGGTCCGATGAAGGCGATCGATCCCGCGGACCGGGCCGGAGTGCAGAAAGCGATTCTGCTGCTGCGGCTGGCGCGCGCCCTCAACCTGGGCCGGAGCCGCGCCGTGCAAAAGGTGCGCGTCAGCCATCGCGCCGCCGAGATACGCCTGACCCTGGTGCCCCGCCGCCGCATGGGAGTGGACCTGGAACTGTGGGCGATTGAAAAGGACTGCGCTTATTTCCGCGAAGTGTTCGGGCGTGAACTTTCCACCGCGGTTGCATAGAGCGTGCGCAGCGCTTTCGGAGTCAAACACCACTGCAACGTGCCCGAGCTGCGCCGCATGTCGACCCTGGCCACGGCTCCTTTCTTAAGGTCCACTGAAGCCTCGCAGCCGGACTCGCTGATCACAGTGCCGAGGAACTGGCTGAGGTTGGGATTGTGTCCCACGACCATGATCGATTCCTGGCTCGCATATTTTTCCAACAGCCGGCGGAAGTCAGCGAAAGTCGCCGCCGGACGCAGCCCGGTTTCGATTTGCAGCTTGCCCTCATACCCCATTTCATTTCCGACCAATGAAGCCGTCTGGGTAGCGCGCTTTAGCGGACTGGAAATAATCACGTCCACCTGCGCATCAATCGCGGCCAGCGCGCGCCCCACGTAACCGCACTGCTCGATGCCTTCCTTGTCGAGCGCGCGCTTCTCGTCTTTCTTTGGATTGACGAAGTGTTCGCCGGCGCTGGCGTGTCGCAAGAAATAAATGATCATGGCGAATTATCGTTCCCTCCCGACGGGAGCTTTGCGTTTTCTTGCCGGAAGCTCCGGCGGAGCAAAACTCGCCGCCTGCTTCCCTTCGGCCACGCTGATCAGATAATCCTGCGCGCTGAAAGCGGCTGCTCCAGTAGGCGGTTTGCGTTTCCGTACGCCGCGTACGGGTTGCCATGCCCGAATGTAGGTAGCATCGCGCAGCAGGATCCGAGCTTTGCGGTTATCCGCCAGGTAGGCGTCGAGAATCTCGCGGTGCACGCGCTCGCGCAGAAATTCGTCGCGCAGGGGCACCATCACCTCGACGCGCTCGTAGAGATTGCGCGGCATCCAGTCCGCGCTGCCAATATAAATTTCTTCCTCGCCGCCGTTTCCGAAGTAGTAAATCCGGCTGTGCTCCAAAAATCTCCCCACAATGCTGCGTACCTGGATGCGGTCACTCAGCCCGCGCACTCCCGGCCGCAAGGAGCAAATGCCACGCACGATGAGATCGATCTCCACTCCGGCCTGAGAAGCGCGATACAGGGCCTGAACCATGTTCTTGTCGAGCAGAGCGTTCATCTTGGCAATGATGCGTCCCGCGCGGCCTTGGCGGGCATGATCGGCCTCGCGGTCGATCAATGCAATCGTCTTTTCCGCCAAATCGAGGGGCGCCACCAGCAGCGGATCATAGCTGGGGTTCTCGGCATACGCGGTCAGAAAACTGAAGACGTCGTGCACGGCCCGGGTAACTTCCGGATTCGCCGTGAACAGGCTGAGATCGGTATAGATGCGCGCCGTGGTGGCGTTGTAGTTGCCGGTTCCGATGTGCGCGTAGCTGCGCACGCCATCCGGATCGCGGCGCACCAGCAGCGAAAGTTTGCAATGCGTCTTCAGCCCCACCAGCCCATGAAAAACCTGCACCCCGGCATCTTCCAGATCGCGCGCCCAGCGGATGTTGTGGGCTTCATCGAAACGCGCCTTCAACTCCACCACCGCCGTGACTTCCTTGCGCGAAGCCGCATCCATGAGCGAAGGAACAATCGAAGAGTGCTCGCTGGTGCGGTAGAGGGTCTGCTTGATCGAGAGCACGGCGTCATCTTCCGCCGCCGACTCGATGAACGACACCACCGCGTCGTAGGAATCGTAGGGATGGTGCAGCAGTACGTCATGCCGTCGCAATTCCTCGAAAAGATTTTGGGACTTGGCCGTAAGCCGCAGTTCGCGCGGGGCGAAGGCGTGGTACTTGAGGTCAGGGCGTGGCGTCTGCTCGTAGACGTTAAACAGCCGCGAAAGGTTTACCGGACCGTTCACCGGAAAAACCTGCCAGGGATCCAGCTCGAATACTGTACGCAACCGGTCAATGATTTCGGGATCGGCGTCGGCCTCAATCTCCATGCGCACCGCATCGCCTTTGCGGCGGTTGTGCAACTCCGCGCGCACCGATTCCAGAAGATTGCGCGCTTCTTCTTCTTGCAGATAAAGATTGCTGTTGCGGGTCACGCGGAAGGGAGCCGACGAAACGATGTCGTAGCCGTGATACATGTTCTGGGCGTGGTGCGCGACCAGGTCGGCGAGAAAAATGAAGTCAGCCGTGGTCTCCGAAGGCAATCGCACCAGGCGAGGCAATGCCCGAGGTACTGACACCACCCCCGTGTAGGTAAGCGCGGAGCGCCGCCGTCGGCGCAGGAGGAAGCCCAGGCACAGCGCTTTGTTGATCACCCGGGGAAAAGGATGGGTGGGATCAACCGTCACTGGCGTGAGCAAAGGATCGAGTTCTTTCTCGCAATATTCGTCGACGAAGCGCCGGGCATCGGCGTCCAACTCGTGCAGGCTCAACACGCGAATGCCATGCTCCGCCAGCGCCGGGCGCAGAGCATTCCAACAGTCGTACTGCTCGTCGACGAAATCGTGACTAAGACGCGCCAGAATGTCGCGCTTGGCGGTCAGCGTCAATCCATCGGGGCCAGCCTGGTTGTAGCCGTCTTCAATCTGCTGCATCATGGCGGCCACGCGAATCTCGAAAAACTCATCCAGATTGCTGGCAGAGATGGCGAGGAACTTCAGCCGCTCCAAGAGCGGATTGCCTTCATCCTGGGCTTCTTCGAGCACACGGCCGTTGAACGCGAGCCATGAGGTATCGCGGTTGAGGTAATACTCAGGATTCTCCAGCGAAAGACGAGCCATGTGCGAGGACTTACACGTTCATTGGTACAACTTTTCTTTGCCAACGGGGATCCCTTTCACGGTCGCCAACCAATCCCGGCGCGCGGACCGGATCCGGCAAAAAGACCGTGGGGAGCATCTGCGAGCACCTAGTATAGAACATCTCCCCGAGCGGCGCAGAACAGCAAATCAAGACCGCGAAACGAGAACTCAAGTCCTGAGACAGCAACGCCGACGGAAAAAGTATCCGGCGCATCGGAAGCGGCGGGCTTCGTCGTCCGATGCGCCGGCAGGAGTCGCGCTGAGCCGCACTCATTTCCCTCGTTGGAAGCAATTTCCTTGGCTTCAGGAGCCTATCTGACCTGCTTGATTGCCTCTTTCTCTTTCTGGACAACCCCGTCGGGTAACGACGCATAGGAAAGCGCAGTAGTCATCTTCTGCCCGTCCGTTACCATCCAATTCAAAAAGTCGGACAGAATCTTGCCTTTCGCCGCATCTTTCGACTGCTGCGGAATCAGCAACCAGGTAAAGCTGGAAATGGGATAGGCGTCCTTGCCCGGCGCGTTGGTAATGGAAACGCGAAAATCCGCCGGCATCTTCGGAGCTGACGCGGCCGCCGCCGTCACTCCTTCCAGCGACGCCTTCAAGAAGATGCCTGCCGAATTTCGGACGCTGCCGTACGGGATGTTGTTCTGCACCGCGTAGATCAGTTCGACGTAGCCGATCGCTCCCTGCAATTGTCGAATGGAACCGGCGACCCCTTCATTGCCCTTTCCACCCAGCCCGATCGGCCATTTAACGCTGGTGTTGCTGCCCACGTCGCTCTTCCAATCCGCGCTCACCTTCGAAAGATAGTCGGTCCAGATGTACGTGGTCCCGCTGCCATCGGACCGGTGAATCACGATGATCGGTTTGTCGGGAAATTTGACGCCCGGATTTACGCTGGCGATCGCATTGTCATTCCACTTTGTAATCCTGCCCAGAAAAATTCCCGCCAGTGCGTCGGGGGTGAACTTTACCTCCCCGCTCACTCCGGGAATGTTGTAGGCGGGCACGACCGCGCCCAGCACGCTGGGAATGTTGAGAATCTTGGTCTTCAGCTTGGTCTCAGCTTCCGTAAGCTGAACGTCCGTCATGGGCATATCGCTGGCGCCGAAATCTACCGTGCCTTCTGTCACCTGGCGGATGCCGCCGCCGCTGCCGATGGACTGATAGTTGACCTGGATATCGGAGTGTAGCTTGTGGTATTCGCTGAACCACTTCGAGTAAATGGGATTGGGGAACGTGGCGCCGGCACCATTCAGCGTGGTCTGGCTGATTGCCGGTAATGCTAGAAATGCACACACCAAAAGCAACCCGATTCGTCGCATCACTCGATGATTCCTCCTTAGAAATAGATATCCTAGTTTCTATCGACGCTCTGTTAAAGGACAGTTACAAACGAGTGAATTTCTGATGAATGGGGTTCCTCAAAGATTTAAAAATTAAGGACTTAAAAGAATTAAGAAGTCAACGATTAAGAATTTAAGGTAGTGGTGCAGTTTGATCGTCATCCTGAGCAAGCGTCCTTTGCGCCGCGAGGGATCTGGGCGAGCCGCGCGAAGCGTCGCGTTCTTTGCGACGCATTAATCGCGCGTCTGGCTCGCTTCCTTCCCAAACTGCACCACTACCGAATTTAAGGATGAGAAGCTGACTGGCTACTCTGAATGTTCAGCTGCAAGCGCGCGATCTCCCGCGGAAACAAGGTATTGCCGGGGAACTGTGTGCGCAGCGCGGTAAGCAGCTCAAGAGCGCGGGTCTTATCTTTGTCGCGCACATAGGCAATCGCCAGCAGGATGCGGGCAAACGGCGCCAGATAATGGCCGTGCTGCGCCGTCACCTGCAGGTCAGTGATGCCTCCCTGCTTGTCGCCAGGCAATCCGCCCATGCGCAGCAACCAGCGCACCGGCGCTGTCATGCTCCCGATGATGTACTTACTGAATCCGGTAGCCACCAGAACGTCGGAGCAGTTGTTACAAACCGCTAGAAGCTGCTGGGCCCAGGCGGACGCCTCTTTGGTGTAGTGCAAGGAAGCCAGATTCTTCTTTTCAATCAGCGCCGCGTAATCTGCCTGCAGTCCCGAGGCAAGTGTCAAAGCAAACAACGCGTCCTGGTCCTTCGCATCTTTGGTTAGGCGGGCATGAGCCAGCAGTTGCGCACGGTCCACCGCACTCTGAAAATGTTCGTGCACTTGTGGATCCGGGCTGAGTTTCGAACGTGCGGCGAAGCGGTCGTCATTGTCGTAGAACTGCCCCTCCAGCACGCCCAGGCGGTTGAACTCCGAGAAAAGAAATCCGGCCGCCTCGCTCACCGGCCCTACCGGATCATCCGGATGTTGACCCTCCCACGCGGAAAAATCCTTCTGCGCCCCCGCGAAATCAAGGTTGTACAGCCCCAGAAAACCGCGGTCCAGAGCCGTAACCGGGGCGGCATCGGGTGGCGCCGCAGCCCTGGCCGCAGCATGCAAACCCGAGCCCAGCCACAAGGCTGCTACCATGACGAGGATCACGCATTTGCGAAATCGGACGATGGCTGGAATGCGCATAAAGTTAAGGTCCCTCATTATCACGCGTTTTTGCAGCCGCGCAACGTTACTTTCCGGCGACCTTGCTTCGATGCAACTAATTAGCGTTGCGCCCATCCTATTTTCATGGATCGAGCGATTCCGGAAGGTTCCCGCTCCACAAATAAGCTTCCACTCGGTCGTACTTAGGACGAAAACCTCATGAGCGATTCCCCCGTACGCTATGCCCCGGGCTGGCCCGGCATTCCACCCCGCTGGACCTCAAGCGCCAAGACCGGAGCCGGCACCGCCCTAAACCAGCACAGCAAAGTCTGGTTCACCCTGAGCCACGGCATTGTGAACGAAGTGTACTTCCCGCGCGTCGACCAGGCCTGCACCCGCGACCTCGGCTTCATCGTCACCAACGGACGCGACTTTTTCTCCGAGGAAAAACGCCACTGCACCTTTGAGAACAACCCGTTCGAGCCGGGCGTCCCCGCATTCGAACTGACCAACACGGAAGTCAGCGGACGCTACCGGATTCATAAGGAAATCCTCACTGATCCTTACCGCAACGTGCTTCTGCAGAAGATTCGTTTCGAACCGCTGCAGGGTCAACTCTCCGACTACCGCCTCTACGCTCTGCTCTCCCCCCATCTGGCCAACTGCGGAAACGGAAACACCGCCTGGGTCGGCGACTACAAAGGCGTGCCCATGTTCTTCGCCGAGCACGACGATACCGCGCTCGCTCTGGCCTCTTCGGCGCCCTGGAAAAAAATGTCGGTCGGATTCGTCGGCACCTCCGACGGATGGCAGGATCTCTCCGATCACTTCCGAATGGAGTGGGAATACCAGCGTGCCGAGAATGGCAACCTCGCCTGCACCGGAGAGATCGACCTCGCCGCCTGTAACGGAGAATTCATACTGGCCCTCGGATTCGGCGGGAGGTGGACTGAGGCCGGGCAGCAGGTTCGCTCCAGCCTGCTCGAAGATTACGACGAACTCCGCGAGCACTACGTCTTCCACTGGAAAAACTGGCAGAGCACGCTGCTCAAACTCGATGAACCGGTACGCGAATACGATCTCTATCGCACCTCCACCTCGGTTCTACGCACGCACGAGTCCAAGGATTTTCTGGGCGGCATCATCGCCAGCCTCTCCATCCCCTGGGGATTCAACAAAGGCGATGAGGATCTTGGCGGCTATCACCTGGTCTGGCCTCGCGATCTCGTCGAGACCGCGGGAGCGCTGCTGGCCGCCGGCGCCGCCAGTGACGCCATCAGAGTGGTCCGCTACCTTGAGACCACACAAGAAGCTGACGGCAGATGGGCGCAGAATCTCTGGCTCGATGGACGCGCCTACTGGGGTGGCATCCAGATGGACGAAACCGCCTTCCCCATCCTGCTGCTCGATCTGCTGCGCCGCGAAGCCGCCAACGGCCTGGGCAAGTTGGAGCGCTGGTGGCCGATGGCGCGCAATGCCGCCAGTTTTATTCTCCGAAACGGTCCGGTTACCCAGCAGGATCGCTGGGAAGAAGATGGCGGCTATTCTCCGTTTACTCTCGCGGTTGAGATCTCCGCGCTCCTCGCAGCCGCCGACATCGCCGAACTCACCGGACACAGCGACGCCGCCTCTATTCTTCGCGATGCAGCCGATGCCTGGAATGACAATATCGAACGCTGGGTCTACGCTACCGGCGGCGATCTCGCCCAGCAAGTCGGCGTGGAAGGCTACTACGTGCGCATCGCTCCGCCGGTCACCGATGCCGCCGCTTCGCCCACCCAGGGCTTCGTTCCCATCAAGAACCGCCCTCCCGGTCAAAATATGGAGCGCGCCTTTCGCATCATCAGTCCCGACTCGCTGGCGCTGGTGCGCTTCGGACTGCGCGCCCCCGATGATCCCCGCATTCTGAATACGGTTCGCGTTATCGATGCGCTTCTGCGCGTGCAACTGCCGCAAGGCCCGTGCTGGTACCGCTACAACGGCGACGGTTATGGAGAGCATAAAGACGGCTCGCCTTTCGACGGAACCGGCATTGGCCGTCCCTGGCCTCTGCTCGCCGGAGAGCGCGCGCACTATGAACTTGCCGCCGGCCGCCCTCGTGAAGCCGAAGCTTTGCTCTCGATGATGGAACAATGCCCCACCGGTCACAGCCGCCTGCTGCCGGAACAGGTCTGGGACGCCGACGATATTCCCGAGCTGGAGTTGTTTCGCGGTAAACCCTCGGGCTCGGCCTGTCCCTTGGTCTGGGCGCATTCCGAATACATCAAGCTTCGCCGCTCGCTGCGCGACGGCAAGATTTTCGATCAGCCCCCGCAAACCGTACAACGCTATCTCGTCGAGAAACCCACGCGGCAAATCTTCGGCTGGAGGCTCAACAACAAAGCCCGTTCCATTCCGCGCAACAAAAAACTGCGCATCGTGCTGCTCAATCCCGCGCTGGTGCACTGGAGCATCGACGGCTGGAAAAGTTCTCAGGACACGACCACCCGCGATACGGGCCTGGAAATCTTCGTCATGGACTTACCGACGGCTTCGCTGCCCGGCGGAAGCCAAATCACGTTCACCTTCTATTGGCCGCAGGAAAATCGATGGGAAGGTACAAACTACAGCGTGATTGTGGAATAAGCGCAGCGCGGAATAAGCTAAAGCTGCCGCCAGCATTAACTTCGTGTGGAGACAGCCGCCCTCGGCTGTCCACCGGGCAAAGCCCGGTGCGGCTCGTGTGGAGCGGACACTCCTGNNCACTCCTGTCCGCTGCCTTTGATTTTGTCTCTGCCTTGGACTTGGACTCGATCGTCGTGACAATAGAGGAGGGACTTACGCTTCCGCTGCAACGCTCGTGTAAACAATCTCCACCACCGTGCAGTCATCGTTTAACGGATTTCCCGCGCAGAACTCCGAGACCGCCGAAAAAATTCCTTCCAGCGTTGGAGCCTTGGCCGCAGCCGCTTCCAACCTCGAGTCTTCAAAGAAATCGCCCATGGCATTTTCGGCCTCGGTCACGCCATCTGTCACCAGAATAAAACGATCACCCGAATTGAGTTGGCAGCGCGCGCTCTCAAACGTAGCGTCGGGCAGCAGCCCTACCGGCACATTGCCGTGCGGCGGACGCATCACTTCCCCGCCACAAACCAGCAGCGGTTGTACGTGACCGCAGTTCACATATTCCAGGTCGCCGTCCTTGCGCAGGCGCGCCAGCAATACGGTGGCATATTTCTCTCCCACCAGTTTTTCGGTGAAGAAACGGTTCACCGCGGCCACCACATCGAGCAACGGCATGCCCGAACTCAAATGCGAATAAATCATTCCCTGCAAAGTGGAGGCCAGCAGCGCCGCGGAGACTCCCTTGCCGCTCACGTCCGCCAGCACCACCGCGAGGCCTTCCTTCGTATTGACCGCATCGAAGAAGTCTCCGCCAATTTCCTTACAAGACAGGTTCTTCCCGCGCAGCTTGGCAAACGGCACCTCGGGAATCTTCACCTGCATCAACCGCTGCTGAATGCTCGCGGCAATGGTCAGTTCCTGCTGGTAACGCCGTGATTCTTCTTCGGCCTGCACCAGCCGCGCATTCTCGATCAACGACGCGGCTTCTGTCGCGATGGCCCGCAGAATGTCGTGGCCGACGCCGGAAAATTCCCGCGAGGCAAAGCGCGAGTCCACATACAAAACTCCGGTCACCTCCGCGGAGGCGTTGGGCGCCGGCGTCTGCGGCTCACGCGTCGATTGCACCTGCCGCTTGCGCAGCGGAATACAAATCACCGTGCGCAAGTCGTAGGCCACAATGCTCTGCCTCGCCGCTAGATCCATCGAACTGCCGGTATCGGTGAGCAGAAATTCAGAATTCGAACGTAGCGATTCGTCCAGCGCGGAATGCGAAATCGTTTTGTCATCCAGCAGCGGCTCGCCTTTGCTGTTTCGCCCCGCCATCAACCGCAGTTTGCCCTCTTCGTCTTTTAGAAAAACGTAGCCCCGCTCGGCGCGCGTCAGCCGCAGCGTCACTTCCAGCATGGTCATCAGGATTTCATCGAGCACGCCCGCGGTGTTCAACTTGCGCGCGGCTTCTAGAAATAGAGTCAGCTTTTCCAGGTCGGTGGCTTCCTGCGAAATCTGGATTCCGGAAATCTGGCTCAGAAACTCGCGCGCCGTATTCGAGGTGCCGTGCGCCGGATTGAAAATGGCATAGGTCGAATCGCGCGCCCCAAATTCCAGCCGGTCGTTGCGCTCCAGCTTTTGCCGCTGAATGCGCTCCCCGTTGACGAATGTGCCATGTTTGCTACCCTGGTCAACCAGAAAGAATCCGTCTTCTTCCAGGATGATCTGCGCGTGATCGCGCGACACGCGCGGATCCGCGATCACCAGATCCTTATCCACCTTGCGCCCCACACTGAAAGGAGTCCGGTTGAGGACAATGTTTTTCTGTTCGTTCCCCTGCACCAGCACTAGCGCCGGAAACACGCCGGAACCGGAAGACGAACGGGCTATCGCATTTAGGGCCATAAAATCCCGCGCTGACACCGGGCGCCCCATCCTTGTCGCGTTCTTTGCGACACGGTGGGGATCAGCCCGGAAGTCGTGCCGCTATGCATAATGACAGGAATCATGCCCCGGCGGGAAGAGTCTTTGTACCGGGCGGCGCCGGAGGCACCCGATCGATTCTCTGGTCGATGGCTTCAGGCAGCGCATTGCCCACCGGCAGAATCGAAGACCCAAGGCCGCGTTCTCCTCAAAGGCGGACAAAATCAGATGCCGTTTCCGTCTTTGCGCTGATGTCTTGCCGCCAGAGCGCCACGCCGGCCATTGCGTAGACACCCATTGCGATCAGGAACAACGCACGCATACCGAACACCAGAGAAAAATTTTCCATTAAGCCCCCGGCTACCGCGCCCAACAGATTCGCCCCCAGCGCCGCGCTCTGCGAATCCACGGCCCGAAATTTAGTTGCAAACAATATGCCGGCAAACACCACGGGAACGGAGAAAATCGCGATCGCCACCATCCCCACGACCGCGGGAGAACCCCCGATCCTTTCGAAAGGAAACCAGAACGCCAGTGCCAGCGCGGCGAGCAAAGCCGCTAGATTCCATGCCGGCGACAGCGGCTTATGACTGCGTTCCACGATGGCATTGGCCAACAACAGGGCAACCAGCATTGCCGATATCACGATTCCGTTGACTTGCCACGTTGTGCCGAAAAACAGCGCCAGCCGGCTGATCACCTGAGTCTCGAGCAACAGGAAGCCCGCTCCCATGCAGAAGAAAAACAACTGGGGCCGCCGCGGTGCATCCTCGGAAATTCGCCAATAAAACCCCAGAGCCAGCAAAATAATGATGGCGGAAATCGACCAATACGGCCGCGGAATTGTCTTATCGCGCTGGTAGAGATAAGGCCAGTCATCGGTTGTAACCGGCACTTCGCCGCCTCCGCTATCAACGGGATTCCGGGCCACGAAGTTCGCCAGCCGTTGGTCGCGGTTGAGCGCCTCCTGCACGCGATCGGAGGACGAGATCACGAAGCAGCGTGCCGGCGCCGTGTAACTCGATTCCGCATTGAACACCACCGGGTCTTTGCCAAATGTGGAAGCCAACATCTCCTTCAGCCGACGGGCCATCCAGGGGCGACGCACTTCAAACTTCAGGAAAATGATGCCGTCCGGTTTCAGGTGCGCCTTCGCTTCCAGAAAGGACTCTTCCGTATATACAAAATTGTCGATGCGCATGTTGGCGTAATCAGAAAGCTGGGTGTGCGAATCGAGCAACCCAAAAAGGATCAGGTCGTACTTTCTCGTGCTACGCTTGAGGAAGGCCCGGGCATCGGTCAGATGCACCGAGACTCGGGGAGAGTCATAGGGGTGCTCGGGATGCTCCCTCTTTCCGATCTCCAGGATGGCAGGATCTATCTCCACCGCATCTACGAACGAACTGTCGTGCCGCAGAGCGGCGGCAACGTCATTGCCAGTGCCTGCGCCGACAATCATCACGGATGGCGCGGCAGCCGCAAAGCGGAAAGCCACGTTATACGGATTCTCGTCGAGCGGCTCCGTTACCACCCGCGGATGGCGGCCCAGAAAGTCGCTGGCCAGATTCACGATGAATTGATACCCGACATGGTTGACCTGCACCAGCCCGCCCGCCATCTCGCCGTTCGACGCATAAATGCGCGTGAAATTAATCTGCTGATAGGGCGTCCAGAGACTGTAGTCGTCGTGGTCGGAAGGATCGTGTAAGAGCAGCACCAGCGGAATCAGCAGGCTTCCCAGAAAAATCCGCCGCTCCGCATTTCTTTGCAGCAATGCGAAACCCAGCAGCACGATCCCCATCCAGACCCATGGGGGGAGCATCAGCCGGCTGACCGCGAGAAACCCCAGAATGCCCGCCAGGCTCGCGGCCAGGTTCAGCGAATATGCAGTCAGAGGCCTCGGGGTGAGGTTCATCTGCCGGCCAACTTCCTGCCCCAGAGGCACGAATACCCACACCACCAGCAGAAACAGCAAAGCCGAAAGAGCCGCGGCCAGTGCGAATCCTAGCACATTGCCCGCGGTACTTGTGTTCCAGAGACTCATGTCGGCTGCGGCACCCAGGTTCTGCGACAGATTTTCCAGGATCCCTCCGGCTTGCCATGGCAAACGAACCACAAGCAACAGGCCGAACAGCGCCGTGACCGCCGTATTCCATCGAGCCGGCTTGCGAACCAGCGCGCATCCCATTCCGAAACCGAGAAAACAGAGCAGCAAGGCGAGGTTCTTGAAGTAGGCAAATATGCGCACTTCCACCGCAATCCAGCGAATGAACGCCAATTCGGCAAACAGAACAAGGAAGCTGGCGAGCAACAATCGCCACAGGCTGCGCTGGGATTCTTCTTCCGGGACGGCAATCGATGAATCCCGCTTGCGCCGTTCGCGAATCGCGATCGCCAGCCGCGCCATTACTAGGAATAGAACGGCAAAAACGTAGGCGGTCGCTCGGGAATTCATACGGGCAGGATTATCACACAATATAGGACGGCGAGTTCAGTCAAACCGGATTGCTGGTCAGTTGACTTTCACCAGGGAGCAGTCCCGCCCGGCGCGGTTCGTCTTTCACACAGAAGAAAATCAGCGCGAACACCCACACCGGCAACGCAAACGTTGCAAGAAACGGCCATTTCCAACGCTCCAGCGCCCAAGCCCGCGACCCCGCCAGGTAGGTCGCACTCAGGCTCAGGCTCGCAGCCCACTGCCACGCCACCACCAAAGCGCCCACCAGGTACGCCAAACGCCGAGCCCGTGACCGGGATAGGAACATCCCTCGCTCCCGCACCAGCAGTAGAATTGCTGGCAGCAGAAGAACCTGGTTGTACGGCGCGTACATGGGCACAACCAGAACGGTCAATGCCATTACCAGCGCCGCCGCCCCACCGAATTCTGCCGCATCGGCCGGCTGGGTGCGGAATTTCCACAAAAAAAACGCGCAGGCGAGCACCGCCATTGCCGCCAAAACCTTTCCCGTAAACCCCCACGGTACCAGTTGATCCAGCACGGATTGATTCTGCGTATAGCGATGATATTGCCCGATCGCATGAGCGAACATCCGCCACCAACCCGGCAACACAATCTCCGAGCCCGCCAGCAACAGCGCCATCACCAGCCCAAACCCAAACACCAGTCTCCGTCGCGCCCTCCAATCGCTCGCCGCCCACACCAGCAGCCAAGCCACCAAAGGCCACGCCAGTTGTGGCTTGATCGTAGCCAGCGCCAGCACCGCTCCGCCGCAAAACAGGAAGCCGCTGGCCACGCATGCCACCGACCCTGCCAGCAGAGCTGCTACCAGCAAGCTCAATTGCTGCAGCTTGATCCCTTGCACTGCGGGAACGCTCCCCAGGGTCAGTACCATGCCGATGGCAATCGGCAGCGCCGGCAACCGCCAGCGCAGTGCGCGCAGCCACAGCCAGACACTCGCCGCCGTCACGCCTAGCAATAGCCAGTGAAAAAATATCTGCACTCCATGAAACGGCAGACCAATCAACGGCGCCAGCAGGAACACTACGTAGACGGGATAAGCAAACCCCTGCTGGTCTTTCGGATCATTCGGCCGGGAAGGATCCAGCGCGCGCCCGTAATATCCCTCCTGGATTTCTATCGCGATGTCGTCGCCGTAAGGATTGCGCCGGTGTAGCAGCAGTTCGCGCGTCCCCAGCCACCGCGGATAAAGATCGGACAGATTGCCACGCGGACGTTCGTGTACAGCCGCATCCGCGACCTGATACCCCACCAGAATTCGATCGACGTAGAACCACATGCTCGCCGCCGCCAGCGCGGCGGCAAGAAACATTCCGAATTGCGCGCGCTTCCCCAAGGTCGCCGGCCGTCTCTTCCCCAAATCAGATTTCGAACAACCCGCCCCATGTTACAACTGATCGGGCCACAACTTATCGGACGAAGATCAAGCTTGCGACGGCGGATCCTAATTTCGGCGGCCATTGGACTGGCGAGTGGCTTCTACTGCTGGTTCCTGATGGCGCATTTTCACCAGGGCGCTGCCGACTTCAACTGGGCCATCTGGGCGGCGCAGGATCTGCTCGCCCATCGCAATCCCTACCAACGTCCCATGCAGTTGTATCCCATCCCCAGCGCTATCTTTGGCCTGCCTTTCGTGTGGATGCGTCCCGAGGCTGCCGGCGGGGCCTTCTATGGGATCAGTTCCGCCCTCATGGCATTTGGCCTGTCGCGCTACGGCTACCACCGCCTGCTCGTCTTCCTCGCCTATCCTTATTGGGCCGGTTTGCTCACGGTCCAATGGACGCCCCTCATCCTGGCCGGCGCTTTTCTTCCGCCGCTGCTGCCCGCAGCGCTGGCCAAGCCGCAACTGGGGCTGCCGGTACTGCTTACCCGCGCGACCCGGCGGGGCCTGTTAGCCTGCGCTCTAGTCCTCGCCCTCAGCTTTCTGATTCTGCCCCGGTGGCCGTGGCTCTGGGCCGGCAACTTTCACTTCTATGCGCGCTTCATCCCGCTTCTGATCTGGCCCGGCCCACTGCTGGCGCTGGCCCTGCTCCGCTATCGCGAGCGCGACGCTCGACTTCTTCTCCTGATGGCGATCGCTCCTCAGCGCTGGTTTTACGACATGCTCATTCTCTGGCTCATTCCCAAATCGCGGCGTGAGCTGTGCGCCACCGTCTTTATCAGCTGGGCGGCTGGCATCTGGCGCTGGTACTACTTTCCTCATAGCTTCACCCAGGTCGGGCGTTGCGCCGTCATCGTTTTCTACCTGCCCATGCTGGTCATTGTGCTGCTGCGAAAAAAAACGAACGACGACCCATCAACCGTCCAGGACTGACGGTCCCTCAAACCCCCAACCGTGACCATCCCGTGCCAGACATATCCCGCCCGATCTCCCACGCCCACCACAACAGCGGAATCGCCATCAGATTTACCCGGCCAATCGCGAGCCAAAGCACGATCCACAGCGGGCTCAGCAGAACCGGCAGAACGGGAAGCAGCGGAGCGAATCGACTGCCCAGTTCCCGCGCCGGCGTATGCCAACAATAATCCGTCATCAACACCAACGGCAAAACCAGCAGACTGAGGTCATGCGCATTAGTGTGCCAGCCAATCAATCCCGCTACCGTAATGGCCAATGAGAATTGCAGTTCCAGCCTTTGCGGTTGCGGTGCTTCACCCCGCCGCGTTGCGGCGAAAAGAAACAACAGCAAGGAACCTAGTACAGCCGCCACACTCCCAGACGTCCCCGAAAAGAATGCCGGCCAACCCAGCGCCAAGCCACGCAGGTTCGGCATAAGCTCCGAAGGAACACCTCCCAAGCTCGGCGCCTTCACCACCTGCAGCGCGTACGCCGGATAGTGGAGCAACGCCTGCCAACCCACCAACCCAGCCGAAACGAGCCCAAGCGGGATGCAAGCGGCCACAAACCCGAGCACCACCCGTCGCCGTTTCCAGATTACGAAGAGCAAAACGATTGGAAACATCCACTGAAATTTGAATGTTCCCAGAGCGAACCAGCAGCCGGCGAGAACGTCCGCCTCTCTCTTCAGTGCATTGAACCCCAGCGCACAAAGCAACAAGAGCAAAATGGAATCCTGTCCCTGCAGGAAGCAGGCGAAGACCGGAAAGAAGGCCAGGCATCCCAGCATAAGTTCCCAAGGCGCAACCGAGCGCAGCGTGCTCACGGACCGCCTCAACACGAGAATCACGCCGAAAAGCACACCCGCGTTCAGCAGATCCCAGACTACAAACGCCTGCCGATAAGGCAACAGCGTGAGCGGCAGAAAAATCAGCGCTTCAAAAGGCGGGTGGATGTACGGCAAAGGGCCCTGTCGCGAGGACATTTGGCCGGTAAATTTTTCCTGAATTTCATACTGGACCGACTCGCTATACAGCTGATGTCCAAGTCCATCGCGCAAGATTGTCGCCGCCGTGTAATAAGCCGTGAAATCCGGATAGCCCTTCCTAATCCGTCCCCGGAGATTGATGAAAAACACCAGGTGCAAACCCACCATCCCAGCCATAAAAATCCAGGCCAGGCGCCGCCATCGGCGACCCGCCGGCACGAATTGTCTTTCCTTGGCCAACACGATGGATCGCGATTGTACCCCTTACGCCGGGCAGCCCGCTAAGGTAAACTCTTACATCCGCCGCATCGGCTCCTCCACCCGGACGGAGCTCGTTTCGGACACTGCAGGCAATCGCAAAACCGGCCCGTGACGGCCATCGCGAAAAGCGCACCGTTACCTTCGGTATGCAAGAAATTACACCTCTGGGAGCAATTTGCAGGGTATTATGAGTTGGACTAAATCTCCCCGCAGCGCGCCGTACGAAGAAACGGGACAAGGCCCCCGGAAGTCCACGGGGGCGCGGTTTGTGCTGCAAAATGTTTCGGAAGACGATGTTTATCGACAGTTAAGGAGACTGAAAACTATGAACCATCTTTGGAGATTGTGGCGCGACGAAGAAGGACAGGACATCGCCGAATACGCCGTGATGTTGGCCGTGATTCTTGTAATCGTGGTCGGCACCATCCGGCTGATCGGCTCCAACGCAAACAATGTATTCTCTAACGTGTCCAGTTCGATTCAGTAAGAGTTTGCTCGTCGCAGCGGAAGACCTAAGGAGATTTGCGCCGGGTTACGGCCAAAATCTTTGTTCCTGCGCCTTCTAACGGAGTGCTATGAACCGTACGCGTTTGTTGATGATCGGGGCTCTGGCCCTGGCCTTGGGAGCCGTTGTCAGCCTCATCGTCTTCAAGAAGCTGCAAGGCGGAGGCTCGCCCAATGTCGAACCGGGCACCGACGTCATCGTGGCCGCCGATGACATCCAGGTCGGCGCCAGAATTGGCGAGCATGACATACGCACCGTCAAATATCCTGCCTCTGCTCTGCCGGCTGGAGTCTACAGCAAGCGCTCTCAAGTGCTGGGGCTGGGCGTAATCCTTCCCATCAGCAAGGGCGAATTCATCCTGCCCAGCAAACTGGCTCCGGAAAATGCCGGCTCCGGTCTGCCTTCTCTGATTCCCCGCGGCATGCGCGCCGTCTCCGTCCGGGTCAATGAGGTCGTCTCCGTGGCTGGCTTCGTCGGTCCAGGCACTCGCGTCGATGTCCTGCTCACCGGAACCCCCAACGGAAGCGCCGAGTCTCAAACCACCACCGTTCTCCAGAATGTTGCCGTGATTGCCTCCGGCCATACTCTGGAGCGCAACGCCTCCGGTGAAGCTCAGAACACTCCCGTAATCACGCTCCTGGCGTCGCCCGAGGACGCCGAACGTCTCACTCTCGCCAGTATGGAAGGCAAGATCCAACTCTCGTTGCGCAACCCGCTCGACACGCATTCGGACCCCGTGGACGCTGCCAATGCCAGGGGACTGTACAAAGGTGGCACTCCGGCCCCGGCTCAGTCCCCAGTACACGTTCGTTCTGTGAAGACCCATAAGACGGAGCTACCGCCCCCCACTCCGTCGGTCCTTAGTGTTGAGGTCTATAAAGGTGACAAGCGCACCGTCGTCCCGTTACCTGAACAAAGCGGTGAAGACCCCAAGTAGTCGAAGGAAAGTTCGGCCTACGTGCTTTATGCGCTGCATTGCAGGTTTCCTCATGTGGATAGGAATCGAACGATGAAGGTTCGCACTATATTTTTCGCCGCCGTTGCCCTGCTGTTACTTGTCCCGGCTTTTGCTCTGGCCTCGGCTCCCCTCCAACAGCCTGATCCCCCCGCCAGCGCCCCACTCCAGGAGCCAGCTCCACCGGCCGTCACCCAGACCACTCTTCCGCCTCCGTCGGCGCAGCCGCAAGGCTCGGCTCCGCTGCGCGTCATGGTCGACAAGTCTCTGCTCATCAACACTACCGAGCGCATCAAACGCATCTCGGTAACCGACGAGGCGGTCGCGGATCCCGCTGTACTTACTCCCACCCAGATCCTGGTCCACGGCCGATCGCCCGGCGAAGTCTCCCTCATCATCTGGGACGAACTTGAGCGCTCCCGCAGTTTCGATCTCCGCGTCGACGTGGACGTCAGCGCCTGTGCCGAAGAAGAACATCGCGTCTTCCCCGAGGAGCAGATTTCCGTAACCCCATCCCGTGCCGCCATTGTTCTCTCCGGCCACGTCACCACCGAGGATGTTGCCAAACGCGCCGGAGAACTCGCGTCCGCCTATTCCAAGAATGTCATTAACGTGCTCACCTTCGGTCCCGTGGGTGCGCAGGAAGTTCTGCTCGAAGTCAAGTTCGCCGAAGTGGATCGCAGCGCTCTCACCCAACTTGGCATTAACGTTTTTTCCACCGGCGCTGCCAATTTGATCGGAACCACCACTACCGGCCAATATGGCGGCTTCGCCTCCCAGGCCATCAGTCAGACTCAAGGACAAAACACTCCTTTTCAGGCCACCCAAACCATCAGCAGCGTTCTCAACCTGTTTTTATTCCAGCCCAATATCCACTTGGGCACCGTGATTGAAGCGCTGCAGACCAAGAACCTGCTCCAGATTCTGGCTGAGCCCAATCTCATCGCGGTCAATGGCAAGAAAGCCAGTTTCCTCGCCGGCGGCCAATTCCCCTTTCCCATCGTGCAACCGGGACAGGGTTTCACCGCCGTCACCATCTCCTTCAAGGAGTTTGGCGTGAAGCTCGATTTCACCCCCGTGATCATGCCCAATGGCAACATTCATCTCACCGTCGCCCCTGAGGTCAGCACCCTCGATTTCGCCGACGCGCTCACCATTTCCGGCTTTACCATCCCGGCCTTGAGCACGCGCAAAGCTGAGACCGAATTTGAGTTGCGGGACGGACAAAGTTTCGTAATCGCCGGCCTGATCGACAATCGTGCTACCGACATCTGGAACAAGGTTCCCGGCCTTGGCGATATTCCAATCCTGGGTAATTTTTTCAAAAGCAAAAGCATCCAGAAGAGCAATTCAGAACTGATGGTCCTGTGTACCGTGCACCGGGTCTCACCCAATACTGAAGCACCCCCGGGGCCCAAGAATCCGGACTCCTTTATCGACAACCAAAAGTTCGACGGGAAAAAGACCGGGACCAAGCCTTCGGGCAACTAGCCTGCAAAGCAGGCGGCCAGTGAGCCAAGCCGCGAAGCGGCGCAAGAATGCAGCCCACGGCGTAAGCCGTGGGTAGAATATAGAACGACAACCAGCCCCGGAGGGGCGAAAGAGAGCTACCACTGAGATAGGCCGCAGTTGGAATTACAGTGGCACGAGAAGTAGCCGTCTATGCCCCAGCTTTCAGTCGTGATCGTGGCCACCGACAATGAGCAGCGCACCGTGCTCCAGGTGCTGGTCGATGGCACCAGTGTGGCCAGCACGGTTCATACCTGTGCCAGTTTCCCTCTGGCTGCCGCCGATCCCATCATGCGCCGCGTCGACGCTGCCCATCCTGACGTCCTGCTGGTGGATATCCCCTCGGATAATCCCGCCCCGGCCATGCGCGCCGTTGAACTCCTTCATCAGGAACTTCCCGACTCGGCCGTGTTCGCCATCGGAAGTCTGAACCAGCCCCAGATCATCGTCAACGCCATGCGCGCCGGCGCCCGCGAGTTCATTGACCGTCCCACCACCACCACCGACCTCCTCGAGGCTTTTGTTCGCCTCACCACCGCCCAACGCCGGGTTCAGAAGGAAGGCCCGCGCGGCAAAGTGTTCTCCGTGGTCAACGCCAAGGGCGGCAGCGGATCCACTACCGTGGCCGTCAACCTCGCCCTCGCACTGCAATCGGCTTTCGGCCACACCGCTCTCATCGACCTCGCCCCCCTCGGACATACCGCGCTGCATTTGAACCTTAAGCCTCTGTTCACCGTGGCCGACGCCACTCGCAACCTCCATCGCATGGATAATTCCCTGCTGGAAAGTTTCATGACCCGGCATGGCGGCGGCCTGCAATTGCTGGCCGGAACCAACGCGCCCGCGGCCATCGAACCTTCCACCGCCGAATTTGTCCGGCTGTTCGATATGCTGGTGGGCCACTACCGCTACGTGGTCGTGGACAATTCCTCGCGCCTCGATGTCGCCAGCCGCCTCGTCGCCAATCTTTCCGAATTCGTGCTGCTGGTTGCCTGCACCGACGTGGCCTCCCTGTGGAGTGCCGCGCGCGTGCAACAGTATCTGGGAGAAACCGGCAATCGCGAACGCGTCCGCCTGGTTCTCAACCGCTTCCGCAAAGTACCCGGCTTCAGCGAAGCGGATGCCGAAAACGCCGCCGGAGTCAAATTAGTATGGCGCGTCCCCAATCAATATTTTGCCATCTCTTCCGCTATCGATCGGGGTTCGCCGGTCATGGAACAAAGTCACACTGAAATTGCCCGTTGTTTTGCCGGGTTGGCCCAGGAGCTGACCCGCGACGATGTCGACGTGAAACGCGCCGCGTGGTCTTTGTTTAAGACCGTATAAGGTTTTGAATGGGTGCGGCTTTATAGATCGCGGAAAAGGTTGTTGTTTGCACTTGATTTTGGGTGGCGCAGCGCTTCAGCGCTGCGATAAGCGATTTGTTTTCGGAGCCGGCTTTAGCCGCTGAGGCAACATTCGATCGAGAAGATTTTATGGCCAATCTGCAGACCTTCGAGCACAGCGAGTACCAGCAGGTAAAGGCCGATCTCCATCGCAAGATCCTCGATCGCCTGGACCTGGAAAAACTCGGCCGCACTTCCAACGACACCGCCCGCGAAGAAGTCCTCGTCCTCATCCGCAACTCGGTTAACAACGAGGTCGTTCCTCTCAGCTTTGCCGAACGCGAGCGCCTTTCCCGCGAAATCCTCGACGAAATCTTCGGCCTTGGTCCGCTCGAGCCCCTGCTCAAGGACCAATCCATCTCCGACATTCTGGTCAATCGCTATGACCGGGTTTACATCGAGCGCGCCGGCAAGCTGGAACTCACCGGCTTGTCCTTCAAAGACAATCAGCACCTCATGCAGATCATCGAGCGCATCGTTTCCCGCGTGGGCCGCCGCGTCGACGAATCTTCCCCCATGGTCGACGCTCGCCTGCCTGATGGCTCCCGTGTGAATGCGATTATTCCTCCTCTCGCACTGGATGGCGCTTGCCTCTCCATCCGCCGTTTCGGCCGCGATCCCGTCACCGCCCGCAACATGATCGAAAACCACACCCTCACCGAAGCCATGCTCGAACTGCTCTCCACCATGGTGAAAGGGAAATTGAATCTGCTTATTTCCGGCGGTACCGGCGCCGGCAAGACCACCTTGCTCAACGTGCTTTCCGGCTACATCCCAAACGTCGAGCGCATCGTTACCATCGAAGACGCTGCCGAACTCCAGCTCAAGCAGGAACATGTCGTCCGCCTCGAAACCCGCGCCCCCAACATCGAAGGTAAGGGCGCCGTCCGCCAGCGTCAGCTGGTGATCAACAGCTTGCGTATGCGTCCCGACCGCATCGTCGTGGGCGAGGTCCGCGGCGAAGAAGCCTTCGATATGTTGCAGGCCATGAACACCGGCCACGAAGGTTCCCTCACCACCGTCCACGCCAACTCCGTCCGCGACGCCCTGGCCCGCGTCGAGAACATGGTTTCCATGGCCAATCTCAACATTCCTGAGCGCGCCGTCCGCCACCAGATCGCCTCCGCCATCCACGCCGTCGTGCAGATCGCCCGCTTGTCGGACGGCACACGCAAGGTCATCTCCGTTTCCGAAGTCACCGGCATGGAGAACGACCTCATCGGCATGCAGGATATTTTCGTGTTTGAACGCCGCGCCATCGACGAAAGCGGAAAGGTGCGCGGAACCTTCCGTGCCACCGGAATCCGCCCCCAGTTCGCCGAGCGCTTAGCGACTTTTGGGGCAAAATTGCGCCCTTCTTTATTTGAGTCGAAGACCGAAATTTGAAGATAGACTAGCGCTGGCCTCCCGCCGGCCGAGGTTGAAATTTGAGGCACCGTTGATCGGAGTACTAAAAAGTTGCCTGTAGAATCGATGTAGAAAGGCACGCCTTCACAGCTTGCGGAAGAATTTACAACTGCGTGTAATACCGTGGAAGAGCGGCGCTTCAGCGCCGCGTGAAGCCTTTGGGTGGCGCAGCGCTTCAGCGCTGCGAAAAGACTCCCTGCATGGTGAGGGCTTTAGCCCCCGCGGAACCCAACAGCTTGCCACTTTAGAAAGACATTCACCATGCCCGCACTGATCGCTCTTCTCGTCTTCTTCGTGGTCGCCCTCGCGGCCTTTGCCGCTGGATCTCTCATCGATCAGCGCAACGCCCGCGCCCGCCTTATCAAAGACCGCCTCGCCACCGTGCAGAAAGCTCCGGAACGCGAACCGGACGAAGAACTCGCCCTGCTGCGCGATGAGCAACTCAGCAAGATTCCCGCCTTTGATACTTTGTTGCGCCGCTCCGAACGAGTTTCCGCCATACAGGAGGCATTGTTGCAGGGCGGTATGAAGCTCCGCGCCGGCAATTTCCTCATGTTGTGCGTGCTCTGTGGCGTCCTCGCCGGCCTCGCCACCGTGCTCTATACCAAGAATCCCGCCATCGCTTGGGCCGCGCTGATCATCGGTGCTTTTCTTCCTTATTCTTTCGTTTCCTACCGCCGCCAAAAGCGCTTTGAAAAATTTGAGGAGCTTTTCCCCGAGGCCATCGACACTCTCGCCCGCGCCGTCCGCGCCGGGCACGCTTTCACCACCGCTCTCGAAATGATTTCCAACGAAATCGCCGATCCCCTCGCCAGCGAGTTCCGCAAACTCTATGAAGAGCAGAAGTTCGGCATGCCCGTGCGCGATGCCCTCATGAACCTTACCCAGCGTATGCCCCTGGTCGATGTCAAGTTCTTCGTCACCGCCGTCATGCTGCAGCGCGAAACTGGCGGCAACCTCGCCGAAATTCTCGACAATCTTTCCTACGTCATTCGCGAGCGCTTCAAGATTCAGCGTCAGGTCAGGGTTCACACGGCTCAGGGACGCCTCACCATGCTTCTGCTCATGGCCATGCCCCCCACCGTGGTTACTATTCTTTTCGTCTTCAGCCCGGACTTTGTCGCGCCTCTTTTTCATGATCCCATTGGTCACGCTCTGCTGGTGGGCAGCATCGCTTTGCAAACGATTGGCTATTTTGTAATCCGAAAGATCATTAAGATTCAGGTATAGGGATCTAAAGATGCCGTGGCTCTTGACCATCGTCGTGTTCGTTACTGTCGTGCTGGTGGTGTTCGCCTTTGGCGCGGCCGTCGTCACGCCCACTTCCGTACTGGGGGCCCGCTTGCGCGCCTTGGGTGGCCAGCCCTCCATGGCTCAGGAAAAGCCTGCCCTCAAGGTAAGAGAGCGCTTCGAGCAGGCCCTCGATCCCCTCAGCAAGGCCATCCCACTTTCTCCGTCTGACGTATCCCGTACCCGCGGCTGGCTCATCCAGGCCGGACTTCGCGAGCCCCGCCATGTCAGCTACTATTACGGATCCCGCATCATGCTCGCGTTTCTCGGTCTGGCCGGCGTCGTGGTTTTCTCCGGCGTCGATAGCATGCCCTTGCTGGTCTGCGTTCCCGCCTTCGGTTTCTTCGTTCCGCGTTTCTTTCTCAAGCGCATGATCAAGGACCGTCAGCAGCGCATCCGCATCGCTCTGCCTGACGCGCTCGACCTCACCGTCATTTGCGTCGAAGCCGGCCTGGCCCTGGACCAGGCCTTGATGCGCGTCGGCCAGGATCTGCACCACGCCCATCCCGACCTCAGCGATGAATTTCACTTGGTCAACCTCGAGATGCGCGCCGGCAAGCCCCGGGCCGAAGCTCTGCGCAACATGGTCGACCGCACCGGCGTCGATGACATTCGCTCCCTGGTCGGCACTCTCATCCAGACCGACCGCTTCGGTACCAGCGTCGCCCAGGCTTTGCGCGTTCACTCCGATTCTCTGCGCACCGCCCGCCGCCAGCGCGCCGAAGAGCAGGCTGCCAAGACCACCATCAAGATGGTTCCTCCCCTCGTTATATTTATTCTGGTACCCTTCCTCTTCGTCACCATCGGTCCAGCGCTCATTCAGGCCTATCACTCCCTCGTTAGCAAGTAATCGCTGACAGTGACTGGATGGGGTAATGGATTGGGAAGGCGCGACACCTTGCAGAGCTCACACGTGCTCACCGTCTTTGGGTGGCGCAGCGCTTTCAGCGCTGCGGTTCAGGCAGTCCAAGACGGGCGGATTTATCCGCTGAGGTGCCTCGCGGGCTGGAGTACGTGAGGACTGAATTTTGGACGAAGAGGCGGAACGGAATCATCGCCTTCTCGAAGGGGAGAGCATGGTTTCTCGCCTAGATATCTAGCTAACTAAGCCAGGAGTCGTTCATGCCGGGACTCGTCCCGCACGGTCAGGCTTTCAACCAAACCCGCCAGCGTTATCTCGCCACCACCCTTGCCGTGGCTCAGACTCACTGGTCCCGCTTGCGCGGCCTGCTCGGAGCTTCCGAAAGTGACTTCCGTAATGGAGGCGGCCTCTGGATTCGCCCCTGCCGTGGCGTTCATACTCTAGCTATGGGGTTCCCTATCGACGTCGTTTACCTCGACCGCTCCGGCCTGGTAGTGCACCTCGAGCCCAACCTCCAGCCCTGGCGCTTCGCCCCCGTCCGCCTGCGGGCAGTCTCGGTCTTGGAGTTGCCTAGCCACACGATAGCCCAAACAGAAACCGCATTGGGCGATAGAATTGAGATCAAGCTAAAGGAGGACGCCGGGCCCTGAAGGAGCGCGGCTTTCAGCCGCACGGCCGGGTAGCGCAGGGCTCCCGCTGAGCCTTTGGCTGACGCAGTTGCTTTGACCCGCATCTTATGGGTGGCGCAGCAATTTGAGCCGAGTATTTGGGTGGCGCAGCGCTTTCAGCGCTGCGAAAAGAGTCCGCCCAGATGTGGGCTTTAGCTCCCGAGGTCGAATACAGGAAGCACTTTAATTATTCTCCGTGACCGATACTCTCCAACTCGAAAACGCGATCCATCTCCACGACGCGCCCAAACTCCTGGTCGAGTGGTCCTCGCCCTGGCAGGAGTTCACCACCTCCATCCGCCCCGCCTTTGCCCGTTCCGCCGCGCGCCTGGCCGGCGAGGCCCCTCACGGTCTTTTTCCTTATCATGGACTGCTTGCCTCGTGGTTTCTGGAAGCGCTTCTGCTCTTCGCACTCATCATCATTCCCCGCGAAGTCAACCGCCTGCGCCCCTATGCCCCGCCCCATCTGCAGCCCGATGAAGTCATTTACTTCTCCGGCGACGAACTCCCCCGGGTCGAAGACCTGGGCGGCGCTCAGTCCGGCGCCACCGGCCGCGCCGGCGGCCACGAAGCCCATCATCGCACGCAGACCATTCACATCGCTCGCGGCGCCTCTCTCGCTCAGAAAGTCGTCGACGCTCCCAACCTTAAACTTCCCGCTTCCTCCACCGCCGTCGCCAACCTGCTCGCCTTCAAGTCCAAGCCCGGACCACCTCCCACCGAAGGCCTGCACTCTTCGCTGGTTGCACCACGCCTTCCCGCAAATGTGATCCTGCCCGCTCCGCTCAACGTCGCCCGTGACCAATCCCGTGCCGGCCTCACTCTCAATTCCGTTGTCCCGCCGGCTCCCAACGTATCTTCCGGCAGATCCCGTACCGCTCCCGCTCTGAATGCTACAGTCGTGCCGCCCGCGCCCACCGCCCGTTCCGAGCACACCCTCGTCGCACCCTCTCTGAACGCCGGCATCATCGCCCCGGCGCCTGATATCTCGCGCGACCAAACCCGCGCCGCGCCTGCCTTGAACTCAACCGTGATTGCCCCCGCATCCACCCGCGTCTCCCGCGATCAGCCGCGCTCCGCGCCGGCTCTCAACGGCAGCGTCATCCCGCCCGCGCCTGCAACCGTCAGCCGTGAAGTCTCGCCCTCGCGTGTGCAGATGAACAACCTCGCGGTCGTGCCTCCACCCGTCTCCGCTCCGGAACGCGAAACTTCGCGTAGCGCACAACTCAACCTGCCCGCCCCATCCGTCGTCGCTCCTCCGCCTTCGGCCGATTCCGCTCGCAACTTGCGCCGCCTTGAAAGCAGCGGCCTCAGTACTTCTTCGCCGGCCGTAGTCCCCCCGCCACCAACTCAAGCCCCAAACGGATCGCTCGTCAGCAGCATCATCGGCAAACTTTTTGGAACGCAGGATGTGATCCCGCCTCCGCCCACTGTCGCCGCCGGAAGCAACTCAGGAACCTCACTTAACTCCGCTGGCGGATCACGCGGCGCGCTCTCCACCACCGTTATTCCGCCTCCGCCATCATATGGATCTTCCGGCGCAGGCAGCGGCGGCTCCCCTTCCGGAACGACGCGTGGCACATCGCTCGGAGCGAATATCGTTCCACCGCCTCCCTCCGTTCTCGGCTCCGGAACCGGCGGCGCAGCAGGAAATCGCTCCTCAAACGCAGGCGGTCTTGGCAATGGCCTTGCCAGCAACATCGTTCCGCCTCCACCCTCGCTCGGCGCGGGGTCAAATTCTTCTGGTTCCGGCTCCGGCAGAAAAGGCGTTGGCCTTGGCGGTCCCGGCGACGCCGGCTCCGCTCTCGCTCCTCCCAAAGGCGCTGGCGGAAGCAGCGACCGCGCGGGAATCGTCATATCGTCCCAGCCCGGCTCCAGCCTTGGCCTTCCCGGCAGCGGCGGCAAAGGCTCGCTCGCCTTATCACCCACGGGCGGCGATCAGCCCGGCCTGGGAGGTTCCGGAGGAGGTTCCAGCATCGGCCACGGCAAAGACTCCGGCAGCGGTTTGAACGGAGAAAAGTCCGGCGACGCCTCCGGTGCCGGCAAAAATGGCGCAGACCACGGCTCCGACCCCAATGCCCGCGCCGGAATCTCTCCCACCCCCGGTCCCGGCGGCGCCGGCACAGCCCCCACCGGATCGCCCGCCGTCCCCGGCGTCGACGTTCGCGGCGGCAGCACCGTCGTCACCCTCCCCAGCTTCAGTTCCGATGGCGGCAACCCTCCCAATCTCCCCGGCCGGTCTTCCGTGAAACAGCAGCAAGGCCCCGCCATCACCATCGTCGCCACCGCCAGTTCCGGCGGAGGATTTGATTTCTACGGCAAGCTCCCCGGCGACAATTACACCGTCTATGTCGATACCGCGATCGGCATGGTAGTCATGCAATTCGCCGAAGCCGATCCTAACTCCGCCGCGCATCACCCCGGCACGCTCACCGGTCCGCAAGGCCTTCGCACCGATCTCCCCGCAAATCTTCCCCGTGCCCGCGTCGTCATCAAATGCAAACTCGACGCCTCCGGCAACCTGAAAAATCTCCAGGTCCTCGAACCCGGCCCCGCCGCCATGACCGCAAAAATCATGGCCGCCCTGCCCAGTTGGAAATTCCGCCCCGCCACCCGCGGCGCTCAGCCCGTCGAAGTCAACGCCATCCTCGGCTTCAACATCGACACCAACGACCGCTATTGAGATCCATGCCGGTAGAGGGTGGGCTCGGGAAGGGCGCGACTTCAGTCGTGCCGACACGCTTCCCGCTACTCATATGCCGGCAGTACCGTGGAAGAGCGGCGCTTCAGCGCCGCGTAAAGCGCCAAAATGAATGCGGGCTTTAGCCTTTTTGCGTGAGAAACAAATTTCTGGAGAAGAGGTGCCACGGAACTACCCGACTCCAGCCCCCTCAGGGGCAGCATTCATTAGCCTGGACGTAAGTCCGGACTAATCGGTGGGACAAAGCGCGAGTCCCGCAGGAACAGCACCCGTTCTCACGCACACTCTTCAGCAGTGCCGCCGGGCGCGCCTGCAACTACTGAGCAAACTCGACAAACAGCGCGACCCAGTCGTCCCCGCCCACCACACGGAAGGTATGGCCTTTGCCCGTCAGGTCTTCGGCCAGCGAGATTCGTCCTGGCTCCGCAAGAATCTTTTGACCGCCTGCCACCTCGATCTCTGCCCGGCCACTGATCGGGATCACGTACCGGCGCTTGTCCGCGTTGTGCCAGCCTTCAAAGAACCCGGGAGCCAGGCGCACCACGTACGAACTGGTGACCTTGACCGCTGCCGACTCTTCCACGCCCGCCGGTGCTCCAGCGACGGGAGAGAATTTCACGTCGACCTGCTCGACATGCGTCAATCCATCCGCGGCGGTGTAGAGTCGCGTGGCCGTGACCGCTGCGTGCTGCTGAGCCATGACGATACTCTGCCCGCGATGTCCATACCAGATAAGAACGAAGCAGCCGGCAACAGCCACCACAACCGCTCGGCTCGCAATGGATCTCATGACGTTCTCCTGTTGGTCCTAACCCCGCCCTACAGCCTTAACCGCGCCAGCAGTCCATACGCCTTCCGAAACCACACCCGCTCCCGCCGCCGCTGATACCCCGGCATCGTCCGCCGCTGATCCAGAATTTTCTGCGCCCACGCCCGCGCTTCCTCAACCCGCCCCTGCGACTGCAGAAACACCGCGTAGTTGTAATAAGTCTCCGAGCTTGTCGAAATCTTCGTCGCCTGTCGAAAAAGACTCTCAGCCTTCTCCGCTTGCCCGGTCTGCGCGTAGGCATGCGCCAGCAGTCCCTTAGCCCGGTGAAAGTCATAGTCGGGATCTGCAGTCACCGCGCGCTCAAGGTCCGGCACTGCCGCCGCAAAGTCTCCCAACTCCACCTCCGCCACTCCTCGCCGATAAAACGGATCCACCGAGTCCGTCCGCTGCGAAATGGATCTGTCATAACATCCCCGCGCCCGCGCAAAATCCCCGTCGTCCAGATACAGCAATCCCAGCTCTTCATAGTTCCCCGCCGAAGGATTGTCCAGGATCGCCCGCTCCAACTCACGAATCCGCCGCCGTCGCGGAAACATCTGAAATGACCCGCGCAGCAACCCCGCGTCTGGAATCACTTCCGCAACAATGTAAACCACCGCGCCAATCCATCCCAGAAACAGGATGACAAAAATCCAGTACGTATCCGGCCGCCGGCGGATGAAATGCACAATCGCCACCGCCTGCAGCGCAAATCCCCACCCACCTAAGAAGAACAGAAGCGATCCCATGCGTCAGCGAATATAGCACGCGGCCTTTCGGGCTTCGGCACACCCGCCGCTGATTCGTTCCGCGGAAGTACGTGTGTCACAATATAGAGTGGATGATGCGAACACGACTGGCCGAAGCCCGATAGCCAAAGCCCGAAGCCCAGCTTTGCCGCAGTCCGCTTCCATTCGCCTCCTCGCCACCGACATCGACGGCACCCTCCTCAATCCTCAATTCAAAATTTCACCCGATGACCTCGCCGCCCTCCGCCGCGCCCGTGCCTCCGGCATCGAGATCGTCCTCGTCACCGGGCGCCGCCACACCTTTGCCCTGCCCATCGCCAAGCAGCTCGGCTTCGATCTCTGGCTCATCAGCTCCAACGGCGCCGTAACCCGCTCCCTCGCCGGAGAAACATTTCATCGCGACCTCATGCCCCGCGAAACCTGCCGTGAATTGTGCTCCGCCATGCAAGATTTCCGCGGCCACACCGTTCTTACTTTTGACAAGGAAACCAAAGGCGCAATCGTCATCGAGCACCTCGAAGCCTTGAACTCCAGCATCCGCCGCTGGCTCGAAAAGAATATGGAATACATCGAGTTCGTCGTTCCCATCGAGCGCTCCCTGGTCGACGACCCCGTGCAAGCCATGTTCTGCGGCTCCATGGCACGCATGGCCGAAGCCTTGCGCGCTCTCGAAGCCAGCTCCATGGGCAACCGAATCACCGTACTCCGCACCGAATATCCCGAGCGTGATCTCTCCATGATCGATGTGCTGAACACCGGCTGTTCCAAAGGCCACGCACTCAGCCGCTGGGCTGCCCACCGCGGCTATCATCGCGAACAGGTCATGGCCATCGGTGACAACCATAATGATGTCGAAATGCTTGAATTCGCCGGCCATCCGGTTATCATGGGAAATGCCTGCGCCGAGCTCCGCAATCGGGGCTGGAGTGTTACCCTGGGCAACGACCAATGCGGCGTCGCCGTCGCCCTCGCAGAACTGGTAACCGGCTGAACGGCGAGCAAATAGTCGGATGCGGATAGCGCGGCCTGTTTTTTGGGTAGCTTGGTTTTTGGGTGGCGCAGCGCTTCAGCGCTGCGATATGGACGCTCAAACGATTCCGGGCTTTAGCCCCTGAGGTGCACGGATGTCTGGCCTGATGCCCGAATGAAGAAAAATGTCCAACTCGGAATCTGGGCTCTCACGCTATTCATGGCGCTTCCCTGCTCAGCCGCCGACACCGCCGTGCTCCGTAACGGCTTCTCCATCCTCCACGAGCATCGCCAAATCATCGGCACCATAACCCGCCTCTACGTCTCCGCCGACGAATCCAGCTTCGTCGACATCCCCACCGCCGAAATCGACCACTTCGAAGCCGTCCCAGGCAATCCAACTCCGTCCCCCGAGCCCCAACCCGCCGCCTCCACCACTCATCCCTTCGATCTCAACGAAACCGTGAAAGCCGCCAGCGGCACTTACAAACTCGACCCCGATCTTGTCACCAGCGTCATCCGCGCCGAGAGCGGATTCAACGTCCGCGCCGTCTCCCCCAAGGGTGCGCAAGGCCTCATGCAGTTAATGCCCCAGACCGCGTCCCAGCTCGGCGTGCACAACGCCTTCGATCCCCAGGCCAACGTCGAAGCCGGCACGCGTTATCTCCGCGAACTCCTCGAGCGCTACGACTTCGACCTGGTCAAAGCCCTCGCCGCCTACAACGCCGGACCCCAGCGCGTCGAGCAATACGGCGGCGTCCCGCCTTACTTCGAAACCAAAGCCTACATAGCCCGCATCGTCCGCGACTTCAACAAAAAGAAACTCGCTGCCAAGTCCGACTCTGCACTCGCCCCTAAGAGCAATTTACCAACCAAGCCCGCCAATGCGCACGTCCTGGCCAAGCCCACCTCCACATCTCCCGTAGCGCAAAATTAGAACCGCTGGTCATTAAAAACTCCAAATCTAATTTTCAACAAAATTATCGAATTCTAAGGTACTATCCTTCACAACCAGATCGCCTGCTCCAGCACTAGAGATCGCCCCTGCTGCCGCGCAAGCGTTCTCCACTACAAAGAGGAACTAACACACGATGAAAAACCTGGCTCCGCTAAAGCCATGCCTTCTACTCACGATATTCACCTTACTCGCCTTCACCGTTGCCTGCGGCGGCGGAAGTTTCAACGATCCGCCCGGCGTGGCAAAAGCGGCCGTCGCAAGCACACCGAATCCCCTGGTGGCCCAAGTCTCAGTGGTGACCGCTTTTGGATGTCCAGGTCAAGTGATGGTTGAGTTTGGCCCCGACGCCTCTTACGGAAGAACTACAGCCTGGTATCCCGCCACCTCTGCTCGTCAGACAAACACCATCCTGGTCGCGGGAATGAAAGCCTCAACCACCTATCACATGCGCACCCAGGCCCAGGCACAATGCGCAACCAGTACGAATACATACACTGGCGCAGACTTTACCTTTACCACCGGACCGCTTCCCGCTCTTACCTTTCCAACTCTCACCGTGAGCCGCCCGAGCCCTTCCACCAGTTCTCCTGAGAATCCAGGGATAGAAATGATAGACGTGACTACCCCCAACTCGCCTGCCTTCTTCACCGACCGCGATGCTAACCCCATTTGGTTCTACGATGTGGGAAAAGGAAACTTCGCATTTCCCTTCAAACTACTTTCGAACGGCCACATCATCATGAGCATCGACGGACCATGGGTCCTTCGCGAAGTGGACCTTGCCGGTAACACGATCCGCGAGTTGTCCATCACCACTCTTGGGCAGAAAATGCAAGCCGCTGGATTCGATTTCACCCCCGCCTTCTACACTCACGATCTGTTTCCGCTTCCCAATGGCCATGTGATTGTTCTCACCAACTTCAGCAAGAATTTCACGGATCTTCCTGGCTATCCCGGCACCACCGCAGTCGTTGGAGATGCCTTGGTTGACCTGGATCAGAATTGGAATCCCGTCTGGGCCTGGAACAGCTTCGACTACCTTGATGTGAACCGTCACCTCAACGGATTACCCGACTGGACTCACAGCAACGCTATCATCTATTCCCCCGCAGACGGCAACCTGCTCCTGTCCATGCGCCACCAATCCTGGGTCCTGAAAATCGATTACAACAATGGCACCGGCGCCGGAGACATCCTCTGGAAGCTCGGCTATCAGGGCGACTTCGCTTTAACTGTAAATGGTGTGCCGAGCGACGATCCCAGCCAATGGTTTTCGTTCCAGCACTTTCCCTCTCTCGTCAGTCAAACGGGATCGCAGACTTCCCTTGCAGTCTGGGATAACGGCGACAATCGCGTCCTCGACACCAGCGGCACAGTCTGCGGCGATGTCCCCCCATATGTTCCCTGCTACTCCCGTGCCACCATTTTCAACATTGACGAGAGTGCTATGGTTGCGGACCTTGCATGGGACAATTTACCCGGCTACTTCAGCGAATGGGGAGGTAGCATCAATCAGCTTGGCAATGGAAATGTGGAGTTCGATGTGAATGACCCACTTTCTTCACCCATCCCCAACCTCGCCTCCGAAGTGCAGGAAGTAACGCCCACTTCTCCCTCGCAAATAGTCTGGAAACTCGATTTCTCCGGCGCCAGCCAAAACCAGTACGCCTACCGTGCCTATCGCGTCCCCAGTCTCTATCCCGGCGTGACGTGGCAGTATTGAGTACATCGGGAGCGGGGCGTACGCCGCCTTGCTCCTGTTCTTCTCATGGCTCCCTTTAATACCTGCGCAAAAACGTGAAGAATGCGATTTTGGGTGGTGCCGCGAGATCTGAGATTTAGTCTCGTCAACGATCTTGATTACGACGCTGTGATCTTGGTTTTGGGATAGTGCAGTGATCTTGATTTTGGGGTGGTGCAGCGCATCAGCGCTACAATACCTAATCAAACTGGCTTTAAGCCGCATGCGATCGAACTACCCGAACTTTCTACTTCGCTTTCTCCACAGGACCAATCTCAACCCGCACCGCCTTCACATTGTCCGATTTCGCCGTATCCACGCGGATGACCCCTGTACTTCCATTCGCGTCGCGCATCTCAACCGTCTGCGTTGCCTGCGCTCCCGAGCTCCCCGTCCGCACCGCATCCGTCGCCACCACGCTCACCCGCACCCCCGCCCCCGGATCTCCCGGGTCCACTTGCTCCACCTGCTGCTTCGTCGTCTGCCGTCCATCCCCGCTGCCTTGCTGCGCCGTCGTCTCCCTCTGCACCAGATGCAAGCTGCCGTCCCTGGGTGTTCCCGGAACATCGGCGGAATAGCTCTCCACCGTTTCGCGCTTCTCCGCCCCGCCGCCAGACTCCTTACTCACCGTGCGCGACTCTTCCTCCAACTTCCCGTCAGCATCCGGTCGGGACACAACTTCCTCGCGGCTGCCGTTCTCACCATCCTGCTTCACCGTGCTATGCCGCACTTCACCCACCTGCCAGTTTCCTTCGCCATCGGGAAGCAGCGTCGTTGTTTTCGTTTCGACCGTGTCGCCGCTCCGCTTTGCCCGCTCTTCGATCCTCGTCGCAGGCGCCAATCCACCATCAATGCCCGGCAGCATCACCGTAGTCTTCGTCTCCGTCACGTCTGCGCCGATCTTTTTCGTTTCCTCGATCTCCCGCTGCACCACCTGCAGATTACCGTTCCCGTCAGGATTCGACGTAGCCCGCACCACCTTCATATCTCCGCCCGGCAGCGACTGCTTTTCTTCTTCCGTCTCCTGCACCAGCGTTCTTTCTCCACTGCCCAAGCCGAACGTTCGAGTCGTCGTCCGCACCGTGCTGCCGTTCACCTGCACCGACTCTTTTTCAATAACCTGGTAAGGCTCGTAGTTCCCGTTCTCTCCCAGCCGCTCGACGGTTTGTTTATCCACCGTTCGATTGCCGCTCCGGACGTGGCTTTCCACCGTCCGCGTCGGATTCACGCTCCCGTCCTGCGACCCCCTCGTCGCCGTCCACGACTCCGGCGCACTCGAGCTTGAAGAGGACGTTGCAGAAGATGACGCGGCAGAAGAGGATGCGGCAGAAGAGGATGACGACGAATCACTCGTTTGCCCCCAAAGCCCCACACTGAGAAAGAATGCCCCCACTCCCAGCAGCAGGGCCTTGATCAGATATGGCATCCACACCCGCCCTCGCGACGACCCTCCGAGTTCATTCCGCCTGGAAATCTGATCCACAGTTAGCATCACCGGCGTACCTCCTGCCCATATTCATTCTCCGCCCGCCAGCACCAGGAGTCCAGCGCAACCTCAAACCGCTGTCATCCTGAGGCAGCGGAGTCCTCGGCTTCGCCGGGGGACCCCCCAACGAAGGACCTATGCAACTCGGCACCACCACCACCGGGGGGTGCCCCATCCTTGCGCGTTCTTTGCGCAAGGGTGGGATTCCACTGCCCTGTCCCTCTTGGTATTTTCCCTGACCGCACCACTCCACCCCTCTCCGCCACTCTCCCGATGCTCCCAAGCGCGCTGTGCTTTACCAGGCCGGAGCCCACCGACGACTGGGCGAACTGTCCTGCAAGGAGCGACAGCGACGAAGCTGGACAGTTCGTGGGCAAGTGGGCGGGGAGCGCCGGAGCCATGGCGCAGGAAGGAGCAAAGCGACGACCGCAGCCCCGGCGAAGGCGCTGCGTCCATCTTCCCCGCATCGGGAATCCGCCTCGGAACAAAAGAATCGGGCCGCCCGCAGGCGACCCGATTAGTTCCTAACTGATAGCTAAAAGCTGACGGCTGAGAGCTAGTCTCCCGCCACCGGCTCGGCAACTTCCGGCTTCGCAGCTTGCGCCCCATTCCCATTCGGCTTGCCCAGCGCACCCAGCGGAATAAATCCATTCTCAGCGACTGCAGGTTTTTCCTTCAACACAACTTCGCGATACATCGCAGCCATGCGCGCGTTGTAAGCCTCATCATTCTTCTGCGGCCCGCGATGTCCCGGTACAGGCGTTTCGGAGTGGTCAACCGCCAAAGCCGCTTTCGCGTCTCTCGCCCGCTTCTTCTCCTCACGCGCGTTCTTCGCGATCCCCAAATTGTCCAGATCGTGTTGCAACTCCGTCGTCACAATATTCTCGCGCAGCAGAAGTGTATGGCTCTCGTCGTCCATCTTCACTTTCTTCCCGCCCGCAAAAATCTCGTGCCGTCCGTGTTCTTCGTACCACTTGGTCAGCGTAGCCGTCATGTGCATCTTCTCGATGATGTTCCGCCAGCCCACGCCCGTGTTGTAAGCGCAGAACGAAATCTCCCCTTCCTGCGTCGCGTAAGGAATAATGCACTGCTCCGTCCGCCGGAAGTCATAGTTGAACAGATCCTGGAACCACATCCCCGCGATAAACAGGAAGTTCCATCGATCTTGCCGCCGCTTCATCACATCCTCAACGCTGCGGTCCGGACCCACCTTCCCATAATTCTTCCCGGTCGCATTAAAGTTCTTATCGAACTTCCGCAACAGATCCATCAACTTAAAATGCGTCGGCGCTTGAAACGGATCGTAGTTCTTCATCAGACACAGCGCCATCCCCACCACTGTCAAAAACTTCCCTCGCGCCGCGTCGTTCACCTTCGCAATATCCTTCGCCAACTGGTCCCCCGCCAAAAATGCAGTCACGGGAACCGCCTCCTTAGTTTCCTTATCAATCATCACCGCCATCCCCGTCCCACAGTTCGGGTGACAACCGCACGATAGTTGGCCCCAGTCGTTTTTGACGTCGTTGGCGTGCATTAAGTCGGCCCAGTCGGAGAAAGTTCCCATGAACGAAATCGGAAACCAGTCGCGGCTGGGTTCGCCTAATCCGGTTTGATTTTTTACATCGTGGGCCAGATGGCTGAGGGTATAGCGCTGAGCTTGGCGACGGTCGTCGGTGACCGCCTCGTCGCGGCCGGTGAAGCTTACGGGTTGGAATGACAGGAAGCTGATCGTCTTTGGATTATCCAGCGCGAACTTGATGATGCGGCCGACTTGTTCGTTGTTGATGCCGTTGACGATCGTTACTACTGGAACGATTTCTACTCCAGCGTTGTGCAGGTTCTCGATAGCCTTCAGTTTCACGTCGAACAGATTGCCGACCATGCGGTGGGCGTTGGCGGCATTGCCGATGCCATCGAATTGCAAGTAGGCGTAGCGCATACCGGCTTCGACGGCCTGCTGGCAGAATTCAAAGCTCTTCGCGAATTCGATTCCGTTGGTTGCCGCTTGAACGGAGTTGTATCCGACTTTGCGGGCGTAGCGAACGGCGTCCAGGAAATAGGGCGACAACGTGGGCTCGCCGCCGGAGAACTGCACGCTCATCTGCCGGCGCGGCTTGATAGTGATGGCGTTGTCGAGCATGGTCTTGATTTCTTCCCATTGCAGTTCGTGGACGAAGCCGACCTGGTTGGCGTCCATGAAGCAGGGNNTCATGTTGCAGCGGTTGGTGAGATCGATGGTGAGCACCGAGCCGCGGCCGTACTTCACAGTCGAGGAGCCGTGATGGTGGAGCTTCTCATCGTTGTGGGCGGCGATGTCGCGGCCGGGGAAAACGTCCTCGAGGTGCTTGGAGAAATCGGTGTCGATCGACATCACGTCTTCGAAGTGGCCGTGGATGGGGCAGTCCTTCACCATCAGAATTCTGCCGTCGCGCTCGACGATGGTGGCTTTGATCTCGCCGATCTTTTCATTCATCAGCACTTCGTGCGGCAGTTTGCCGTCGAGAATCTGCTGGCGGATTTCAGGGACACACTTGGGGCAGAGCGAATCGGTGGAGCGGGGCCAGCCGAGCGGTGGCTTGGATTTTTCGTAGGACTTGAGCAGAGGCTTGTCGGACCATTTAGGGGTGGGCGAAGGGTTCTGCTTGATCTGATTCAAGCGGTCGAAGACAACCCAAGCGCCTTTGGCGGCGACGGTGACTGCTTTTTCCACGTACTTGATCGGCTTGCGCATGTTGGCTGTTGGCTCCTGGCGTTGTTGTCAGGTTTTAGGCTTGGGTGTTCGGTCTTAGGAAGACCCGGCGGAACTTTGCCTCGGCTTGCCTGAAGATCCTAGCCCACAAAACCCAATCACCTGTGGCTCTCCCCGGGAATTGAACCTGGTTCTTACACTTTTCCCTGGGTATTAGTCTGGAGCCATGCTATTGGAGGGCAAGGAGATGCGCATCTTTATCCCAACGAACGGGGGAAAAATGGGGTTTAGCGGTTGAATGGGGGATTGGGTGGAGGTAAGTTGTTGAAAGGAATGGGGGACCACGTTTCGATTGGGAGAGGTCGCAGAAGTATTTTTGCATTTGCCGCGCAGCTGAGTGGGGGCTAGAATTTGGTCATGTCTCCCGAAACCGACGAATTGCTTCAGAAGGCCATGTCGCTTCCACCCGAAGATCGGGCTTCCCTCGCCAGTTCTCTGATCGATAGTTTGGATCAGACCGTGGATGAAGATGCGGAGATAGCTTGGCAACAGGAAATTGCCCGCCGCATGGATGAGGTGACTTCGGGCAAGGTCAAAACTATTCCGTGGCGCGAAGTTCAGCGGAAGAGCCGGGCGCTGCTGCACGGGAAGTAGTCGATGCATGCCAAGCCGCTGGAGCTTCATCCCGAAGCGGAAGAAGATTACCTGAATGCGCTGGCTTGGTATCGTGACCAGAGCCTCTCCGCGGCGATGAAGCTAGAGGATGCTTTTTGGCGAGCTATCCAGACAGTCGAAGATGCGCCTGAGCGTTGGCCTGTTTACTTCTCTCACTTTCGCCGATATACACTTCACCAGTTTCCCTTCAGCGTTGTGTACCGTATCGAGTCCTCGCGGACGTTTGTGCTGGCAGTTGCGCATGGGCGTCGGAGGCCAGGATATTGGAAGGACCGGGTGTGATTTGGTTGTAGGCAGGAGCGAAGATGGCCAGGAATTTTCGTGAACTGGAAGCAAAGATGTCGCCGGAATCGCGGGCGCGGTCCGATGCCAAGGCGCAAAAGATGATCGCAGAGATGGCATTGGATGAACTGCGCGAGGCGCGGGAGATGACGCGGGTGCATCTTGCAAAGATATTGGGAGTGAATCAGGCGGCGGTGTCGAAGCTGGAACGGCGCGCGGATATGTACGTGAGCACGTTGCAGAGTTTTGTGAAGGCGATGGGCGGGGAGTTGAAGATCACGGCGCGGTTTCCGGAGGGGACCGTGGAGATTAATCAGTTCGAGGATGTGAAGAAGGCCGCGGGAGAATAGGTTGGTGCGGTGGCGGCCTTCCCCACTTCTCGCGAAGGACGCGAGAAATGAGGCACCCAGATGTGGGCCACCCGCCGCTGGATGGAAATGGAGAACCGCTTCGTGATGATGGAGGGCTATTTCGATGAGAGCGGTATCCATGACGGTGCCAAAGTGTGCATTGTTGCTGGTTACTACGGAGGCCAAGCCGCTTGGCGCAAATTCGAGAACGAATGGAACGCAATACTCTCCGAATATTCGGGGCTGGCGGACTACGGCTTTCATGCGAAAGAGTTCTTTGGACGAAACGGGGAAAAACGGGTTGGGAAATATAAGGGATGGTCGGATGAACAAGCCCGCACATTCTTGAATCGTCTTGTCCAAGCCATCGTGCGCAATAGAATTTTCCCGATAGGGTACGGTGTCGTCGTGGAGGACTTCTTGGCATTGCCCCTAGTTAGCAGACAGTGGCTCACCGGCGCAAAGTTTAGAAAATCCGATGGGAAAGTCGTAACCAGCGGATGTCCAAGCAAAAGTTATTACTTGCCGTTTAACTTTTGTATGCTCAAATCCGCCAAATTATCAAATGCTAATTCAGTCGATAAAATACATTTCTTTGTTGGGTTAGACAGGTCATTCCATGAATACGCTAGTGATCTGTACAAACACACTTTAGTGGATGATCGTCTCGAAGAATCGCATCGTGATCTACTCGGAACGATTGCCTACCCCCTCAGTAAAGATACCCCAGGCATTCAAGCCGCAGACCTGTTGGCTTACCGCCTCTATCGTGGGGCCAAGGACGCACTCTCCAATCCGAATTACGCCCCATCGCCCCTTATGCTGAAACTCTTAAAGAATTGGAAGGGAACCCTGTCGTTTAGGTTGATGAATAGCGTACTGTTTGCGCAGATGGAAACAGAAGGCAAAGCAGCCTATGAGCGGATGATGAAGGGGGCATAATTCTCGGGCGGACAGACGGCCCAATCCTTTGCGTCTTTTGCAAAGAGTGGGAATTCCGATCTGTCGGGGCACGATCCCCGTTGAGAACCTCGCTCGCTCCCAAATATTTCCACAGCCCCTCTGTGACATCCAACCTTGTCCCGCCATCAAACTTGCGCGATCATGGTCGAGGCCATGACGGTCGGGAGAGCTCGCATCGTTGCCCATGTAACTCCTTTATTTCTTATTATTTAGCAGCTAAGCTCTTTGTCATCCATATTTTACGGAGAATTTCCCGCTAACCCGATGATTCCACCACACCCCTACTGGTAGGGGTCCACCGAAAAGTGATTCGGAGGCACACGCAAACGAGCCCGAATCAATCAGCCTCCTGGGATTTATTTTGATAAGGAATTCACAGCGGAACAAGCAGGTCAGAGGCGACGCACCGAGCCTGCACAGGACAACAGGTTTGGCTTTGCTACAATCTCCTTATTATGAGCCTGCATTCGTCATTTGCCGATGTTTCGACCGCGATTGAGGAGATCCGCGCGGGGCGCATGATTGTGGTGGTGGACGACGAGGATCGCGAAAACGAAGGCGATCTCACGCTGGCGGCGGAGAAAGTGACTCCGGAAGCGATCAACTTCATGGCCAAATATGGGCGCGGGCTGGTGTGCCTGGCGATGACGGAGGAGCGGCTGGATCATCTGCGGCTGGGGCCGATGAGCGTGGAGAATACCTCGCAATATGGGACGGCGTTTTGCGAGGCAATCGATGCGCGGGTGGGCGTGACGACAGGGATATCTGCATATGACCGGGCGCGCACGATTCAGGTGGCGATCGATCCGGCGACGAAGGCAACGGACCTGGCGCGGCCGGGACACGTGTTTCCGCTGCGCGCACGAAAGGGCGGGGTGTTGGTGCGCGCCGGGCAGACTGAGGCGTCGGTGGACCTGGCGCGGCTGGCGGGGATGATTCCGGCGGGGATTATTTGCGAAATCATGAAGGACGATGGAACCATGGCGCGGGTTCCGGACCTGATCGAGTTCTGCAAGCAGCACGGCCTGAAGATGCTAACCGTGGCGGAGCTGATCCGGTATCGCATGGCGCATGAGAGATATGTACATCGCGTGGGCGAGGCGCTGGTGCAGACGCGCTTTGGCGAGTTTCGGCTGATCGCTTATGAGAGCGAAGTGGACGGTGGGGAGTCGCATGTGGCGTTGATTCGCGGCGACGTGGAGGGCGTTCATAAGCACGACGATTCGCCGGTGCTGGTGCGCATGCACGCGCATTGCCTGATGGGTGACGTGTTTGGGTCTACCGGGTGCGAGTGCCATGCGACGCTGGAAGGGTCGATGCGGCGGATTGCGGAGGAGGGACGCGGGGCGCTGATCTACCTGCATCAGACTTCGCAGGGCTTCTCGGTGGAAAAAGTTGGCGAGCGCGGCGCGCTTACGTTTCACAAGGGGCGCAAGCTGCCGGCGTTGCTGGACAACGAACGGCAGACGCAGCGCGAAATCGGAATTGGAGCGCAGATACTTTCGGATCTGAATCTGAGGCGAATCCGGCTGCTGACGAACCGGCCGAAACGTGTGGCGGCGCTGGAAGGGTTTGGGATTGAGATTGTCGATCAGGTTCCGGTGGAGTTAAGCGGAGTACGGGCGGGAAAACGCTGAGAACCGCAGGACGCGGTCCCGGGATTTTTTAGAAGGGCTTGCGCACGACGACTTCAGCCTCGCGAATGAAGAACTGCGCAGAACATTGCTCGGAGCCGCAGATGACGGGGACGAGACCGTTGATTTGCCGGCGCGTGATCAGCCCCAGCATGCCGCAGGATGGGCAGGCCAGCACGGCCCAGTAGGGATCTTCCTTTTCGCCGACTTCGCCGGCGTTTTCGAGCACAAAGACGGTTCCGGGCTGCATTTGTTCCGGAATCCATTCGTTCAGGATGTCCAGTTCGCCGACCATATGTTCCTCCTTGTGAACCACTTTGTGAACGCAAACCTTCTGCCTAAGAGACCTTTCTAGCACGCCGACGCTCGGCTAGTGACGTTACGGAGGTACTCGCCTTCATTGCGATGACATCGGCGCGCACCTGACGGACCGCGTCGCTGAGGCAGACTCCCAAAATGGGCTGGCTGGAATTCCTCAGGATGTCCACGATCTGGCGAGCCGAGGTTTCGAGATACAGATGGGTGCCGTCGGTGAGCAGGTGAACGTCGGAGTTGCGGCCGACAATTTCGGCCAGGCCTTTGCCGAACTCGCGTGCTAGAAAACGCATGACCTTGCGGACTCCCTGCAGGGAAAAGCCTTTGCGGCGCAACTCGCAGATGACGGCGATTTCAGTAAGGTTCTGCATGGAGTAGAGCCGGCGATGGCCCTGACGCTCGGGCTTGACCACTCCGCGCTCGTCCCACCACTGGAGCTGGCGGGCGGTGATGCCGGTCAAGGCGATTACATCGTGTGATGGAAAGCGGTCTTGCATTCTTCCCCGTTTATGTTTGAAACAATGTGCAAGATAAATGTTTGAAACATTTTAGACGTGAGTGGGCGGGTGTCAACGAAGAATTGTGGGAGGAGGGTTAACTAAGAGAGTGCGTGGGGGTGTGAGTCGGACGGTCCGTGGCTGGTGCACAGTCCGAAACAGGGCGACCACAGGGGCTGAAGCCCGCATCGACCCTAGAGGCTTACGCGGCGCTGAAGCGCCGCTCTTCCACGGCAGTCCTTGCATTTGTGAGCTTTCCGCAAGCGCTGGAGGCGCGTTTTTTCAACGCCGCGTCTATTACCGGACACTCATACGTTAACGAGAATTGAGAGAACCGCCGCCGACGAAGTGGACGATTTCCAGGCGATCGCCATCTTTCAGCAAAGTTTCCGGCCAGCGGTTGCGGGGGACGATGTCGCGGTTGAGTTCGACGGCGACGCGGTCGGACTTCATGGAGAGGGATTCGATCAGGGCCGCGAGGGTGAAGTTAGCGGAGGACGGCGGGTCCGCGAAGGTGCGTTCTTCTCCGTTGATATAAAGATTCATTGAGTACGAGCCCGAAGCAGATCGACGGATAAGAGCGGTTCGCTCTTTTGCAAACTGTATTCTCTCACGGAGCCGGCACGCCTCGCTGCGCTCGGCCGGACAGCCGAGGCGGCTGCCCCCACGTGATTGAGGACGCCCTCACGGCGGCGGCGCTACGCGGGTCGATCGCTACTCGGTTTTGCGCAGGGCGAATTTGCGGGTTGCGGTGCGGCCCTGGTGGGTAGCTTGCACCAGCACGGAGGAGTCGGACAGGGCGGATTCCTCGACGTCGATGGAGATGCCGGCACTGCCAGCGGCGTCGGTGACCGCCTGGGTATAGAAAGGTGAGGCGTCGGGACGAGCGAAGCGGAAGATGAGGCGGGCGCCGGGGACGGCGGCGCCAGATTCGGTGACGCGGAGTTGCATGGTCAGGTTGCGATTGGCGTGGACCGAGGCGGCGTTCACCCATTCCACGTCAAGCTGCTTGATGTTGGCCAAGGCTTCGATTTCGGCGTGGTCCAGGACATTTTCCAACTTGCCTTCTCGAATCGCTTCGAGGACCAGGCGATGCTGGTCGCGGAGTTGCTGCTCTTTTTGGGGATCGCCGAAACCGGCTTGCGCGGCCGAGGCGGCATAAGAAATCGCCTTTTTGCCGACGCACCGGCCGCGCACGAAGACCTGGGTCTGGAGCAATTTTTCGCCCTCGCGCGCCTCGCTTTGCACGTGGTAGATGGTATCGCCATGCTTGACATCGGTATTGAAGCCGAAAATCATAAGGGATTTTGTGGTCGGGCCATCGGGTGATCGGGCGATTGGAAACCGTCACAGCACCCTGGAGCTTGCAGCCTCCGGAAATTTATCAGGGTTCGATTTTCAATTGCGAAATAACAAGATCACACAATCGCTAAATTTTTCCTTTCCCGAATCGGCAAAATGACGCGCCGTTCCCTTGACACTCGCGCGCACCAGCACCTAATCTAGAATGTTTAATTAGTGCTGGCGCGAATTATATATATCCCATCCTATGTCCGACAATTATTTCGCTGGCTACCTGCCGTTCCTGATCCATATTCTGCTGGCGGGCGGAATTGCGACTGCGATTATCTCGCTTTCCTGGCTCATTGGGCAGCGGAAACCGACGCGGGCGAAGATGTCTGCCTATGAGTGCGGGATGACACCGGTGGGCGACTCCCGCGGGCGCTTCTCGGTGAAGTTCTACATGGTGGCTATGCTGTTCATTCTGTTCGATGTAGAGGCGGTTTTTCTCTATCCCTGGGCGGTGATTCTGCGCGATCTCAAGCATTTCGGCCTGTGGGAGATGCTGGTCTACATCGGGATTGTTCTGGTGGGCTTCTTTTACGTGTGGAAGAAGGGCGTTCTGGAATGGGGACCGGCGGCAGCACGGCGGGGAGAACTCTAGATGGCTTTGACGCCCGCCATCACCGATCTGGAACAGCTGAAGACCCACCCGGCGGTGGCGCGGCTGTTGGCGTGGAAGGCGGCGTCTGTGGCGGGAGTGAAGTTCGACCGCGACGAGATGACGATTTACGTCGATCGCGCGAACATTCGCGAAGCTTGCGCCATTTTGCGCGAAGATCCGGAATGCGACTTCAACTTTCTTTCCGATATTACTTGCGTGGACTGGTATCCGGCAGAGCCTCGGTTTGAAGTGGTCTACCACCTGCTTTCGATCTCCAAAAAGGAACGAGTAAGACTGAAAGTGCGGCTGGACAGCGCCAGCCCGGCAGTGGAATCGCTGACTTCGCTTTGGCCCGGGGCTAACTACTTCGAGCGCGAGGTATTTGATTTGTTCGGAATTCGGTTTAACGGGCATCCTTATATGCGGCGCATCCTGATGCCAGAGGATTGGGAAGGTCATCCGCTACGGAAAGATTATCCGGTGGAGGGCTACCGCTAGTTCGCCATGGCCCACCTTGCGCCTACACCTGTTCTTGAACCCGGCCAGGATCGAACCATGATCCTGAACATGGGGCCGCAGCATCCGTCGACGCACGGCGTGCTGCGCGTGCTTTTGGAGATTGATGGCGAGACCATCGTGCGAATCATGCCGGATATTGGCTTTCTGCACACGGGAATCGAGAAGACCTGCGAGGCCAAGTTTTATCAGCAAGTGGTGCCGCTGACCGACCGCATCGACTATCTGTGCCCCCTGACCAACAACCTGTGCTACGTGCTGGCCGTGGAAAAGCTGCTGGGGCTGGAGATTCCGCCGAAGGCGCAGTGGATGCGGGTGCTGATGAATGAGTTGACGCGTATCAACTCGCACCTGGTGTGGCTGGGCACGCACGCCATGGATATTGGCGCGCTGACGGTGTTTCTTTATTGCTTCCGGGAGCGCGAAGAAGTGCTGAAGATGTTCGAGATGATCAGCGGACAGCGCATGATGACCTCTTACTTTCGCGTGGGAGGAGTAGCGCTGGAACCGCCGATGGGATTCTTTGAGCGTGTGCGCGAGTTTGCCGGGCGTTTCCCCGAGAAAGTGGATGAATACGAAAACCTGCTCACGGGAAATCCTATCTTTATGATGCGCACCAAGGGCGTGGCCAAGCTCACCGCGGAAGACGCAATTGCATTGGGCGCGACCGGACCGACTCTGCGGGGTAGCGGAGTGGACGTCGATTTGCGGCGAGATATGCCCTACTCGGGATATGAGAATTTCAAGTTCAAAGTGCCGGTGGCGCAGGAAGGCGACGTCTTCGCACGTTACATGTGCCGGGTGCTGGAGCTGCGGGAGTCGATTGAGATCGTGAAGCAGGCGCTGGATGGCATGCCGGAAGGGCCGATCAAGGCCGACGCTCCCGGAGTTGTGCTGCCGGACCGGGAAAAGATGAAGACGCAGATGGNNTATCAGGCGGTGGAATCGCCGCGCGGCGAGATGGGCTACTACATTGTTAGTGACGGGACAGCGAAACCGTATCGCGTGCACATGCGCGCGGCTTGTCTGGCGAATCTGCAGACTTTGCCGAAGATGTGTGAGGGCGGGCTGATTGCGGATGTGGTGGCGGCGATAGGATCGATCGATATTGTGCTGGGGGAGATTGATCGGTGAAATTCTCGGAAGAATTCGAGACGCGGTTTGCGGAGATGGTGCCGCACTATCCGACGAAGCGGTCGGCGCTGGTGCCTACTCTTCTGTATGCGCAGGATGAAATTGGATTTCTTTCCGATGAAGTCATCGCGGAGTTGGCTGGTCGGCTTGATTTGACTGAACTCGAAGTGCGAAACGTGATCAGCTACTACTCGATGCTGACGACGAAGCCGCGGGGCAAGTTCAATGTGCAGGTTTGTACGAATATCAGTTGCCTGGTTCGAGGTGGTGAAGAAATTCTGCAGCACTGCGCGAAGAAACTGGGAGTGGGGCACAAAGGAACCACGCCCGACGGTTTGTTTACGCTGGAAGAGGTGGAATGCATTGGGGCTTGCAGCTGGGCTCCGGCGGCGCAGGTGAACTACGATTTTCATGAGAACCTGACGGCGGAGAAAATGGATAAGGTTCTGGACGAATACAGGCAGAAGGTGTCGCACTAAGAATATCTGGTGATTTTGCGATCGGGTGATCGGGAGATTGAAATTCCGTTCGCTTAACAATCGCCCGATGATCCGATTACACAATCGCTAAATAGTTTATGGCTACACTGGTTTCCCATCCCGATGAGGTAAAGGTCGTCTCCCGGCGCTTTGGCCAGGGTGCGACGAATATCGACCGTTATCTTGAACTCGACGGCTACAAGGCCGTACAGAAGGCGCTTGCGATGGAGCCAGACGCCATTGTGAATGAGGTAAAGAACTCGGGGCTGCGCGGGCGCGGTGGGGCGGGTTTTTCGACTGGGATGAAGTGGTCGTTCGTGCCCAAGCAATCGGCGAAGCCGAAGTATGTACTCTGCAACGGCGATGAGAGCGAGCCCGGCACGTGCAAAGACCGGTTGATCTTTGAGCAGGATCCTCACTCGGTGATCGAAGGGGTGATGATTGGCGGGCTGGCGGTAGGCGCGCGCAGCGGGTACATCTACGTTCGCGGCGAATATCGATATCTGTCGATCATCATGCAGAAGGCGATTCGTGACGCCTACGCCAAAGGTTTTCTGGGCAAGAACATTTTCGGCAGCGGGCGCGATTTCGATGTGTACTGGCACGGCGGCGCGGGCGCGTATGAAGTGGGCGAGGAATCGGCGCTGATGGAATCGCTCGAGGGCAAGCGCGGTATCCCGCGGATTCGGCCGCCCTTCCCGGCTGTGGTGGGGTTGTGGGGTGGGCCGACCGTTATTAATAATGCGGAGACGCTGGCCAGCGTGCCTCATATTATTCTCGGTAGCGCGGAATGGTTTGCCAAACTTGGGGCGCCGAAGAATGGTGGGACGCGGTTGTTTTGCCTGAGCGGCAATGTGGCGAAGCCCGGCGTGTACGAACTGCCGATGGGCTACAACCTGAAGAAGATGATTTACGAAGTGGGTGGCGGAATTCCGAATGGGCGCAGGTTGAAAGCGGTTGTGCCGGGGGGGGCATCGTGTCCCTGCCTTACGGCCGATGAGATCGATGTCAACATGGATTTCGATTCCGTCGCAAAAGCGGGCTCGATGCTGGGTTCCGGGGGCGTGGTCGTGATCGACGATGCACAGTGCATTGTGAAGTTCGCGCTGCGGACCATGAAGTTTTATCAACACGAGAGTTGCGGATGGTGCATTCCGTGCCGCGAAGGCACGGACTGGCTGAAGAAAACCCTGCTGCGGGTTCACTCCGGCGGTGGCGTGAAGAAGGACATCGACAACATGCAGTACCTGGCGGAGAACATGCTGGGGCGGACGTTTTGTCCTCTGGGCGATGCGGCGGCGATGCCGACCATCGCTTTCGTGAAAAAATTCCGCAGAGAGTTTGAAGATCATTTGGAAGGCAGGCCGTGTCCGTATGAAAAGGCGGATGTGGCGGAAGAAGTAATGGCATAGGCGAGAGATTGAGTAATTGGGAAATTTAATAATTGAGTAATTTGAGTTGTCGTCATGAATTCGCGACCCGAGCAGCTACGAGACCGTACAAAGACTTTCGCTCTTCGTGTGATTCGATTGTTTCGTTCGTTGCCGTATAAGACCGACACGCAGGTTCTCGGCAAGCAGCTATTGCGGTGCGGAACTTCTGTGGCGGCAAATTACCGGGCAGTCTGCCGGGCGCGGTCAAAAGCGGAGTTCGTCGCCCGTTTGGGAATTGTGGCGGAAGAGGCGGACGAAGCGGTGCTCTGGCTGGAACTACTGATTGAATCGGGAATTCTAAAATCAGAGCTAACTGAAGGGCTCTTGAAGGAAGCCCGAGAACTAGCGGCAATTTTGACCGCATCGCGAGAAACGGCGAGGAAAGCGGCTTGAATTTGTTTTTACAATTACTCAATTACCAAATTACGAAATCAATTCCCAATGGCTGACGTAACACTTACAGTTGACGGCAAGAAGGTCACGGCTCCCGCCGGGACGCTGCTGATTGAGGCCTGCAAGACCGTGGGCATCGAGGTGCCTTCGTTTTGCTATTACCCCAATCTCTCGCTGCAGGGCGCTTGCCGCATGTGTCTGGTGAAAGTCGAAAAAATGCCGAAGTTGCAGACCGCGTGCACCACGGTGATCAGCGAGGGCATGATCGTCACCAGCGACAGCGACGAGATCAAGCAGGCGCGCAAGTCGATGCTGGAGATGCTGTTGGGGAATCATCCTCTGGATTGCCCGGTGTGCGATGCGGGCGGCGAGTGCGAACTGCAGGACATGACGTTCTCCTACGGCGCCGCCGAGTCGAAGTTCATGGAGGCGAAGAACCATAAAGATGAGCAGCAGTGGTCGCCGGTGGTGTTCTTCGACCGGCCGCGCTGCATTCTCTGCTACCGCTGCGTGCGGGTTTGCGGCGAGGGCATGGACGTGTGGGCTCTGGGAGTTCAGAACCGCGGCGTTAGTTCGATTATCGCGCCGAATAAAGAAGATCACCTGGAGTGCGAAGAGTGCGGCATGTGCATCGACATCTGCCCGGTGGGCGCGCTNNTGCAAGACCACGCTGGGCGTGCGCCGCGCCGATACCGGCATGGAAATTGTCCGCGGCGATAACCGCGACAAGAGCGGGACAAATGGAGATTTTCTCTGCATCAAGGGCCGCTATGCGTTCGACTTCGCGAATCATGAAGAACGGTTGACGCGGCCGCTGATTCGCGTGAACGGCAGGCTCACGCCGGCGACGTGGGAAGAAGCGTTTGCCTTGATCGGAAAGAAGTTTGTGGAGGTTCGCGACCGCGAGGGTGGAGCGGCGATTGGGGTAATCGGCTCGACGCGTACTACGAACGAAGAAGACTACCTGCTTTCAAAGTTTGCGCGCGTGGTTCTGAAGACGAATAATGTAGACCATCACCGCACCGCCGACTTCCCTGCCCTGGCGGCTGCGCTTCGCGGCAAGAGGGATGCGACGGCGAGCATGGCGGACGTTTTCACGACCCCGGCCATTCTGCTGATTGGCAATGATCCCACCGAGCAGCATCCGTTGCTGGCCTGGCAGATCCGCAACAACGTGCGCCTGCACCGGGCGAAGCTTCATGTAATTAACTCCCAGCCGATCAAATTACGGCGGCAGGCTGCGAGTTTCACGCAGATTCCGGCGGGTGCGGAAGGACACGTTGCGGCATTTCTCGCCGGCAACGATTCGACACTGGATGCGCTGGTTAGTTCGTCCACAAATAAAGAAGCATGGACGGCGCTGCGCGACAAGCTGCGCAGCGAGCAGAATCTGGTTATCGTTTTCGGTTCCGAAATTCTCGGAAACGACCTCGCCAGCGTGGTGAAGTTCGGGCGCGAAATCTCCGGAGCCAAGTTTATCTGCTTAGCGGACTACGCGAATTCCCGCGGAGCGACTGACATGGGCTTGTATCCTGATTTGCTGCCGGGATATCACCCGACTGCGGGAAACAGCGAGTTCCACAAGGAATGGGGAGGCATCCCGCAAGCTGCGGGGCTTGATCTGGCGGGCATGGTTGAGGCCGGGAAAGCTGGCGGGTTGAAGGCTCTTTATGTTGTCGGTTCGAATCCGGTTGGGCGGCTGAAGATCGATCCCTTCGCGTTCTCGAAGAGCTTCGTGGTGGTGCAGGACATGTTTCTGACGGAGACCGCCGTAGTCGCTGACGTGGTTCTGCCGGCGGCGAATGCATACGAGAAGTCGGGCACGTTCACCAATACTTGCGGTGACGTGCAGCTGGTGAAGAAGGCGGGCGAGGTCACGGGAACGAAAACCGATTTCGAGATGATGGTGCGCGTCGCCGACGCCATGGGGTTTGACGTGCGCAAGCTGGTGCCCTTCGGTGGCGGCACGCACGCCGACATGGGGCAATCTCGCGGAGCGCAGTCGGGCGAGGCCGATCGTCATGCGGTGTGGCTCGAGGCTCACGGACTGGAGCCGAAGTTGAGTCCGTTCGATCCCACGGCGATTCTGGATGAAATTCAGCGGCTGGTTCCCGGCTATGACGTATCCCGCATGAATCTGCTGGCGGGCAACAGCCAGCGCACGTCCCTGGAGAACGCGGGACCGGGAGTGGCGCACAGGCCGGCATCGATTGCTCCGGCGAATGACGACCTTTTCAGTTCCGGAACGCTGGGACGTTATTCGCGAGCGTTAAAGTCAGTGGCGGAGAGTCACGAGGTCCAGCCAGCCGAGGTCGCGGCGGACTGATCGCGTTTTTGGAAATCGGTTTCCTGAAATCGAGCTTTGGGAGAGGAAGCAAAGGCATTGTCGGTGGGCGTTTTCATACTCGTGTCGGTGATCAAGTCGGTGATCGTCCTCGTCGTGCTGCTCACCGCGGTAGCATATACGGTGTGGCTGGAGCGCAAAGTGGTGGGGCACATGCAGAACCGGTGGGGACCCACGCGGGTGGGGCCATTTGGGCTGCTGCAGCCCGCGGCCGATGGCATCAAGTTTTTGTTCAAGGAAGATCTCACGCCGCCGCACGTTTACAAGCCGCTGTTTCTGGCGGCACCGATGATGGCGCTGATCTTCGCGCTGACTTCGATTTCGGTGATTCCCTTCGGCAACTCGATCACGATTGGCGGCGTAGACATTCCGCTGCAAATCACCGACGTAAATATTGGGCTGCTGCTGATTCTGGGCGTTACGTCGATGGGCGTATATGGCGTGGCGCTGGCGGGGTGGTCGTCGAATAACAAATACTCGCTGCTCGGCGGATTGCGCGCCAGCGCGCAGATGATCAGCTACGAAATTGCGCTTGGCCTGTCGCTGGTCGGAGTGTTGATCCAGTCAGGGAGTTTCAGCCTGCGCGAGATCGTCGACGCGCAGGGCGGACATTTCTGGGGGTTCATTCCGCGGTGGAATATTTTTCACGGACAGTTCCTCGGCTTCTTTATCTACTTGATGGCCGCGTATGCGGAAACCAATCGCATTCCGTTTGACCTGCCCGAAGCCGAAACTGAGCTGGTAGCGGGATACCACACCGAGTACAGTTCCATGAAGTTTGCCATGTTCTTCATGGCGGAATACGCCAACATGATCACGGTAGCGTGCGTGGCCACTCTGTTATTTTTCGGAGGATGGCACGGGCCGTTGTTTGGACCCCCGCTATTGCAGGCGCTGTTGCCGGTGTTCTGGTTTGGCGCGAGGATTTTCTGCTTCCTCTTTCTTTATATCTGGGTGCGCGGGACGTTGCCGCGCTTCCGCTACGACCAACTGATGGCTTTCGGCTGGAAGTTTCTGCTGCCGCTGGCAATTGCGAATCTGGTGGCAACGGCGATTGCCGTCGCCTGGTGACAAGAGCGAGTTCTCAGTTCTCGGTTCTCAGTTCTCAGTAAAGGCCTAGGGTGCCTGCTCAGGTGTGGCCTTCTAAGGCTCTTACTGAGAACTGAGAACCGAGAACTGAGAACCGAGAACTGAGAACTATATTCGATGCACCTGATCTTATTTCTGGCTTTCGGAGCGGTTTGCGTGGGCGGGGCGGTCAACCTGCTGGCGCAACGGCATCCCATTAACAGTGCGCTGTCGCTGATCGCGGTGATGGCTGCGCTGGCCGGCGAATACCTGCTGCTGGGCGCGGAGTTCGTGGCCGCGGTACAAGTCATCGTCTATGCCGGCGCCATTATGGTGCTGTTCATCTTTGTCATCATGTTGCTGAATGCGGGCGAAGAAGAACAGACCAACGGGAGCCGGGTCGCCATTCTGCTTGGGGTTCCGGGGATGCTGACCGGGAGCGTGCTGGTGGCGTGGGTGGTGCTGCGCCACTCCGGGACCGAGGCCGTGCCGATCGGCGCGTTGCCTGGCCCTCCAAAAGAAATCGCTCAGCTTCTGTTTCACGATTTTCTTTTGCCTTTTGAAGTGACTTCCGTCTTGATCCTGATCGCCATCATGGGGGCCGTGGTTCTAGCCAGCAAGCCGGAGCGGGCTGAGGGGAAGGCGGACTGATGGCGCCCTCCTATGTGCCGTTATCTTATTACTTGCTGCTGAGCGGGTTTCTGTTTGCCTGCGGCGTGGTGGGATTTCTCATCAAGCGCAACATCATCACCATTTTCATGTCGATTGAGCTGATGTTGAACGGCGTGAATCTTTCGTTTGTTGCGTTCGCGGCGCACTGGCATGCGCTGGCGGGACAGGTTTTCGTTTTCTTTGTGATGGTGGTGGCGGCGGCGGAAGCGGCAGTGGGGCTGGCGATCATCATTGCCGTCTATCGCACGCGCGAGACTCTGAACGTGGATCAGGTGAACCTGCTCAAGTTATGAATTCCTCCCTCAATCTTTGGGTGATTCCGATTCTGCCGCTGGCGGGGGCGGCGATCAACGGCTTTCTCGGCAAGAGATCTTCGCGCCAAGCCGTGAGCACGATAGCGCTGTTTTTCAGCGGGGCTGTGTTTGCGATGGCCTTGTGGGTCGCGATGCGATTTTGGTTTTCTTCGTTGACGCTTCCCTACCACGAGTATCTGGCGCACTGGATTCGCTCCGGAAGCTTCAGCGCGGATTTCGCCTTCTATCTCGATCAGCTTTCGCTGGTGATGTTGCTGGTGGTCACGGGAGTCGGATTCCTGATCCACATCTACTCTGTGGGTTACATGTGGGAGGACCCCAGCTACTACCGCTTCTTCAGCTATCTGAATCTGTTCATGTTTTTCATGCTGACGCTCGTGCTGGCGAACAACTACCTGGTGATGTTTATTGGCTGGGAGGGCGTGGGACTGGCGTCGTATCTGCTGATCGGCTTCTGGTTCACAAAAGACTCGGCAGCATCGGCGGGCAAGAAAGCGTTCATCGTTAACCGCATTGGCGACTTTGGCTTTTTGATCGCGCTCTTTCTACTGATCAAGCATTTTGGCTCGCTGAATTTTGATCAAGTGTTCCAGAGCATTGCTCCTCTTGCACCGGAAACGGCGGGTACTGGACTGCTCACCGCAATCGGTATTCTGCTGATGGTGGGCGCTTGCGGCAAGTCGGCACAGATTCCTTTATATATCTGGCTTCCGGACGCGATGGAAGGCCCAACGCCGGTTTCCGCTCTAATCCATGCTGCGACCATGGTGACGGCGGGCGTGTATATGGTTTCGCGGTCGCATGTGATCTTTGAGCGTGCGCCCACGGCGCTGACCGTGGTTGCAATCATCGGCACGCTTACTGCGTTCTTTGCGGCGACGATCGGTATTGCGCAAACCGATATCAAGAAAGTGCTTGCCTACTCGACGGTCTCACAACTCGGCTACATGTTCATGGCCTGCGGCGCGGGCGCGTTTTCGGCGGGCATCTTCCACTTGATGACACACGCGTTCTTCAAGGGCCTGCTGTTCCTGGGCGCGGGCTCGGTGATTCACGCGGTGGGCGGCGAGCAGGATATGCGCAAAATGGGCGGGCTCAAGTCGTTTATCCCGTGGACGTTTCTCACCATGGGTATTGCGACGCTGGCGATCGCCGGAATCCCGCCGCTGGCCGGTTTTTGGAGCAAGGACGAGATTCTCTGGAGGGCTTACCAGGTCAGCTGGGTCTATTGGCTGATCGGATTGATCACTGCATTTATTACATCGTTTTACATGTTTCGCTTGTTGTACATGACGTTCTTCGGCGACTACCGGGGAGCGCAAGCGGATGCACACGGCTCCCACGGCCACGATGCTCATGGACATGGCGAACCGCACGAGAGCCCGATGGTCATGCTGGTGCCGCTGATGATTCTGGCAGTGCTCTCACTGCTTGGCGGGCTGGTGGGGATCGGAAATCGATTCGAACATTTTCTGGCTCCGGTGTTCGGTTCGGTGGAGGTGGTTGAAGGCGCAAGTCATGGCACAGAGATGTTGCTCATGGGTGTATCTGTGGCGGTCGCTCTGCTGGGATGGTGGCTGGCATACCTGCTCTATTACAGCCGTCCGGAGTTGCCGCAGAGGATCGCCGACGCGCTCGGCGGGTTTTATCAGACAGTGGTTCACAAATACTACGTCGACGAAATCTATGCTGCGCTCTTCGTCAAACCGCTGATCGATGGCTCGACTCGAATCCTTTGGCAGGACGTGGACCGGAAGATCATCGATACGGCGGTGAATGACGCCGGTGATGGCGCGCGGCGCGTTTCCGACGAGGCCCGACATATGCAGTCCGGCAACATTCGATCCTACGCGGCGTGGATCGCGGCGGGTTCGGCGGTGGTGATTGCCTTCATGGTTTGGATGGGAAGCAGATGAGCACCGACAGCCTAAGCTCAATCATTCTTACGCTCGTGACTTTTGCGCCGCTGGCGGGCGGGTTGCTGCTGATGCTGCTGCCCCGGCGAGACCGCGACATCCGGATTTTTGCCCTGGTCATCTCGCTGCTTACGTTTGTTCTGTCGCTGCATCTGCCGGTTTATTTCCATCGTGCTCAGGCGGGATTCCAGTACGAGATCGACAAACCGTGGGTTTCCACCCCGAATATCCATTACCACATGGCCGTGGACGGCATCTCGCTGTGGCTGGTGGTGCTCACCACGTTTCTCACGCCGCTATGCGTGCTGATTTCCTGGAAGTCGATTCACGAAAGGGTGAAGGAGTTCTTCATCCTATTATTGATTCTGGAGACGGCTCTGATCGGCGTGTTCACCTCTCTCGACCTGTTTCTCTTCTACTTCTTCTGGGAAGCGACGCTGATACCGATGGCGTTGCTGATTGGTATTTTCGGCCACGAGCGCAAAGTGTATGCCGCAGTGAAGTTCTTCATGTACACCATGATCGGCTCGGTATTCATGCTGGCGGCAATCCTGTGGCTTTACGCGCATACCGGCAGCTTTGATTTTGTAGTGATTCGCGAGCAGATCGCGGGCGGCGCTGTGCCCGGGTTTTCGGCTGCAGCGCAATGGTTGTTCCTAGGATTTTTTCTAGCATTTGCAGTCAAGGTTCCTCTGTTTCCTTTTCATACGTGGCTGCCCGATGCGCACGTAGAAGCGCCTACGGCAGGGTCAGTGCTGCTGGCCGGAGTCTTGCTCAAGATGGGGACGTACGGCTTGCTGCGCTTTAACCTGGGCCTGTTCCCCGAGCAATCGCGGCATAACGCTTGGTGGGTCATGACGCTGGCTTTGATCGGCATCATCTACGGTGCTCTGGTAGCCATGGTTCAGCCGAACATGAAGAAGTTGATCGCGTATTCATCGGTCAGTCACTTGGGATTCGTGGTGCTGGGAATCTTCAGCTTCACGCAGGCCGGACTGAATGGCGCGATGTTCGTGATGCTGGCTCACGGGATTTCGACGGGCGGGCTGTTCATGCTGGCGGGCATTTTGCATGAACGCCGTCACACCTATGAGATCAGCGAGTTTGGCGGACTAGCTAATCCCATGCCGATATACGCGGCGTCGTATCTGGTGATCGTGCTGGCATCGGTGGGTCTACCTCTTCTAAACGGGTTTATTGGCGAATTTCTGGTGTTGAGCGGCGCATTCCAGGACAAAGCGATTTACGGGATACTCGGCGCCACCGGAATAATCTGGAGCGCGGTATACCTGCTCTGGATGTATCAGCGAGTCTTCTACGGCACGATCACACACCCGGTGAACAATACTCTGGGCGATCTTTCCGGATTCGAAAAGATGGCGGTCTGGCCCTGCGCTGCGGCGGCGCTGGTGATGGGAGTTGCGCCCATATTGTGGCTGGGGGCGATCGATCCGGCGGTTCATGCGGCACTCACTCCCTTCGTGCAAGTGGTTGGCCGGGTGGTGGGACCATGATCGTGAATTGGGTCGCGACTTTTTTCCCAGCCCTGGTGCAGACGCTCCCGCAAGGTGCGGATTACGTTCGCATCCTACCGGAGATCGTGCTCTCCGTCTTCGGCATGATCGTGATGGTGCTTGAACCCTTGCTGGACGAGGAACAAAGTCAGAAAATTCTGGGACTGATTGCGTTGGTGGGCACGCTGGCGGGACTTGGGGCGACCTGGTTCATGGCGCAATCTCCCGGGCTGGCCTTTTGGAACATGGTGCAAGTGGACGAATTCAGCGTTTTCTTCCATGTTCTGGTGATTGCGATCGCGACCGTCGTCATCCTTATTTCTTACGAATATATGGCGGTGCAGCGGATTCGCGCCGGGGAGTACTATGCCCTGATTCTTTTCGGAGTGGTGGGCATGGCGCTGATGTCGTCGGCGATCGAATTGGTTCTGATTTTCATCGCGCTCGAGATTTCCTCCATCTCTTCTTACGTGCTGGCGGGATTCCGGCGGCACGAGGCTGCGAGCGCTGAATCGTCGTTGAAATACTTTTTGCTGGGTTCATTCGCAACAGCGTTTTTCCTGTATGGAGTGGCGTTGATGTTTGGCGCGACGGGCTCGACGAATATTGACCAGATCAGCCAGACGTTGCAGTCCGGGCCAATTCCATTGCTCGCGTTTGTGGCGGTGGCGTTCATGTTCGTGGGCCTGGGCTTCAAAGTGGGAGCCGCTCCGTTCCACAGCTGGACGCCGGACGTCTACGAGGGAGCACCGGCGCCGATTGTGGGTCTGATGTCGACGGCACCCAAGGCAGCGGCGTTTGCAGTTTTGTTGCGCATTGTTTTCGTGATCGACGTGCATGCCATCTTTTATGTTATTTGGGTTGCGGCGGCGCTATCCATGACGTTGGGCAATATCAGCGCCTTCTTGCAAAATAATGTGAAGCGGCTGCTGGCTTATTCCTCGATTGCGCATGCGGGCTACTTGCTGGTGGCGTTCGCGGCCGCGCCGGGTCCGGGAATTTCCGCGGCGATGTTCTACACCGCGGCCTATGCCGCGATGAACCTGGGCGCGTTTGCAGTGGTAAGCCATTTCGCGAACGCCGGCGAGCGCTACGTGACACTCGAAGATTATGAAGGCCTGGGCCGCAGTTCTCCGCTGCTGGCGGCGACGCTCACCATCTTCCTGCTTTCGCTGATCGGTATCCCGATGACCGGCGGATTTTTTGCCAAGTTCTATGTGTTCAACGCGGCCATGAAAGCTAATCTGATCTGGCTCACGATCATCGGCGTCGTAAACGGCGGCGTGGGAGCGTATTACTATCTGCGCATCATTGTGAGGATGTACATGCGCGAATCGCGGAAGGAAGTGCCGGTGATGCCCGTGCCTTTCGCGCTCCGGCTGGCGCTGGTAGCCTGCCTGGTCGCGACCATCTATCTAGGAATATTTCCGAACAGCACGTTGCAGTATGCGCAGGACTCGGCTCAGCGACTCGTCTGGCAGAGTTCATTCGCACCGGTTTCCGCTGAGCCCGGAACGGCCGGGACGGTTGTGAAAATCGTAAAATCCGGTATTTGACAAGCAGCGCATGCTGCGGCATGATGTGTCCTTCCAATGTAGTTCTTCCCTTGCGCCGGGGAACGATGTCGATTTCGGAGGGAAAAAATGTCCAACTTCATTCGCAGAATTTGGCCGGAAGATGCGGGGCAGGATATTGCGGAATACGCCGTAATGCTGGCTGTGATCCTTGTTCTGGTGGTGGGCACGATACGCCTGATCGGATCTAACTCAAATAATGCCTTCTCCAATGTGGCAAGTTCGATACAATAGCAGGATCAGCTTGCATAGCCTTTGCCGTTCGGAATCGTAAAGCCGGAACCATTTCTTATGACGCGATTTACCTCATTTACCGGGCAGTTTCGCTACTGCTGGTTTACCGGAGTAGCGGCTGCTGCGGAGCTTGCGGGGAGATCGAGTCAGCCATGATCGACTAGATTTTAAGCAAGTTTCATTCAGAGGCCGCGATCCCGGATCGCGGCCTTTGTTTTTGCAGGAGAAGGACTCACCACAGAGACACAGAGGAAAACAGAAAGAAAACAAGAGGGATGTATCTGGAGGCTATCTCATGATGAACCGAAGAAGTAAGGTGCCGGATCCTCAGGAGCTGAAGCCCGCATACTTGTTGGCTCTGGGCGGCACGGCTGAAGCCGTGCCCTTCCCAAACGATTCATAAGATAGCTTCTAGAGATTTTCTCTGTGTCTCTGTGACTCTGTGGTGAAAAGCTTGAATCAGGAGAAAGCCAATGATTGTCAACATGTCCGAGAAAGCAAGCGAACAGGAGATTGCGCACATCATCGAGCGCATTCGCGAGGCGGGCTACCAGCCGCACGTTACGCGGGGAGTGGAACGCACCATTGTGGCTGCGGTGGGAAATGGGCGCCGTCACGAAATCGAGGCGCTGCAGGTGGCGCCCGGCGTGGAAAATGTTGTGGCCATCGCCCAACCTTTCAAGCTGGTGAGCCGGCAGGTCAAGCCTGAGCGATCGGTGGTGAATGTGGGCGGAGTTCCGATCGGCGGACCGGGGGTTGTGATCATTGCCGGACCCTGCTCGGTGGAATCCCGGGAGCAGTTGCTCAGCACCGCCCACGCCGTTAAGCGTGCCGGGGCGACGATGCTTCGCGGCGGAGCCTATAAGCCGCGGACTTCTCCTTACGACTTTCAGGGACTGGGCCTGGAGGCGCTGAAGATTCTGCGCGAAGCTCGCGAACAATCCGGTCTGCCCGTGGTCACGGAAGTGATGAGCACGGAAGATGTGGACATCATTTGCGAACATGTGGATATGTTGCAGGTGGGGGCGCGGAACATGCAGAATTTCGCGCTGCTGCGGAGACTGGCAACCGTGAGCAAGCCGGTGCTTTTGAAGAGGGGACCCTCGGCCACGGTGAAAGAGTGGCTGCTCGCGGCGGAGTATTTGCTTTCGGGAGGAAATTCGCAGGTTGTGCTTTGTGAGCGTGGTATTAAAACGTTTGAAACGGAAATGCGCAATACTTTCGATCTCGCCGCTGTAGCTCTGGCCCGCGATCTTTCTCACCTGCCCGTGATCGCCGATCCTTCGCACGGGACGGGCAAACAGAGTCTGATTGCCGCAGTTTCTCGCGCAGCCGTGGCCGTGGGAGCGGATGGCTTGATCATCGAGGTTCATCCTTGTCCGGAGCGGGCGCTATCCGATGGGGCGCAGTCGCTTGATTTCGCCGGATTTGAGAGGGTGATGAAGGCCATCGCGGAGCCGCTGCGGCCGGCGGCGATTCCGGCATGAGGGCACTCAAGGCCGGGCTGCGCCCGGCGGACAGCCGAGGGCGGCTGTCTCCACACGAACCCTAGTGCGCTGGAGTTGGAGCCGGAGGTTTGATCTGCATGGCGGGATCGCCCAGCAGATTGTAGGTTTTGCGGACACCGAGATCGGTGATGCCCGATTTTGCTTTAAGGACGGCATCTCCCAAGGCCAGCTGCGGCGAATTTATTGCGCTCTGCACAACCAGCTTGTCGAGAAGCGTCTGCGGCGCTGCCTGATTCAGGCCGCTCGAAGCCAAGACTGCGACCGCGCCTCCATTCGGGGCGAGCATGAGGGTGACTGCCAGAGGCTCATCGTAAACGTCCTGGAAGAAACCATTCAGGCAATCCATGATCAGGAACACCGGCAAGGAAGAGCCGTTGGTCAGCGAATTCGCGGCGGTGTTGTCGAAAAGATCATTTCCGGACCATTCGTCTTCGGAGCCATGTCCCGCATAGTTTACTAATAACTGCCCGGAGTTGATGGCGGAAAGGATTGCCTGCTGGGCTTGGGCTATGGTCATCGTGCTGGCGAAAGCATCGGTTACCTGCATCGTAGAAGGCAGCTGCGCCTGCACGAGCTGGCTGTCTTTCGTAAAGTTTTCGGTATCGTTTATGTCGGCGACCATAAGCGCCTGCGAGGTCCAGGGACCGTTTGTGGATTGGCCTTCGTAAGTGGCAATTTTGCCGGCCACCAGTTGGGCTTCGGCTGCGGTGCTCACGGGGAGACGCCCGGTTGCGATGGTTGGCATACCAGTGTCGTTGAAGTCCGAGAACCAGTCGTCGGAGGCCGTCATCAGCATGCTTGTGGGCACGATCTTCGTCGGAACAAAATCCAGATGGCCGAAGCCGAGGTAGTTGCGCGGGTCAAGGGATGCCCGGCCATTGAGCAACAGGTAGCGCGGCGCGGTATGCCAGACCTTTACCGCGGTTTGTAAAAAGTCACGGATCGCGGACGGGCTGTGCTGGCCAAAATTAAATTCGTCGTACAGCTCATCGACCGGTACCAGAGCAGCCGATTTGCCTTCTTTCTCATGCGCTTGAATCACCGGCGTGAGAGCCTCCGCGAATGCGCCCGGCGACACCATGACGATCTCGCTGCCGGGTTGAGGGCTGTGCCAATGCGACGGGTGATTCTGCCGAATGCCCAAGGCTGAAGCGACCTTGTCATTCGCCAAAGCGAGTAACGTGTGGCGAGCGGGGGCCGATGCCGCGGTGGTCGACCAGGGTACCTGCACTGTGAGTCCGTACTGGTTTGGATTAGAGGTAGTATCGGTGGCGATTTGAGGAGTGAGCGCCACCGGTTGATCCGGGTTCGTGATATCCAGTACCACCACTGGAGCAGAGGCAAAGCCAGTGACTTTCAGTTGATCTCCAGGACGCCCGGTGAAAAACAAGCTATCAGCATCCGCCACATAGGAGTGGGGATAAGCAATGCGGATCGACTGCACCAGGCTGAGGTCGTATTCTCCGTCCTGGGAAGTGAGCGTGACGGTATTATCGCCATCCTGTAACAGGCTAGGCGGGAGGGTCACGGTGAGTCTTCCTTTGTCCTGCCCCGTAAAGGTGACATTGCCCAAGGTCGTACCGTTCAGCGCAATGGCCACATCATGTGGAATGGCAAGGATGACCCCTTGCAGAATCACTTCCAACTGCGCCGGCTCCGCGGCGCTCTTGTCGATGTGGGACGCCTGCAGTATTTCATTGATGGGCGTGGAGGAAATGATCGATCCGAAAAAATTGTTGCCGTTCGAAGTGATCAGCGCGGAGAAGTAGGTTGTATGGGGCGTGAGTTCTACTGTGAAGGGGAAGCTCGCCGGAGGCTGGTTCGATCCGGTAGACGGCGGCAGTTGCTGAATTCGTGCGCCCTGATTTTCGCCCACGGCGAGCCAGTAGACTCGGGTACCGGAATACGGCGTGTCGATTCCGGTGCCGTAGAAATTGATTGCAGCCTGAGGCCCAAAGCCTCCGGACCCAGCGGATGTGCCGGTGATTTCCATCGGCTGTTCGACGGCCTCGGCGTAAAGGTGGAGCAAAGCCGGGTCCACATTCGGATCCAATCCAGCCTCGACCAGGTCGGGTTGCGTCACCTGGTACCAGCCTTCGTGCTTTACTAAGATCTTCACGGCGGGATGCGCCGCCAGTTCAAACTGCTTCTGGTACTGCGTAAGTGCGGGCCGCACCGTCCGTAAAACATTTTCAACCGGATGGCTTGCCTCGCTGGAAGCTGCGGCAGGTTGCGCCTGGTTCAGTTGGTTCAACATCAGTGCCGCCGCAGCTGGAACCGCTTCGCTCGCGGATGACGAACTCGCGGCAGCTTCTGCCGACACCGGCCCGTGCTGGGTACGCGTGCCGTTGGTGTCCACATCCTCCAACCAGTAGGAGCCGCGGCCAGCGCTCACGGACGAATCAATCCATGAGTACGTCTTGGCGGCGTGCTTCGGCGCTGTTCCGTGCATCAGTAGAGCCGAACCCGCGATCAGCGAAGGATTCAGCTGGACGCGCTCGCCGTTCTGTTCACGGTAAACGTTGAATCCGAGGTTATGCGCTTCCCCTCCCGTCTTCCAGAAGAGCACGACCCGGTTTGAACCGGTCTTATCTTTGCCCTGCTGAGCGGCGAAAAACTGCAGCCGGATCTTCGTCGCGGCCGTGATGGTTTCCACTTGAGTCGAGCTGCCGCCCGTAGCCGGCACAGCCGCACTCACGGTGGCCGTATTCGTCGCTGTCCCGGGTGCTCCCGCAAGGGTGAGGATGGTGACCGTGGCAGTGGCGCCGTTCGCCATTGTTCCCAGAAGGCAGGTGACAGTGCCACCTGCTTCGGAGCATGTGCCCACGGTTGTAGTTTCCTGCAGCCAGGTCACATCGGACGGCAATACATCCGTGACTGTTACGTTGTTCGCGTTCGCCGGACCATTGTTCGTCACCGCGAGGTTGTAAGTCAGGGTATCGCCGTCGGATACTGTTGGACTTGGCGTGGCTGTTTTCACAATAGCCAGGCTGGCAGCGCCGCTGTTCGCGACAACAACCATAGCGGTCGCACTGTTGCTGGTGAGGCTTGGAACGATGTTGCTTGCGGTTGCCGTGTCGGTCTCCGCAATATTTGTTCCGGAAGCCGTACCCGCATTCACCTGAAGAACCAGGGTGAAGGCCGCCGTAGCATTAAGAGCCAGAGTGGCATCGGTACAAGTGATGGTGCCCGCCGTGCCCACTGTAAGGGGAGTACACGTCCAGCCTGCCGGCGGCGTGATGGACTGGAAGTTTGTATTGGGCGGTGTAGTTTGAGAAAAACTGACCGAAGTTGCCGCCGCGGGGCCGTTGTTGGTGATGCTCTGTGTATAGGTAACGTTGCTGCCTGCCGCAACGGAAGACGGCGCGGCGGTGTTGGTGGTGATGAGATCGGATTGCGTAGCGGTCGCGACCACGTCTGCGGCGGTCGCGGTATTGTTGGCGGAGTTGGGATCGGCGGTTGTGGAACTCACAGTTGCGGTACTGTTGATTGCCGTCCCGGCCGGAGTTAACGCATTGACTTTCACGGCGACCGTGAAGCTGGCGGTTCCGGCGGCGAAGCTCGGGTTGGTGCATGTGATGGTCCCGGCATTGCCGGCAATCGGCGTGGTGCACGACCATCCAGCGGCGGCGACGATGGACGCGAACGTCGTATTCGCCGGCGTACTTTCGGTAAGACTTGCAGTAGTGGCAGTGCTCGGCCCCGCGTTCGTTACAACTTGGGTGTACGTGATATTGTTGGTCGCCTGCACCGGAACCGGGCTGGCAACGTTTGTAACCGACAGATCGGCGGAGTCCGCCACCAGCACGCCGACGGAGGCGGTGTTGTTTGCCGGATTAGGATCGCCGGTGACGCTGCTGGCGACAGAAGCTGTATCTGTGATGGTGGAACCTGAAGTTGCCGTCGCGTTTACCGTCACCACAAAAGTGAAGGTTGCGGTGGCGTTGGCTGCGAGGCTGGCAATGGTGCAGGTGTAAGGTGCGGCGGAGGTGCAAGTCCACCCGGCTCCGGAAAGGGACACGAACGCGGTGTTTGTGGGAAGCGTTTCGGTCAGGGTGACCGTGGTCGCGGCGGCTGGTCCGCCGTTGGTTACAGTTTGCGTGTAGGTGATGTTGTTGCCCGCAGTCACGGGGTTCGGGCTGGCTGAGTTGGTGATACTCAGATCAGCTTGCGTGGCTGTTGCGACACCAATGGTGACGGTGGCGGTATTGTTGGCGGTGTTGGTGTCATGGGTGGTCGTGGCAACGGTTACAGTGTCGGTGATGAGTGTGCCCCCGGTGACCTTTACGATCACAGGGAACGTGCTCGTCGTTCCCGGAGCGAAGCTGGGATCGCTGCAGCTGATGGATCCCGTAGTTGTACAAGTCCAACCCGCAGGCACAGGAGTGAGCGAAACGAATGTGGTGTTGGCTGGAAACGCTTCGGTGAAGCTGGCAGTGGAGCAATTGCCCGGACCGCTGTTGGTGACGACCTGCGTGTAGGTGATATTGTTGCCCACCGTAACTGGACTTGGAGTGCCGCTGTTCGTCACGGCGAGGTCGCAGACGGTGACGACAGGCGTAACGATGGTCGTGCTGTTGTTGGCGGAGTTGGGATCGGTGGTGGTTGAAGAGACCGTAGAAGTCGCGGTGATGGATGAAGCGATGACCGTGGACGCAAGATTGACGACCACGATAATATCAGCCGACGCACCCGAGGCCAGGCTCGGGTCAGAGCAGGTCACATTGCCGACTCCGCCCACTGCGGGCGTGGTGCAGGTCCAACCAACTGGAGCAGAGACGGAAGCAAAGGTGGTGTTGGCTGGAGTCGCCTCTACTAACTGGGCGGTCGTGGCAGCCGCGGGGCCGTTGTTTGTGACGGTCTGCGTATAGGTGATGTCATTGCCGGCATACACAGTGAGCGGCGTGGCGGCCGTGCTCAGAGCGAGATCGGATTGCGTTGCCGTGGCCACTACGTCGGCAGCCGTCGCGGAATTGGCCCCGAACGCCTGATTGGTCGCGTTTACCGTTACTGTATCGGTGATGACCGTTCCGCTGGCAGTTCCCGCGGTGACTTTCACGACGAATACTACCGTCCCACTCGTGCCGGCGGGAGCGGACGCGCCAGTGCAGGTTATTGTACCGGTAGCACCCACGGCCAACGTCGGGGTGCACGTAGTGCCGGGCGGCGTGGAGATCGATACGAACGTCGTGTTGGGCGGAGTAGTATCGCTGAGTGTTGGAGCATTGGCTGTGCCGCTGCCAACATTGGTGGCAGTCTGCGTATAGGTAATGTTGTTGCCGGCAATCACAGGATTGGGCGAGGCCGAGTTCGTGACCGTCATCTCCGCTCCGGCGGTCGTTCCAACCACGGTCGACGCGGAGGCAATATTGTTAGTCGAATTGGGATCGCTCACCGACGAACTCACCGCAGCAGTACCGGTAATCACCGTGCCGTTGGCGGTCCCGGAATTCACATTCACAATCATGGAGAAGGTGGCCGCGGTGCCTCCCGCCATGTTCAGGTCGGTGCAGACGACGTTACCTGTGGTACCGCCTGAGGGATAAGAGCAAGTCCATCCCGCAGGAGCCGATAGGGAAACGAAAGTCGTATTTGCCGGAACGGCTTCCACGAACGTGGCGTTATCGGCGGCACTGGGGCCGCTATTGGTGACGAGCTGCGTGAAAGTTAGGTTGGCGCCGGCGGCTACAGGATCGGGCGATGCGGCGTTGGTCACACTCAGGTCGGCGCTGGAGACGACGGTGGCTACGTCGGTAGCAGTGTCGTTCGCGAGGTTGAGCTCGCCGCCGCCGCTGACGGTGGCGATATTGGTCTCCGTGGAGGGTGCCGTCTGCGCTACGTTCGCGTTGATGGTGATCGATGGATAAAAGCTGTTCGCTGCCAACACGGTGGAATCGGTGCAGCTCACGGTTTGCGAGATGATCGAGCAGGCCCATCCGGTGCCGCTGGCGCTGGTAGGAGTCAGGCCGACGGGCAAGGTATCGTTGATCGTTACTGTGGCATTCGTCGATCCGTAGGGACTTAAATTTTCAACTGGAATGGTGTAGGCCGCCGTGGAGCCGCGCACAAAATTTCCTACATGGCTCTTACCGAGCGTCATGTCGGGAGTGCATTGCGCGCCGGACTGCGTGCCGGAAGTTTGCGTGATTGATTCGTTGGTCGCGCTGGTGCCGGTGGCGCCGGGCGTCGATCCGTAAGATACTCCGGGATTTTCTGTAAGGCCGTTCGTCCCGCCGGTTTCGCTGATGCTGGCAGGAGTTCCAGAAACCAGAACAACGCCGCCACCACCACCGCCACCGGGCCCGTGGCGATTCCCGAGAGTATAGGGCTCCGTGGCCCAGGCGTTACCGCCGTTACCGCCGTTGGCCTGCAAGGTGAGGCCGCTTTCGCCCCCGTTGGCCGAGAGAACAACGATGGTGCCGCCGGCTCCGCCGCCGCCGCCGGCATCATTGGCCGTACCGTTGTAGGCCGAAACTCCGTTCGCCGTGAGGGTCGCGGTACCACTGAGCGCGTTGGTGCGAATGATGATGATGCCGCCACCGGTCGCGCCGCCGCTGGCTTGAGTGTCACCGTCTGAATTGTTGCGCGTGCCTGCGCCGCCTCCACCCCCCAGGGCTATGCGGTTGATGGTCGCCGGAAATGCCGCGCCGCCTTCGCCGCCATCGCTGAAGTTTGTGTTCCACGAGTCTCCGCCGAAACCTCCAGAGCCTCCGTTGCCGCCTCCACCACCGCCCGCATTCTGGTCGTTATTTGTGGGATCGCCATCCGTGCCACCGGCTCCGGCGTTGCCCGGTGCGCCGCGCGCGCTGCTGCCATCCGTTCCCGCGGTACCGCTGGGATAGCTGCTGTTGCCGAGCACATAGGTGCCACCCGATTCAACCCAGAACGGCGTGCCCGCAATTCCTTCTCCCTTGGATGCATCCACTCCGTTTTCCACGACGCCGGTATAGGTTGCGGGAGAGGCGTGAAGGTAGTCTGCGTTGCTGCCTCCCACACCGCCATCGAGTTGCATTCCTGCGCCGCCGCGGAAGCCTTGTCCGCTCACCGAAACGGTGGCGCCGTTCAAAGTAAGAGTGCTCGAAGTATCCAGGACGAGAACTCCGCCGGTGGAACCATTCCAGGCGGGCGCCGTTGGCGGCGTGGTGGCATTGAAAGTAGCCGTGGTGTACTGCGGCACCACGATCACTTGATAGGTGCTCTGTCCCGCGGTTGCTGAAGCGGCGGATGCGCGATACGCAAAGACCGTTCCCCCGCTTGCCCCTGCGCCTGAAATCGTGACCGTACCGCCGCCCGTGCCTACGGCCGATTGCGCGGTAACGAACTCGTAGTCTCCCGCACTGTTCAGCGTGGTAAAGCCCTGGCCCGTGCTGCCGTTGCCATAGGCGACGGTATTCGAATCACTGATGCTGGCATCCTGCATCTGGATTACCAGCAAGAGATTTCCGGCGGCGATGGCAGTTCCCGTCCCGGTCGCGGCACCCACGGGAATCGAAGTTACTCCCGCGGCTACGCTCGCCGTTCCGGGATAGTAGGTGTTCACCGTACCCGACACACTATTATTGGGCACTGCCTGCGCAACAGTGGCGCAAGCGGGCGACTGCACCGTGGCAACCGCGGTGTAAGTGTTGTTGCCCGTATTCGGATCGGGAGGCGTGCCGGAGTCAGAGACGGTCGCCGTATTTGAATACGCCCCTGCGGCAGTCGCGGTTTCAACCACTACGACCGTGGCCGTTCCACCGCTCGCCAGCGTGCCGATCGTGCAGGTAACCGGGTTGGCAGTAGTGACGCAACTGCCCACGCTCGGGGTCACCGAGACTAGCGTCATTCCGGAAGCCAGAGCGTCGGAGAGCGCAACGGCATTCGCCGCCGAAGTTCCACTATTGGAGATCGTGATGGTGTAGATGGTATTCGATCCCAGAAAAATCGCGCTGCCTACGCTGGTTGTTACTCCGATATCGGCCGCCGTGGGATTGATCGACACCGCGCCGAGCGACCAGTTGAACGTGGCGTTAGTGGTCGCCGTTCCCGTGTTCGTTTCCGCAACTCCCGCCGCGTTGCTGCACGTCAGGGTAGTTGCAGTGGAGGCGGTACACGTGAATGTTCCGTTGTTCCCGGCATTGGTGAAGCCCGCCACAACAAAGCTGTCACCGGCGAAGCCATTGCCGGTGCCGCCGGTGATCGTTCCTGTGTAGACGGTACTGGTACTGGTCGCGGTCGCCACCGTGGCCGTTCCAGGATCCGTTTCAGCAACCGAGGCTTTGTTGTTAAGCGTGAGCGTGGTCGCCGAAGATGCAGTGGCCGTGAACGTTCCATTATTGGTGGCGTTAGTGAACCCGGTCACGACGACGGTATCGCCGGCAAATGCATTGCCGGCACCACCGGTGATCGTTCCCGTGTAAACGGTGCTGGTGGTCGCGGTGGCCGTTCCGGCGTGCGTTTGCGCAACTCCGGCGTTGTTGTTGAGCGTGATTGTGGTGGTCGAGGATGCGGTGCACGTGAATGTCCCGTTGTCGGCAGCGGTGGTGAAACCGGTTACAACGACCGTGTCCCCGACGTAGGCATTGCCGCCTCCGCCGGTGATTGTTCCCGTATACACGGTGGTGCCGCCAAAGGCATTCGCGGCCTTGGTGAGAGCGAGCGCGACAGTGGTAGGCGTAACGGAGGTGAGATTGAATGAGACCGCCTTGGGCACAGCGGCCGTGAGGTTGAGGGTTCCGTTGAAACTTTCCGAGACGGGCACACTGGGCGCACCGCTTCTGCTGCTGGCTGTGCCCACTATATCCTGAGTTGCATTTGAGGTCGTGCCCCCTGAGGCTACGTTCCACTGCGAAACCTGGGGACCATTTACCGTGATCGCCCCCAGTCCCACCGCAAGCGTGTCGAATACCATCCCATTGACGACGCTCGGGACATCCAGTTGAGAGTTAGTCGCGGTCGCACCATTTGCGGAGACGAACGAACTAAGCGGCACGGTCTGATCGACATCGGTAAACACAGTCGCTCCGGCCGTTACGCCAACGGTCGCAGCTGTGGGAACGTCGACGGAAACAATAATTGGCAGGTTGGTTCCGGACGCGGGATTGAGCAGATACCACATTTCCACCCGGCGCGTGTTTCCGGCATCGTTGTGCGCGCCTACGAACGTCAGGGCCGTGCCGTTGTAAGTAACGCCGGTTACGGCAGTCGCGGCGCTGTTTGCGATGTTCATGGAAACGCCCACGAGCAGTGCGCGATTCGCCGTGTTCGAAGTGGTGTGATTAAAGGTGAGCGTCCGCGTGCCTGCGCCCGTCAGATCTGCGGTGGTATTCGTGCTGGAGTTAGTATCGACCGCGACCTGCGCGCGGGAAGAAGTTGCGGCGAGGAGAACGAGAATCAGGCCTAGCGCACCAAGAACGCCGCTTCGGCTAGCTGCGCCTTGTGGCGAGCGCCGCAGTCCTGATCTGCGCAAGAGCTTGCCGGCGGCCGATTGTCCTCGCGCCGCGCCGCGCAACAGTATCCCGCCGACACCTCTTAGTTTTGTCCGCACGCTTGTTCGTCCCAGCCGCACTTCTTTGGCCACGGCGACGCCTAGAATCTGTTCGCCACGCACCGGCGGATCGTCTTGCAGGCCGCAGTCGCCGCGTGTGATGAAGATATCCGCAGCTGCGTCGGCTTTCACCAGCCGATGCAGCCTGAAGCCGTAATCGCCCTTCACCAAAACAATGTCTCCCCGGCGCAGGTGCACCTCGGAGGCCGGTCTTACATAAACCATTTCGCCATCGCGAATCGCGGGAGACATGCTGGCTCCGCGCGCTTGAAACCGAACCCGCAGCCCGTCCTTCAGGCATTCAAGAACGAAAGATTCAAACTGCTTCGACTGCGGACGGTCAATGATTGGGAGATCAGTGGTCACGAGATCATTCACGGAGACTGAGAACCCTCTCCACGGCGCGTTCATCGGGCTCGAAAGAATAGCGATAGCACGGGACGGAATCGGCAACCCGCTCCAGAAAACTCAACGCGGAATCCACATACTCGTGCCGGTGAAATGGCACAAAGCTGCGCGCGAATAGTTCTGCGACCATCTGGCTGCGGGTGAGGCGCGTGAGCACGTTGCCGTGGCCGTGCTCCAGAACGAAAATGCGTTGCAGCGGCGCGCGCTGCGGTAGAGCGAAACATCCCTCGCCGTGCCACGGAGTGCCGTACATGAAGATTTGCGCGGGATCGTCGCCGGGGCGCAGTTCGCGGCCCGGGCTTTCACGAACGATGATGCGGTCGTCGCTCAGAATCTCTACTTTGTGGAGCGAGGTCCACAACCGCGCCGTCGTACTCTTGCCCGCGCCAGAATGGCCGACGAACAAGTTGCTTGCGCCATCCGGACCGACGATGCCGACGCCGTGGAGTTCGATAGCGCGCTCCTGGGTTAGGCGGTGCATGATCAGGAGTTCGTCGAGGGGATAGCTCAAGGGTGGTGCGGCAGGAGGAAAGCCCGCAAAACATTCTTCATTCATCTGGAGTGTTGCACTGCTGAAGCTTCTGTCGATGAGCAGCCGCGTAAATGGACTTGGACCCCGCACTTCAGAGCTCACGTCGAACCCAAGTCCTGCTTCAGCCTCGTGCAATCGCCATGTGGTTCCTGAGTCGAACATCTGCCGCCCCCGGGGCTGAGGAATGTTGCCAATCCACTCGATTTGGATGTCGATATCAAACGCGGCGGCGTCAATGCGGAACGGTTCAAGTGTAGGCATCAGCCTGACATCAGCATCGCTTCCACCAGAAAGCCTCACACACACTCCGCCGATGCCAACACTGCTGTGGGCTGCGGCATTCGATTCCTCCATTGGCGTGGCCAGCATCTCCTACAAATCCCCCCCGCTCAATCCTCGGTATTACCGCCCTCCCCGCTATGATCCGGCGATCCGGCATAAAACACCACATACACTGGAGCTGTTGCCGCCGCTTTGTCCGAAAATCTTGCAGGCGCCCAGCACCGCCTCCTCCGGACGCAAGCTGATCGTCGTCAATTCAGGCTTGGTGTAAGGCTTCTTGCCGTCGGATTGGCATATCTCATGATCCATCTAGCCTCCAGTCACTCCGCTCTCAGAGCGTGTAAAACGCGGGCCGCAGGGAGATGCCATCCCGGGCCATAGCAACTTAATGACTTCCACAGCCCCTACAACCGCCCGCCGACACACTCGAATTATTGAGAATCGGCAGGATCGACTGCGGCCCCACCCAACCGTCCACATCAATCTCTTTGCTTCGAATGCGCCGCGCCGATTCCAACAGCGCTTCATGCTCACTTCCGCCCGCGCAGAACTCGCACTCGCCATGCGCCGGAGCCTCAGCGCCGATCACAGCCGCCCGCAGATGAGCCACATTACAAAGAAACGCAACAGGACTTTCTTTGTCCCCGTTCTCCATCTCGCCGTTCGCGGGACACATACCACACAGAGACTGAATCCTGCAATTAACACACTTCGTGGCTCGCGTTCGCTTGCGATCTCGCACCTCACGAAGGGAATGCTCCCATGCGTACTTGAGGCCGGACTGCCGAGTATCGAACGTATCTTGCTGCGATGTGACACAAATGCTCATCTCTCCACCGGGATTAATTGAAAAAGCCTTGATCCCACCGCCGCAGAAGTAGACCGTGTCGATCTTGGATAGGCGGGAAGAGGCTGCCAGCTCTTGCTCCGCCAAGCTCCGATACTCAACCGCGGCCTTCGGTGAGCTCATATCCAGCGCCACAACCTCTTCCGGCGTAAGCCGTACGGCGAGCGGACTCTGCGAGCAATCAATCCTCGGATTGATCTGCCCATCCATCATGAACTCCACTCCCAGCTCTTCTTCCGCAAAATGGCGCATCGCTGAGATTTCATGCTTGTTAATGCTGGTCGCCACCGTCTTCAACTTCAGCGGCAATCCCCTCTCGCGCAGCAACTTGATTCCGCGCAAGCATCGATCGTACGAACCTGGGATTTGGGTTAGGGCTTCGTACGTTTCGCGGGTGCGACCGTACAACGTAATCTCGATGGCAAAGGGCGGCCACTCCATCAGATAGTCCGCGACCTTTTCCGTGATGAGGGTGCCATTGGTAAAGAGGGTGATCAGGAAACCTTTTTTCTTGGCGTAGGTGTAGATCTCGAGAAAATCTTTGCGAGCGAAGATTTCTCCGCCGGTGTAGAGGAGCCAGAAGCAGCCCATCTCGACCAGTTCGTCGAGCATGCGGAAGTGCTCTTCCGTGGTCATTTCACGGCTGCGGGCGTCCTGGTCGCCCATGGGGAGATTGTTGTAGCAGTGCTGGCATTCCAGCGGACAGCGCCGCGTCACTTCGATCGAGACCTGCATGGGCACACGTTGACCGGACTGGCGTTGGTGCAGGCCTGCGCTGAATGCTCCGTAACTCAGTTGTTCCATACTCTCCCTGATCCGTTAAAGTGCCGACTGCCTGCGATCAATTTTCGCGCTCTAAATTCGCGCTCTAAATTTTGGAAATCGAATTTTGGAAATCGAATCCCCGCAATCAGTGCGATCCCGCTTGCATTTCGCCTTGCGCCGCCGATTCCATTGCAGCCATCTCAACTTCCGGACAGGCCTCGACTAATCCCACCGAAAGCATGTCGTTCAAGAATTGCGTCACATCCCGCTCTGCCTGCTCTGGCCCGACCGCGTACTCCTGCTCGACGGCGCCGATCAACTCCGAACGTCCCTTCGGAGTTTCCAGCAACTCCCAAATCAAAGAACCGGTTTCGTTGAAGCTGTAGATCGACGCGAGATCGCCGACCTTGCCACGGACGGGAACAATTAAAGTCTCCCCGGCTATGCGGCGTGAGACCACCGCTGGTGAGCGCACGAAAACCTGCCCCGGATGCGGGTCTTCGACCGATTCCGTTTTTCGCAACAACATAGTTTCCATAGAAAAAATATGGGAAGCACACGCTCCCCCTCCAGTAATTCGATTACCGCAGAAGCCGCCCTATAAAGCAATTGCGCCTTTGGGCACAGGTATTCGGTTGGTTATCACTCTTACTGGTTCCCAACTGTCGACACGACATGGGTTTACAACATCGTCGAGATGGAGAAGCGATGAGTAAGTTAGGCGGTTTATTGGAGTGAAAAATTGCCCACAAGCGATCTGATCATGAGCCGAAATAATCCGCAGACTCACTGCGGCTGAAGCCGCGGTGGACTTGGTAGGACATCGCGGCGCGACTGAAAGTTGCGCCCTTTCAAAGCGGAGCCGGAACGTACGAGAGTTGCACGGTTACACTGGTAACGATGGGCTGGATGCGGTTTTGAACTATTATCCGAAACGGGTCCAGTCATGAAGAAGCTAAGTTTCCTGGTTTCGCTCACCAACGGCGACAACGACTATCAGCAGGAGCAGGCGGCTGCAGCGGAGAAGACTGGGCGTCGCCTGGGCGTGGATGTGCAGATTGTCCATGCCAACAACGATGCGGTAACGCAGAGCCAGCAATTGCTGCATTTCATCCAGGGTTCGGCCGCTGCGCGTCCGGATGCGATCATGCTGGAGCCCGCCGGCGGAACCGGCTTCCCCCAGGTGGCGCGTGCCGCCGCGGCCGCGGATATCGGCTGGGTCGTCCTGAACCATGACGCGGACTATCTCTCAAAGCTCCGGTTGTCGTGCCACGTGCCGGTTTTCTCCATCAGCGCCGACCATGAAGAGGTGGGCAAGATTCAGGGCATGCAGTTTGCGGCGCTGCTGCCGCAGGGCGGGTCTGTTCTGTACCTCGAAGGTCCGGCCAATAGTTCTGCCGCGCAACAGCGGGCCGCGGGAATGAACCGGGCAAAGCCCGCGAACATTCAAGTGAAGACCTTAAGAGCAAATTGGACCGAACAGAGCGCATACCACTCCGTTAGTTCGTGGTTGCGATTGCGCACTTCGCAACAAACGCGCATCGATCTGGTGGGAGCGCAGGATGACAGTATGGCGGTAGGGGCGCGAAAAGCTTTTGCGGAAATTGCAGAGGGTGAGCGCACGCGATGGCTCAAGATACCCTTCACCGGCTGCGACGGCCTGCCAAAGACCGGTCAGGCATGGGTGCGAAGCGGCGTGCTGGCGGCCACAATCTATATTCGTCCCAACACCGACCTCGCGTTGGAAATGCTTACGGAAGCCATCCGTACTGGCTCTCAACCGGTCGAGCGCAAACTCCTCGCCGCCGAATCGATCCCCTCGCTGGAGGATCTCACGAGACGAACTGCGAAAACCGATCCCGGCAGACTTCATCACTCCGCCGGCGTGTGAAATCACTGGAACAAGTTGCCCCGTCAGACCTCTCCCGCATCCTCAAAACCCCGGCCGGAGCAGGCCGCTGAAGAACTCAATTTTAACGGCCGCCTGATCCCTCGGCGGCTAACGCCGCTGTTGATTTTGAGAAGCCTTGCGCCGCGACTGGAAGTCGCGCCCTTTCAAGACAGAATCTCGGACGATCTTCCCTGAGCTAACCCTAAGCAGTGACGCCGTGAGCCGTAAAGCAGTAAAATTGCCCGTTCCGTTCGGAGGGCAATACTATGGCTGACGTTCGCGAGAGAGGCAATACCGCGGTTGAGACCAGTGACGCACAGATTGCAGTTCATTGGCGGGAAGAAGAATATTTTTATCCTTCTCCAAAATTCATCGGGCAGGCGAACCTGACTGACTCCGCGGTGATGGAGCGTTTCGGCGAGAAAAATTTCCCGGAGTGCTTTCGGGAATATGCCGACATGCTGAGCTGGGATCAGTATTGGCACACCACTCTCGATACGAACGATCCGCCTTTTTGGAAATGGTTTGTGGGAGGCAAGCTCAACGCCTGTTACAACTGCGTGGACCGGCACCTCGACAAGTACAAGAATAAAGCTGCCTTGATCTTTGTTCCCGAGCCTGAGCAGGAGGCGGTTGTATCCGTTACCTATCAGGAATTGTATGTCCGTGTGAATGAATTGGCGGCGCTGCTGCGCGACTTTGCGGGCTTAAGAGCCGGAGACCGCGTCACCATTCACATGCCGATGATCCCCGAGTTGCCGGTCACCATGCTGGCTTGTGCGCGGCTGGGAGTCATCCACTCGGTTGTGTTCGGCGGGTTCAGCGGAGAAGCTTGCGGCCGGCGAATCGCCGATTCCGGCAGCCGCATCTTGATCACCGCGGATAGTTACTATCGCAGCGGCAAGATGATCGACCACAAAGCCAACGCGCAGATTGCACTCGACGTGGCGAAACAGGAAGGCCAATCCGTCGACAAGGTGCTGATTTGGAAGCGGCATCGCGGGCAGTATGGCTCGACCGCGCCCATGGTGCCAGGGCGAGACTACTTTCTCGATGAAGAACTACTGAAATTCTCCGGGCGAATCGTCGCACCAGTTTCCATGGATGCGGAAGCTCCTCTCTTTCTCATGTATACCAGCGGCAGCACGGGAAAGCCTAAAGGATGCCAGCACCGCACCGGGGGCTATCTCTCCTACGTCACCGGCACCGCCAAATTCATTCAGGACATTCATCCTACAGATGTTTATTGGTGCATGGCCGACATCGGCTGGATCACCGGGCACTCCTATATCGTTTACGGTCCGCTGGCACTGGCCGCGACCAGCGTGCTTTATGAAGGCGTGCCGACATTCCCCGACGCGGGGAGAGTATGGAGAATCGCCGAGCGCCTCAATGTCAACATCTTTCACACTTCACCTACCGCGATTCGCATGTTGCGCAAATCCGGCCCCGATGAACCCAAGAAATACAACTATCACTTCAAACACATGACCACGGTTGGAGAACCGATCGAGCCAGAGGTTTGGCGCTGGTATCACGATACGGTGGGAAAAGGCGAGGCCGTGATTGTGGACACATGGTGGCAGACCGAAAACGGAGGATTCCTCTGCACCACCAAGCCGGCGATTGACCCCATGAAGCCGGGAAGCGCAGGGCCAGGCGCGCCCGGAATCTATCCCACGATCTTTGATGAAAATAACGCCGAAGTCACAGCGGGATCGGGCAAAGCGGGAAACATCTGCATCCGCAATCCCTGGCCCGGGATCATGCAAACCATTTGGGGCGATCGCGATCGCTTCGTCGATCAGTACTACAGAAAATACTGCAAGGATGCGAAGAGCAAAGATTGGCATGACTGGCCCTATTTTGCCGCCGATGGCGCGGTGCTGGCCGCGGACGGTTATATGCGCATTCTCGGACGCGTGGATGATGTCATCAATGTAGCCGGACACCGGCTGGGCACCAAAGAAATCGAATCCGCGTGCCTGACGCTCCCGGAAATTGCGGAAGCCGCTGTCGTACCCGTGGTGGATGAGATTAAGGGCCGCGTGCCGGAGGTCTATGTGTCCCTGGCGCCCGGGATTAAGCCCAGCCCCGAAATAGCCGAGAAAGTGACGAGGACGATTGAAACCATAATCGGCAAGATCGCCCGGCCAAAAAGAGTTCACATCGTTCCGGATATGCCGAAAACACGATCGGGCAAGCTCATGCGCCGTGTTCTGGCCGCTATTTCCAATAACCTGAGCACAGGCGACATCAGCACGTTAGCGAATCCGGATATCGTCGAAAGCGTCCGCGAAATGGTTCAGGGAAAAGGGGCGGTCGCAGTAAGAGATGGTCCGGATGACCTGAAGCAGTTCGGAAGCGTGGACTGAAAAAAATGGTCGGCCCTGTTTGGAGAAGACCGCAGCAGTCTCTTGTGCTACCATGCCGGGCAAGTTCTAAGCTGATGGGAGGCTCATCATGGCGACTGTGCTCAGGCCCCTCACTACCGGAGAATTACTCGACCGCACGTTCTCACTTTATCGAAGTCACTTCGCGTTGTTTGTGGGGATCTTCGCTCTGCCCCATCTTTGCGTTCTCGCCTTCCAGTGCCTGGCGTTGGCCTTTCAAACTCCTGGAGTCGTGTTCCAGATCTCCACGGTGCTAATGTCACTCTTTTGGAGTCTTGGAGCGCTTCTCTTGACCCTTGTGGTTTCTGCCGCCTCCCAAGCCGCCACCGTGGTCGCGGTTTCGCAGGTTCACCTCGATCGACCCGCCGGAGTGATGGATTCGTTCTCGAAGGTGAAAAATCAGGTTGCGGGCGTGATCGGACTTTCGCTTTCCGTCGGATTCCTGGTGGGTCTGGCTTGCCTTGCCTTGATCGTGCCCGGAGTACTGCTGGCAATACGGTGGTCGTTGGCCGTTCCTGTAAAGGTTCTGGAAAACAAGAGCGTTGGAGATTCGATGTCGAGGAGCAGCGACCTGACCGCGGGAAACCGCGGCCGCATTTTCGTGATCTGGTTATTGTTCGTACTGCTGAGCATCGGAATTGGTCTCCTTCTGCGTTGGCCCATCGAAGTCGCCGCAGGAGTTAGCAGCATAGTCGCGTTGCAACGCGCTGCGGTTGGATGGCGGGTAGCATCGCTGGTAGCGACGTTTGTTTCGGAATGTCTGGTGGGCCCCCTGGCAACCATCGCATTCTCGCTGGTTTATTACGACGAACGAGTACGCAAGGAAGCCTTCGACTTGCAATTAATGATGACCACGCTGGATGCGCCTACTCTCCAGGGTGCTCCAGCGTAAGGCAAATGACGGCCAGGCGCACCCACATTCTCGCCGGGCTTCTGATCGCCAGTTTGTTTTGCCGGGCGGATTCGGGAGGAGGCAGTCCACTCAGCGTCGTGGAATATCGCGCGGAACTGGATCAGTTGCTGATCGCTACTCAGCAGCTCGATAGCTCGGGACGCGCCGCGCCGCCGATTCTGAAGGAGGTGCCCTCGAGCTGGCAAGTTCACACCGATCAGCAGAATTTCGAAATCTCTACCGAAGGTCTGCGCAAGGACGTCCGAAAGTTCGAGCAAGAAAAGACCGTGACGGCAGCAAGCGCTGTGCGGTCGCGGATTCAGAGTCTGCGCAACGATCTCGATGGATTTGAGAAAGCTCCGCAAGATGTTTCGAGCAGCCGGGCTCGACTCATCGCTCTTCTGGCTCGACCAGAGTTTCGAGCCGTACGCGGACCAACCTTCATCGACCGGTTCAAGCAGTGGCTGGTTGCGCTCCTGCTCAGGGCGCTGGAATTTCTTTTCCGCTCGTCGGCTATTCCGACGATCAGCAAGTTCTTTGTATATGGCCTGATCGGGCTGGCCGTGTTGACTTTGGGGTTTATCGCATACCGGCAGATCAGATCAGCCAGCGAACAGCAAAGCGTTGTGCCCAGCGATCTTCCCGTTTCTGCGAGAAGTTGGGGGCTTTGGCTGGCTGAGGCGCGGGCGGCGGCCGCACACGATAACTGGCGGGAGGCGGTTCATCTCGCCTACTGGGCAGGCATTTCGTTTCTAGAGCAGAAGGGTACCTGGCGGCCGGATCGGGCGCGCACGCCACGCGAATACCTGCGGCTCTTATCCAGCTCAAGCGAGCATCGCGAAACTCTGGCGGCCATCACCCGTATGTTCGAACTCACCTGGTATGCAAAACAGGAGGCAGATGCGGGATCTTTCTCGCAGATGATGCAAGCGCTGGAGAGGCTAGGATGTCACTCAAGCTGAATCGGAAAGACCGCAAGCTGATGCTCGGCGCAGGAATCGTTTTCGTTCTGCTTGTGGTTGTCGCATTGGTGTTCGGCTCCGGCGGACAAGGACGGGATGAATATCCCAGCAGCTACTCGACGGCTTCGGGCGGCGCCAAAGCCGCATATCTGCTGCTCGCGGACACGGGATACAAAGTTCAACGCTGGGAAAAGCCATTAAGCTACCTTCCGGAGGCCAGGGCGAAAATTTTGATCCTGGCGGAGCCGGATGAAGCTCCAACTCGCGAAGAACGAGAGCGGCTACGAACATTTATTTATAACGGTGGCCATGTCATCGCCACAGGAATGTTCGCGGGCACATTTCTTCCGGAAAATGATTCGGTTCCTGACGTTTTTTCGGGGATGACATGGAAGACTGCATCATCGCTTTCGCCCTCCCAAATTACTCGCGCCGCCCCTCAAATTGTGCTGGTTCCGCGGGCCTATTGGCAGTCGCTCTCCGCCGCGTACCCTCTGTACGGCGATGGCACGCACACGGTAGTGGTGAAATATCCTTTCGGTCGAGGTGAGGTACTGTGGTGGGCTTCGGCTACACCTCTCACCAATGCCGGACTGAAAGAGCAGGGCAATCTGGAATTCTTCCTGGCGTGTCTGGGCGATCAAAAGAACGAGATTCTCTGGGACGAATATATTCACGGCTATCGCCAAACCCTGGCTGCTTCCATTGTTCACTCACCGGTGAAGTGGCTCGCGCTGCAGTTAGTTCTTCTGGCAGCAGCGGTGATCGCGACGTTCTCCCGCCGCAGCGGCCCGACTGCTGTTCCGACGGGCGAAGTCCGGTTGTCGCCGCTGGAATTTGTTCAGACGCTCGGTGGGCTCTACGAGCATGCGGGAACGGCTTCGGTCGCGGTCGACATTTGCTACCGGCGCTTCCGTTACTGGCTGACGCGGCGGCTCGGTGTCGCAGGCAACATTTCTTCGGAGGATCTCGCAGCTGCGATTCATGATCGCTGGGGACTCAGCAGCGATCGAGTGACCGGCGCTCGATTCATCGCAACCATGAAGCATTGTGAATCCGCCAGCTCCGATCCTTTTCTGCGGGCTCCTGTGGCGTTGCACCTGCTGCAGGAACTCGACGGGTACGCGGCTCAATTGAAATTGTTTCAAGGCATTCGGAAGGAGAGAGCTCGATGAAAGCAGTTCCAGAGCTGGCGCAGCACATCCGCAGCGAGATGGGCAAAGTGGTCGTGGGACAGGAAGAACTCCGCGACCAGTGTGTGATGGCATTACTTTGCCGGGGACATGTTCTGCTGGAAGGTGTTCCCGGCATCGCCAAGACTTTGACCGTCAAGACCATCGCGCGGTTGATGCGGTTGAGTTTTCAGCGGGTTCAGTGCACGTCCGATCTGATGCCGGCAGATATCGTCGGGACCAATATTCTGAATATGGCGACCAGCTCGTTCCAGGTGCACCAGGGACCGGTGTTTACGGATTTGCTGCTGGTCGATGAGGTGAATCGCATGCCTCCGCGGACGCAAGCAGCGCTGTTGGAGTGCATGGAGGAACACCAGGTGACAATCGATGGGACGAGCCACCAGCTTTCTGCGTTCTTCACCGTTTTCGCCACGCAGAACCCGCTGGAATTCGAAGGAACCTATCCCCTCCCGGAGGCGCAGCTCGACCGGTTCCTGCTAAAGCTTCAGGTTCCGTATCCTGCGCTGCAGGATGAAGTCCGGTTGCTCGTCAATGTACAGAACGGATTTGACTCCCGCGACTTGGACAAGATGGAACTACTCCCGATCGCCGCGGGATTGCTGGAGCAGGCGCAGCAGGAGCTCAAGGCGGTCACGGTGGAGGAAGCGCTGTTCAGCTACATCGTGCAGATCGCGCGGCGCACCAGAGATTGGCCGTCCTTATCGCTGGGAGCGAGCCCTCGCGCCGCGGTCAGCCTCATGGCGGTCGCGAAAGCAGTCGCCGCAATGGACGGACGCGATTACGTGATTCCCGACGACGTGAAGGCATGTTCGCGTCCGGTGCTTCGCCATCGCATCATCGTCAGGCCGGAGGCCGATCTCGAAGGCATCACGCCGGACCAGGTTTTGGAAGATGTGTTGCGGGCGGTCGAGGTTCCGAAGTGAGCAACCTCGGCAAGTTAGTTCCTGCCGAAGTGGAGGCGGCCGCGCATTCCTACAAACGCTTCGGCGTCGCGTTTGGTGATCGTTTCTTCATGCTGCTTTTTTTGGGGTTGGTTTGGCTGGCTCCGGCATTCGTCGATCTACGATTTGTCTATGCCCTGCTTGCCTGGGACGCGTTAGTGGTTCTTGCCTGGCTTGCCGATCTGAAACAACTTCCGAATCCGTCACAACTCACCGTGAAGCGAACTTGGCATTCGCCCGGGGCGCTGTCAATCCCGTCGAATGTCGACCTCACCTTGATCAACTCCTCTGGCAAGACTGTGTGTGCAACCATGGTTGACACCGTTCCCGCGCAGTTGAGGAATGAGCCTCCAACTCTCACAGTCAAAGCCGGAGCGCGAAATGAAGCCACGGCGACGTACCGAATTTGCCCGACGCAACGGGGAGACGCGAAACTAGGCCACTGCTATGTGCGTTATCAAAGCCTACTGCGCATCGCGGAGAGATGGGTGCGAGCTTCCGTGGGACAGACGGTGCGGATTTATCCCAACCTGGAAGAGGCAAAACGGCACTCCATTTACCTGTTGCGCAGCCGGCAGATTGCCCTGGAAAAACGCCACTCGCGCGTGCGCGGTATCGGCCGCGAGTTTGAAAGCCTGCGCGAGCACCAGCAAGGGGATGAGTATCGTGACATCTGCTGGACCGCAGCGGCGCGGCGCGGAAAGTTGGTCACCCGGGTTTATCAGATCGAACGTAGCCAGACGGTTTGGATTGTCATCGACTCCGGGCGGTTGATGCGGGCGCGCGTGGGAAGCTTCAGCAAACTGGATCATGCGGTCAATTCCGCGCTGAGTCTGGCCCAGGTGGCGTTGTACTCAGGCGACCGCGTGGGACTGGTGGCTTATGGCCGGACGATTCGTCAGCAGCTTCCGGCCGCAAAAGGCAGCGCTCACTTGCGGCAACTCATCGAGCAGCTCGCGCTGGTCCACGAGGAAACCTCCGAGGCTGACCATCTGCACATGGCCGGGCGCCTTCTGACCGATCAGAAGCGGCGCAGCCTCATCGTATGGCTCACCGATCTCGCCGAGACCGCCATGACCCCCGAAGTAATCGAAGCGGCGGCGATGATGATGCCGCGACATCTGGTTCTGTTTGTAGTGATCGGACAACCGGACTTGGGCGAACTCGCGACGAAGAGGCCAGAGAGCGAGACAGACATGTACCAGGTGGCCGCTGCGCAAGAGATGGTTCACCGCCGGGAATTGCTGTTGGCCCGCTTGCGAGAGCGGGGGGCTCTGGCGTTGGAGGTGAGCTCTGGAGCAATTTCTCCGGTGCTGGTGAATTCGTACTTGCAGATCAAGGAACGGAATCAACTCTGAGCGGACTCACACTCGCGTGAGAGTCCGAACAAGTAAGCTGCCAGCAGCACGAACAACGCGCCCGCCATGGAGAACTTTAACGCAACAGGAAGCGCCGTCGGCGAGACGAAGGCTTCGATCAAGCCCGCAATTATTAGGATGGGAACAGTTCCCAAAACCAGTTGCACGGCCTCCAATCCCGATCGCGCCAGTGAATCTCTTCGCGGCAGGAGTCCCGGAAACAACAGGCCCTGAGCGATCCGCAGGCCCGCCCCACCTGCAATAAAAATGGCCGGCAGCTCCAGCACTCCGTGCGGCGCCACAAAGCTCCACAGTTGCACGCTCATCCCCGACAGCCAGCAGGCCATCCCGATCACCCCGATCAGCAGGCCATTAAAGGCCATCATATAAATGGTTCCGAGACCGGCGGTAATTCCCAACGCAAACGTGGTGAAGCCCACGCTCATATTATTGGTCATGATGGCGCTGGAGGCGAAGGGCTTGATACCCACAATGGACTCCGTCCACATCTCATGCCGGTCAATGGTTTCCACCATCTGTGGGCCGAGAAGTTTCACTTTGAAATCGGGATTCTGATAAGTCAGGACGGCGCCGACGACCCCGGCGACCAGAAAGATCATGACGGACAATAAGCAATGGTTCAGATTCCGGCGAAAGACCGAAGGGTAGGTACGCCAGAAAAATGAAAATATAGCGGCAGGATTCGCCCTGCGACCCGAATAGATGGTATTGTGAGCGCGAACCAGCAACTGGTTGACGTAGCGGGCAAAGTGCACGGAACCGCGGTCTTCGCGAATGGCGGCAAGATCCGCCGCCGTCTGGCGATACAGGAGACTGAGTTCCTGCAATTCGGAGCGGGAAAGCGACTTCAGCCCGCCTTTCGCGCTTCGCTCCAGCAGCGTTTCCAGCTTGCTCCAGTATGGTTTGCGTTTCTCCAGCCAGCGAGTGGAAATCATCGTGGACTCGATTGAATGAACTCGTTCGACCAACTGAGAATCGACACTCCGGAACAAATCGCTCTGGAGTTGCCCTTGGCTGGGATCGGAAGCCGGTTCCTTGCCCTGGCCATCGACTCTCTAATCCAAGGTGTCTTTTATCTCATAACCGCAGTCATTTTCATATTTACATTTGCCGCCGGATCCACGGTCCTGACTTTTCTCCCGCGATTGTTGGGACCAGCCCTGGCGATCTTTATCTGGTTCACTATTTACTGGGGTTATTTTGCCTTCTTCGAGACGATCTGGAAAGGGCAAACGCCCGGCAAGCGTTATGCCGGCATTCGGGTGATTAAGGATTCGGGCCGGCCCATCACTGCGTTCGAGGCCATCGCCAGGAATCTTATGCGCGCGGTGGATTTTTTGCCAGGAATTTACGGCGTGGGCGTAGTTTGCATGATGTGCAACCAGCAGAGCCGCAGGCTGGGTGACTTTGTTGCCGGCACGGTTGTCGTGCATGAAAAAGCTGCCGACGATGTACGCCCGTCATGGAGTACCGCGGATCGTATTTCGGATCATACTTCGGCTGAAGGAACGGCGGCCACTCCGGGTCTGGCGCAGATTACGCCAGAGGAACTCGTCCTGATTGAGACCTACCTGCACCGGCGATGGGATCTCGATAAGTACGTTCGCACGAACACCGCGATTCAAATTGCAGACAGGATTACGGCCAAGACCGGATTGCAGCCGCAGCCCAACCAGCATGTTGACGAGTTTTTGGAGGAAGCGGCCAAGAAGATTCGAGATAGTAGTCAATTCCGCTAGCCGGAAGTTTTTTGAAAAACCGGTTTCTGGGAAGTTGGCAACATCCCAAGCCCGAGCAGCTTAAGTTTGCACTAATGGACAACGCCCTCGGCTGTGAGCGCTGTCACATTCGCCTTGATCTTCCATCCGCTATAATCGTGAGTCTCGGAAGCACCGCACAGGAAAACCACATGCGGGCCGGCTATCGTAGGGAACGCCGATATTGCATCTCGGCGGGCTCGGGGTGGCGGTCGGCGACGATTTCGAAACTCATACCAGGCAAAAAGGACGGAAAGACCTCATGACGAATATCTCATCCATTATCGGGCGCGAGGTGCTGGATTCGCGCGGTAATCCTACAGTAGAGGCGGAAGTGCAGTTGGCCAGCGGAGCGATTGGAAGGGCTATCGTTCCCAGCGGCGCATCGACCGGCGAGCATGAGGCGGTCGAACTGCGCGATGGGGACAACGCGCGTTTTCTCGGCAAAGGTGTGCTCAAGGCGGTGGAGAACGTCAACAGCGAAATCGCCGAAGCGCTGGCGAATATGGACGCGGCCGATCAGCGCGCCCTCGATCGGAAAATGATTGACCTGGATGGAACAGAAACCAAGGGCCGGCTGGGAGCGAATGCGATTCTCGCGGTCTCCATGGCGGCATCACGCGCGGCCGCGGCAGAATACGGCCTGCCTCTCTACCGTTACCTGGGCGGCGCGGGCGCAAACACCTTGCCCACGCCGATGATGAACATCCTCAACGGCGGAGCCCACGCCGATAACAATGTGGACTTCCAGGAATTCATGGTGATGCCGGTAGGCGCGCCTTCGTTTTCCGAGGCGTTGCGCTGGGGCGTGGAAGTTTTCCATACGCTTAAAGGAGTGCTGAAAAAGCGCGGTTACAACACGGCCGTCGGTGATGAAGGCGGATTCGCTCCTTCAGTCAAGTCGAACGTCGAGGCCATCGAAGTCGTGCTCGAAGCGATTCAGAAAGCCGGTTACAAGCCCGGAGAAGAGATTGCCATCGCTCTGGATCCTGCAGCCAGCGAGTTCTATCAGGATGGCAAGTACGTCCTCAAGAAGTCGGACAAATCGGCGAAGAGCTCCGACGACATGGTGAAATTCTGGGCCAAGTGGGTGAACGATTATCCCATTGTTTCGCTCGAAGACGGTCTCTCCGAAGACGACTGGGACGGCTGGCAAAACCTGACCAAAGAACTTGGAGGAAAGATTCAACTTGTGGGCGATGATATCTTCGTCACTAATATTACCTTCCTGCAGGAAGGAATCGATAAGGGAGTTGCCAACTCGATTTTGATCAAGGTGAACCAGATCGGTACGGTGAGCGAAACTCTGGATGCGATTGACCTGGCGCGGAGAAATGGCTATACATCGGTGATTTCGCACCGCTCCGGTGAAACTGAAGACACGTTCATTGCAGACTTGGCTGTTGCCACGGGCGCGGGACAGATCAAGACCGGTTCCGCTTCCCGCACCGACCGCATCGCCAAGTACAATCAACTGCTGCGGATCGAAGAGGAGTTGGGGAACTCGGCGCGGTTCCTGGGGTTGAAGGCGCTGAACTACAAGGGCTGAAGGAAGCCATTCTGGTTAGCGGAGCGTTCTATGAAATTGAAGTCATTGCTATTCGCTTTTCTTCTCGCGCTGTCGCTGTGCGCCGGCGCGCAGACCACGGTCTCGATCGCTCCGGACACCGCGTCTAAGGAAGACGTAAAAAAACTCTTTGATGTCATGGCAAGCCGCGAGCAGATGAGCCGGACCATGCAGCAGGTGTTCGCGCAGATGCGGAGCCTGAACCGCGACGAGCTTAAGAAAAAGCGTCCGGACATCACCCAGGAAGAACTTGCGCGCATGGACCGCGAGTCCGAGGATGTCATCAAGAATTTTCCCTTGGACGCAATGCTAAGCGACATGGTTCCCATCTATCAGCGGCACTTCACGAAGTCCGAGATCGACGCACTGATCGCTTTTTATTCTTCGCCGCCCGGACAGAAATTTCTTCACGAGATGCCTGCGGTAACGGCGGAAACCATGCGGGCGGTGTATCCGCGAATCCAGGCGGAGGTCGATGCGGCGCTAAAGCGAGCCGAGGAGAAGGCCGATTCGCCGAAATAAAATTGGATATTCGAAGCGGCATCTAGGGCTGAAGGTCCGCTGGCCCTAGACGCTCACTTCTCAAAACCCCATCGTGTCGTCGGCCGAGGGCCCGTAGGTCGCGGGCACCGGCTTACCGTTCAATCGCAGATAAATACCAAGCTGGGCTCGGTGGTGGACCATGTGATTCAGAAACATTTCCCGGTAAGCCAGAAATCGCTGCCCTTCGAAAATGGACTTACCCTGAAAACTCAGCTTCCAGTTTTCTTTCCAGGCTCCATCCGGAGTGGCTTGCAGAGCGGCGCGTACCTTCGCCACGCCCTCATCGAAGGCCTGCAACAGTTGGCCAGTTGACTCGAACGGCAACGATGCGATGCTGCCCTTGGAAAAGTCCAGCTCGGGCGTAGTGAGGATAATCAGCCCGAAGCCGGCCAACTGCGCTACGTGAGGCGCCAGCTTGCCCAGCGGCATCGACTTGGCATGGGGCGCAAATTCTTTCTTGTCGGCAGGAACGCGCTCCAGGGTCGTGCGCGTCTTCTTCATCTCTTCATCGAGTTCGGGCAACAGCAATTCGCTAATAGGCATGATTGTCTCCGGTGATTGAGTATAACCGCAATTCCTGACTCCTGGCGAAGACCTGGATGCCAGTCCGGTAGGATACTGATTTCGCGCTGATTTGAAAACTTTGATCTTTACCTTCCCGTAAGTGGCAAGGTTCTGAGGGCTGAAGGCGCCGAATTACAAGCCGAAATGATCCAGCTTCGTAGTTCGGTCAGCAATTAGATCGGAGGTTGATATCCCCACACTTTAAAAAAATCTCTTTTGCATTCCTCTAAGCATTCTCCCAACGCGGACGAAAGTGCATATTCCAGGCGCAACCCCAATACGTTTAGGATCAAAGCGTGTGATATGCGTAGCGCGAACCTGGCTTCGTGGTCCTGCGACTTAGCAGCGATCCTCATGACCCCGCCTGGTTGCACCTCCGATATATGGCGAAGAAGGAATTCTGCGCTTGGGTGTACGTACATGGACGCATAGTCGAATGCAAAAGCGTGGAAACTGCTGGGGATATTCATCCCCTCGGCCATTTGTGGAGTAGTCTCATCACTCCATTTCAAGTCTAAGCGTTTCCCGGTGGCATATTGCGGAACCTGCCCGGATATTGCTTGATGAACTTCGGGCATACCCTTATCTGCATCGGGTATATTGCGCGCCACCATTGCCCATTCAGAATAGAAGTTGGCCAAGTAGTCCGCAGTTTTTTCAGGATGAAGGCTAAGATAGCGAGCGAACACTACGCACTCGTACATTGTTCGCACCGAGCGAAACGCTAGCTGGCCAAACCCGCCGGAGACTGCAAAAATCACCTCCTCAAAAAGGTCACGACATGCCGCCCCAAGCGGAAATATTGCCCGCTCCGGTGCCGAAATCCTTGCCTCCCTTGGGAACGCCAAGTCTAGGGCTTGCCTCAGCCGCAAGAGTTCTGCGTTGTAGTTCGCGATTTGTTCCTGGATGGTGATGGCGCTATTCTCCGCGTTAGAGCTTTTCACCTCATCCTGTTGCGGTACTCAATATATTGACTTAGTCTACGACTTAGCTAGAATGAGTTCATGGAAGTCAACATCCGCGAAGCCAAGACCCACCTCTCGCGCCTGCTTGAGCGCGTGGCAGTCGGCGAGGAAGTCGTCATCGCCAAAGCAGGCAAGCGCGTGGCAAAGTTGGTGCCCGTCGAATCCTCCCGTCCGAGGTTCAAGCTGGGGTCGGCGAAAGGCGCATTCGTGGTTCCGGACGATTTCAACGATCCCCTGCCCAAAGAGATCGACGATCCCTTCTGGTGAAGGTTCTTCTTGACGCGCCCTGTTCTGGGCGCTCACGCAGAAATCCACACCGCCTGTGACATCTAGCCTTGCCACCACGGCCCCCGACAGCCGATGATAGTGATGGAGGGAGTGTGGACGCACTACGGGCAATGCCAAGTCCTTTGTTCCCAAGATCTTGCCCGTAACTTGTTGCAGCTCTTAGATTTTTCACCATTTTCACGCTACCATGATGATTCCAATAGCGCAGGACCAGGGAGGGTACCACCCATTTACGAAGAGTAAATAGCATTTGTCTCCAAACCGGAACTCGGCAACTGTAGTTCGAGCCGTTCCCTTCCCATCCTAGATTAAAGCCAAGAGCTAGAAGCCAGGAGCTAGAAGCAGATTTATGCCTCGTCCCAAACCACTCGTTCTCATCATCCTCGACGGCTGGGGTTACCGCGCCGAAACCAAGGCCAACGCGATCGCGCTGGCGCGCAAACCAACTTACGACCGTTTGCTGCGCGAGTATCCCAACACGCTAATTCACACCAGCGGACCCTTCGTCGGCCTGCCCGAAGGGCAGATGGGTAACAGCGAGGTTGGACATCTCAATATTGGCGCGGGCCGCATCGTTCACATGGACATCACCCGCATCGACCTGATGATCCAGAACGGCGAGTTCTTCTCGCATCCTGTGCTGCTTGCAGCCATGAAGCATGCGCGCGTGGGTGAACGGAGGCTGCACTTGTTCGGCTTGGTCTCCGATGGAGGTGTGCACTCGCAGCAGGCTCATCTCTTCGCGCTGCTGAAAATGGCGAAACAGAACGGCGTGGATCGTGTGTTCGTTCACGCCTTCATGGACGGTCGCGATACGCTGCCCACTAACGGCGCCGGATATCTCGAACAATTGCAGCAGAAGATGCGCGAGTATAACTCCGGCAAGATTGCCACGGTGAACGGCCGTTACTACGCGATGGATCGCGACCGGCGCTGGGAGCGCATTGCGAAAGCTTACAACGCAATGGTCTTCGCCGACGCGGAAGGCGGCAAGTGCGCCGACCCGGTTCAAGGAATGAAGGATGCTTACAACCGGGACGTCACCGATGAGTTCGTGGTGCCTTTTGTCTGCACCGACAAGGCCGGCCAGCCGCTGGCAACCATTCGCGATGACGACGCCTGCATCTGCTTTAATTTTCGCGCCGATCGTGTCCGCCAGATCACGCGCGCGCTGACGCGCAATAACGGGCTGAACACGAAAGGCGGCAGCGATCTTCCAGGCGCGGCCGATCTCGATGCCACGATTGCCCGCAACCGTGCCCCGAAAAATCTGCACTACGTGTGCATGACGCAGTATGACAAGAACTTCAGCCTGCCGGTGGTGATTCCCGCGGAATCGATGGCGAACATCCTAGCCAACGTGATGGGCGGTCTCAATATGCGCAACCTGCGCGTGGCCGAGACCGAGAAGTACGCGCACGTTACATACTTCTTCAACGGCGGAGTGGAGCAGCCGTTTCCCGGCGAAGAGCGCGTGATGGTGCAATCGCCGAAGGTCGCGACCTACGATCTGAAGCCGGAGATGAGTGCTGCGGGCATTGCCGACGCCGTCATAAAGGCCACGGAAGAAGGAGCGTTTGATGTAGTCATCGTCAACTTCGCCAATGCGGACATGGTCGGGCACTCGGGCAAGATCGAGCCGACGGTGAAGGCGGTCGAAACCGTGGATGCCTGCCTGGGCCGCATCGAAACCGTCGTTCGTGCCAAGGGCGGCGCCATGTTGATTACGGCCGATCATGGCAACGCCGAGATGATGATCGACCCCGCGACTGGCGGACCGCACACGGCGCACACCACCAATCCGGTGCCGTTCATCGTGGTCGCAGAAGATGCAAAACAGTTCACTCTGAAGCCCAACGGCTCGCTACGGGATATTTCGCCGACCATGCTGGGAATACTCGGCATCGATGAACCAAAGGAGATGACGGGAGCGGATCTGCGCATGGCTCTTAAAATCGGGTGATCTTTGATCGGCTCATCGGGTGATTTCGGAGGCTGACTGAGCACTTACGATCACCAGATGACCCGACTTCCCGATGATCCGATTGATTTGAGGACGGAGATGACTGTGGCGGATGGACAAATCAGTCGGCAGGAAGAACTTCGGAAGCGGACCAAGCAATTTGCGCTGCGAATCATCCGCTTGTCCCAGCATCTGCCCCGCTCCACCGAAGCACAAGTTCTCGGCAAACAGTTGTTGCGGTCGGGCACTTCGGTGGGTGCGAACTATCGGGCCGCCGGGCGCTCTAGATCCAAAGCCGAGTTTGTTTCGAAGATAGGGATTGTCGTCGAGGAAGCCGACGAGACCGTGTTCTGGCTCGAGTGTCTGGTCGAATCCGGAATTGTGAAAGAAGAACTGTTAAAGGACCTGCTAGTCGAAGCAAATGAACTTGTAGCTATCTTCGCCGCTTCTCATCGCACAGCACGACACTAGGAAAGATCTGGTGATCGGGTCATCGGGCGATCGGAAGTACTAGTTTCTAAGATCACCCGATGACCAGATCACCAAATCGCCCGATCTTCTCTCGTGCTACAGTTTTCTCGCTGGCAATTGTGTTCGCCTGAATTCCATGGAACCGCAGACCATTCTTATTCACCTGGCGCTGAAGCTCGGCGTAGCCGCCGCCGTCTCCAGCAGTCTGGTGCGTTCCAAGGAATTCAAATTGCTGTTGTTCCGCGAAGAGCGCTCGTTTCGGCAGAAGGTTTACCTGGTGTTGTGCATGGCTCTTCCCATCATGGTTGGCGTCTGGATTCGTCTTTCAGTCCCAAGTTTTCTGGCGGGAGATCTAAGTTTTGAGACTGCTCTGCTGCTGGGCGTGATCGGCGGACGTTGGACGGGATCTCTTGGCGGCCTGCTGATGGGTGTACCGGCTCTCCTGCATGGCGAGTGGGCGGCACTGCCGTTCGGAGTGCTTTCAGGTTTTATCGCAGGCCAGCTTCGCACCATGGCCGCGGACAAGGACGACATCTGGTCGTTCTCTCCGTTCATCGATCAAAGCATCTTTCGTCTGATTCGGCGCAACCTGCCACGGCCGCGCTTGTTCGATTGGCAGGTCATGTTCTTCACTACGATCGTGTTATTGCGGTTTGTCCAAACCGAACTGGCGCGATATTTTCCTCACTCGATCTTCAGCATGGAAAGTCCCGACAACCTGTGGGTGTGGGGTGCGATCTATGCTGCCTCGGTGACGGCCATTGGGATTGAGCTCAAGATCTTCAATAGCGTGCGCATCCAGATCAAACTGGAGGAGCAGGAACGATTGCTGCTGCACGCACGCATGGAAGCGCTGCAAAACCAGATCAATCCTCATTTCCTTTTCAACACCCTGAACTCGATTTCTTCGCTGGTGCGGTTCGATCCGGATACGGCACGCGACATGATTTCCAAGCTGGCCACCATCCTAAGGCGTTTGCTGAACAGCACGGATTCTTTCGTGCCGCTGCGGGAGGAAGTAGAGTTCATCGACAACTATCTCGACATCGAAGTTGTCCGCTTCGGAAACGACAAACTCCGGGTGGTGAAGGAACTGGCGCCGGACTCGCTGGACGTGATGGTTCCCAGCATGCTCCTGCAGCCGCTGGTGGAGAACTCGATCAAGCATGGACTCGCCGCGAAGGTGGAGGGCGGAAGCATCCATTTGCGCAGCCGCTTAGTCGACTCGGGGTTGGTGATTGAAGTGGAGGATGATGGGGTTGGAATGGCTGCCACGCAGCAGATGGAATCCGGGAGTGCGCGAGGCGCTGGAATTGGCATGGCCAATGTTTCCGAGCGGCTCCAGGTGCTGTATGGAGATACGGCGCGCATGACGATCGACAGCCACGAAGGGAAAGGAACGTTGGTACGCATCCGGTTGCCGCTGTTGCAGGCGGCGGGAGCGGTGCCAGAAGGCTTCTACGAAGAGCGCTCGACGACGCGCCGGTAAAACTCTTCGTATTGGGGGACTATCCTGCTGGAGCAAAAACGGGCCTGGGCCACAGCACGAGCCGCCTTGCCCGTGGCCCGCAGGCGGCTTTCATCGTTCAAGAGTTCGATGGCGTAGCGGGCCATCGTGTCCACGTCGCCAACCTCGGCCAGATAGCCGCTAACGCCATGTTCAATCACTTCCGGCACGCCGCCGGTACGGGTTGCGATGGGCACGACTTCACAGGCCATCCCTTCCAGCGCCGCCAGACCGAATGATTCAAGCTCACTCGGCATCAGCATAATATCGGCGACCCCCAGCTTTTCCTGGACCTGATCCTGCTTGCCCAGAAAGAGAACATCTTCGTGGATTCCCTTTTGTACTGCCAACCACTCGGCCACAGAACGGTCCGGGCCATCGCCGATCAGCATCAGTTTTGACGGCATTTCCTTTCGCACGCGATCAAATATCTCGATCACATCCGAGACGCGCTTTACCGGGCGAAAATTCGAGAGATGCACCAGCAACCGTTCCCCGTTCGGCGCGTACTCGGTGCGAAGTTCCGCCCAGTTCTTCGGCCTGCAATACACGTCGCAATTGACCGAGTTGTAGATGACTTCGATTTCTTTCTTCACGTCGAAGACCCGCATGGTGCGGTCGCGAAGGTAGTTCGAGATAGCGGTGACGCCGTCACTCTGGTCAATTGAATAACGCGTGATGGGAAGGTAGGAGCGATCCAGCCCCACCAGCGTGATGTCTGTGCCATGCAGAGTGGTGACGAAGGGCAACCGGCGGCCGCGCGGACCATCCGCAAGCATCTGGCGCGCCAGCAGTGCGCTCACGGAGTGCGGGATCGCATAGTGGACGTGCAACAAATCGAGATCGTACAACTGCGCAACTTCGGCCATGCGTGTGGCCAGCGCCAGATCGTAGGGCGGATAGTCGAACAGCGGGTACCGCGACACTTCGACCTCGTGATAGTGAATGTTGGGTTCCTGCCCGCGGAGCCGGATGGGCTGGGCATAGGAGATAAAATGAATTTCGTGGCCGCGCTGCGCCAGCTCCAGGCCGAGTTCAGTCGCCACCACGCCGCTGCCGCCGTAGGTGGGATAACAGGTGATCCCAATCTTCATCTTGCCGAAGTCCGCCCTTTCCCGTGGTTCTGTGGGGTCCTGTGATTCGATGGCTGGAAACTATAGAGGATGCAGATTCTACAGTGGACGGAGGGGTGTTAACACGCTGAGAACGCGATTTGGAGCGACGAGCTACTCAGGGGTTTTTGGCCCCGGCTTGGAAATGCCAGGGTCCAGCTTGTCCAGATGGGCTTGGAAGCGCTTCTTGGAGTCCTCCGGCATACCTGTGAATTCAATGCCCATGCCGACTCCGGGGTCGCGCGTGCGAACCGTGGCGGTGGCGGTGACGCGCTCCTGGTCGATCCAGAAATCCACCTTCAGCACGGTGGTGACCTCCAACGGCATGGCGACCTCAACATAACAACCGTTTCCACTGATGTCGGTGGCGTTTACCCGCATGGGGGTGTTCACGCGTTCGTCGCGGAATTCGAGGGGGAAAGAGATTTTATGACGCTGAAACCTTCTGCGATTGTCAGCCGAGGGAACCAGCAGGTTGGACCGCATTTCGACCGGCAACTCTGAAAGCCAGGGGCACTCCTGGTCAGCCACCAATTGCACGCCGATTTGAAGTTTCTTTTGGCCTCCGGCTTCCATCACCCAGATTACTCTGCAGCGCGCTTTCCTGGTGTCGAATTGAACGCCGATGACGTCGCCCACCTTTAACCCCTGTTCGAGGCCGGAAATGCACGCTCCTGTGATGCTAGCGTTCTGGGCAGTGGCATTCTGATGGAAGGGCTGGTTATTAGCCCCCATGCCCCACACACGTATGCGCAAGTCCAAGGTCGCGCGCGGGGCTGCCCCTGAGGCAGACATGATAAAAGGCCTCCCAGCCTGAGTCTTCTGAGCTAGATCTAAGGCAATCATACCCTCCAGAGATGATTTGCCGAAGGTTACGATAGTCATCCGAGTCGAGGATGATCTGTCGGAATTGCACTCAGAGAATACTATTCAAGGGTGTTGGCGAGAATCAGATCGCGATACGAAACTAAAGCGATGCCCTGAGTCAACAGCAACTCTCGTGCCTCGGGCATCGTCAAAAGGCGCAACTCGGTCTCCCTCGATTCGCGCAGGCGAGTGTTGGCCGACTTGAGATCATCATCGTTGTAGCCTGGGTGGCAGACGAATTCCCAGGTGCCTTCGGGAATGATTGCGGCGATGCCGCGGAAAAGTTTTTCATCGAGCGCCCCGGTCACGACGATGCCAAGCGTGCCATTGGGAGTCACGAGGCCCTCGCGCGCCGCAGCCTCGCGGAACTTACCGGCGAGAGCGCGCAGAATTCCTACCTCGATGTATCGCGTCCAGAGAGTGGGCCGCGCCAGCAGTTGACCAGATATCAGCGGTTGGCGCGGGCCGAAGGGATTGCGCACAGCCCGCACTCCGCAAGCTCGCGCGGCACGCAACAGCGGACGCAACACTGCCGGAAACAAATGTGTGTGTTTATGGGTATCGAGATGGGAGACGATGATGCCAGCCGATTGGAGCTTGCGAATCTGTGCGCTTGTCTCCGCTTCGATCTCGCCCGCATTCAGCCCGCCGGCGAGCGCACGGGCAGCGAAGGACTTCAGCCCGTCGCGGAAGCGAACGCCGCCGGAATGCCGCGAAGTTAGGGAGGGCAGCCGCTCCGCATCCAGCACCGGCTGGCCGTCGATCAGTACGACATGGCAGCCCACACTGAGCCGGGGCACAGTCTTTGCCAAGCACACCGCGTCTTCGAAGGCACGCCCGTTGGCCATCAGCGTGGAGGAAGTCACGATGCCGCGAGTGTGAGCCTCGACGATGCCGCGATTGACGCCCGCGGTAAAGCCAAAGTCATCGGCATTGACGATCAACCGGCGCACCGCGTCAGTCTAGCAGGCAGGGCGCTCACGTTCTGGAGCGCTGAAGCGGCTCAGGCAGGTTTGACCGGGTTTTCGCACGTCGCATATACTCACTCAAGCGCGATTCGCGCAGTTCCCCTCAAGCGAGTTCCCAACGGTACGGCGCTTGTCCTCAGCCCAGCCGAAGGAATCTGATCTCGCCAAAGTACCCAGGGGCGGTTAGCTCAGCTGGTTAGAGCGCCTGCCTTACAAGCAGGAGGTCGCAGGTTCGAGTCCTGCACTGCCCACCATATAAATCTCGGGCGTTCATAGCGTGCAAAGTTGTGGATACGAGTTTGCAGGAGATCGCCATTTCAGTCGCCGCTTTGGAGCGCGAGCTCACGAAATTCAGGAAACCGGTGCAAAATTCCGAGCGTCTCAAGGCAGGATCGATCCGCCTCCCGGAGTTCAGATCCTGTCGAATCCTGTGGGTGAGCGTCCAGTTCGTGGGCCAACAGGTCCGCAACATAGACGGCTATTGAGCTGTCGAAACCGGAGTGCGGAATGCGAGCGGGATGATGGTGGTGCGCGATCGCTTCAACGGCAAGGTTGGGGATGCCCCACAATCCGAGCAGGTACGCACCTATCTCCGCGTGTGAGGTCCCCAGTAGTTCTTCTTCCGCTTCGAAGGGCTCGCATTTGCGCTCAGCGGCACGTGAGAGTACAGAACAGAACATATCCGGCATTTTGCTTGCCAGGATGAGTCTTCCAACATCGTGGAGAAGCGCGGCCACGACGGTAACCTCCCGAGTTTTCCGGTCCCCGGGAAGCTTGCCGGCAATGGCGGCCGTGCAGTGCGCATGTTGCTGGATGCTCTCGCAGACTGATTGTGGAATACGTGGGTCGGGCGCAAAAACCCTGAAGGTCTCGGTAGCTAAGGCAAGATTCTTAATTGTTTCCATACCCAAATATGAGACGGCGCCCCGCAAGCTGGTGACACTCTGGGCCAACCCGAAGAAAGCGCTGTTGACGAGTTGCAAGACTTTTGCCGACATGGCGACATCTTGTCCGATGACGTCTGCAATCTGGTTTATGGATGTGCTCGGGTCTCGCAGCGCTTGCGTAAGCGATGTGAACGTGCTGGAAAGGGAGGGCAGTTCACCGACGGCTCCGACGATTTTTCGGATCTCGGGTGCGCACAATATGTCCTGCAGAGTGCAGACACGCTCAATCGTAGCTTGCAGTTCGGCTGCGTTACATGGTTTGGTGATAAAGCGATGTGCCACCGGAACTGAGCGGGTGGCCAGCGCGACCTCGGCATATCCGGAAAGGACAATCCGCGCTGCGCTCGGAAAGCGGTTCTGAATGTGACCAAGCAGTGTGGCACCATCCATTCCCGGCATCCGCAGGTCAGAAACGACCACGTCGAAGCTGCCAGCTTCGCACGCCTGCAAGGCGGCTTCGCCGCCTACTGCAAACTGCAGGTCCCAACGTTCCCGCTCGGAGTGCAGCATACGACGGATGCCATCGAGAACCTTGCTCTCATCGTCCACGAACAAGATGCGTTTCACGCCGAGGCCCCGCTGATGGCAAGAACCTTGCCATTTCGGGGGAGACGAATGATAAAGGTTGTACCTTTCCCCTCCTCGGTCTCGAAATGAATGGTTCCACCGTGTTTATCGACGACCACCGAGCGGGCGATGGCCAAGCCCTGCCCGGTTCCCTTGCCGATCTCTTTGGTAGTGAAGAAAGGATCGAAGATTCGGGCCCGCACCTTTTCGGGGATCCCCGAACCCGTGTCTTGGATTCGAATCTCGTCCCACTCCGGACAATTCCGCGTTTGCACTTTAATTTTTCCCTTGGTTGAGCCTCCTTTACTGACCACATCGGCAATGGCATGCGCGGCATTGATGATTAGGTTCAGGATCACTTGGTTGAACTCGCCAGGCAAACACGAAACCATGGGCAATGAGGAGTCGTAGTCGGTTTCCAGGTCGGCTACGTATTTCCACTCGTTGCGTGCGACCGTAATCGTGCTTTCAATGGCGCGATTCAGATCCAGAAAGGTTTTTTCTTTCGAGCCAGGATGGGAGAAATCCTTCATCGCACCCACTAGCTTCGATACCCGGGCCACGCCCTCTAAAGTCTGCTCGATGGCCTTGGGAATCTCTTCCAGCAGGTAGCCAACGTCGGCGTGCTCGACCGCAGCGGAGACCTCCTGCACGATTTGGCCAGGAAGGGCGGCGTCTTTAGCCGTTACCAACAAGCGGCCGTAATTAGCCAGCAGACCGCTTAGGTCTTGGAAAGCATCTTTCAAGAACCGCACATTGTCTCCGATGTACTGCGTCGGGGTATTGATTTCATGCGCGATTCCTGCCGCAAGTTGCCCGATGGACTCCAGCTTCTGAGCCTGAAGAAGCTGTTCTTTGAGCATTATCCGGTCGGTTATATCAGCGCCCACCACCAGAATCCCTGCCGCCCCATCCGTATTGAGTGGAATGGCATTGAGACCGAGGGATCGGATTACTCCGCTCTTGTCTAACCTGATGTCGTCGAGACTGCAGGCAGACGGGTCTTGGACGCGAGCTGCGACCTGGGCACTGATGCTAGCCGTGAGCCACTTGACTCCACACTCATCCAGAGTCTTGCCCGGTACGTCGCCTTCCTGCCACCCCAAAATCATGGTTGCAGCTTTGTTCCATTGTCGAATGTGACCATTCGCGTCCAGTGCAATCAACAGCGACGGAACCGAATTCAGGAGGACTTCGGTATCTCTGTGAGCCTGGCGCAGGATCTCTTGTGCCCTTTGGCGCTCGGCAACCTCGGTTTCAAGCTGGCGGTTGATTGCCTGCAGGTCCGAAGGGCTGGCCAAGGCCAGTGCCTTGGGAACCAGTGGTATGAGCAGTGCCGCTGTCGCCACGGAAACAACGGCCGTAATAGCTTTAATGAGACCCGATAGGAGGTAATCAGGGTGCCACACGGTCCAGACTTCCATGAGGTGGGTGGTGCCGCAACCCAGAATGAAAACCCCGAACATGACGAACATCCGGTTGAAAGGAAGATCGTGGCGCTTGCGGACGAAATAAATGAGCACGAGCGGAATGAAGTAGTAAGAAAGCGTGATCAGCGTGTCCGAGACGACGTGCAGCCATAGGATCGACGGGTTCCACTGATAGCAGTAGCCGTGGGGCATGAAGTCGGAAGAAAACAGTGGCTTAAGGAACTCCAAGGCCTTATCTCCACCCTAGATTCGGCCTGCTGACGGCGGACGCAGCCTCGGTCTCCAATTCCAGGGTAATTTAGTTGCCAACAGTTGCCGACGATGCCATGTACTGATCACTGGCGCATGTAGAGTGATAATCGTCCAGTTCCCAATAAACTCGAAGGGCTGAAAGGGCTGTGTGATGTCTTCGGCATAGCCGCACTCCCATTTCGAAGCGGTTCCTGATTCGGGGTTGTTTGGCTGTGAGAAGTATCGGTACAGGACCTGGTTTTCTTCAGACTGCCAGTAAGAGTTACTCTCCCACAGGGAGGTATCAAAAGTAATTCATGCGTTGTGCACCCGGTGCCGATGGGAGGCCATTAGGGGGAACACCGTGAGTGACAAAATTCTTTTCGTAGATGACGAGCCGGACGTACTGAATGGCTACAAGCGAATACTGCACCGCGAGTTTCAGGTAGACACCGCCGTGGGCGGAGAAAAGGCCCTGGCCGCCATTCAAGAACACGGTCCGTACGCGGTTGTGATCTCTGACATGCGTATGCCTGAAATGAACGGTGCCCAGTTCTTGGCGCGGGTGCGGGGGACGGCGCCGGACACGGTAAGGATGTTGCTGACCGGCTACACAGACCTGGACGCGGCCATGCAAGCGGTGAATGAGGGAAACATATTTCGCTTTCTCACCAAGCCGTGCGAAAAGGAGGTTCTGGCAAAGGCTCTCACCACCGGATTGGTCCAGTACCGCCTGGTAACGGCTGAGAAGGATCTCCTCGAAAAGACCCTCATGGGGAGCATAAAGGTACTGACGGACGTCCTAAGCGCTGCCAGCCCAGAGGCTTTTGGAAGATCAATGCGGATTGCGCACCTGGTCCGCTACCTGGTGGGCAAGTTCAATCTGCCTTCTCCATGGCGTTTCGAGGCTGCAGCCATGTTGTCGCAGTTGGGGTGCATTACGCTTGATCCCGACCTCATCCAGGCGGCATACGTTGGCAACAGCCTCTCATCGGAAGATCAGGCCAGGTTCGCTGCTCATCCACAAGTGGCGAGAGACCTACTCGTCAATATTCCCCGGCTGGAACCGATAGCATGGATGATTAGTCAGCAACTAACGGAGAAAACCGCGCACGAAGTTCCTGGCGAGCCAGTTTCCTTGGCGGCAGACATCGTGCTTGGAGCGAAAATGCTCAAGCTGGCGGTTGCGTTTGACAACCTCAGAATGAAGGGGTTGTCGGACGAAGATGCAATTGCCAGGCTTCGTGATCGGCTCAGCGAGTTCGGGCCAGAACTGGTTGAGGCGGTGGCAGGCCTTAACCCCGAAAGCGCAAAAATGGAGTTGCGCAAGCTTCCAGCTTCAAAGCTTACGACAGGTATGATCTTGCAGCAGGAGATTAGAACTCTGGGTAGAGGAATGTTGTTGGCCGCCAAGGGGCAGGAACTTACGCAGACTCTTCTGATCAAACTCGACCATTTATCGCGATGGGGAACGATTGACAAAGAGATCGCCGTACTCGCTCCTGTCGATCCAACCTCAAGTCCACTGGTACTCTCCGCCACCGCAGCATCTTTACCATCTTCTCGCGCAGCAAAAAGCGGAGAATGAGGGCGCACCCGTCACGCGGCCGAGATCGGCTCTGCCTTAGTCGAAGTCGATCTTCTCGAATCCCAAACCCTGCAATAGACCCCCGATAGTCGACGCCGCATTCTGTTGCGCGATCCGCAAGATGCCATCGGCCAAGGCAGCCTCTTGCAGTTCACGTTCTGCCTCCTGTCGAACTTGCGTTTCCAGATTTGGATCGGTCGGCACCAGCAGCCCAGTTTGCCTGGAATACACCCGGGTCTTCGCGCTATCGATCCGGGTGTGGAACACCTCGGCCGCGGGAAGATGCAACCGAATCTGCTTGCCATCCACTCTGACGTCGCCCGGCTTCAGATTCGAGAAATCAAGTCCGGCGACCACTTCGCCGTGTACCATCATCAGAAGGCGATCTCCGGCAAGAAAATCCGGGAAGATGGGATTCTCTTTCGCGCCGGTCACGAGCTTGTCCATGGTGTAAACCACGGTCTCCAGCCGCTGCAGGCGCTGAATGCGATCGACCACAGTGGGCTGGCTTACGTCGATGCTGAGGGTTCTACCGGTCACCGCCGACCACACATGCCCCAACAGGGCACGCCCGGAACTTCGCGATAGCATCAACCATCCTATCGAGCCGACACACAGAATCCCGAGCAGTAAACCTATGATGAGGGCAAAGACAACCGCCGCAGAGGATCGAGCCGGCTTTTGAGTGTAGGAGCCCGCATCAGGTTCGGTAGGCATCCGGTAAGGTTATCACCAGGCCCTTTGGACGAGTGCCTCTCCATAAATCACGCCCAACCCTTGTCTTCGCTGGTTCCTTAGCCCCGCCACATATTGTTCCGGACTTCGGTCTGGTCTAGAGTCGAAAGCAAGAATCGTGGGTTTAAGGGTTGGAAGACTTGAGGAGGAGTGATGAAGAAGTGGACAGTTCTATCCTGCATCTTGCTGATGGCATACTCCTATGTGAGTACGATGGCTGCGGCGCAGACCAGTTCGCCCGTACCAGCCGGCACGGCGCTGATGGTTAAGCTGGAAACAACTCTTGCGACCTTCAGCAACAAGGCTGGTGATCCTTTCCAGGCGCGGCTGACCCAGGCCGTGGTGATCGAAGGCAAGACGGTTATTCCTGCCGGCACAATGGTGGAAGGCCGTGTCACCAAGGTGGACGAGCCCCGCCGGATCTCGGGCAAACCCACCATCGGAATTTTGGCCGAAGCGCTGGTCCTCCCTACCGGTGAGCACCTTTTCCTCGATGCCACACTGGTCGATACCAATGCCGGCGGCGGTACCGATGTAAATCAAGAAGGCGAGTTTAAAGGATCTGGTCACGACCGCCGCGACCAGATGGAAACCGGCGGCGGCACAGCCGGTGGCATGCTGATCGGCGGCCTCATCGGTGGCCCTCCCGGAATCGTCATCGGAGGAGTGGTCGGCGCAGGCTCAACCGGCGTTCATTGGCTGACTAAGCACCGGTCGGCCACGCTCCCCGCCGGCACCGAACTCACGCTCGAACTCAACCGCCCTCTTGCAATGACCACTGCGGTGGCCAGCGCGGGACAGTAAAATAACTTTCGGCTCTCCCCCATGCCGGAGGCGCATGCCTCCGGCTTTTTCCCTTTTCGGACGGCAGCATGAACCCTTTACATCCCCGCCCGCAAATCAGCTTCGCTCATTAACTGCAGCTCGATCCATCCCTCCACCGGCAACGCGTCCACGGGTAGTCGATTGTGCCAGAGGCTGAAGCGCAGCCGCACGCGGCTGGTCGGTGGGACCGGCACAGCGCCCGGCTTGCGATCTGCCGTGGTCGAAGAGATCGTCCCCGAGCTCGCAGCCGAGCCAGGCACGGCCAGCAGCCAGTTCAGGGGCAAGCGGAACTCAAAGTTGCGCAGCAGAGCCGCCTTCGCAGTCTCTTCATTCTTGCTCGCAGAAGCCCCCGACGATTCTTCCCTGCCATCGACCTTCCACTCCGTCAGCTTGTGATCCTGCACCTTGGCGTCGAGCCGCAAACTTCGCCGTGGGCGCGCTTCTCCGCTCGCCCATGATTCCAGATTGACTACCAGGTCGAATTCCATGTCAGGAACCGCTCCGGCAAAGTCCAGTCGACCATAGACAAACACGCTGTCGATCCCGGCATACACAGAGTCCAGCAGAAACTGTTTGCCGTGCATCGCCCCAGCGCGCTGGTCGGCGGTGAAAATGGCCGCGCCCAGCCATTCGAAGTAACGGATCTTGTCGCCCGTGATGCGGGGATGAATGTAGGCGGTCTGGGGCGTGAAGACCGGCCGCACTTCACCTCCCGTGATCGGCTGCGACAGATAATCGGGCGGCGTCGCTCCCAGGGCCTGGTAAACATTCGAAAGATGCTTGCGGTAGAGCTCGTCAAAGTCGCGGTCGTTGGCCGAGTGGTGCTCCGGCCCGTACCACCAGTTCCAGTCGCTGCCTTCGGCGATCAGGATTTCCTCGAACGCCAGCTTGCGTTGCGCCTCGCTGGCACGGGCCGCGTTCTGCGCATAGAATTCGCGCGCGTGGTGCAGGTAGTCCCAGGCGCGATTGTCCTCGGGAGCGCCGATCCAGACGTTGAAGTTCGCATTGATCCAAGAACCCGGCACCAGGGATTTTAATGGCGAGACGTTGCGCTGGCGGGCAATTGCCTCTGAGACCGTAACCGCTTCCAGACCTCCCTCGCGCTGCAGAGCATCGTAGAAGCGCCGCAGAAATTCCCGCCCGGACTTTGGATAATATTCCCAGGCGTTCTCTCCATCGAGGATCACTGACACTACAGCGTCCCGGCCCTGCGCGAGCACCGGTTGAGCTGCCTCTTTGATGTTGTGCAGGAGATGCCGGGCAGCATCCCCGGGATCCATCCCCGAGTAGACAAAGCCGATCAGGTCCGAAATCGTGTGGTCCCGAAATAGCAGGTGCATCTCGGTCTGGCCGTTCTCGTAGCGGTGAATGTTATAGAGCCGCTCCGCCAAGTGCCCGGGCAAACGGCCGTTGCCATCGCGCTCAAAGGAGACGCCGGTGCTGCGGCCGAGCACACCTTCATCTGTCGCCATCCACTTGATACCCAGACTATGAGCAATGGCCAGCGCCTCATCCGAAACGCTGCCCTCCGACGGCCACACGCCCAGCGGCCGGACTCCAAACACTCTCTCATGCAGGTCGAGAGCGCGCACCAGTTGTTCGCGCGCATCCTCGGGATGACGGAACCGGTTCTGGGGCAAGGGCAGGCCCGGCGACGAAGCCGCTCCCGCATTGGTATCGCAGACCAGGGGAAGAATCGGATGATAGAAAGGCGTCGCCGAAATCTCGATCGATCCCTTCTTCGCGGCATCGGCGTATGCCGGCAGAACCTTGCCCAGCAGTTCCCGCTCTCGCGCTATCACAAACTGCTGATCTTCGAGCGAGTAGTTGCGCTCTTTCTTGATCAGCGCCGCAACGTCTTTATCTTCCAGAAAGAATTCGTCGAACCATGCGATCTGCGAGAGCACCTGTAAGTCCGTGAAGTGCTGCGGCTCGAAATACTTCTCCGCTTTCTCCGGCGAGTACCCATGCTCGCGGAAGCGCTCCCGCAACTCCCAATAGCGCGGATACCGCCCAATCAGGTTTGCCAGGTTCGCTTGAAAAAGATACTGCAGTGCGAATTGCCGCTCCGGCACCGTCAAGTCTTTTGCCGGCTTGGACGCCACGTTCAGAAATGGATCGCGTGCCGTCCCCGCGACATAATCCTGAATTTGCGTAATTAGTGAAGGCACCAGGTTGAAGTTCTGGTGCACATTGGGAAACTCGTCCAGCAGCTTGACCATGCCGTAGTAGTCCTTGAGCGCATGCAGGCGCACCCAGGGCAAGCAATATTCGCCGGTCACCAGATCCTTGTAGAAAGGCTGGTGCTGGTGCCAGAGAAGAATCAGACGCAGGGCGGGCATGGATGGAAACGTCAGTCTAGCATGGGGTTCGGGGTGCCTGGAGGCACGAAGGGCCGCAGGGCCGCTCTTCCGGTACACTAAGAAATCGGCAAATGCCAGAAACCTCCATTCCCGCCGCTTCTGACCGAGTGACGCTGCTCTCCGATCAGGATCTTTACCTGTTCAACGAGGGCAGCAACTATCGCCTCTACGAGACGATGGGCGCTCACTTGGTCACGCGCGACGGAAAAGAGGGAGCGATCTTCGGTGTGTGGGCGCCGAATGCTCGCCAGGTTTCGGTGATCGGCAGCTTTAACGACTGGGATCCGCGCACCAATCATCTCGCTCCTCGTGGATCCTCCGGGATCTGGGAGGGCTTCGTCCCCGGCGTGACCAAGGGCGCGCTCTACAAATTTCATATCGAGTCACGGCGGCACGGCTACCAGGTCGATAAGGCTGACCCGCTCGGCCTCATGCACGAGAAGCCTCCCCGTACGGCTTCCGTGGTGTGGGATCTCGACTACCAGTGGGGCGACCGCGAGTGGATGGAGAAGCGCGCCGGCCGCAACTCTTTGCGCGCGCCGCAAGCCGTTTATGAAGTTCACCTAGGCTCTTGGATGCGGGTTCCCGAAGAACACAATCGTCCTCTAACCTATCGCGAAACCGCGCCACGTCTCGCGGAATATGTGGGACGCATGGGCTTCACCCACGTGGAATTTCTGCCGGTGATGGAGCATCCCTTCTACGGTTCCTGGGGATACCAGACCACGGGCTATTTCGCGCCGACCTCGCGCTACGGGACGCCGCAGGATTTCATGTACCTGGTGGACTATCTGCACCAGCACGGCATTGCCGTCATTCTTGATTGGGTGCCTTCGCACTTCCCTTCCGACGCGCACGGTCTGGCCTACTTTGATGGCACTCACCTCTACGAGCACGCGGATTCGCGGCAGGGTTTTCATCCCGACTGGAAGACGCACATCTTCAACTACGGACGCAGCGAAGTCCGTAGCTTTCTGATGTCGAGCGCGATGTTCTGGCTGGACAAGTATCACATCGACGGCCTGCGGGTGGATGCGGTCGCTTCCACGCTCTACCTCGACTACTCCCGCAAGGCCGGCGAGTGGATTCCTAACAAATTCGGCGGACGCGAGAACCTGGAAGCCATCGACTTCCTGCGGCGCTTCAATCAGGAAGCCTACAAAGAACACCCGGACATTCAGACCATCGCGGAAGAGTCGACTTCGTGGCCCATGGTTTCGCGGCCAGTGTACCTGGGCGGGCTGGGCTTTGGCTTGAAGTGGGACATGGGATGGATGCATGACACGCTCGAATACTTCAAGCAAGATCCGATTCATCGCAAGTACCACCACAGCAAACTGACCTTCCGCATGTTGTATTCGTTTCAGGAAAATTTCGTGCTGCCGCTTTCGCACGATGAAGTGGTTCACGGCAAGGGGTCGCTGATCGGCAAGATGCCCGGTGGTGAGCGCGACCGCTTCGCCAACCTGCGGCTCTTGTTCGCTTACATGTACGCTCAGCCCGGCAAGAAGTTGCTGTTCATGGGGGATGAGTTCGGCCAGGTCCGCGAGTGGGCCCACGACACCAGCCTGGAGTGGGATGTGCTTCGGTATCCAGTTCACAGCGGCATGCAGAACTGGGTGGGACAGTTGAACCGGGTCTACCGCAGCGAGCCTGCTCTGCACCTGCTCGATAACAATCCCGCGGGCTTTGAGTGGGTGGATTGCAACGACAATCTGACCAGCACGATTTCGTTGCTGCGCAAGAGCGAGTCGCCCAAGGACACGGTGCTCATCGTTTGTAACTTCACGCCCATCCCGCGGGTCGGCTATCGTGTGGGCGTGCCGGAAGGCGGCTACTGGCGCGAACTGCTGAACAGCGACGCTTTGGAATATGGCGGTACAGGTGTGGGCAACCTGGGCGGGGTCAATGCCGAGGAAGAACCGGCGCACGGCCGTCCCCATTCGCTGAAGCTTACGCTGCCGCCGCTGGGGGCGCTGTTCCTCAAGGCGGGATAAGCAGCCACAGCCGGTTCCGGCCGTGCATTTTACAGCGAAATGAATTTCCGGCGCGGCGGGCGGTGGTGCGGAGCCTGCACCGGAGCGTGTGCAAGATTGGTGTATACCCCTACCCCCCTCTGATTAGAATCATGGAGCTAGCAAGAAATTCTCCGCAAAATCCGGATGTCAAAGAGCTTAGGTATCAAAATCTAGAAAGCAAAGAACATGCGACAGTGCGGTGCGCGATGTGCGCAACGTCAGGGCCTCGACCATGATCGCGCAAGTGCGATGGTAGGCACAAGGTCAGATGTCACACGGAGGCTGTGAATTTCCTTTGCGTGGCGCGCGTAACGAACCTTCGCAACAGCGAGCCAAATGTCGAAATCTGAGATCGAGAGCAGCGTACCCGACCCTATTGGGAGAAGAAAGACAATTGGCGATCTGGGGCAAATCCTCAATGCTCTCAAGAACCTTCACAGCGACCGCTAGTAGGCGGTGCTCCCAATGCTGGCCCGCTTGAAATACGTCGTGCGTTGTATCAACGTTTCTACGGCACCTCGGATATTCTGCGACGATAGGCCTCAGGAGTTTCAATCAAGAATGTTGTTTGCCCAGCCAGTGTCAGCAGATGCCGATCACCGCTGATCAGCAGATCGGCTTTACCGCTCTGCGCCAGGTCCAGAAACGGCTGATCGTTTGCGTCCCGGCACACGAACGCGCATCCCTCTATTGGCTCGATCACCTCACAGTAAGGAAGATAATCGGCCAATAGTTCCCGGCAGTCGTCCGGAGACAGCCGGAATTTTGGGTAACGGAGAACTCGCGTGAGTTCTGCAGCAGTTGCGCGAGAGATCAGGGGCACGCAGCCGTTCTCGCGCCAATGCCGGCGTAGCCACGCCAAGCGGCCACCCGCAAATAAGAGCGCCGACACAACCGTCGTCGTGTCAAAGACCACGCGTCGGCTCATGCCTTCTTGCGCGCCCACGAAACCGCGGCTGTCACATCTTGTTCGTCAATCCCGAGTTCGACCAGCCGCGCCCGCACTTCCTCGGCACGGCTCCTTTGCAGCGGACGCAGGATGATGCACTCCCCATCCGTACTCACGTCGAAATAGTCCACCTCAGTGAAGCGCGCCACTACTGTCTTGGGAAGAGTGATTTGGTTCTTGACGGTCTTTTTCGCTAGCATGATAACCTTATTCAAGGAAACAAGGAAATCTTACCACATTGCATCTGCGCTGACCATCGGGAACTTACTTCTGGTAGTGGTGCAACTTGACTCCTGGGACTTTCTTTCAGAAGGCGTCATCCCCGAGCCCGGCGCAAATTTGGACGGGTGAGGATCTGGAGCTTCCCGAAGGTGCCACCGGTCTGCGCGCGAGATCCTTCGCTCCGCCTGGAAAGCGGCTGCGCTCAGGATGACGTCATTGAGAATTACGAACCGTGGAAACTCAACCTGCATCACCCGTGATTCTGCACGGGATCGAGCTGTAGCGGCGGATCAGTACCGGACCCCGTGCTATCCTGCCCTCAGAACTGATCCCATGCGGATTCTTACCCGCTACATTCTCCGTGAAGTCACGTCGCACGCCCTGATCGGCGCGGCCATCTTCACGTTTGTGTTGTTCACACGCGATCTGGGACGGATTCTGGAACTGGTGGTCCGCGCCAGCGCGCCCCTGCCCAGCGTTGCCGAGATCTTCTTCTACACAGTCCCGCTCGCGCTCACCTACACCATTCCCATGAGCGTGCTGGTGGGGATTCTCATCGGCCTGAGCCGCCTCGCTGCCGACAGCGAAATCACCGCTATGCGCGCCAGCGGCATGGGCGTTTGGAACTTTGGGCGCGTGCTCGCCATTTTCGTCGTGGCCGCCTGGTTCCTGGCTTTGATCAACGGCTTGTACCTGGCGCCATGGTCGCTCGCGTCGCTGGGACGCCTTGAGGATCAACTCAAAACCTCGCAAGCGTCGTTTGAAGTGCAGCCTCGAGTGTTCTATGAAGGGTTCCCCAAGACCGTGCTCTATGTGCAGGACGTACATACAGCCCAGGGTGCCGCGGTGTGGAAGGGCGTGTTTCTCGCAGACATCTCCGATCCCGCCAACCCGAGCATCACGCTGGCCCACGAAGGTATCCTCGTCCCCGAAGGCCAGGATCGCCTGCATTTACACTTAGTCGATGGTTCCACCCACGAAACCGATCTGACACAGGCCGACCACTATCAGATTTCAACCTTCCAGCAAACCGACATCCCGCTCGATTTGCCTTCGTCGGAGAACAAAGCAGACGAACAGGTTCCGGTCAAAGCCATCGATACGAGGGCGCTGCACGATCACGCTGCCAGTGCCGATGTCGTATCGGCGCGGGTATACCTCATCGAATTTCACAACCGCTTCGCCTTGCCCACGGCGTGTCTGGTGCTGGCCATGGTCGGAATCCCTCTGGGACTCTCGTCGAAAAAGAGCGGCAAGTCCGGCGGTTTCGTACTCACCATCGCTTTGGTCTTCGTCTATTACTTTATTTCTCTGGTGGGAGTCTCGCTGGCCAAGCAAGGCAGGGTCAGCCCAGCGTTCGGAGCCTGGCTGGCCAACCTTGTATTCTTCGCCGCGGCGTTGTTCCTGTTGTGGCAAGCGGAGCGGCGTCCTCTTTCGCTGTCGGCAATCAGGCTGGCGTGGAAGCGCGACCAGCTTCCGGCGAACGGCCCCGCACAGGATCGCAGGCAAAGGCGCAGAGACAGTGCCTTTGAGCGCGCCTCCACCCGTCGGCGCGTTTTCAGCGCCAGCTTTCCCACGCTGCTCGATGACTACGTACTGCGCGATTTCTTCGTCTATCTGGGGATGATCCTGTCGGCGTTCCTTGTCCTGCTGCTGGTGTTTACTCTGTTCGAACTGCTGAGCGACATACTGCGCAATCAGACGCCTTTCATCGTGGTCGCGGAATATCTGCTCAACGTGGCTCCGTACCTTCTCTACAGCGTTGCGCCCCTGATCATGCTGCTCGCGGTGCTGATCACGTTCGGGCTGATGAACCGTTCCAATGAGATTACCGCCATTAAGGCGACCGGAACCAGCATCTACCGCATCGTCACACCCGTATTGGCAGCGGCCGCTGTGCTGGCGGCGGGACTGTTCTTTGCCGACCAGTTCTATCTTCCTCATACCAACAAACGCCAGGAGGCGCTGCACAACCAGATCAAAGGCAAGCCCCCGCAGACTTATCTACGCCCGGACCGCCGCTGGATTTTCGGCCAGCACAATGACATCTACTATTACCAGTTTTTCGACGCCGACCGCGATCAGTTTGCCAACCTCACCATCTTCCAGATCGACCCCGTCAGCTTCGACATCACCCAGCGCATCCATGCCGAGCGCACTCACTGGTCCGAGAGCATGGACCGATGGATCTTCGAACAGGGCTGGCAGCGGTCTCTGCACGGCGCCGCCATCGCCAGCTACCGCACCTTCGACGTCTCCACTTTCCCCGAAATCAGCGAAGCGCCGTCCTATTTCAAGAAGGAAGTAAAACAGTATTCCGAGATGAACTACGAGGAACTGCGTCGCTATATCCGCGATCTGCAGCAGAGCGGGTTCGATGTAGTGCGGCTGCGGGTGCAACTAAATAAGAAGCTTTCCTTTCCGCTGATCACGTTGATCATGGCTGTGCTCGCCGTTCCATTTTCCATGTCAGCGGCCAAAAAAGGAGCCATCACGGGAATTGCGGTCGCGGTGGGCATCGCAGTGGTTTACACCGTGGTGTCGCGGCTGTTCGAGGCGATGGGAGACCTCAGCCAGTTGCCGCCAGCCCTTGCGGCCTGGTCGCCGGATCTGATTTTCGCTCTGGTGGGCGCCTACTTGATTCTGAAAATTCCGACATAACCAGCCTCGCGAAGCAAATTGAAGGAAAAATCGCTTGACGGAATCGATTCTTGTCCGAATGAACGACTCAGGGGCGATGCCTTCGCGCTGACCAGGGCTACTTCACTGCCACTCCCCAAGGAGTGGGAAAGGCAGTGACCGTCGGCTGCACCGTCAAAGCTCCATCCCCCGGCGTGACGCCATACTCCGAAAGACTCGCGGAATTGAAGTTGACCACAAACATAAAGCTATCGTCGCTGCGAATCGCAATCGATGTCGGAAATTGGCCGGTGGCAACGAACGCGGGTGTCATGGGCGTCAACGCGCCATTGGTGGAGCTGATCTTGTACGAGTACACCGCGTCGCTACCGGTGGCCAGCACATACAAGAAATTGGCGTACGCATCCACCGTCAAAGGTCCCGCACCGGTGCCGGAGTTGAAGGGCGAACCCGCAACTGGCAGCAGACTGTAGTCTCCGACGGGGCATTGTGGCAAAGAAACAACACTGCAAATCGTGTAGGCGCTAACGCTGTTCGACTCCTGGTTTCCCACATAAACAAACCGGTTACAAGGGTCGACCGCAACCCCGTTGGGCCGAGTGCCGGTGGGAACCCCTTGGGTCGATCCTCCAGTATTAACCAGGGTCAGACTGCCAGTGGACGAGACCGAGTAATTCAAAATCACATCATTCTCAAAATCCGTCACATAAAGATCTTCCGTTGTGGGAGGCGTATGGGCGGTACATGGAGCATCCAGGACCGGGTACACCGTTGGAGTGGCGGCGAGCGCCGATGGTTGAGGGGGCTGGCCACCCGGCTGGGAGGGAAGCGCAAAAGGCGAACCTGCGACTTCCGTCAGGCTGCCAGCGCTGCCGATGGCGTAGACCACGACGCCCACCGAGTTGAGAGTCGCCACGGTCGGGATCGGCGTCGTGTTGAGGTTGGTGGTATAGGTAGCGGCCTCCAGAGCTGCGGCCACAAAAAGGTATTTCCCAGCCGAGTCCATGGCGATAGCGGCTGGCGCACTGCCGGGGTTGGGATTTGTCGAATCGTCGAGGCCACAGGTTGGAAAAGTGCTGGGATATGCGGAATTCCCGGGCAAGTACGTCGGATTACCCGCCGCGCCCAGTTTGCCGTCGGAGTTGATCGGGTATACCAAAATGGCGCCCTGTACCGCGCCGGTGAGAGAAGTGTTCGCAGCCAGGGTTGGAGTACAAGTCACGGTGGTCGCCACATACGCGAATGCGCCCGCCGGATCAATGACAACAGAGGTCGCAATTCCGGGTGTGGGAGGACCGTTCTCGTTGTTGATCTGCGTCATGTCGCCGTTGCCCAGATCGAGGCTGAAGGTCTCCATCACGCCCTCTTCTTGGGTGGACACCACCACCAGACCATCGAAGTGAGATGTGTACTTGCTACTGCAAGCCACCAGGACGCCGATTGAAACCAAGACCAAAATTCCCGCAACCCAGGCAAACCTTGTCCGCATTCTTCGCTTTATCTCCTGTGAACGTGCTTCCGCACTGCCCGGCCGTTACAAGCCGGGCTGGAACACCTTTGTGAAGGCGTGAATTGCCATCCATTTATGTATCAGGAATGCGCGGGAAGAGCAAACGCCCACCAACCTCATTGGAACCTCGGAGACAGCCGCGAGTTGCCTGAAGGCAGTGATCAGTGACCAGTGGGCAGTGGCCAGTTCGTTGGATACTGGTCACTGGCCACTGATTACTGACCACTGCAGTTTAGGCTTCTTGTTCTTCGGGAACCGGTTCAGGCGTTTTCCCGGCGCTGGAGATGGCCGGGTCGAGAGGCAGACGAATCTCAACTATAAGACCCCCCTCGGCGCGGTTGAACGCTGCGACGCGGCCCCCATGAAAGCGCACCGCTCTCTCGGTGATGGCCAGCCCCAGACCAACGCCGCCGGTCTGCCGGCCCCGGTCATCGTCCAGCCGATAAAAAGGCTGGAACAGTTTTGCCAGCGCATCCGGCGGAACGCCGGAACCGCAATCGGTGACGCTTACGACCGCTTCCGCACCGCTCGGGTTTTCGGCCCTGGCCAGATGAATCGCAACCGTCGTGCCTTCCCGGGTGTAGCGGATGGCATTGCGCACAACGTTCTCAATCGCGCTGTGCAGCAAGGATGCTTCTCCCCGCACGGCCCAGCCTCCCGCCGGGATTTCGCTGCGTACGTGACAGTGCCGCGCCTGGGCCTCGAACTCAGCATCTTCAGCGACGTTCAGCACCACTTCGTCGAGAAACACCGGAGTTGGGGGCACGCGCTGCTCACCATCTTCGAGACGGGCCAAAGTCAGCAAACGTCCGATGAGTTCGTTAAGACGGCTGGCTTCGAGTTCGATGCGCTCGAGCATGCTGGCGCTTTCCGGACCGGAGCGCTGTCGCGCCAGGCCCAGAGCCACGTTCAAACGGGCCAGCGGTGAGCGCAGTTCGTGGGAAATGTCATTCAGCAGGCGCGATTGCGCTTTGACAAGATTCTCCAGCCGCTCCGCCATGGTGTCGAAGTCCCGCATCAGGCCGGCAACCTCGTCGCGTCTGCGGATGTTGGGCGCACCGGCCCGCGCAGTAAGATCCCCGGCAGCCAGCTTGCGCGTGGCGGCCCGCAGGCGAACCACGGGCATGGTGAGGAACCACGAGAGCAGGTAGCAAACAAACCCAGAGGAAATAACGGCGATGATCAGACCGGGGATGGGAAGACCACGCGGACCTAAGAAGAGGCGTGGTCCCGGCGGAGGGGATAGCACCAGCGTATAACGATGCAATCCGTCGGAGGAAGCGCGCGAATCGCGCAACACAGGAGGCGGAGCAGGAAAAATGAAACCCTCGTGCGGAATCCTCGGCCCTCCCTTTGCGACCCGTAGCGCCCACTCTGGCGCGCCTCGGTGAGACACCTCCTCCATGTTTTCATTGAATAGAAAGACGCGGACGCGCTGCGTCCTTTCCAGATTATCCAAATATTCACCAAGTCCGCTTTGGCCCTTTTGCTCGTAGGCATTCACCGAGTCGTTCAACGCGGTCACAAGAAGAGCTTCCCAACTTGAGGTCCGGGGACGAAACGCAAGGGTAACCAGGATCGCGAGCACAAGAAACAGAGCAAAGGCCATCCAGAAGGAAAGAAAAATCTTGAGGAAGAGGCTCTTCATGACGTGGCCTTCACCTTTTCCCCAGTTTTCTCTCGCGGACGAGCGAAGATATAGCCCACTCCACGGATGGTCTTAATGTGCTCGTCGGCGTCGGTGTCGCCGAGTTTCTTGCGGACTTTGCTGACGTGCATATCGATGCTGCGGTCGAAAGGGGAGAATTTCCGGCTGAGCACGGCATTCACCAAACGCTCGCGCGGAACCACGCGGCCAGCCTCGCGCAGCAACACTTCCAGCAAGTTGAACTCGACCGAGGTGAGGTCAACGGGCTGGCCATCGCGGCGCACGCTGCGGGTAGCAGGATCGAGTTCAATCTCGCCCACGCGAACCACATCAGGCGCCGACGGGACTGACTTGTCGCTCCGTGTGCGGCGCAGGATGGCGCGAATCCGCGCCACCAGTTCCCGCGGATTGAAAGGTTTGGGCAGATAATCATCTGCGCCGATCTCCAGACCAACAATGCGGTCCACATCTTCCCCGCGCGCGGTGAGCAATAGCACGGGCAGGCGCGAGGCTGCGCGGATTCTGCGCAGTACCTCGAAGCCATTGATGCCGGGCAGCATCACGTCCAAAACCACGAGCAGGTAACCGCCGCTGGTGGCGCGCTGCAATCCGCTCTCGCCGTCGTGCGCCGCTTCCACCACGAAACCCTCGGCCTGCAGGTACTCGCCGACCAGAGTGCAGAGTTCTACGTCATCGTCGATAACCAAAATTCGTTCCATCTTCGTGGTTTTCATTGTGCACCAAGCAGGCAGCGCCGGCAGTAAAGAATTGTCAAATCGCAGCTCGTTCCCGGTTGACAAAACTTTACTCGCTTTTACTGACTTTTTACTACTTTCCCACAGGAATCGTGTTTTTATGAAAGTGGCAAGGCCCTGGTTCTCGAATTAGTTCCCCGTAAGAATCGGCCTTGAAGGAGTCAAGAGTTTATGAAATCGATTCGTTTTCGCTTGCTGGTGGCGGCCCTGGCGGTGATGTTGGGCAGTGCAATCGCTAAGTCGCAAACCGCGGATGTGCCTCCACCGATGCATGGGCAGGAATTCGGCATGGGAGGCCACATGATGGGCTTCTTCGCCAAGTACCTGGATCTGAGCGACGCCCAAAAGGCCCAGATAAAGGCCGTCATGCAGAAAGAGCGCCCCACGCTGGAACCTTTGATGGAGCAACTACGGCAGGCTCACGAGCAGCTGAAGCCGTATGAGGAAGGCGCGTACGATGAAGTAAAAGTGCGGGCCATAGTCGCGCAGCATACGCAGACCGTGGAGGAGCTGGCGGTGCAGGAAACCCGCATTCACAACGAACTATTCCAGTTGCTCACGCCGGATCAGCAGGCCAAGATGAAGGAATTCGAGGCCAACCGGGAAGCGCGCATGCAGCAACATATGCAGAGCGAGCCGTCCGCTCCTCCCGAGAAGTAAGACGGCCTTCTGCGAGACTTTGCGTTAGAGCTTGTTCTACCCTCTCAGCCGCGCGTGATCGGGCTCCTTGCCTGACGTAGCGCGGCTGCGCCGAAAATTTCCAGAGAAACTCCTGTCTGCTCCTGCCCTGCCAAAACTTGAACCCCGCCTGCTAGAATTTCATCTACACAATCTGCATGATTCCAAAAAGTATGCGTCCGCTTCTGCCCTACCTCAAGCGCTATCGCTGGGGCTTCGCGGCGGGCGCGGTGTGCATTATTTTGAGCAACGGCGCCTGGGCGGGACTGCCTCGGGTGATCGGCAATGCGGCTCAGAGTCTGGAAGGTGGCGTCACCCGGCACAAACTTCTGATCTTCGCGCTGCAGGTGCTGGCGCTAGCGGCAGTGCGGGGGATTTTTCTTTTTCTAACGCGGTGGGTTGTGATCGGCATCTCGCGCGACATTGAGTTCGACCTGCGCAATGACCTTTTCGCGCACCTGGAAACGCTTTCCTATTCCTACTACCAGCGGATGCGCACCGGCGACATTATGGCCAGGGTGACGAACGATTTGAACGCGGTGCGCATGCTGATGGGCCCGGCGATCATGTACTCGGCGAATACCCTGGTTTTCACGACGGCGGCGTTGTGGTTCATGGTGGGCAACAGTCCCAAACTGACGTTCTACGCGTTTCTGCCGTTGCCCGTGATCAGCATTGTCATTCAATACTTCGGGCGGAGGATTCACGAGCGCTTCGAGAGAATTCAGGCGATGTTCTCCGACATTTCTGCGCGAGCCCAGGAAAACTTTTCCGGGGCGCGCGTGATTCGCGCCTATGTGCAGGAAGAAGCGGAAATTGAATCTTTCGAAACTGCGAACCAGGAATATGTGGCGCGCAGTCTCAAGCTGGTGCGGCTGATGGGCATGCTCTGGCCAACGCTGGAACTGATGCTCGGTCTGGCCCTGGTGCTGGTCTTGTGGATGGGCGGGCGGGAAGTGTTGCAAGGCCATATGAAGATTGGCGCTTTCACCGCCTTCAACATCTACATGATGCAGCTTACCTTTCCCATCATTGCGCTGGGCTGGGTGATCAATATTTTCCAGCGAGGCACGGCGTCGCTGGTCCGCCTGAACGAGATTCTGCAGGAACAACCCGAGATCAAAGATGACGTTGAGGCACGCGAACGGAACGTGGAAGGCGAGATCGAATTCCGCGGGCTGAGCTTTGAATATGAGGGCAAGCGCGTGCTGCACGACCTGAACCTGCGCATTCCGGCGGGCAGCAGTATGGCGATCGTGGGGCCGACGGGATCGGGAAAAACCACGTTGGTCAATCTAATTCCGCGCATTTACGACGCAGAGCCAGGGATGGTTCTGGTGGATGGCCGGCCGATTCGCGAGTTTTCTCTGGCTTCGCTCCGCCGGAGCATTGGCTTTGTGCCGCAGGAGACATTCTTGTTCAGCGACCGCATTCGGGAGAACATTGCCCTCGGGGTAGAGTCGGCGACCGAGCAGGAAATTCAGGACGCGGCGAACGCTGCCGATGTCGCCGGCGACATCGAAGGCTTTCCCGAGCAGTATCAGACGATGGTAGGCGAGCGTGGAATCACGCTGTCTGGAGGGCAGAAACAGCGGGCGGCGCTGGCTCGGGCTCTGATCCGAAATCCGCGCATCCTCATCCTCGATGATGCGCTCTCCAGCGTCGACACGCACACCGAAGACAAAATCCTGAATCACCTGCGCGATGTGATGCAGGGCCGCACCACCATCTTTATCTCCCACCGCGTTTCGACGGTCCGCAACGCCGATCGCATTGCCGTGCTGCACGATGGACGCATCGTGGAACTGGGAACGCACGACGAACTGCTCGCCTTGAACGGCTACTACAGCGACCTGTATAACAAGCAATTGCTGGAAGAGGAACTGGCCGAGGTTTGAAGCCGGGGCCGTGCGAGGGCTAAAGCCCGTGGTTTTCGTGGACTTCTAACGGCGCGACTGAAGCCGCGCCCTTTCAAAGCCTTCGACTGCGTGAAGAATCTCCGGAGTCGAAAAATCCGAATCGAAACACTATCCTGCCATGCAAAGAATCGACGCGCCAGAGATTCTCGATTCCGACGCTTGTTCTCCAGCGGACGTTGAGATTTCTATGCGGGATATTGGCCGGGTCAACCGCTGGTTCGGCGGAGTCACCACCACGCAGAAGATGGTGGAGCGCGTGGCTCAAGCTTACGGGATGAAACGTATCTCGCTGCTGGAAGTGGCTGCTGGGTCGGGAGAAGTACCGGAGATGGTCCAGCAGAGACTGGCGCGACGGGGCATCACGCTGGACGCCGCGCTGCTGGATCGAGCGCGATCTCACCTGCCACTGGGAAATCCCACCGCAAAAGATCAGACCGGTCAGAATCACTCTGTTGTGGGCGATGCGTTTGCTCTCCCCTTTGGGGATGGAGCTTTCGATCTGGTGAGTTGCTGCCTTTTCGCGCATCATCTGGGGCCGCAGCAACTGGCGCAGTTCGTGCGCGAAGGTCTGCGGGTGAGCCGGCGGGCGCTGCTGATCAACGACCTCGTCCGGCACCCCTTGCATCTGGCTTTGGCGTTTGCTGGATTTCCCCTTATGCGCAGCCGGGTGGCCTGGATGGATGGGCTGACCTCGGTGCGCCGGGCGTATGTTCCGGCGGAGATCAGGAGCTTGATCGCATCTGCTTTTTCTTCGCAGGGAGTCAGGCAGGTGGAGATTTCCCGCCATTACCTTTTCCGCATGGGAGTGATTGTCTGGAAGAGTGCGGCCGAAAAGACCAGAACAGCCTAGCGGACGACCAACACTTCGCGGACGTTATCTCGGGCGAGGAAGAATTTGATGGAAGCGAAATCGCGGAAGAGATTTTCGATGTGGCGGTTGTTGAACACGCGCTGCAACTGGAAGCCATCCGAGATGGCAGTATGGACCGCACCGGTGGGACCGCGCCGGGCTTCGCGGCGCAGCACAATCTTCTGCATCTCCAAAGTGTCGGGGCCGACGATGTGGAAGCGATGGCACGGCGAGTCGGGACCGGCATCGCGGGTATGAAAGAACGCCAGCAACATGCCGCCGGGTTTCAATACCGACCAGAGCCGTCCCACGACCGGCTTCACCAGGCTCTCATCGAGGTAGTCCGGCAGATTCCAGCAAAGAATAAAATCGAAGTGAGCGGCCGGATAGACCAGATTATCCGCCAGAAACTTCCGGCTGTCGAGAATCGCACTCCCCTGCTCGTCTTTGGTGAGAAGTTCGGAGTCGGTGGAGGCGGTGAGCAGATCTTCGCTGTAGATTCTGTGACCGTGCTCGGTGAAGTGACGGATGTTGGTCGGGGAGGTCGATCCCAGGTCCAGAACACAAAGATTTTCGGCGGACTCCCAGGTGCGAGATAACTCGCCCAAGCCGCTGGAGCGGCGGGTGAGCTTCTGAGAGCTCTGCGCCGGAATGGTCTCCGATCCGGATGATCCTCGAAAAAGTTTCATGAAAGTCTGCGAGACTGATGACATCCTTACATCCTGACTGCCGATCCGCTCAGGCCAATTTACTTCGTGTCGGTCCGGTGAATATCAACCTTGCCCTTCACAAAAGCGCCTTCTTCAATGGAGATGCGCTGGGCTGAGATGTCTCCGGTAACCATGGCGGACTTGCGCAAGTCCACGCGGTCGCTGGCCTGAATGTTGCCTTCGAGTTTTCCCTGCACCACAACGCCCTTGGCATCGACGCTGGCTTTAACCTGCCCGTTTGGGCCAACCGTGAGGCTGTTGCCTTTGAGGGCGATGCTGCCCTCGACCTGACCATCTACATACAGATCTTCGCTGCCCGAAAGTTCGCCCTTGACGAAGACCGATTTGCCGATTTGTGCCAACGCGGTAGCTGGAGTACTCATAGGACGCTCTCCTGGATGCAACGGGATCTGCCGGTTGGCTCCGAATCAAAGTCTGCAAGCAAAACCGGAACATTGCTCACTGCAACGACTATACGCAAGGCACGGAGTGCGCGGCAAGCCGTGCCTGCGCCAAGGTTAATACCAGGTTCCCTGTAGAGAATGCCACGAAGGCCAATTGGTACACTGAAGACGTGGGAACACTGTGAGTCGGTCATGATGAGACAGGGGACAACTCAGCGGGTCGCTACGGTTGTTTCGCTGGTCGCCTGGCTCGCCGGCATGAACGCGCGTTCCCTTGCCGCGGGCATGCAGTCAGGTTCCGTTCAGGATGCGGCTTCTCCGATTGAACTGGTGCGCGCCGCAGTTGCAAACGAGGTAGCAGCCGCCAACGACATTTCAACGAAGCATATGTTTCGATCGCGCAAGCAAACTTCGCAAGGCTCACAAACCAGGCTGTATGTCGAGACGCGGGAGGCAATGGCGGGCATGACCATCGCCTACAACGACCAACCGCTTACGCCGGAACAAATGCAGGGCGAGAACAGCCGCCTGGCGGGTCTGGCGGACAATCGCGATCTGCTTAAACGCAAACATTCGCAAGAGCAGGAGAATGACGAACATACGCTGCGCATCGTAAAAGCGTTGCCCGCGGCTTTTCTTTACGACTATGACGGCGAGGAGACAGGCGTGGCGGACGTGGGCAAGGATGGGGCTCGGCTGGTGCGCCTAAAATTCCGGCCCAACCCGGCATATGCGCCGCCGTCTCACGTGGAGCAGGTGCTCGCCGGGATGCAGGGATTTCTCCTGATTGATGCGGCGGCGCGGAGGATCGCCCGGATTGACGGGACTCTGTTCAAGGAAGTGGGCTTTGGCTGGGGGATTCTGGGGCATCTCGATAAGGGTGGACATTTTCTCGTGGAACAGCGGGATGTTGGGGATGGTTCCTGGGACGTCTCGCGCATGTCCCTGAGCTTTGCGGGGAAAATTCTTCTCTTCAAGAGTCTCTCGATCAAATCTGAGGAAGTGTTCAGCGACTTCCGTCGCGTGCCGGACAGCACTACGTTTGCCCAGGGAGTGGAGATGTTGGAGGCGGAAGAAGCGAAGCTGGCCGAGAATCATAAACCGGGAGCAGCGGCGACGGACCCGAAGTCGCACTAGGAGACGATGGCGGTCAATGAGTGTGATGACGATGTTTCAACAGTCACGCCACATACGATGTGATCGGATAGTTGACGAAAACAGGCGGCCGACTACCATTATAAAATGGCGCCCAGCGTTACGCTCGGGCGCGCAGCGTTTCCTTCCTTACTGTCAATTTTTCGATCAGGTCTTCTTTGATTCGATAGCCGGTCCCCGGCAGGTCGCTAATCGCAATCATTCCCTGCTGTGAAACTTGCACTTCCGGATCGATGATGTCTTCCTTCCAATAACGTTTCGAGGCCGAAACGTCCCCGGGCAGACTGAAATTTTTCAGCGTGGAAAGCGCGATGTTGTGGGCGCGGCCAATGCCGGATTCGAGCATGCCTCCACACCATACGGGAATATTTTGCGACTGGCAGATGTCGTGGATTTTCTTGGCTTCCGCGAATCCGCCGACGCGGCCGACTTTGACGTTGATGATGCGGCACGCTCCGGTCTCGACTGCATTGGCGGCTGCGCGCGCGCTGACGATTGATTCGTCGAGACAAATCGCGGTGCGCAGTTCTTTCTGGAGGCGGGCGTGGTAGAAAATGTCGTCGTCCCAGAGCGGCTGCTCGATCATCAGCAGGTTGAA